>CANJLI010000014.1 GCA_947475005.1 Deltaproteobacteria bacterium | reverse complement strand
TTGTGTTTGCGTTTTGAGAGAGACGGGGGGATCCGACCGTCGCGCCGGCCTTCCCGCTGCCATCTTTGCCTTCATGCACCATTCTCCCAT
The DNA here is from genome assembly GCA_947475005.1 of Deltaproteobacteria bacterium. Lineage (GTDB taxonomy): Bacteria > Bdellovibrionota_B > Oligoflexia > Oligoflexales > Bog-1112 > CANIBL01. Next base: position 47,735 of record CANJLI010000014.1, on the reverse strand, counting down.
TGCGAGGCAAGGAGGGTTTGGGCAACTGCGCAGCTGGTGCCCAAGAAAAGAAAAGAAAAGAAAAGAAAAGAAAAAACAACTACCTGGGTAGTTACGATATTTTTATAATTTCGGTTTCCACAGCACCTATGGACCTTGTAAAGGTGCAATCCATTCTGCCCCATCTTTTTGATGACCTTCCAATTTCCCTAGAGGAGCTGGAGTCTGCGCGACAACCCCTCATCAGTGTTTTTAAAACAGCGCCTCACAGCATTGCGTTTTGGCACTATTCATTGCCAGCTGCCCCCAACCATCGCTCCTTCGAGGAAATCATTCACAAACTCGAAGCCCTGCAGCCTGAGGAGGTGCGCGAAAAAATTCGCACCATGTTTGCCCCCATTACGGAGGCCTCCTACTCTTCGATGGTAGTCGAGCCAAAAAAGAAATAGAATCCGTCAATTACAATGACGGAGGTTCTCTTCTTACACTTTACTACCCATTCTTTATTCTGCCTCTTTTGGCTAGGTACTGCGCCCTTGTACGCAGGCCAAGCGGACCAAATCGCACGCATAGGCGCTCCCTCACCCTATCTTCTGACAGCCCCTCACGATGGGTTTGATCTCCACACCGGAGAAATTGTAGAGAGAACCTGTGCAGGGCTTTTTCCAAGATGGGGCTGCGTCGTTGCAACAGGCTACAGAAAACGGCAGACACCGATTAATGTAAATCGGCCAACCGAAGGCATCGATGTCGCCCATCACCAAGAGGCTCATACCCAGCGTGCTCAAGACATCTATGCGCAGTACCTACGCGCTGTAGAGTCCTTGTCGTTAAGACCGGATTGGTATGTGGAGATTCACGGCAATGCACGCCCTAAAAGCTCGTTTCACATGGAAATTGCTTGCTCAAATGTTACCGAAGAGACAGCTCAAAAAATAAAAACATCCTGGACCAGGTTACTACAAATCCACGGTCTCTCGGAGTTTACACTTTTGATCGAACCTCTGGACGAGATTTATTTTGGTGCAGAATCTACCAAGATTCACGGGAGTTTAGATCGCTTTAAACCCGCACTACACATAGAATTACCAAAGGCCCTTCGGTTTGAAAAACGAGAACAAGTGATTGGATTTTTACGAGAGGCGCTCCCTTATCTTGAGAAATTTTAATTTTCTCTCTTTTTTTCGAAAAAATCCAGCTGTCTAAAGGGGGACATTCATTTCTTTATCAGAAGGGGGACTTGAATATTTATGGCAATAGCTATTCAAGAAAAGGTCTTCACCATTTTTTACAACTGGAACCCTGAGATGGACTTTTGCCTGCGAATAGACATGAATTGCTTGTCCAATAATTTGTTCTTTAGAATTATAAGCTGTAATTGCATGAATGGGAAAAGATGTATCGTCATCTATGCGACCCAATCTCACCTTCACATCTTCGATCTGTAAAAGGCTGTAGGATTCTCCAACAAAAAACGGCACATCTTTAAAAATTTGATACACGCTGGGGGATTTAACTGTTCCATCTGCCATAATTAAATTGGTCCAACAAGAAAATGGCAACCAATAGGCGAAAGAAAGACTCGAGCTAACAAAAAACCCAACACCAACAAGTATTTTTACTGCGTAAAAAAAATGCCCTCTCATTGGAAAACTCCTTGATTTGAAATTTGTGGTCTACAATGTGCATACCACAAATTTTCGAATCAACGACTTTTATTTTTTTCAACGCGATCTTTTAGCTCTCGGTTCATATTCTCGAAACCAAGCTTGGTCGCCTCAAGATCGACGAACGGAACCAAAATTCCTGAAAAATCTTCGTTTTGATGAAAGACAACAACACCAGCACTTTTTTCTTCTAGATAGAAATGATGATCTCCCGTAAATAGACCTGGCATGAAAAATCGACCTCTCCAAAGAAGCTCCTTATTGGAAAAGCGAAGCACCTTGGGATCAAAGCTCATCGGATCTTTTTCTGGCGGCGAAACTGTGATGTGTAAGGTGTTTCCAACTGCAAGGTCCCCTTCTACCTTCAAGAAAGAGTTCCACTCTGGATACGCATGAGTATCCACTATCACTCGCCACACCTCGGAGGCAGGTGCATGGATTTCCACGCTGGTGGTAATGGTGTGGCAACCGAGGGTCACACTTGCTAACAAAATAGCTACAAATATTTTTTTCATTATAAATACCGATCCTCAAGTAACAGCTGTTCGTTCACATATTCACGAACCCCATCCTCTAGAGAGGTAAAGGGTTTCGTGTAACCCAGGTTTTTGCGGAAGCGGTCCATTTCAGCCTGGGTAAAATATTGATACTGGTTGCGAATGTTCTCGGGCATTTCGATCCATTCAAAATTTGGCTCTCGCTTCATGGCTTGAAATACAGCCCGAGCCAAGTCTGCAAAGGAACGCGCCTTGCCCGTTCCTAAATTGTAAATACCAGACTTTGCCTTTTTCGTGTTTTCCAGCAGATGCACCAACACATCTACCACATCTTTTACATAGATGAAGTCTCGCTGTTGCTCTCCATGTCCGATGCCATCTCGATAGGATTTAAAGAGACGCAGAATGCCATTTTCTTGGATTTGGGGCACAGCCTTTGCGACTAAACTCTGCATGCCCTCTTTGTGATATTCGTTGGGTCCATACACATTAAAAAACTTGAGCCCACACCAGAAAGGGGGTGTTTCTTTCTGTGCCAAGGCCCACGTATCAAAGAGCTGCTTGCTCCATCCGTAGGGATTAATCGGGCGCAAGAGCGGTGTTTTTGCAGGATCGTCTGAATATCCATGCTCTCCATTTCCATACGTAGCTGCAGAGGATGCATAGATAAAGGGGATCTTCTGTTTTTGACAGTACGTAAACAATGCCATGGTGTACTGGGTATTATTGGTGTTGAGATAATCCACATCTCGCTCGGTAGTGGAAGAGCACGCCCCCATATGCACGATGGCTTCGATTTTTTTTGCCTCCGGTGCACGCTCGAGCCACGACAAGAACTCATCCTTGTGAATCACGCCCCAAATTTGGCGCTTCACCAAATTCTGCCATTTGTCGCCCGTACGCAACGCATCCACCACAATGAGGTCCTTGCGACCCAACTGGTTGAGACGCCACAACAATACGCTTCCAATAAATCCGGCTCCACCGGTGATAACGATCAAGGAAACCTCCTATCCACAATGCATACAGATTTCGGTATATAGCCCATCGGCACTTTATGCTACATCTTGATTTGAATTTTCGCGTCTTATTGAATGAAAAAGGAGTGATTTCAAATGTTTGGCATGAGTCTTGGAGAAATTTTTATCATCGCATTTGCAGCCTTCCTTTGTGTAGGCCCCAAAAAATTCCCCGAACTGCTACAGCAAGCAGGCCGCTTTTTCGTGCAACTACGTAGAATATCAAATGAAGTTAAATCAGGCTGGGAGGAAGTCGTGCGAGAAGCCGAAGCCGAGATCCAAAAGCCTGTGCAAAAAATGAACAAAGAAGCGACCCCACCCTTGCCCCCCTCTGCCCATGCTCAACCCTACGAGCCTGAATCCAAAGAGAAGACGGATGCCATCGATATCCTGTAGAGAACTCAAAGCCCAGCGGGGACACCCGATGCGAGTGTCCCCGTAAAAAGAGAGAACTTCAAAGCTCAGTGGGGACACCCGATGCGAGTGTCCCCATCGGACGGAGATGAGTGTCCCCATCGGACGCCGGAAAAGGGGACGCTCGCATCCGGTGTCCCCGCTGGGCTTTGTCTCTACTCGAGTGCAGTGGGGGACACTCGCATCCGGTGTCCCCCACAGGACATGTGTTAGGGAAAGAACAATGCTACAGACAGGGCTGCATGGCCACCCTTTTTACCCAGTTTGAATGGGGAGTAGCCCATAAAGAAGAGATCCTATTCTTCCGCCCCCTGATGATGAAGCTGGACTTGGATATGGCTGTTTATCAAGTCTACAAAGATGTGAAGGGAACCCAACCTTACGCCTCTCCTGATTACTTGAAAATCAACTCTGATTTTCAATATGCACCTGGAAAACCCCTGCTTGTAATTGGGCATCCTAATGACGGTCTCAAGAAAATCTGTCGAGGTACCTATACAGCCCCTCATAATCACCGTTCCACCTGGTTTCAGTTTTCTAACTTTGCCCTTCCAGGAAGCAGCGGTTCTCCCATTCTCGATGAACAAGGAAACTGGGTGGGGCTCCTACACAGAGGACTCACACCCGGCTTCTCAAAAAAAGGCATTCAAGGTCTCTCTATGGGTTCAACCATACCTCCTATTGTGGCAAGCCTGAAGGAAGCCCATCTCGATGCTTTGGAAATATTCCAAGTAACAGATTGGCTTTCCGAACGAACTAAAGACTCAATAGTAGAAAAAAAATTGGTGGGGCTATACCCAGAGATACCGACTACTTTGAATCCTTATTTAAACCTCCATGAACTTACTATGCTGCAGCTAAACCTGCCGTTGACTTCCTTTACCAAAGACGAACTACTAGAAGGCATGCAAGAGCGACAGCCAAACACATGTCGCTTAAATATAGAGATAGCAAAACATGAAGCTTTTGTGGGGCGTTTAGATGACCATGAGCACCTCCAGGGTCATCTAAACGCCTGCTACGAATTGTTACATTCAGAGTTACAAATTGGAGCAAAACTTACGAATGATGAACTCAAAATCATTGCAGATGCCGTGTACACCCTCTGTAAAGAACATACCGCCGAATCAATGGCCTACAAAGCCTATGCCTCATATCTTGCGACATTGACAAAGAGAAGAGTCATTTCTACAGAAGAAATGCTAGATCAGCTCCAAGCAAAAGAAAAAGATTTGGGGGTAAACCAGATGAATTTTGCAGTTGCAGATACCCTTGTATCCTATGATAAAGAAAACCGCACTCATGCCAAAGAATACCTACTGACCTATAAAAACAAACCTCAGTACCCAAGCTATGCAGATGATATTGTCGAGGGATTGGTAACGATTTGGAAGAACTGGCCTGCGGATCGACCTGCTGTACTCGATCGCCTCTCTGACTTGGTGCGAGATCCTGAAGTTACACTTGAGCATGCCCTCGCAGCAGAAGTCGCTTTATACAAGCTTCAAGGGAAGAAATAGCGAAGAGGGGCAATCCAAAGTTCAGTGGGAGGGGGCTGCAATCCAAAGCCCAGCGGGGACACCCGATGCGAGTGTCCCCATCGGACGGAGATGAGTGTCCCCGTTCCGTCTTTTGGAAGGAATTGGGTCCACCTACCTTTTGGATTTGGCAGCCACCGAATGTGGGTGCCAAATCCAAAAGGTAGGTGGACCCAATTCCTAGCCTGCCCCGAATGTGGGTGCCAAATCCAAAAGGTAGGTGGACCCAATTCCTAGCCTGCCCAATCTTATCCCCTACTTCTTAAACGCTCGGATCTTCTTCACAACCTCTGCAATCTCCTCATCCGTAAGCACGCCACCCCAAGGTGCCATGGTCGGACTGAGGCCCACAGCTGCACCTCCGCCCTTAATCGTCTTCGCAATGTGAGCATCGTCCACCTTCGCTTGCCACGCAGCATCAGTAAAATTACGCGGAGGAGGTGTCAGCGCTGCAGCCATCGCTGTTTTTGCATCTCCGCTCGCACCGTGACAAGAAGCGCAGAAGGCTTGATACTTTTCCTCGCCCACATTAGCAGAGCTCCCAGCCGCTTTATCCACCACAGGAATTTTTCCATCTTCTGTAAGTTTGGGTAAGACTCGATGAGCCAGCTCTCGCTCCTCTCGCAGCTTTTCCCACTGTTTGGGCGCAGCATGATATTGATCCATACATCCGCATCCACCCAACACAAACAAGATTCCCGCGAGAAAGAACCGCATATCCACCATCCTCAGACAAAAAAACGAAGAAAACCTTCACACCACGTGAACATGATTGCCCTGTGGTTATATACCGATCCGTTTTTGCTTTGCAACACAGCCTAGTGAGAAGACTCTACGCTGGCTTTTAAAAATTCGCGGTTGAGACGCGCAATGGAAGCCACAGAAATTTCCTTAGGACACACCGCTTCGCACTCCTGCGTGTTGGTGCACGACCCAAATCCTTCCAGATCCATCTGTGCCACCATGGCTGTGGCCCGTCGACTCCCCTCGATTTTTCCTTGCGGTAGCAACGAAAGATGAGAAACCTTGGCAGAGACAAAAAGCATAGCAGAGGCATTCTTGCAAGCCGCCACACAAGCCCCACAGCCGATACAAGCCGCTGCATCCATGGCAGCCTCCGCATCGGGCTTGGGAATTGCAATGGCATTTGCATCCGGCACACCGCCCGTATTCACGGAAACAAAGCCGCCCGCTTGTATGATACGATCAAACGCCGAGCGATCGGTCACAAGATCTCGAATCACCGGAAATGCCCTCGCACGCCACGGCTCAATGTAAATATCTTGGCCCTCGTGAAAGGAGCGCATGTGCAACTGGCAGCTGGTAGTTGCTTCGTTAGGACCATGGGCCACGCCGTTGATCATGAGCGAACACGTGCCACAGATCCCTTCTCGACAATCGTGATCGAAGGCGATGGGCTCTTCGCCTTTTGCCACCAAGCCTTCATTCACCAAATCGAGCATTTCAAGAAAAGACATGGTGGGGCTAATATCTGTTGCCTCATATTGCACCATCTTGCCGGGGGCGTTTGCGCTTTGCTGACGCCAAACATGCAACCGAACGTTCACTTGTAGCTCCTCGTGGCCAGTTTGACATTTTCAAAAACCAAGGGTTCCTTGTGCATCACAGGCGCGCGTCCATCCTGATATTCCCATACAGAAGCATGAGAGAAGTTAGCATCGTCTCGCTTCGCTTCTCCATCTTCCGTTTGATACTCTGTACGAAAATGCCCGCCGCAAGATTCCTCTCGCGATAAAGCATCGAGACACATAAGCTCGCCAAACTCGAGAAAATCAGCCACGCGACCCGCTTTTTCCAACTCCTGATTGAGCGCTGCACCACTGCCTGTTACGCGCACATCTTGCCAGAAAGTCTTGCGCAACTCGGGGATTTTGCGCAGAGCCATTTCCAGCCCCGCTTTGTCCCTCGCCATGCCGCAATGTTCCCACAGCAGCAATCCCAGCTCTCGGTGGAACGAACTGGGAGATCGCGTTCCCTGGATCGATAACAGTTTTTGTACCTGCGCTTCGACTTCCCCCTGTACCGTTTGAAAGACAGGAGCATCCACCGAAAGTGCAGGTGTGGAATTCTCAGCTAAATAATTCCCCAGCGTAGAAGGCAACACAAAATACCCATCCGCAAGACCCTGCATCAGCGCACTGGCGCCCAAGCGGTTTGCCCCGTGATCGGAGAAATTTGCCTCCCCTGCTACAAACAAACCGGGAATCGTACTCTGTAAGTTATAGTCCACCCATAAGCCGCCCATGGTGTAATGCACCGCTGGGTAGATGCGCATGGGAGTCTCGTAGGGATTTTCTGCCGTAATCTTTTCATACATCTGAAAGAGATTGCCGTATCGCTCTGCCACCAAGGGCTTACCCAAACGAGAAATGGCAGCGGAAAAATCGAGATACACCCCAAGGCCCGAGTCTCCAATCCCTCGCCCACTGTCACACGCTTCCTTCGCACTGCGTGAGGCAATGTCACGAGGCGCTAAATTTCCAAACCCTGGATACTTACGCTCAAGGAAATAATCGCGTTCGTTTTCGGGAATGTCAGCAGGCTTTCGTTTGTCGCCCTGCTTTTGAGGGACCCAAACCCGTCCATCATTTCGCAAGGACTCTGACATCAAGGTGAGTTTCGATTGATGATCCCCTGAAACGGGAATGCACGTGGGGTGAATCTGCGTATAGCAAGGGTTGGCAAATCCAGCCCCGCGCTTATATGCACGATGGGTAGCTGTCACGTTACAGCCAGTGGCATTCGTAGAGAGATAGAAAGTATTGCCGTATCCGCCCGTAGCCAAGACCACCGCGTCTGCCACATGCCTTGTCAGTTGACCCGTGGCCAAATTGCGAACGATAATGCCACGCGCTCGACCTTCGTGCACCACCAGGTCCAACATCTCAGATCGCGTGTGCAGCTTCACCGCACCGCAGCCCACCTGACGAGACAGCGCTGAATACGCACCTAAGAGGAGCTGCTGGCCCGTCTGTCCTCGCGCATAAAAAGTTCTCGATACCTGCGCCCCCCCAAAGGAGCGGTTAGCCAAAAGACCCCCATACTCACGAGCGAAAGGCACGCCCTGGGCCACGGCTTGATCGATGATCTGAACGGAAACTTCCGCCAGTCGGTAGACGTTGGCTTCTCGAGCCCGAAAGTCTCCCCCTTTGATGGTGTCGTAGAACAACCGGTAGATGCTATCGCCATCCCCTTGGTAGTTCTTTGCGGCATTGATGCCCCCTTGGGCCGCAATGCTGTGAGCACGACGAGCGCTATCTTGGTAGCAAAATGCTTCTACCTGATAGCCTTGCTCTGCGAGAGTCGCAGCAGCGGCAGCCCCCGCAAGTCCAGTGCCTACGACGAGCACTTTCTTTTTTCTCTTATTAGCGGGTGCAACCAGCTTCATATCAAATTTATGACGGGTCCACTTGCTCTCTAAATTCCCGGCTGGAACCTTGGCATCGAGCTGCACGGTATCCTCCTCGTAATCTCATTCTCATCTAAGAAGCTGGCTGAAGCCTATAGGCCGATCCACCCACAAAAAATTGCAATGGGAATCGACAAAAACCCCATTGCAAGCAAAACACTCACTCCCGCACCTGCAGCACGAATCACAGGCTGTAATCCCCCATGATAGAGCCCCAAGGATTGAAACAGACTCACAATTCCGTGATGCAAATGAGACATGAGCAACACGATGGAAAGGCAATAAAAGAAAGCTACATAGGGAGAATGAAAACTCATCACCAACATCTGGTAGACATCGAACTCACCCAACTCGCGAAACTCAGGATGGGTCCAACGAAAAGTTAAATGCGCCAAGTGATAGAGAACAAAAGAAAGCACCACCAGACCGCTTAGCATCATGGTACGCGAAGACAAAGAGGATCGTACATTTTTCTTATTCGTATATGCCACCGGACGCGCCCATCGATTGAGCTGCGTAAGCCGGATGGCAGAGACAATATGAAGAACAAACATAGCAAGGAGACCCACGCGGAGCACCCAGAGGATGGGCAAATAATCCCGCAACGTCCTCGCATAGTGATTCAGAGCCTCCGGTCCTTTGAAGACCAAGAGATTACCAGCTAAGTGGGCACATAAGAAGCCCACCAGCCCAATTCCCGTGAGGGCCATCACCATCTTACAACCCACCGAAGATCGATAAAACGAAGAGATCGAAGTCATTTCACCAACCCTCCTACAAGGTGATTTCAATGCCCGCATTGATCGCTTGATGGACCTTTTGTTGCGTGAAAAAAGGACGGCTCACCAAATACGAAAGAGAGAAGTTTTGGTTCACTACCGCAACCCCCCCTGACAAGCTACGCCTTGAGATCCCATCCACGCTCTGTCCGTAAGCAGCCATTAAGCGCACCAGGTTTTGAATGCGCACTGAAGCTGACCCCGTGATCATGCGCTCCGGCGTATTCGCCACCCCATCCTTGGGTTCTATTTCACCGAAAGCCACCAATTCTCGCAATACGCGTTGTCGTTGATGATAATCGAGATGCAGGGTGAAATCCCCTCCAAAAAGCGTATAGGCCAATCCGCCTCGATAGATTGTCGGAGAAAAATCTCGGACCTTGCTGTTCGCCAAGTTTTCTGCAGAAAATCCAAACCGCAAGAGCGGCGTCAAAAGCCCTGCAACACCAAGACCCAGCGTAATCCCCTTTGCCGTCCTCTCCGGATCTATGGGCGCTTCCACATATTGTCCGCCAAGACCGATAGAGAATTTATCAAAAGACTGGCTAATACCCACAGCCGCTCGATGGCGAATGGGAGAATCATAAAATGCCGCGTCTCTCTCCTCTTGGGTGGTGTACGTCTTATAATCGCGATATTTGCTTGTGCCCGCGGTATAGGTAAGACCCGCGGCCATAGCCGATGTTTTGGAATCCACCACGCCCGCTTGATAGAAATCACGCCCAAAGGTGGGCCAGTGGTATCCACCAGAAACTCGGTACTGTCGCTCGAAGGATAACATGGCTGGGTTCATGCGTACTGAGCTTTGCTCCGAAACCGCCGCCATACCCCCATGGCCAAACCCGAGCCCATGGCCCCCGCTGCTTTCAAACTCGTTGGGCAAGCGCCCCGGCAAAGGCGGCTGTGCAAACACCCCGCTCGAACTCCAGATAGAAGCGATGAAAAAAAGGGGCGTGAGTTTCATAGAACTCCTTTGTATCCAAAACGTGAACGGTATAGCGTCATCCGCGCTAGGTCTGCAACTGCAGGGCACGCCTATTTTTTTTCTACTACCGCAGGGGTTTGAACCAACTTCTGAATGTGCTCTCGCAAAAACTTCAACTGCACACCACCGGCTTCGATGGTGATAAAATCAGGCGCAACACTTCGTACCCGTCCCAACATCCCACCTGTAGTGAAAACTTCATCTCCTGCTTTTAGACTTTGCAGGAATGCCGCTTGCTCTTTCGCTTTTTTAGCTTGAGGCCGAATCAAAATAAAATACATCGCAACAAAAATAAACAGAAAGGGAATCACGCTTTCAATCATGGAAGGCTGTGCTGTTGCTGCGCCTTCAGCCAATGCCAATTGACTTCCCATTACCCACATACCGACGAATCTCTTCATACTCCAACTCTCTTTTTTTCTATTTTTGAAATAAACATTAGACATCTAACGTTCCTTTTTTCGAAACAAACTCTTTAAGGCGTTGCAAAATTCGAGCTTCTACTTGACGAGCTCTTTCTCGAGAGAACCCGTACAAATCGCCTACTTCTTGCAACGTAAGCGGAGATTCCGCAAGAAGCCTCTTTTGAAAAATCTCTCGATCTCGACCAGTGAGCAGCTCTTGAAACTCTTGCAAATACGTAGAAAAAAGTGCCTGAATTTGCTTAGCTGCCAGCACATCATCTACAGCTTTTGCTTGAGGATCAACGAGAAAGTTCCCGCGAAACTCCCCTTCTTCCCCATTCATATCCAACGGTGCGTCCAAGGAAAGATCAGGAGCTCGCAATCGTTTTTGCATTTCGATCACGTCTTTTTCGGTCACATCCAGACTGGCTGCAATCTGCTTGGGATCCACCGTATCGTACTCGAGTAGGAGTCGGTCCGTCTCCTTTTGTAAGTTATAAAATAACTTGCGTTGAGCCGCTGTGGTGGCGATTTTTACCTGACTTTTCTGTCCCATCAAATATTTCAAGATGTAGGCGCGAATCCACCAGGCTGCATAGCTAGAAAGCTTCACCCCCTTGTATGGATTAAACTTTTTTACGGCTTGCATAAGCCCATAGTTGCCCTCTTGGATCAAGTCCAAAAGCATCACCTGGGTGGTTCGAAAATCATTTGCGATTTTGACCACCAAGCGTAAATTGGAAGTGATCAACCGGTGGGCAGAGGTGACGTCGGCTTCTTCAAAATGTTTGCAAGCGAGCTCAAACTCTTCCTCTGGCTCCAGCAAAGGATATTTGGCAATTTCTTGCAAATAAAGCTGTAAGGGAGAGACATTGGCAAGCGAAGAGGTGCCGGATCGTACTGGCAAATTTCTCACTACACACCACCTACGGAAACAACGGACCCATTCTCCTAACTAGAAGCCATCTTATAAGTAGGAGAACAAGGCGCGATGGAAGTGAGGACCGCAGTGTACTCTTATGGTACATGAGGACCGGAGCAACTGAGCAACGCGAGTTATCGTACTTATAAGATGGCTTCACACCACAGAGGTTTTCCATGGCAGGCATCGGGATCATTACCAACCCACATTCCAAACTGAATAAACAATACCCGCACAGGCAATTGCTTTTAAGCTATATAGCGGGGGAACAAGGGCAGGTTGCAATCACGAATGACCTTGAAGAGTTGTACAAGGTAGCCCAGGAGTTCTCAAGAAAAAACATTAAAATCCTCGCTATCAATGGCGGGGATGGGACCATCAGCCGTACCCTTACAGCTTTTATCCATGTTTATAAGGAAAACCCCTTACCAAACATCGTGTTACTGCGAGGGGGCACCATGAACATGTTGGCTGACAACCTGCAAATTCAAGGCACTCCCGAGCATCTTCTCTTTCGTTTGATTGAAGCCCACTCTGCTGGATTCTTTAAGGAAAAGGTGCGCGTATCCACGTTAAAGATCGGGGATCAATATGGGTTCCTCTTTGCAAACGGGACCAGCGCTCGATATCTTGAGACATTTTACACCAATAAAACAGGGGCATTGGGCGCCATATGGCTTGTCGCAAAACTATGTTTTTCTTACCTGCTCCAAAGCGAATTTTTCTTTCGCATCGTGCGCCAAGACCCGACCACCCTGCGAGCCGATGCGCTTCCCCCGCTCACCCACGGAACTGCCAGCGTATTCTGCTCCACGGTGAAGAAGCTCCCGATGAAAATCCCCTTTTTCCAAAAAATCGAAGGGGCGGTCGATCACTTTGAGTGCGTGAGCATCCAACTCACCCCCAATGAGGTGGCCCGCAAGTTAGCCTCTATGCTCTGGTTTTGTTTGCGAAACCGACAAAACCCCCACCCGTATTGGGTCGATTTTTGCTGCAAAAAGCTCGTCCTGTCCACCGAAGAACCCTCCCCTTATACACTCGATGGAGAGCTATTTCCCGCAAGCCGCGAAATCACCATCGAGCTGGGACCCAAAATCGACTTTCTGTTACCCGCGTAAGTCGGTAAAATGGAAAAAAGCCTAGAAGCCATCAAAGGGATTCCATGGAAAACTGCCAAGCCGTCGAGTTTGCCCTTCAAGAGTTCCTCCACGTAGACACGGCGCAACTAACTTGGCTGGCTGGAGACGCCTCCGATCGGACCTACTACGAGGTCCACACGGAAAAAAAGAAAGCCCTGGCTTTGATGGTCTTGGGCAAGCGAGATCGAGAGCTGTTGCAGAAGGGAACCTACGAGTGGGTCTCTTTGCAGCAATTTTTGGCTGCCCATGACATCAAGGTCCCTCACATCGAGCACTTGTTCCCCAAATTAGGGGTCATCCTGATTGAGCATTTGGGCTCTCAATCTCTGGAAGCAAAAGTCCAGGGTGCAAAGAATTCGGAAGAAATCAGCTCGATTTATCGATCGATTTTCCCCCTCCTTACCAGCTTTCTTCACTTACCCCCTTATTCTGTATACACACAACGTGCCTTCGACGAGGCACTCCTCGCACATGAGCTGCGATTTTTTAAAACCCATTTTCTCGAAGCAACGCTTGGGCTGCAATTCACAAGCGAAGAAGAAGCCCTATTTGTAAGGGATGTGGAAGCCCTAGCCTCCACGGTTGCAAAGGAGAGTCGGTTTTTTGTGCACCGAGACCTTCACTCTCGAAACCTGTTGATCCACAATGAAGCCCCCTATGCCATCGATTTTCAAGACGCTCGCCTTGGATCCCCTGTCTATGACCTGATCTCTCTCGTCTTTGACCCCTACGTCCCCGTTGAAATACCCCTACGCCTAGAGCTTTTCGAAGAAGCCATGGCTGCCATGGGAAGGCAAATCCCCATGCCATCCCCAGAGGGATGGAGACCTGTTTTTTTGCAACGCATGCTCAAAATTCTCGGTAGCTACGGATGGCTCGGGGGATCCAAAAATCGGAGCTACCTTCAGTACATTCCCCCCACCTTGTCTTTTTTGCGTGCGATACCAACGTATGATGCTCGGTGGCCTTTTCTTTCTCAAACGCTGCTCGAGCGCATACAAGCCTCTGCGAGGAGTATCGTATGACGCAAATCCGCAAAGCGGTGGTGTTGGCAGCAGGCCTGGGACAACGGTTGCAACCCATCACCAAAACCTACCCCAAGCCGCTTTTGCCTTTCATGGGAGTCCCCATTCTGGCTCACGTGCTGCGACGCCTTGCGCAGGCTGGCATTTCTCAGGTCGCCACCAACACCCACCACCTGCCCCATGCCATCGAAGCCCACCTGCAAGCCCATCCACCTCAGGGGCTCCATGTGCATCTGTCCTTTGAACCTCAGATTCTGGGTACCGGAGGTGTCTACCGTCCTCTGTCTGCCTGGAGGCAGGGGGATCCTATTCTCGTGCACAACGCAGACATCATCACCGACATCCCTTTGGACGGTTTTCTTGATCTAGAGTCGACGCCCTGTTTGGCTGCAATGGGACTGTTGTCACAAGCAAATCCTACAGAGAAAAATCAGCTCTGGGTAAAAGAGGGAAGAGTAGCGAGCATTGGAGAGCAGCCCCCACAAGGGGGAGGGTATACTGCTCATGGGTTTTCCTGCATCCATGCCCTGTCTCCCACTTTTTTACGAGAGATTGAAAGAGGGACGGGGAGTGGAGTGATTGCGTTTTATCAACAAGCCCTGATAGAGAAGAAGGAAGTGCGGGCTGTCAGCGCCCCCTACGTCTTTTGGGCTGATATCGGGACCCCCCAAGCCTACCTACAGGCCCACGAAGATTTCTTCCAGTTGATGGAAGACAATCCAATCCACCCGTGGGTACAACTTATACAAAAAAGCTTCCAAGAATATGGATTTTCCCTCCTCCATGATGAGGAACGAAACGGAAGCATCTTTTACGGATACAACCTACTGCACGATTCGGTTGAGGTAAAAGCTGGCTCTCAAATTGGCCCTCGAACCGTACTGACCGAAGACTGCGAGCTCTGTGAAAATGTAAAGGTTTCCCACTCGGTGCTCTTTCCTCGGGTTAAGGTTAAAGCGAATACCACTCTGTCTCGGGCATTGGTTGCACCAGAGGCGTGCTTGTCTTTTTCGTTGTAGAACTTGCACTAGTGAGAGACAGGGGTTCTTTACTGCATCTCGTCAAAAGAAGCTTGGAGATCATCAAGCCAAGAGGTTGTTGATGGCATATCTGATGATATTGCACCTGCTTTTTTTACTTTATCCAAATCAACCAAGCGATCATTCACAACCTGGAATTTCGAAACACTGATCGGCACTAAAGCTCGGCAAAGACCATTCGGCCCTGTTTTTGACTCCGTTTTATCTTCTAAAGTATCTATTTGAAATTTGTTAGGTGTCCCAATTGGAGTGATCTTGCTTGATGCTGTCGCAGTCGTTATGACTCCCATAGAACAATTATGGATCACAGATGTAGTAGTTGCAGTAAATTGTAAATAAACCATACCTTCTTTTTTTCCACAGTCATGATCTGAGACTCGACCCAAGTTTAGTACCTCCCAACAACCTATAATAGCGGGGGCACCACCTCCTCCTCCTCCTCCTCCTCCTCCTCCATTTGGACTGCCACCACCCGTTGGATCGCCCCCATTTCCAGGGTTTGAATCACTGTTTTTGGAACTTGTCCGACATCCAAACACAAAAAGACTTGATACCAAAATTACGCCCCATACTCTCATCTGAATCCCCCCAGTTTGTTTAGTTACTTGATTATACCCGAAGGTGTAATCTCCGACTCTGTACGCGGACTATCCAATCGATAAAAGACCAGGTACAATGCTCTCCGATTACACTTGGAGTGTCCCCTCTGATAACTCTTTTTATAGGTACCCTTGTGCATACTGAAACCCACATCCCTGTTCTTCTAGAAGAAACCCTCGCTCAGTTAGCTCTGCAGCCCGGGTCCCAAGTCATCGACTGTACTGCGGGATATGGGGGCCATAGCGCGGAAATTCTTAAACAAATTCAGCCTGGTGGCAGATTGCTGTGCATCGACCGAGATCCAAATGCCATCGCTGTGCTCCAACGAAAATTTCCCCAAGAGATTGCAAACGGTACAGTCTGCGTCTTTCACGGAGAGTTCTCTCAACTAGAGACCGCTTGCCGGCAGCATGGCTTCTCCCAGGTAACGAGCATCTTAGCTGACTTAGGGGTATCGAGTCCCCAGCTCGACACACCAGCCCGTGGGTTTTCCTTTCAAAAAGACGGCCCCCTCGATATGCGGATGAACCCCAACGAAGAAACACCCAGTGCCCAAGAGTTCTTGCAAGATACAAGCGAAGAACAGCTGCGAGAGATTCTATGGAAATATGGAGAAGAGCCTCAAGGTCGTAAAATTGCAAAGGCAATCGTTGCACAACGAGATCTTGCCCCCATCACCACCACCGGTGAACTTGCCGCCTTGGTGCAAAAAACTGTTTCCTATTCCACCAAGAGTCGCAAACACCCAGCGACCAAAACTTTCCAAGCCCTGCGCATCTATCTCAATGCAGAGCTACACGAGGTAGAAACTTGGCTCCCGCAAGCCCTGTCTCTCTTACAACCCAAAGGCAGACTCTGTGTCCTCACGTTTCACTCTCTCGAAGATCGAATCGTGAAGCACTGCATGAAACTGTGGGCCAACCCGCCTTCTCTTTTGCCCAAGGACCTTCCTGTTTACTTTGAGAAAAAAGATATTCTTGGAAAAGTAATCAAACCATTTCCCATCAATGCCAGTGAAGAAGAAAACGAACGAAATCCACGTGCACGAAGTGCCAAATTGCGTGTTTTTGAAAAAAACACGTAACCTTCTTTTCTTTTCTTTTCTTTTCTTTTCTTTTCTTTTCTTTTCTTGGAAACCAGCTGCGCAGTTTTCCAAACCTTCCTTGCCTCGCAATGGGAGAGCGATGGAATTCCTTCCGGTTAACATGTTAGATGCCAAGGCCGGCGCTCGCTCGGGACCTTTCTACATGGCTCTTCCCCCCTTCGTGCTCCGCACTCAGGCTGAACCCTACCAAGCGTCCACTGGACGCTTGGCTTAACGGGTCCGACCCCCCAAGCGGCTGCCCTTGGCCCCTCAAATGTTAACCGGAAGGAATCCCACCGCCCTCTCCCGTAGCTGCAAAGATCTGGTAGCAGCGAGAGAGCGGAGATACATTTCCAGAACGACGCGTCAAGGGCAGCCGCTTGGGAGGACCTACCCGGGTCACAAATCGCAGCCTGGTTTTTACTGTCCATGACGGGGGCTCTGTCTGCGATTTTGAGAGGGTGGGAGGCCCCGAGCGAGCGCCGGCCTTGACGTGTCGTTCTGGAAATACATCCCCGCTCTCCCATTGCGTAGCAAGGAAGGGTCTGGGAAAACTGCGCAGCTGGTTTCCCAGGAAAAGAAAAAAAGAAAAAAGCAACCCCATAGGGGGTTGCAAAAACCCCCGACCATCTACTTTCAAACAACTCAGGTTATAATTAAATAAACAATCGAATCAAAAGGTGGGAAAATGAGAACTCGATTCTTCAATTCTTTGTATATCCTTTCGTTTTTATTATCCGGTTCGTGTGCCCTTTCTAAAAAGAGCACGAATTCACCAGAAGGCACAGCCCCGAAAAACCCCTTACCTGAAAAAATCTCCTATGATTTGCCAGACACGGAAGAAAACAAATTTTACTTCCAAATGAAGCATGTATTTGAAAATGACCTTGCTCATATGCAACAAATCATTGAAACCCGACACAAGAAAAAAAGCGTATCCAAACCAAGCATACTCATTGTAGGAGCAGGGCCTACAGGATTGATGACCGCAATAGAAAGCTACCTCTATGGAGCTGAAAAAATAACCGTACTGGAAGCCAGAACAGCCTATATCCGCAATACCCCCGTGCGAATCGATGGCCCCCTTGACAGCAATAGCAAACCACCCGCAGGTTTTGTTGACCTCATCTCTGCACTTAAAACCATTCTAGGAGACAAAACTTTCGCATACCTCGAGGAACAAAAAATCCTATTAAAATCAGGGTTAAATCACCCACCCATTACAAGATCCATCAAAATCAAAGAATTTGAGATGGTATTGGCTTCTTTCTTAAAAGTACTCCAAGAAAAAGACCCTCAGCATGACCTTGCTGTTTTATATGGGGCAAAGTTTGAAAGAAAAGACCAAACTGACAAGGAAAGAGTGCTGACTGTGAAAGCAAAAGGAAAGAATGGGCAAGAAGATACCCTGCAGATTGAGGCTGCTCTTTTGGTAAGCGCAGAGGGTGGAAGAACGGAAGCAGGATCCTACATCAATGACCGCGAGCCTCTCACCTTCTCTGCCACCCCCTCCTATGCCATGGTTTCTATCTATGAAAATTCACCCAAGATCATACCCCTCGATAGCTGGACAGACCCTGCAAAGAATAAGCAATATCAAGAAACCTCGAGTCCTACAGATCCAACCTATGCTCACGTTTTCTCTACCTTACAAACAGAGTTTGCATGGGATCCCACCGAAACCTTAGGTCTGGCCGGCACCCAACTGCCTAGGACCAGACTATTTGTTCTCAAAGATGTTTTGTATTATGGAATGGAACTAACAAAGCATCAATATACCCATTTTGCAAACGACAGAGATGCATTACTCAAAATGGCCCAAACACGAGCTGAACCCTCTCTTCATGGCACAGCCGCTCAATTGGCGCCTCTACGAGGAAAATTGGACGTAGCAGCCATGCCAATCGAATTAAAGAAAAAGAAACACAGCTATTACGCAATGGGAAATAAGAATATGATAGGCTTTCTACTGGGAGATTCTTTGGCTCAAACCCATTTTTTTACAGGATCCGGTTTAAATCGAGGACTCGAAGATGCTGTTCACATGGGTGAACTTTTCGATAGTTGGGACAGCTCCAAGGTAAACCATTTCGCAAAACCGGCCACAGATCCCTTGCTAAAAAATCTAGAAAACGCCCAGAATCTATCCATCGGGCGCATGTTTTTAAAATGCAATGGGGCCGCAGCCATGCCTCCGGACGGAGTTGCTCAAAAGGGCTTCATGCAAATGAAAAAGCCTCTGTTTGAAAGGCATTTTTCAAACATCTTACCGACTCTTAAAGCGGCAGCTCCAAATTATACAACGGCAAATTGGGCAAAGTAAGAGATTATAAAGAAGGGGCACTCGTTTCATGCTACACAAGAGTCTACTTTGGATCGGGTTTTTTGTTTTTTTTGCAGCCGCATTAACCCAAGCTTATATTCGAACCCAAACGACAATTCTTGGATATGAAATCGGTCGACTCAAAACCAAAGAAATCGAATTGCTAAAAAAAAGAAGTCTTCTTACAATGGAGATAGCCAAATTAACTACAAAAGAGAGTTTGTTGTCTCTGTTGCAACAAAAAACTCCACCTAGCGAAAACAATGATTCCACCGAATGATTGGATATCTCAACAGATTGCACCTAAAAAACGGCGCCTTGGATTCCATGCAAGACGTGCTACATGGGTAACCCAGGGAATGGGATTTCTCTTTGCGGTGGTCCTCGTTCGCTCGTTCTATATCCATCTGTTTGTTGACTCCAAGCTCCTACAAAAAATCGCAAACTCTCAATATAGTCAGGTTATTCACATCGCTCCCTACCGAGGTACGCTTTACGATCGTAGACGCTCCCCTATGGCCATCAGCATCCGAGCCCCCTCCATTGCCGTCAATCCAAAAGTGTTTGACCCCACAACTGAGGAACGCAGAAAACTGAGCCATCTGTTACAGATGCCAGAATCTTCCATTAAAAAAATAGAAAAAAAATCGACATATTTTGCATGGCTCAAACGAACCATCCCCGAAAACGAGGCTGCTGCCATCCGACAAATGGATCTTGCAGGCCTGCACCTCATTTTGGAACCTGCACGCTACTACCCCGGAAACTACTATGCCTCTCCCCTCATCGGATATGTAGGGCACGACGGTAAAGGTCTGCTTGGGTTGGAGCGACAGCTTGATGCAGAACTACGAGGTGAAAGTCTAGACATTCGTCACTCTGTCGATGCAAGGGGGGATTGGATTCTCAAAGATGCAGCTTTTGCTGAGCCAGAGCCCAGCGGCAATTCGGTCCATCTTACCATTGATCAAGTGGTCCAAGAAATTGCTGAAGATGCACTATCGACATGGGTTGCCAACAGTCGAGCCAAGCATGGGTTTGCCATCGTTGCAGATCCCTACTCGGGGGAAATTCTTGCCATGGCAAACTACCCTCGATTTAACCCCAATGACACCAGTAAGCTGAACATCTCCGATACACAAAATAACGCCATTTCATACACGTTTGAACCCGCTTCCGCAGTCAAACCCTTTTTGGTTGCTCGGGCGCTAGAGAACAAAATCACCACAGAAAACGAAGTTCATAACTGCGAAAACGGTCAACTCCGTATTGGAAAAAAGGTGATCCACGATGTCCATGGCTATAAGAGCTTAACCACTGCAGAAATCCTCATCCACTCGAGCAACATCGGCATCTACAAAATTGCAAAACGAATGGGCAAAGAGGCCGTATCTCGTACATTCAAAGAATTTGGCCTCACAGCCGCACAACCCACCATACTCCTACCAGGCGCTAGCCACGGCAAATTGGAAGATTGGCGTCAGTGGAAGGACATTCGGTTTGCCAACGTTGCTTTTGGACAGGGGTTCATCGTAACGGGCCTTGAAATGGTCGAAGGCTATAGCGCGTTGGTAAACGGAGGAAAACACGCAACCCCCTACCTCATCGAAAAAATAACCTCCCCCCGTGGAGCCGTTGTGTATCAACACGCCACCACGACTCAAGATTCCGTTCTTCAGTTTGAAACATCCAAAACCATGCGCTCCATCCTGCACCGGATCACCATGGAGGCGGCCCCCCTTGCGAAAACCGCCTCCTACTCCACCGGGGGTAAAACGGGCACCACCCAAAAAGTGGACCCCCTCACCAAAAAATATGGGAAAGATACACGTATCGCGAGTTTTATTGGGTTTGCACCCGTTGACGATCCCCACATCGTTGTTTATGTTGTCATCGACGAGCCCCAAGAAAAACCTTACTTTGGGGCCAAGTGGGCCGCTCCTGCCTTTGGTGAAATTGTGGAGCGTACCCTACAATATATGAATGTGCCTGCCGATTGGCCGCCCCAAAAGCTCTCGGAAGCCGACACCCCAAAGAAAGATACAGTCCGTGGATCTACAAAACCGGAATAAAATCATCACGATTCGCGAGTTTGAAGCACTTTTACTCCAGAAAAATCTGCTCCTTTCCCACCCAACAGATCTGACAACTCCGATTGCCTCCCTCACCCCTCGCTTGGCATCCCTTCAACCAGGTGATGGATTTCTTGCCTATGCAGGTGTGCATGTAGATGGACACCAAGCCATCCCACAAGCCATCAAACAAGGGGCTGGATTCCTCGTGGGCGAAAAACCAGCTCCCACACCGTGTCCAATCCCCTATCTCCAGGTCCGAAACGCAAGAGATGCATGGGCCTGGTGGGAATCTCTGCGCAACGGACACCCCCAAGGCTCCCTCACGCTCCTAGGCGTAACCGGCACCAACGGCAAGAGCAGCGTAGTCTGGATGACTCGGGCCTTATTAAAGCTAAGCAAAATTCCCTGTCTGTCTATCGGTACCTTGGGAGCCTTTCTCGGTGAAACTCATATCAAGTTGACCCACACCACCCCCGATCCCGATGTGCTCTTTCCCCTCTTGGAACAAGCACGTCGT
The DNA here is from genome assembly GCA_947475005.1 of Deltaproteobacteria bacterium. Classification (GTDB taxonomy): domain Bacteria; phylum Bdellovibrionota_B; class Oligoflexia; order Oligoflexales; family Bog-1112; genus CANIBL01. The sequence goes on along the minus strand of CANJLI010000014.1, from coordinate 26,298 downwards.
GCTGGTATTCAATACGTGATCATGGAAGTGTCATCGCATAGCATCGAACAGGGCAAAGTAGGCCCGCTTTCTTTTTCTGCAGCTGCTTTCACGAATTTTTCACGGGATCATCTCGATTTTCACCTTACCCTCGAGGCATATTGGAATACCAAGACTCGGCTTTTCTCTGAGCTCCTACAAGAGAATGGCACAGCTATTGTAAACTCTGCCTTAGCGGCTCGCCTCTTGGGCTACAAAATATTGGGCGTTCATTTGTACATCTATGGTCCCCAGACCGAGGATGCACAACCGACAGCACAGTATGCCACCCTGTTGCCCAGCACAGGCATACAGCCAGAGGGAACACCCCTCTCCTTTATGTATGAAAATAAAAAGTGGGAAGGTTTGATTCCCTTTATTGGAGCACATAATCAGGAGAATTTTCTTGCAGCACTTCTGATCACTCAAACCTGCACCCAAAAACTCCCACCGGTTGCCCTGTGGAATCAGATCCCCCAAATTCCCGGTCGATTGGAAAAAATTCACGTCCCAGGCTCCCCCCTCGTCTTAGTGGATTTTGCCCACAAACCGGGGGCCCTGGCTGCAGTCTTGCGCACCGCACGCACCCTCACGACCCAGAAGCTCTGGGTACTATTTGGATGTGGGGGCGATCGGGATCCGGGAAAAAGACCCCAAATGGGAGCCATTGCAAAAGACCTTGCTGACTTTGTCTGTCTGACCAGCGACAATCCTCGCTCCGAAGACCCCAAGGCAATCATTCGAGAAATAGAAGAGGGGCTTCTTCCCTCTACAGCCTACTGCATAAAAGAAAATCGACGAGAGGCCATCGCCTGGATCCTCGCACAAGCCAGCGAGCCAGATGTTGTGGTCATTGCTGGAAAAGGAGATGAAACAGTGCAAATATATGGGGATGAGCATCGCCCCTTTTCGGATTCACAAGTGGTACGAGAATGCCTGCAACCGAAAGCGATTCCCTAATGGATTGGAATTTTTATCAACACAACCTAGCTGCTCTACTCGCAGGCCCTTTGCCAACCTCGAGTCGAGCCCCACACCCCACGGTCTTTTCAACGGATACCCGAACGATACAGCCTGGAGATTGGTATGCGCCCCTACAGGGCCCAAACTTTGATGGGCATCAGTTCCTCCTCGAGGCTCAACGCAAGGGGGCAGTGGGTGCCCTGGTTCAAGCGGGTACGCCGCTCCCCTCCGGGCTTTCAATCGCAATCCTACCCGTAACGGATACCTTGCATGCGTACCAAGCCATCGCAAAGGGCTGGCGTCTGCAGTTACACCCTACTGTCATTGCTCTCACTGGCTCTCTCGGAAAAACGACCACCAGAGAACTCACACGCTGTCTCTTCGAAAGCAGCAACCGGAACGTACTTGCCTCTCAGGGAAATTTCAACAATGAGATCGGGGTTCCGTACACCCTTTTGCAATTGCGAGAGCACCATCAGGTGGCACTCCTTGAATTGGGTGCTCGTCATGCGGGAGATATTCAAGTTCTTACGGAACTTGTAGAGCCTAATATTGTAGCCTTAGTCAGCATCGAATCCGTACATGTGGAAATATTTGGCTCCATGGAAACCTTGGCTACAACCAAGTTAGGGATTTTTACCCACAGCCCTCCCCATGCGCTATGGGTAGCCAACCATGACAACCCTTGGATTGTTCGAGGGATTGCACCGTTTCTTTCTACAAGAACCATTATCACCTATGGAAAAGATCCAAGCTGTACCGTGCAAATTATGCGAGTCGATACGCACCCCGATGGAAAAGCCAGCTTGACCTTACGGATTGCAACCCAAGGTTCTATCACTCTAGAAATTCCGTCGCCTCATCCTAGCTATGTACACAATACTGCAGCAGCTTGCGCCATCGCCCATGCCGCTGGGCTTTCTCCCACAGAACTCACACGTGGGCTTTCCACATTTCCCTCGATTCGAGGTCGATTTTTTCGCATCGACACGCCTAGGTGCACCGTCATCGATGATACCTACAATGCGCACCCCAGCAGTATGAAAGCGGGACTTGCTAGCTTAGAAGCCCTCTTTCCCAATGAAGAAAAAACCTTGGTCCTGGGAGATATGCTTGAACTCGGAGACAATTGGAAAGAAGCCCATCGTGAAATTGGAGCCTTGTGTGCACAGATCTCCAATTTGAAAACGTTAATCACTGTGGGAGAACGAGGCGCTTTTATCGCAGAGGGAGCAAGCCTTGGAGGCCTTCCTTCTTCTAAACTCCGGCAGTATGCCTCGACCTCTGCCTTACTCGAAACGGATGATTTGCCTGCACACGGTGTTTTATATGCAAAGGCGTCTCGAGTCGTTGGACTGGATCGATTGATTTCTCACATCACACAACCCTCTCCCTGAGGTCCACTATGCTGTATCACTGGAGCGAAGCTCTCGTTAGTACCTTCCACTTTCTCAACGTCGTGCATTACATTACCTTCCGAGCCATGATGGGGTTGCTAAGTGCACTGTTCATGAGCTTCCTCCTTGCTCCCTGGTTGATTCGAACCTTGCAAACCAAGCAGATTAAGGGGATCATTCGAAAAGATGGCCCCCAGTCTCATTTTTCAAAAGCAGGGACACCCACCATGGGTGGCACCTTGATTTTGTTTGCAGTATTGCTTCCCCTTCTTCTTTGGATGGATTGGAAAAATTCTTTCAACTGGATCTCGGTTTTTCTATTTGCAGGATATGGGGTCTTAGGATTTTGGGATGACTACCAAAAGATTAAATATAAAAACACCAAAGGAGTCACCGGAAAAGGAAAGTTGCGGGTACAGATTCTTTTGGCAGTGATCGCAATGAGCGTTCATTACTACCTCACCCCAGAAGCCAGCATCTTATATTTCCCCTTCTTTAAAAACACGAGTCTTGAACTTGGATGGCTCTACATTCCCTTTGCCGTATTTATTATCGTAGGCTCTAGCAATGCCGTCAATCTCACGGATGGTCTCGACGGGTTGGCTATCGTCCCCATTATGATTGCAGCAGGCTGCTTTGGTATCTTTGCCTATGTCTCTGGCAACACAGTCATCGCTGATTATTTGCATTTTCCTTTTATTCGAAATGCGGGAGAACTCACCATTTTCGCCTCCTGCTTGGTGGGAGCGAGCCTCGGCTTTCTCTGGTACAACGCATATCCCGCTCAAATCTTTATGGGAGACGTCGGTTCTTTGCCTCTCGGAGGGGCCATTGCCTCCATTGCAATTCTCTCCAAGCACGAGCTCTTGTTGGTTATTGTTGGAGGCATTTTTGTGGTGGAAGCTATTTCGGTAATCACCCAAGTCTTTTCGTTTAAGCTCACGGGCAAACGAATTTTTCGAATGGCCCCCATCCATCATCACTTCGAATTGAAGGGGTGGCCGGAACCTAAAGTTATTGTTAGATTTTGGATTATTTCCATTATTCTCGGTATGATTGGACTATTAAGCTTGAAGCTTCGCTAGGAGAGTGTTTGTGAAACTGGTATTCGGATGCGGAATCTCTGGATTGGCTGCCGCTCAACTTCTGAAGGCAAAAAAAGAACCTGTGGCTCTCACGGATGATACTCCCCCTTCTCCTGATCTTCTGTTGCGCCTACAAAGCCTCGACATTTCTTTTATCTCTCCCAAGGATGTATCTACTTCTACAGCCTATGAAGAGATTATTGTAAGTCCTGGAATCTCCTTCCGTCATCCTTGGCTCCTAGAGGCCAAAGCCAAAGAGGTCCTCCTCACCAGTGAGATTGTCCTCGCACTTCGCTACTACACAGGCTCGATCCTGAGCGTTACCGGTACGAATGGAAAATCCACCACGGTCATGATGATCGAACATATCTTGCGCAAACAAGGGATCGATGCCAAAGCCGCAGGCAATATTGGCATCCCCCTTTCTCAGGTTGTGCTCTCCACCCCTCAACCCGAAGTTCTGGTGTTGGAACTGTCCTCCTATCAACTACATTGGTCCACCAGCATAGCCTCCCAAGTGGCCTTATTTTGTAATTTTTCCTTCGATCATATCGGACAGCACCAAACGGAAAAAAACTACTTTCTTGCCAAAACAAAAGTGTTTGACTCCCCCGCTCCTAACTTTGTGGGGTTTATAACTCCTGAGATTCAATCTCTTGCTCGCCAGTGGTCCATTTCTCTCTCCCCTTCCCTTCGGGTCATTCACACGGAGAGTTTCCCCTCTTCCCTTCTGGCTTCTGCCAACCTCAAAGAGGCCCACAATCAACAAAATGGCATTTATGCAGCCACTGCCTGTGCAGCCTTTTTGCCTAATTCTTCTACCGAAGACCTGCTACCCAGTTTGCGAGACTTCTCGTACTTGCCGCACCGTTTCGAAAGGCTGGGACAGATTGCAGACACCCTCGTTATTAATGACAGCAAGTCCACCACCGTGGCCTCTACACTGTGCGCCTTGGAAAGTGCACCAGGACCCTGTATTCTATTTCTAGGGGGTATAGGAAAGGGGGAGTCGTTTGCGCCTCTTCTCTTGCACAAGACAAAAATTAGGCGGGTGTATACGTTTGGAAAAACAGGCCCTCAAATTACCGAGGATCTTTCCATGTGCAAGCCACTGGCCTTTCGCACCCTGCAAGAAGCCCTACAGGCTTTCCTCTCTGTACCGATAGAGCCAGGAGGTTCGGTTTTGTTTTCTCCAGGCTGTGCCAGTTTCGATGAGTTTGCCAATTTTGAAGCACGGGGGCTCTTTTTTGCCGAGACCATCGCCCCCTTTCTCACCTAAAAAGCTGTCCAAAGAGGCTAGTTTCTAACAAAAGGAGAGCCAGTACCCATGAAGCATGATAAAGCGGCCACACAGGCAAACCTCCGATTCTCTCTCTTCTTCTGCTTGATTGCCTTGTTATCTCTTGGGTGCTTGTATATCTATACAGCCTCCGCATTTAAGGGCCTTACCCTCTATCAAGATCCCTATTTCTTCCTCAAAAAGCAGTTTTTTTTTCTCTGCTCGGCCTTTTGGTTGTGGGAATTATTCAACTGGTGCCTTTTTCATGGGTTGAAAAATGGGGTCCCCGTTGTCTTGCATTGGGGGTATTCCTACTCTGGCTGGTCTTCATACCGGGTATGTATCGAAAGGTAGGGGGTGCAGCCCGTTGGTTGAACATTGCAGGGATCTCCTTTCAACCCGTTGAAATCACAAAATTATCGTTTATTTTATTCCTCGCCAAACTCCTGAGCCTCCACACCACCATTGAAAAACCGGCTCCCACATTGGCCTATATGCTCATACCTCTTATTTTTATAGGTGTTCCTCTTATGGCACAGCCCGACTTTGGAAATTGTGCCATCCTGGTTGCTAGCACGGTTCTTTTCATTTTTGTTTCCGGCATTTCCCGAAAATTGCTGTTGTATGCTACAGGTAGCGCCGGGCTTTTTGCCTGCCTGGCTATTTTTTCTTCCCCCTATCGAACCAAACGAATCTTAGTGTTTTTAAACCCCTGGGATCACTTTCAAACCGGGGGATTTCAGATTATACAAAGCTACCTTGGCTTTCAAAATGGGGGCCTTCTGGGCGTAGGCTTTGGAGAGTCTAAGCAAAAACTATTTTTCCTCCCCGAAGCCCACAACGACTTCATTCTTTCCGTAATAGGAGAAGAATCTGGATTTTTAGGGTTTTCTTTAATTTGCCTCCTTTTTCTCTATGTTGTACATTGCGGATTCTCCATCATGCGACAGCAAGAGAATCTATTTCGAAAATATGTCGCATTTGGCATCACCAGCACATTTGCAATACAAGGTCTTTTTAATTTTTTTGTAGTTACAGGATTATTGCCCACCAAAGGCATTAGCCTCCCGTTGATCAGTAGCGGAGTAAGCTCCCTTCTTTCCTCGGTGATCATGGTAGGGCTGTTACTTCGAATTTCAAAAGAAACCTAAGGATGATTCAAATGAAACGTTTAGATCCCCTTCATTTTATTGGCATTGGAGGATCAGGCATGTCCTCCTTGGCCTTCTATTTTCATGAAAAAGGACTTCGTGTACAAGGCAGTGATTCCGCAGAGTCACCCACCCTCGAAGAAATGAGGGCGAAGGGGATTCCAATTTTTATCGGACACCACGCTAGCAACCTAACACAAGCCAAAACGGTGGTCTTTTCCTCTGCCATCGAAAGCCAAAACCCAGAGCGAATAGCCGCTCGGGAACAAGGCCTGCTCTTACTTCATCGTTCTGATCTATTAAGTGATGAAATCAAAGAAAAGAAAAAAAGCATTACCATCTCAGGCACCCACGGGAAAACCACTACAGCCTTCTTGCTTACCCATATCTTAGAATCCCTCCAAAAGAATCCCTCTTACATCATTGGGGGACAAAATCTTGATACAGGAAGCTCCTGCCAGTACAATGAAAGTAGTGACTATTTTATTGCAGAGTCCGATGAATCAGATGGAAGTTTTTTGAGATATCAACCATTTGGATCCATCATTACCAATATTGAAAATGATCATTTAGATTATTATCAAACGCTTACGCAATTAGAACAAGCCTTTATTCAGCATACAACGCAAGTAAAAGAAGAAGGATTTATCGGCATCAACTTAGATTATGTAAGCAACCAACATATCATGAAACAGATAAACAGACCTGTTTTGACCTTTGGTTTTTCTGAAAACGCTCAATTACAAATTCTAAGTTTTAGCTCTCAAGCAAGCACGACCCACGTACACCTACAGTATCAAAACAAAACATATTCATTTTCGATGCCCCTCTTAGGCAAACACAATGTAGAAAATGCAACAGCAGCTCTCCTGGCAACCACAGCGCTAAAAATTCCACTCGAGGCTGCTGCACAAACTCTATCTACATTTAAAGGCGTGAAAAAAAGATGGGAAACCCATTACCATGACGAGAGCCTTATCGTCATCGAAGATTACGCTCACAACCCAGGAAAAATACAGGCTGCCGTTTCCACAGCAAAAAACGCATATCCTTCTCATCAGGTAGTTGTTATTTTTCAACCCCATCGTTTTGCACGATTAGAAACGGCTTTCTTGGAGTTTACCCAATCGTTTGTCGGCGCTGACCTTGTCTGTACCGTCCCAGTTTTTTCAGTTCGAGACACGAAAAATGCAAGCGTTGCCTATGAGGCATTAATCGAACAAATTTCAACTGAGTCGAAAGTTCCTTGTTTTTTTGCACCGGATACACATGCTCTCACCTCGCTGCTCTCTCAACACGTAAAAAATCCTGCACTTCTACTTTGTGTCGGAGCCGGAAATATTCGACAACTTGCTTTGCTTGCAAGGGACCATCTTTGTGAAAAAAAACGAAAAGAAACTATTTAGTCGACAAAAAGTTAAGGGAAAAAGAAAATGGACAAAACTTTTTCCAATGGCACAACTTCTTTTTCTGTCTCTTCTTCTCCTTTATTTTGACAGTCAAACGAGACCCCCTCTTGTCAGCCGCTCCTCTGTCCCAGACATTCGCTATCTTTCCACAATAAAAGCCAATCCCAATTTTGGGCTAACACCTACTATTTTGGATTTGTACACTACCATGAGCAAGATGGAGAAGGTGGCCCAATTTCACGTATACCAAAGCCCCCCGTGGACCTTCACCATTGCCCAGAAAAAAAGAACCCCTTTATACATTATATCGCAAGAAAAATCAGAATTCCTCATGACAGATGGTTCCGTTTGTCGAGTCTCTGCTTCGACACCTCTTCGTCAATTTTCTACAATAGCAGGACTAAACCCTCACAAACCACTATCCAAAAAGAATCCATGCACACCCGCAAACGCAAAAGCCAAACAGATTATATCTGATACTTTATTGATTTCCCACCTACTGCAAGGCGACTCTGTAATAATTCCTACCTTCACCTACAACCAAGAACAAGGATATTCGATTGCAATCGAACCTTCCAATAGCTTGGTTCACATTGGGTTTCCTCCGTTTCAAAAAAAAATTGGACGCCTACACCAAATCCTAAAAAAAAATAAAAACAAATCCCTTCAAATTGATCTCGATTTTGAAAACAAAGCGTTTATCAAAGAAGTGGATACACCAATATGAGAAACAAAAATCGCTATGCTCTTGATCTTGGATCCTCTAAATTTTGCATAGCCTTTCTTCATGCAAAAGGAAAAAAGTCAGAAATCGAAATTTACACCAGCCCATCCAAAGGGATGAAAAACGGAATACTCACCGATTTTTCCATTGCAAAAGACCAGCTCTCTATTCTAATTGAGAAGGCCGAACATAAATTTAACACCGATATCGATCAAGTTACTGTCGGAATTTCAGGAAGTAAAACAACAAGCCAACTCGCGGAAAGCTACCTACAACTTGAAAACGGCCAAATCGACAAAAAAATCATTCTTTCTTTATATAAACAAGCAATAGAAAAAACATCCTCCTGTGAAAAAATTACGTTGCACGCCTGCCCACTTGGATTTCAAATCAACAACGACACTTGGTATGAAAATCCACTTGGTATGCGAGCCAAAACTATAAAGGCAAGGTATTTTATTCTGCAAGCCGACGGAAATTATGCAAAGGAAATCATTCGACTTTGCAACAAAAGCGGATTGAAAGTTGAACATGTATATGCGGCTTCATTCGCCTCTTCCGCATCATTTCTCAGTCATACCTTAAAAAAAATGGGGGTTGTACTCGTTGATATTGGTGGAGCCAGCACCACCGGTATCATCTATATTCAAGAAAAACCGGTAGAAAGTTTTTCCATTCCCATCGGCTCAGATTCCCTCACCCAGGACTTATCCATCGGGTTTTCCATCTCGCAAGAAGAAGCTGAGAAAATAAAAAGACTATGGGGAGCAGAGTTAGACAACCAGTCAGAAATTCTGGAGGTTCTAGACATACACGAGAAGAAAAAAATTATCACAAAAGAAAAAAATCTGCAAATCATCCTCCCCAGAATACAAGAAATTTCTACCTTTATTGACAAGAAAATTTCCAAATATAAAAACCAAATTGGAGCAGGGCTTCTTCTTACAGGAGGAGGAGCAGAAGTAACTGGAATTGAGAAAATCTGCAACCACGTGCTTAAAATCCCATGCAACCTCTTAAAACCACTCGCACTTGAAAATTTAAAAATCGCACAAGATCCATATCCACACGCTTTTTCGGGAGTGGTAGGTATGCTTCTCTTAGAGGAAAAAGATAAAAAAGAGATGGAAGATTCAAGCCCGAAACACTCTCTTACCAGCTGGTTTTTTTCGCTTTTCTTACGACAATAGATAAAAAACCACCCGAGTCAGAATATTGACTCCATTAATTTGCCCCTCCTATAATAAAAGAAAGCCCTATTCTATCGGGCATCGGTAGGTAGGATCACCATCCCTTTAGAAGTCATCTAGGTTTTTTATCGAAAAAAGGAATTTCTATGGACACACTTTCTAGACGACCTACCTCTCGAGATGCAAGAATCAAAGTAATTGGAATCGGAGGAGGTGGCAGTAACGCTATCAATACGATGATCCAAGCTGGTGTAGATGGGGTCGACTTCATCGCAGCCAATACAGATGGTCAATCCTTACGAGGATCTAAAGCTTCTACAGTCATTCAAATTGGAAAAGAGCTGACAAAAGGATTGGGAGCTGGCGCTGACCCAGATGTAGGAAGAGATGCCGTGTTAGAGGATCGCCATGAAATTACAGAATGTTTGAGTTCTGCAGACATGGTCTTCGTTACTGCAGGTATGGGAGGAGGCACAGGAACAGGCGGAGCCTCAATTGTTGCTCAAATCGCAAGAGAGAGCGGGGCACTTACCGTCGGTGTTGTAACAAAGCCATTTGACTTCGAAGGGAAACGAAGACAAAAACATGCAGAAATTGGAATTGAAAAACTACGCGAACAAGTCGACACTTTGATCGTGATTCCCAACCAACGTCTTCTAGAGGTTGCGGATGCGAACCTTAGTATGGTCGATGCATTTAAAATGGTGGATAACGTCTTGGTAAATGCCGTACGAGGCATCAGTGACATCATCAACATTCCAGGTACAGTAAACGTAGATTTTGCAGATGTTAAAACCATCATGCTAAGCACGGGCCAAGCTCTCATGGGGATTGGAAGAGCCTCCGGAGAAAATCGAGCTGTGGAGGCGGCTCAAAAAGCCATTTCCTCTCCTCTACTCGAAGATGTTAACATCGAAGGCGCAACTGGAATTTTGATCAACATTACAGCAGGACAAAATATTTCTCTTGCTGAAGTAAATGCAGCTTGCTCCATTATCCAAAATGCGGCCCACATCGATGCCAACATCATTTTTGGTGCCGTTATTGATGAAAGCCTAAAAGAAGAACTTCGCATTACCGTTATCGCAACCGGCTTTCCGACTTGCGACAAGCAAAAGCCAAAGAAATCCACTGATGATCTAAGCTTACATCTGACCTCCTCCTATCCATCTGCAATGAACAAAACCAAGAAAGAGCCTATCTACGCATCCAAGAGCGCTTATACACCAACCACCAAACCGGAACAGGTGGAGACAAAAGAGGCTCTGCTTCTCACAGAAGAAGCTTCCTTTTTTGAAGCGCCAGCAGTAAGTGCATTTCCAAATGAATTTGAACGAATTATGATTCAGTCACAAGAAAAATTAAGTGAAGAAATCGATGCTAAACTAGAAGAAGCCTTGGAACTTTCCGAGTCTTTTTCTCAAAACACATTTCAAGAGGAAGAACTCAACATTCCAACTTTCCTACGAAACAAAATAGAACCCCAACTTCCATAGGTTTAAGGTCCTAGCCTGAGGCTCCAGGAATTGGGTCCACCTACCTTTTTAGGGGCGACCAAAATGGTCGCCCCTAAAAAGGTAGGTGGACCCAATTCCCAATTCCATCAATCAATCCAAAATGGTCGCCCCTAAAAAGGTAGGTGGACCCAATTCCATTCAATTCAGGTGGACCCAATTCCCAATTCCATCAATCAATCCAAAATGGTCGCCCCTAAAAAGGTAGGTGGACCCAATTCCATTCAATTCCATTATACAAAAATCTCCTGCAAGGTAGTCTTCTTTGTAGAAAAAAATGGATCCTCTACCTCCAACCCATCTCCTAAAAATGCCCCCTCCGCCTGTAGAAAATCTTTTATTTTTGGTGAACGAGATTGAGTCCTTGCCAGTTGGGATTCAATCATACGCAACACCCAGCCACTCATCCAACGAGGCAAGGGAATACGTGAGGCTCCGCTTTGTTGATCTGAAACCAGACGAAAGATTTCCTCTATACGACAGGCCGTTTGCCCTTTTACATGGAAAACAGCCCCTTCTTCTGTAGAAGCGTTTCGCAACATACGATGCAAGACCATGACCAACTCTCGAATGTGCAAGGGAAACAAGGGTTCCTTCCAACTCGGCACCGGATAAAGGCCCGGGATTTTTTGCACGATCTTTTGTATCGTAGAAAGAAATTGATTTTGTCCCGGAGGCCCTCCAACCAAGAGAGAGGAGCGCAACACCCGTTTCTTTGGAATTCGAGAGTTTAAGACCAAACACTCGGCACAGTATTTTTCAAAAAGGAAACCCGTGCTCGCTTGACCACAAGCGCCTCGCACACTCAGAAAAATAAAAGTTTCCACCTTGGCTTTTTCTGCAGCTTGCAGCAAATTTCGCAAACACACCAAATTATTCGTTAGCAAAGAATCACTCGACGAATCTTCTTCGGAGGCCCCGATAAAATTGTGCTCCCAGGCCAAATGAATAACAGCAGACACCCCTCGCAAAGGTGCAGCTAACAATTCGGGAGAAGAAAAGTCTGTACACACAGGAAAGACATTATCAACTAAAGAGGGGAAGTGATTTCGATAGGTACCCACAACGGAAAAGCCAGAATTAGCAAGAAACTTTGCTACATAATCTCCGACATATCCACTCATGCCAGTCAGAAAGATGCTCTTTTCTTCCTTGTCTTGCAAAAAAGAATCTTGCGTCGTTGGATACATATCTGTCCTCCTAAAAACCACCAAGCGCTACATCTAAAAGTGTAAGAGGGTTTTTACGAAAAGGCAAAAGATCGATATTCTTGCAACAAAAGATCTGCGACTTGTGACCACTGCAATTGGTTGTTCACATACGCCGAGCAATCGCTTTGAAACAGCGGGGTTCTTCTTTTTTTCCCCCACGCTTCGAGGGCTCCGATCCACGCTTCGATTGGAGCCGTTGCCTCCAGACCTACCCCCACCGCGGCACCGACAACTTCATCGATACCACTCCCTCGGCAGTACACCACAGGCACTCCATTGGACAAGGCCTCTGAGGCTGGCAAGCAAAACCCCTCAAATCGACTGGTGTGTAGCAAGACATCGGCTGACTCGTAGAGCTCGAGAAGGAGTGGTTCTTGTACCGCAGAAAGGAGAGTGAGATTGATACGGGAGTGTCCAAGCTTTTCTTCTAAAAAAGCCACCCCTTTTCTGTCAGAAACAACGGTTACAGAAAAGAACTCTGGTTTGTTTTCTAGGATTTTTGCCAAGAGATCAAATTGCTTATACTTCTCAAATCGAGACACCACCAAAATCCGCAGCTTTGTCTCGGACCTCTCAAAAAAAATGGGAGCCCTCCAAGTGGGAAACCCGTTTGGAATGGTGATGCACTTGCTTGCAGCCTCAGGATAAGCAAGAGAAAGCCAATCTTGGGTCCACTTCGAGACACAGATAATTCGATCTGCAAGCGAAACAACTCGAGGAAAAAGCAGGCGAGACTGCAGCGCAATGGAAAGGGACACACTGTGAGGCGCAAGAAGGGGAATGCCATCATGAATCGTAAGAAAGAAGGTATGTTTGGAACTTTTCTTTTTCAAAGGCAGATTCAAGTTGGAGAGACCGTGAAACAAAAAAGGCGTGTTGGGGTACCTGCGACATAGCTCTCCGTAGGCCCAGGTGGCCCAAAGAGACTTTACCCGTTTCCACGCTGGAGAAAGCGAAAGGGCTTCGCAATTCGAGTATCCCATTGAAGTTTGGTCAGAAACCAAAAAACGAGGAGGAAGGCCGCGCATTTCAAGGCCCTCTGAAAGAGAAGCCGCATACCGCTCCACCCCAGAGTGGGGAAACCCAAAACCAAAACCATCCCAAAAAATAGGGGGGGGGCCCTCCGATAATTTTTTGAGTCCGGGTAGGTTTGTAATGGAACGAACTCCTTTTTGATTAGTGCGTAGCAGCTACATGCCGCAGCTTTTGCCGCGCCTTTGCTCGCTCGAGAGAAGCCAATGCCCGCCGAACATCCACCGCCTCTTTTTTGGAGTTCTGCAACCGCTCCAAGGCCCGATCTTCTGCCTGTTTCGCGCGGGATAAATCGATATCCTCAGGGCGCTCTACAAAATCGACAAATATGGTAGCTTCGTTATTATGGTACTCCACATACCCGCCCGTGACAAAAAAACTGGTGGGGGCCTCCCCCTTTGTTTCCAACGTCAGCATGCCCACAGCAAGTGGCGTGACCAAATCCACATGGCCATATAAAAACCCCAAATAGCCGAACGCACCGGGCACTTGTATGCTGGTGGTCTTTTTTTCAAGCAATAACTTGGATGGGGAAAGGATACGCGTTTGAATATACGTTTCTGACATCGATTAAAACCCTTTCTAAAAAGCTATCTGTACGCACAAATGACATCTGCAAGCTGCTGAGCAGAAGATCTCGCCAACAGAAAACCCGACTTGTCATATCCGAAAGAAACAAAGACCCGCTCGCCGCCCTTAATCGCCAAAGCCCCAAGGTAGGGCGCTCCATGGGGTGTACGTACGCGAATACCATGGGCACAGGTCCGCTGCACCAGAGAAAAAGAAGATAAAGCCGAACACCGCATTTTAGCCTCAGCCAAAAGAGCAGATTCTTCTTCGGGCTGCGGGTCTCGATCAAAAGGCCCTACAGATAAAAAACCATCGTGGGCCACCAAAGAGGTCCGCCCCTTTTTTAGCAAAAACGAAGGATTTTCTCCAGCACCATCAAGGCGATAGCGCAGCGTCCACCCCGGTCTCTGCTGGGCCGGTAAACTCAAAAGTCCGCTTTGTCGCAACAGCGCCGAGGTACCGACCCCTGCGGCCAGGACAACATGAGAGAAAGAATACGTCTTTGCACCGGTAACCACTGTGTTGGCCGTCACAGAATCCACCGCCTCAGCTAGAAAAGAAGCGCCCTTTTTTTGCAAGCTCTTCTCTAGCACAGTCAAAAAAGTCTGTGCATCTATCCAATAATCCTGTGGATAGTAAAAAAAATTGCCACCCCTCCAATGTCGCACCTCTACATCAAAGGCCCCTGTAAATTGATTGCGATAGATGCGGCTGCGCAGCGCTCGATAAGCCTCAGGAGAGTCAAAAAACTCCTGCACCCCTTGCTGGCTCGGGATTTTGATCTCACTATTGTGTTGCAACTCCTGAGCCCACGCCCCAAAGTCATGTTGAGCAGCCAGTTTCTGTGCAAAAAAAGAATCGTTGGCAAGAAAAAGCCCCTTGGAAGAAAAAACACCGATGGCAGCTTGAGAAGCTGTGAATTCCGATTGATAAAAAAAGGAGACCCGTACACCGCGCCGCACCAGCTGATCACCCAAAGCTAAACCCGCGATGCCTTTCCCTACAATGGCAACGTGCATGTGCGCTCCAGCCCCAGCTCTTTACACTGTAAGGCAAAAACCGTTTGACGAAGTTTGTGAATCCAAGAAACCTGCCGTCCACCCATCGTTCGATTGGTTAGAAGCAACCCAAAACAAGCGCTACGGGGCTCCCACCAGAACAATGTCCCTGTGAAGCCCTGATGCCCCAAAATCCACGAGGAAGGAAGAGGAGGGGTGTCGAGAGCCATCCCCACTTGCCAGCCCAAAAAACTACGCCTAGAGGCTTCGTAGGTGGGTAGCTGGTCAAAGGAAAATCCTCGCCCCTGAGAACTCGATAAAAAATGCAGAAGAAAGGTCTCCACTCCTTCGCCGGATCCAAAGAGCCCCGCGTGGCCACTCACGCCACCCAAGGCGCTGGCATTTTCATCGTGTACCTCGCCACAAAGCCAACGCTCGCGAATGCGACAGTAGGCAGTAGGTATGCTCCGCTTCTTCTGCTCTTCGGTGGGTGTGTAAAAAAGAAGATCCCGCTTTTGTTTCAATTCTGTTTCTAAAAAATCACCGTAGAGTTCAGGCAAGGATCGACCCGTCTCTTTCTCCAACCACATCGATAGCAAAATATGCCCCAGATCACTGTATAAATAAGAGGGTGAGAACGAAGACGGTGCATGCAAATCGAGATCCAATCGCGCAAGAGCTGCGCTTCGGTTTCCCTCCGGTCGAGCCAAATTCCCGATCCAGAGGTTGCGCCAAAAAGGAAGGCCCGCTTCATGTTGCAACAGAGACAGCAAAGAGACAGATGGACCGCTCTCCCCCGATAGACACAGTTTAAGCTCCGAAAGAGCCCTGTCCTTTGCAATCCATTGTACAAGCGGAGTAATGACGAGCGCTTTGGTCAAACTCGAAAGATCAAAAAACCGACGCCCCCCCGGTAGATGCGCGCTTCGTTGCAACACCCCACCGGAAAGGCTGCCACAAGCAGCGTAATAATGGGTCAATCCCCCCGCCCGCACAGAGGGCAGAATCGCTCGATCGATGGCATGTTGATTCGACAAAGCTAGGTCCCCACTCTCCCCAAAGGGGGTGTTATTCCGACTCCTCCTCATCCAGCTCTGGCAAAGAGGCGACTGGCTCATCCGTTTTTTCTTCTGGAGAAGAAGGCGCCTTGCTAATCGCAATGACTCGCTCTGCCTCCACCTTCATGAGGCGCACCCCTTGGGTAAGACGACCGATAACCCCAATATCAGCCACAGAGAATCGAGTCAGCTTGCCAGAAGACGTCATAATCATCAGGTCATCTGTATCTCGCACCTGACAAATTCCCACCACAGGTCCGTTTCTTTCCGTCACCTTGATGGTATAAATACCTTTTCCACCACGGGATTGAGCGCGATACTCACTAAGCTTGGTGCGCTTTCCATATCCATTTTCACACACAGATAAAATTGATGAGTCTTCTGCATCCGCTTTGGAAAGAACCAGAGCCCCAATCACACCCTCTTTCTTTTCAGAAGCAGAGAAACGAATACCGGTCACACCCCGAGAGACGCGGCCCACCAATCGCACATCTGCCTCATCAAAGCGAATGGCTTTCCCATATCGGGTCGCCAAGAAAAGCTCGTCTCCCGCTGTCACCAACAAGCCGGTGACCATATTGTCGCCTTCATCCAACTTGAGCCCAATGATGCCATTGGAGCGCACACTGGCATATGCCATGAGTTCGGTCTTTTTGACCATACCTCTTTCTGTGACGCTCACCACATACTGATCCTCTCGGAACTCTTTTACAGGAAGAACAGAGACAATCTTTTCCTCCCCTTCGAGCTTCACGAGGTTGGCAAAGTGTTGCCCACGAGAACGCAAAGCAGACTCGGGAATTTGGTATACCTTCAAGCTATACACTTTTCCTTTGTCAGAAAAACACAAGAGGTCAGAGTGGTTGCTGGTGATAAAGACGTTTTGAATAAAATCGTCCTCTCGCATCAACATACCACTCTTGCCTTTTCCTCCACGCTTTTGAGCCACAATTTCATTGCTCGCGGTGCGCTTGATGTACCCACCGTTGGTAATGGTAACGGCAACCTCTTCGTCTGCTACCAAGCTCTCCATGGTGAAGCCATCAAGATCAGCTGCCACGATGGTAGTTTTACGTGCATCTCCAAATCGCTCCCGAAGAAACAAAGTCTCCTCGACAATAATCTTCGTGATACGTTCTGGTTTTTGTACGATGTCTTGGAGGTCTTTGATTCTCTCCATGACCTCGTCGTATTCTTTTACGATCTTTTCTCGCTCTAATCCTGTCAGTCGAGAAAGGCGCATCTCCAAAATAGCTTTGGCTTGGGTCTCGGAAAGCTCGAACTTGTCTCGAAGCCCTTCCATTGCGGTTTGAGAATCAGGGGCCGCACGGATCAACTCGATCACAGACTCTACATTTTCAATGGCAACTTTCAAGCCGATTAAAATGTGAGCTTTTTCTTCATTTTTTCGAAGCAGGAACAGGGTGCGGCGCAACACCATCTCACGACGATGGTGATAGAATTCCTCAAGCATGGTTTTCAGACCGATGATTTTTGGAATCCCTCGAACCAACGCAATCATGTTCATACCAAAACTGGTCTGAAGAGGTGTTAACTTGAAAAGGTTATTGACGATCACCTCTGCGATCTCGCCTCGCTTCACATCGATGGCAATTCGAATACCTTCTTGGGAAGACTCGTCACGAAGATCGGAAATCCCTTCAACCTTTTTTTCTCGAACCAAATCTGCAATGCGCTCGATGAGCTTTGATTTGTTGACTTGGAACGGGATCTCCGTCACCACGATGCGCTCACGGCCCCCAGAAGCTGGCTCAATCATATACTTGGAGCGCATCATTACAGAGCCACGCCCTGTTTCATACCCATCTCGAATGCCTCGAGTACCATGAATTTCGGCTCCAGTAGGGAAATCGGGGCCCTTAATGTGCTGCATCAACTCAGGCAATGTAATAGCTGGATTTTCAATGAGTGCCAATAGACCCGACAACACCTCTGTCATGTTGTGAGGGGGAATGTTTGTTGCCATCCCCACGGCAATTCCAGAAGAACCATTGAGAAGCAACTGTGGAAACATGGAGGGTAGAACCGTGGGCTCCAGCTCCTTGTTGTCATAGTTGGGTACAAATCGAACGGTTTCTTTTTCTAAGTCTTGAAGCAAATACTCGCTGATCTCAAACATACGAGATTCCGTGTATCGCATCGAAGCCGCAGAGTCCCCATCCACGGAACCGAAGTTTCCTTGTCCATCCACCAAGGGATAGCGCAAACTAAACTCTTGCGCCATTCGAACCAGTGCGTCATAGACAGAGGTATCACTATGGGGATGGTATTTACCCAACACGTCCCCGACAATTCGAGCAGACTTGAGGTATGGCTTGTTGTGCACGTTTTTTAAATTGTGCATAGCAAAGAGAATACGACGGTGCACCGGCTTGAGCCCATCGCGCACATCTGGCAGCGCACGAGACACCAATACACTCATCGAATAATCAAGAAAAGAGGTCTTAAGCTCTTGTTCGATGCTAATTGAAGATAACTGTTCTTTCATATCTATACCCTACTTGTCCCAGGTAAGAACCTTTGAATTTTTTTCGTGTCTATATATCGAGATTTCGTACATTCAGGGCATTTTTTTGAATAAAGTCCCTGCGAGGCTCTACCTCATCCCCCATCAAGATACAAAACAAGCGGTCGGCTTCGATGGCATCCTGAATCGTAACTTGGAGTAATTGCCTTGATCCCACTTTCATCGTGGTTTCCTGCAATTGGTCTGGATTCATTTCCCCCAAACCCTTGTATCGCTGTATGTATGCACCTTTCCTGCCTTCCGCTAAAATCATCGCTTTCAGCTGTTCAAGGGTCGGAACTTCGGTGGCTGATTGCTTTTCTTCCGCCGGCGTTAGTGTGAAGGGGCCCATTGCCACCGCATCCAATTGATCTCGAATGCGCCTCATCTCCACAAGCTCACTTGTTTTGAAAAACGAATGATCGATAATGGTTTTCTTATGCTCATTGTGAAAACGAGTTTCGATCTCCACGCCATATTGACTGTGTTCGGAATCGAAGAATATAGTCCCCTCTACAATTGAGTACGCTTCAACATGTACTTTTTTGATAAAGGCACAAATCGCGTCTGCCTGAGACTGGGCGGAGGCTTCCGTTTGAAAATCACTTTCTGACAAGTTTGGGTTGTCCAAGAAATAATCGAGTACTTCTTTTGATTTTCTTTTCGTTGCAAGCGAGGTCAATGTTTCCAAAAATTCTAATTTTTTAAACGCAGAGAGAATAATTTCTTTTTCAAGCGTGCGGCCGCTTCCATCTGTTACGACAAAATGCTGAAGGCCCGCATCACTCAAAAAGAGGGTTAGCTCTTCTTCATTTTTTACATACCGCTCTGTCTTTCCCTTCTTGTATTTGTACAAGGGGGGTTGTGCAATATATAAATATCCACGCTCGATCACGTGCAACATTTGTCTAAAAAAGAAAGTGAGTAACAAAGTTCGAATGTGAGCCCCATCCACATCCGCATCGGTCATGAGGATTACTTTGTGGTAGCGAATTTTTGAGATGTCAAACTCATCTTTTCCAATTCCAGTACCTAAAGCTTTAATTAACAGCTTAATTTCCGTAGAGGTAAGCATTTTATCAAAACGAGCTTTTTCTACGTTTAGGATTTTACCACGAAGGGGCAAAACCGCTTGTACTTTCCGGTCCCTTGCCTGCTTAGCAGATCCACCGGCAGAATCCCCTTCCACCAAAAACAATTCGCAAAATTGCGGATCACTCTCTTGGCAGTCTGCCATTTTTCCTGGCAATCCTGCAAAATCGAGGGCTCCTTTTCTGCGAGTAAGCTCTCTTGCTTTTTTAGCTGCGATACGTGCACGAGCGGCATCCTGAATCTTAGCTAAAATTTTTCGAATGCAGTCTGGGTTTCTATTAAAGTAATCCGTTAATTCTTCCTGAACAGCGGCTTCCACCCAACCGCGCACATCTTGATTGCCAAGCTTGGTTTTGGTTTGCCCTTGAAACTCCGGGTTTTTCATCCGAAGCGAAACAACAGCCGTCAAACCTTCTCGTACATCTTCTCCGGTCAAAACACCTTTGAGAGGATTTTTTGCATTTGTTTTTTCAAAGAATTGATGCAACACACGCGTCAAGGCAGCCTTGACGGCTGTAAGGTGAGTACCCCCCTCTACCGTGTTGATGTTGTTCACGTACGAATAAATATTTTCTTGGTACGTGTCGGTCCATTGCAAAACAGCTTCGAACTGGGACTTCAAAACCCCCGCTTCTTTTTCTTCCGACAGAATTAAAATCGCAGGCTCATGTAAAACATTTTTGCCTTTGTTTAAATACTCACAAAAAGACTCGAGGCCTCCTGTAAATAAAAAAGCAGCTCGTTGATCCGTCGCCTCTTCACTCAAGATGATTTGCACGCCTCGGTTTAAAAACGCAAGTTCTCGCAACCGTTTTTGCAACACATCAAACGAGTAGGTAACCCCTTTGAAGATCGTAGGGTCGTATTTAAAGCGTGTGGATGTACCGGACTCCGTTGTGGTGCCGATCATCTTCACAGGTTCGTCTGGAACCCCAATTTTATAACTTTGGGTATAGACCTTTCCATTTTGCCGAACCTCGACCTGCAACCATTCCGACAAAGCATTTACAACCGATGCACCCACTCCGTGCAAACCACCTGAAAAAGCAAAAGCCTTGTCATCGAACTTTCCACCGGCATGCAAAATGGTCATAACCACTTCCAGGGCCGATTTTTTTTCAGTGGGGTGTTGGCTTACGGGAATTCCACGCCCGTTGTCACGCACCGAAACAGAACCATCTAAATGCAACACCACGTCGATTTGGTCACAGTGACCTGACATGGCTTCATCAATCGAGTTGTCTACAATTTCGTATACGAGGTGATGCAATCCATCCACAGAGGTGGAGCCAATGTACATACCTGGACGCTTACGAACCGCCTCGAGGCCCTCAAGAACTTTGATGCTATCGGCAGAGTATTCGTTTTCTGGTATTTCCAGACCGTCGTTTTTTTTCTGAGATTCTTCCATATGAATTAGACTGCACTTTCCTTGATCGGTACAAGTAAATGTTTGGATTCGTACATAGAGCTACCCCCTGTTTCAGCCTCAGAGAGCACAATCGGCGTGTCCTCGTTTTGGAATGCCACCATCACTTGGGCATCCGAAAAAGTGGAGAGAGCATCTTGTAAAAACTTTCCGTTGATCACCAGAGAAATTTCTTTGTCGGTATCAAAATCGATAACAACAGATTCTTTGCCCTCGGAGGCATCTGCAGATTTCGCCTGTAGAGTGAATTGATTGCGAGCAAAGCTAAGCACAACTGCATTGGACTTATCTGAGACCAACAGAATTCTTTTGATTGAATGCAAAAGATCGCTTTTGGACAACAGAACCTGCGAAGAAAGTCCCTTCGGCAACACCCCTAGGTAATTTGGATACTCAACGGCAGAAAGAGAGAAAAACAGGTGATAGTCCCCAGATTTTGCAAGAAGCTTGGTAGCTGATTCAAACAAAACCAGTTCAATTTCCCCATCGACCTCATGACACATCCGCATAAGCTCAGACACGCCCCTTTTCGAAAGGCAAATGCCAGTGCCCTGCAGAAAAGAAGGCGACATTTCTGCCGCTACTTCACAGTAGGAAAGCCGAAAGCCGTCTGTTCCCACTACCCGCAATCCCGTTGTACCCCTACGGTGGAAATAAGCCACTGCAGCATAATTTTGTTGGGCATCCTGAGACAAACAACCCTGGATTTGCCCCAACAAAAAAGAAAGCTTGGTGGAAGAAATTCGACACGACGATTGGGTTTCCTTAACGTCGGGGGCTTCCTTCCAGGGCAATCCTTCCAAAAGAGGTATGCGCATCTGCAGTTCCATCTCCATGGAGCTGAGCAATAAACTGGATCGGTGCTTTTGTAACCGAATTTTTCCTGCTGGCAGCTGACGTGCAATGTTACAGAGCAATCGAGCAGGTACAGATACTTCTCCCAATTCTCGAACATCACACTGTGAGGCAGAAAACACGGCAACGGAACGATCCGTAGCAGAAAATTGCAAGGTAGAAGCGCCGGCCAACATCGAAACGTAAGGCAAGCTTGTCTCCGACAAAGCGCCTTGCATGCGGTTTGTGGCTTGAGCCAAGTGAGAGACGTCTATTTCAATATCCATATTTTCCTCGATACAACGTCGAAATCAAATATTTGTAAAATCGCTACTGAGCGCTGGCAGAAGATCTGCCGAGCATATTTCTAAGTTCATAACTGCAAGCAACTATCATACCTCGCCTGCGACCAGAAGGTAAGCAAGAAGAGTTGCGCACACGCAAGAGCGTATGCTCTTCTCCTAGATTATATATGTAAATAAAAGTTAAATAGCAGTAGTAGGGAAAGACAAAATCTGTGGATAACTCGAAAAAAACGTCGCAACCGCCCGAATCAAAAGGGAAACAAAAGTTCGCCGACCTGTGGATAAGTTGTGGATAAGGTTGTGGATAACTTTGTGGATAACTTTTTCGTGTTTTTTATCCACAGGTTTATCCACAGCTTATCCACAGGTTTATCCACAGGGGCCGCCAGATTTTATTTCCACTCTTCGAGTGCTCGGCGAAGTAGGTCGATATGATTTTTTATGGCGGTGGAAGTTTCTTTTTCGGCGGAGACTTTTTTAAAGGCGTGCATCACTGTCGTATGATCCTTTCCGCCAAATTTTTCACCAATATCAGGAAAAGAGGCGTTGGTGCACTCTCTGGATAAGTACATGGCAATTTGACGAGGTACCGTAAGAATGCGCAGCCTCTTTTTAGACTTTAGATCGGTGATGCGGATTTTAAAGTGCTGTGCAACAAGCTTTTGAATGAGCTCAACCGTAATTTTTTTTGGTGGCTCTTCAAGTAAACTTTCAAAGGTTTCTACGGCGAGCCTTTTATCGAGAGGCCTTCCGTGTAGTGCGGAAAATGCAACGAGTCTGTGAAGAGCGCCTTCTAATTCTCGGATGTTGCGTTTGGCGTGGATGGCAATAAATTCAGCAATTTCATAGGAAAGATCTACGCCCATCTGTTCGGCTTTGTTGATGAGAATTGCGATGCGGTGTTCCACATCTGGTGGCTGAATATCCGCGATGAGGCCCCATTGAAAGCGGTTGCGAAGGCGTTCCTCTAAATCCGGGATGTCTTGGGGGAACAGATCGGAGGTGATAATAATTTGTTTTTTAGATTCATATAACGTGTTGAAAGTGTGGAAGAACTCTTCTTGAGTTGCGGATTTGTTGCCAGAGATAAATTGAATATCGTCCATTAAAAAAACATCGCAGTGGCGATATTTTTGGCGGAAATCCCACATTTTGTTGTGGCGAATGCAATAGATCATCTCATTCATAAAGCGTTCGCTTGAAATATAGGTGACAATTGCATCGCGGTTTCGTGAGGCCACCATGTTTCCAACCGCATGGAGAAGATGAGTTTTGCCAAGCCCTGTAGATCCGTAGAGAAAAAGAGGGTTGTAGCTCGTACCCGGATTTTCAGCCACATTTTGGCAAGTAGCTAAGGCGAATTGATTGCTGGGGCCTCGGACAAAGGTCGAAAAGGTGTAGGTAGGGTTGAGTTTCGGTATTTTAGAGAGAGAGTGGACAAAGGGTTCACTTTCTCCCGCGTCGCCTTCCTCTTCCGTTTCTGTTGAAAACACAGCGTTTTCTTCCAAAACGGACAAAGTCTCCGATGCAGGCAGAGGCGGATGAATCTGCAGATGGGTCGAAGCGCGATCGGGAAAAAGTGTTTTCATAGAAATGCACCCTTACGGCCAGTCTTGTGCCAAGTGGTATGGAAAATTGCATGCAGCATTGTCATTTTATATCGTGCTTGTGGCTGTCATCCTATCTCAATATGGCAAGGCATCCAGGGGCTGGCGAGAGATAACACATAGAAATTTGCGGAGCAAGGAGAACGGCGAATGGGGAAAGTTCTTTTATATTTGTTGTCAGTTAGCGTAGAGTCGGCTTTCTACCTGTGGGGCGTGTTTGTTGCCGGCGGGTATTTAAACGAACGTTTCGCGACAATGGGAGTAGATTGGAAAAAATGGCTGTTGTTGCCGGCTTTTGCCAAAATCATCCACTCTTTTTATTGGGTCATTCGGATGGCGTATCGACAGGAAGAGGGCAAACGGTGATATCGGCGGATTTTTGGCGAGGATTTTTATTTTTTGCTATGGAGTGCACTTTGTTGAGTGTAGGCCTCTTTTTTCTGCTACGCCATCCAGTAGAACCGGCTCGTAGTCGATGGTTGTTGTCCGCAGGTTTTTTTCTTGTGGCGGCCAAACAGTTGTTCGGAGCTCTTGGGCTGTTTCTTTTTTTTCGCATAGCATCCCCTGGATCCTTTGCTGCGGGGGCTGGTTGTGGGCTTGTGGGGGTCTGTGTGGGGATTTTGGTGTGGAGCCGAGGATTTGTCTTTGTACAAACTGCCGAATCCTCTTCTTGCGTAAGGAGGTTGAGACTTACGAGGCGATCGAGTAGACTACAGCGGAATATGGGCGCAAAACCAGAGTTGCAACACATGCAGGTGGTGAAATGATCCGTAGTTTTTTTATGGCTTTATTTTTTTCCGGTTCTGCTTGGTCGCAAGAGGCAGAGGCGGGGCATTTGGATTTTTACCACCAGCTGTTCCATGCAATGGGGCTTCCGGCTCATTTGGCTCCCCTTGGGGCTAGTGCCTTGGTAACCCTTCTTTTGCTTGGTATGGGGCTTTATTTTCGACATCAGGTGGCATCTGTGTCGCAGCCTCGTCATCTGGTGGTGAGCCGAGTTACGTTGTTTTTTTTCTTGGAGTCGATTCTTTCGTTTCTCTATGAGTTGGCACATGAGCAGTTTGGTGCCCAGTGGCGCAGTTTTTTGACTGTAATCGCTACGCTTTTTCTGTTTATTCTTTGTAGCAATCTTACGGGATTGGTGCCGGGGCTTCCGCCTGCAACAGAGTCTTTTAGCGTAAATCTCGCCATGGGGGCTGTGGTTTTCTTGGTCTACAATTTTGCTGGGATTCGCGAGCACGGCAAAGGCTATTTGCACCAGTTTACAGGCCCTTTTCTAGTCTTGGCCCCTTTGTTCATTTGCCTCGAGTTGATCAGTCACCTTGCGCGACCGCTCTCTCTTTCTTTTCGTTTGGCCGCTAATATTTTT
Organism: Deltaproteobacteria bacterium; assembly: GCA_947475005.1. Taxonomy (GTDB): domain Bacteria; phylum Bdellovibrionota_B; class Oligoflexia; order Oligoflexales; family Bog-1112; genus CANIBL01. The sequence goes on along the minus strand of CANJLI010000014.1, from coordinate 1,536 downwards.
GGCGATCATTTATTGTTGGGTGTGTTCAGCCACATGGTACCCCTTGGGGTTCCTGCGTTATTGCTGTTTTTTGGTTTATTGGTGGCGTGCATTCAGAGTTTTGTTTTTACTATGTTGACAAGTATATATATCAGCATGGCCGTATCACATGATCACTAGTTTTTATTACGTAGGGGAAAAATAATGAAAGTATTGCGTATCGTTTCTTCCGTGTTGTTGAGTGCTGGCGTTGGTGCGGTTGCGGTTGCAGCTGAAGGAATGACGGGCGAGGCTGTTGGGATGGCGAAGATTGGCGCGGCTATCGCCATCGGGTTGGGAGCTTTCGGTGCGGCGACAGCGCAGGGCCGCGCAGCGAGCGCCGCCTTGGAAGGGATCGCGCGTAATCCGGCTTCGCGCGGCGATGTTTTTGTTCCCCTTATCCTCTCTTTGGTCTTTATGGAGTTCCAGGCGCTTTTGTGCTTTGTAATCGCCCTTAACCTCGCCGGTTGAGCAAAGCCCTGATTTGGGCTGTACGCAAAATCCGCCGACATTTATCTTTGTTTTCAGCTGATTACAGGAATGTTCCTTGAGGAACATTCCTGTTTTTTTTCAGATGTTCCTCAGATGTTCCTCAGATGTTCCTCGAGGAACATTTGCCCCTTTTTGCCAATTTCCCGCTCTGTAACAGCGTTTGCTGGATTGTTCCTCGAGGAACATTTTTTCTACCGAGCCGGTCGCTTCTTTTTCTTTTCTTTCTTTTGGGCACCAGCTGCGCAGTTGCCCAAACCCCCCTTGCCTCGCAATGGGAGGGCGCGCAAGCAGAATTGATGGATACCTATCCAAGGCTGGCGCTCGCTCGGGGCCTCCCAACCTCTCAAAATCGCAGACTGTATTTTCGTCTTGGACGGTTAGCCCTTGGCTGCGATTTATGACCCGTTTGGGTCCCCCCAAGCGGCTGCCCTTGGATAGGTATCCATCAATTCTTCTTGCGCGCTTTCTCGCTGCTGCAAAGCTCCAATCGTCGCAAAGTTCCAGCGGTGGCTAGAGAATGTCGAACAATTCCCGTTTTTTGCCTGTTTCCCACTCTGTAACAGCGTTTGCCTGATTGTTCCTCGAGGAACATTTTTCGTTACCCCCTGAATTCAGCTTTGCAATAAAAAAGGGGTAACTGCCCAGGTAGTTGTTTTTTTCTTTTTTCTTGGGGCACCAGCTGCGCAGTTGCCCAAACCCCCCTTGCCTCGCAATGGGAGAGTCGTGGATAAAGAAAGAAGCCCATCCCCTCCTGCTCCGCACTCGGGCTGAACCCTGCCAAGCGTCCACTGGACGCTTGGCTTAATGGGTCCGATCTTGAAATCGCAGACAAGACCTCCGTCATGGACAGTAAAAACCAGGCTGCGATTTACAACCCGTCGGGACCCTTCTACCTGGCTGCCCTTCCCTATGTCTTCTTTGTCTTCATGAACGGCTCTCTCGCTGCTACCAAATCTTTGCAGCTACGGGAGAACGGGGATCCATTTCCAAGATGACGCGCCAAGGGCAGCCGCTTGGGGGGACCCT
>CANJLI010000013.1 GCA_947475005.1 Deltaproteobacteria bacterium | reverse complement strand
GCATGAAGGCAAAGATGGCAGCGGGAAGGCCGGCGCGACGGTCGGATCCCCCCGTCTCTCTCAAAACGCAAACACAATTCTCGTCATGGACAATCGCTCTTGGTTGCGTTTTTCAACCCGACGGGTCCCTCCGCCCTGCTGCCCTTCCCTCCGCCATCTTTGCCTTCACGCACGGTTCTCTCGCTGCTACTAGAACTTTGTAGCTACGGGAGAGAGCGGTGGAATTCCTTTCGGTTACCATTTGAGGGGCCAAGGGCAGCCGCTTGGGAGGACCTACCCGGGTCACAAATCGCAGCCAAGGGCTTACTTCCATGACTAAAATATTGTCTGCGATTTTGAGAGGGTGGGAGGCCCCGAGCGAGCGCCGGCCTTGGCCCCTCAAATGGTAACCGAAAGGAATTCAACCGTACTCCCATTGCGAGGCAAGGAGGTGTGGAAACTGCGCAGCTGGTTCCGCAAAGCAAAGCAAAGAAAAGCAAAGCAAAGAAAAGCAAAGCAAAGCAAAGAAAAGTTACTAAACATCAAATCCAAGTGCCAGCAAACTTTCTACTCCCTGCAAATTCGAGGTTTTGGTGCCACGCCATCTTTCGATGTAATAATAAAAATTCAAGTGATCAGAGATTGAATACTGCAACCCGATGACAGCAGCCGTTCCGATTTCGGTGGGATACTCCTTGTTGCGTTCCAACGGTAACGTTGGATTGAAGACCGGTAGCAGGTACATGAGCTTGATGCCCATATGCAACGTTGCAGACTCATGCAGCGAAAATTTATAGAGGATGGCTTGGTCTGCGCTCAATAAGGAAAAGGATTGTTTTTTTTCATCATTGTATAGATTGCGAAAGTGAATTGACAAAGCTGCAGCCCAATCGAAATCAATTCCATGGTAGTACCCTAAAAATACACTCGGCTTTTCTGATGAAAAGTGGGATTGCATTTTGTCTGCAGGGGCATTTTTAGCTCCTCCGAGTAAAATTTGATTTCTTGCTTCTAGTCGCACAGTCTGGAGCCAGAGTAGCGAGAGAATACCAATCCAGAACGGTGCTTTTTTTTGAAAAAAACTCATGAGGGTTCCCTCTGCCAAAAGAAGGTCTGACAATATGCTATGATGAAGGGAAGGCTACTTTCCAGTTGCGATTTATTCAACAAATTTCTGGGGGGATGCGATATGAAACTTAGTTTTTTTATCTGTATCTACGTATTCCTGATGGCAATTGAGCCGGTACATGCAAAAAATGTGGTGGTTTCCACTCGCGAGCAGCAGACAGTGCCTTCGGTTGAAACCTATATTGTGAAGCCGCCTCCTCCGCCTGCAAGCTATCAAAAACTAGAGGTCAATATCCCGGGATTGTTACTGGATACCATTCTTGAACCCCTTTGTGTGATTACCCAGGGGATTGAAGAAGAAGCTATGATTACCAATGGGGTTAACTTTGAATGTACCCGTAAGAAAGACCTCGAAGCAAATCGCCTCTATACGGTGCTGCGAAAAGATATGGATTTTAAAAACACTACCGACGCCAACCTGTCGTTATATTGGGTGATTTCAACGGTATCTCTCTTTTCCGTCAACACCATTTCCACCGGAAAGGTGGCAAAAGAGATTCTTCCCATCGAGTCAGGAGATTGGCTTGTAGAGCTACGACCTGTAACCCGAAAGTTTCAGCTACATCCATTGCCTGCTCATACGGGTACCCGTCGAGCCTCCATCGTCGCTTTTTCTACGGAAGGACAAAATTATGGGGTAGAGGGAGACTTTGTTTTTCTGGATCACGGCAGAAACACAGGCCTAGACGTCGATGCAGTTCTGCCGGTTTATCGCCTGCCGGATTCTGCCGGTGAATCGAAGAAACAATTTGTCATCGGCACCGTACAAATTATTGAGGCAACAGATTCCAGTGCCATCGGCTATTTACAGAGGACTCAAAAAGAGATTCCGTTAGGATCCATCGTTCTTTTTTAGACAAAAATTTGTATCTCTTGGTATAGTTTCACCCTCTTAGATTACTTTGATTGTTGGGGGGTTCCTTGTCATGTCTACCACGTACATCCTTGCCATCGACCAAGGCACAAGCTTAACCACCACCATGCTTTTGGCGATTTCGCCCGTGAAAACCATGGCCCTCCTTGCCAAAAACAGTGTGAGTTTTACTCAACACTATCCCCATCCCGATTGGGTGGAGCATGATCTCGAGGAAGTCTGGGCCAGTATTATGCAAGCTTGTGAAGCCACGCTGCAAGAAGCTAGGCGACAGGTGGGTACCTTTAGTGTGGCTGGCATTGGCATTACCAACCAACGAGAAACCCTGTGCGTGTACGATCGCAAGAGCCTTCGTCCCCTTCGACGGGCCATTGTGTGGCAGTGCAAACGCTCCCATGCCATCTGTGAAGCGCTGAAGACAGAAGGATTTGGCGCTACCATCCAGAAAAAAACGGGGCTTTTGTGCGACCCCTACTTTACAGCCAGTAAATTGCGATGGGTGATGGAGACAGAGCCCGAAATTCGAAGTCAACTGGAGGCGGGTACTGCCATTGTGGGTACCATGGACACCTTTATCCTAAGCCGACTCACGGGGGGAGCTGTACATGCAACAGAACCGAGCAATGCCTCTCGTACACTATGGATGAACTTGCATACCGGCGCCTGGGATGCAGAGTTGCTGCAAATTTTTTCGGTGCCAAGGCTTGATATTCTGCCTGAGATTAGACCCAGTGCTGGCATTTTTGGCACAACGGAAAAGGTGGGGTTTCTGCCGGATGGCATCCCCATTGTTGGGATATTGGGAGACCAACAGGCAGCTCTGGCAGGACAAGCGTGTTTTACTGTCGGACAGGCGAAATGCACCTACGGTACGGGGGCATTTCTCTTGAGTAACACGGGTCATACTCCCATTGTGTCCCAGCATGGGCTGCTTACTACCGTGGCCTGGCAAACGGGAGCGGGTGTGCCTTTGACCTACGCCTTGGAAGGGGCTTCCTTCATTGCAGGGGCTGCCGTGCAATTTATCCAAGAGGGGATGGGTTGGATCAACGAGCCCCAGGATACCCATTCTCGTGCGGATCATGTAGAGGCTGCGCCGGGTCTTTACTTTGTACCAGCGTTGAGTGGACTTGGGGCTCCGTGGTGGGTGCCCCAAGCCAAGGGGGCTTTTTTGGGGCTCACACGAGGGACCTCTCGCAACCAACTCATCCGAGCGACTTTGGAGGGAATCTGCTTTCAAATCTGTGATCTACTCTCTGCAATGGAGCAGGATTTGGGAGAGAAAATGAATGTGTTGTGTGTGGATGGAGGCGCTGCCAAAAATACTCTTCTCCTACAAATCCAAGCGGATTTGGTGGGGATTCCGGTGGAACGTCCGCAGAACCTTGATTCTACTGCACTTGGAGCCGCACTCTTTGCAGCCTTGGGGCTCGGTGTTTTTACTTCTTTGGAGGAAATGCGTGCCATAAGAGCCCTTGACAGAACTTTTTATCCTCAGCAAAATGAGGCTTTTCTACATTTGCGTCGTCAGCAATTGGATGGATGGAAGCGAGCGGTACAAGCCAGCATTCGCTTTTCGCAAGAATAAATAGTCACACGAATAAATAGGAGAGCTCTACGATGGGATCCAAGACCCAAACCGGCATTATTATGGGCGTTGCCAACCAGCGTTCTATCGCCACTGGGATTGCTACCCAACTTCATGGGCAAGGTGCTCACATGGGGTTTTCCTACTTGCCGGATGCTTCTGGCAAAATGAAGCAACGGGTAGAAAAAGCCATTGAAGGCATTCCTGCTGTCTTTCTAGAGCCTTGCAATGTGGGGGCTGATGCTGACATCCAAACTTTCTTTGAACAAGCAAAGACCTATACGCCAAGTATCGACTTCTTTCTTCATTCCATCGCTTTTGCTCCGTTGGAGGACATTCGGTGCCCGACAGTGGAAGCCTCTCGCCAGGGCTTTATCACAGCTCTCGATATCAGCGTGTACAGCTTCATTGCTACAGCAAAGCATGCTGCAAAGTTGATGCCAAACGGGGGCTCCATTCTGACCCTTTCCTACTTTGGGGGAGAAAAAGTCGTAGGTGGCTATAACCTTATGGGCGTTGCAAAAGCAGCTCTCGAAGCGGCTGTGCGATACTTGGCTTATGACCTTGGGCCCCAAGGTATTCGTGTGAATGCCATTAGCGCAGGCGTTGTGAAAACCCTTGCGGCTTCTGCTGTTGGGGATTTTGGGCAGATGCTGAGCGGTCATGCAGGTATTTCTCCCTTGCAGCGCAATGTCACCTTGGAAGAAATCGGTAGCACCGCAGCTTTCCTCTTTTCCCCTGGGGGTTCTGGCATTACTGGTGAAGTGATTCATGTGGATGCAGGCTACCATATTATGGGAGGCCCTGGTAAAGGCTCGACACCTACAGGGAATTCGGAGAAATCAGTTTAATTTCAGTTGCTTTCGCCGCGGGCCCCGAATAAACTCAATAAAATTAACAAGTTATACAATTTAGCGTTTGTTGGGGTACGGCATGAAAAGATTGTCTGCGTCCATTCTTTTGCTATCAAGTCTATCCTGGACCCATGTGGGGCAAGCGGCGAATACAGGCTACGTCTGCCAAGCGGACTGTTATGTGAACATCAAACTGAAGTCTGGTGGGGGAGGAAATCCCCTTGCAAGAGTGATACGGGAGAGGATGGAGCATTTGAGTTGGCCCTACTTCACCGGTGTAATGGCGCAAGATGAAGGGATTTATGTAGCGTGGAACAGCCTGGTTCAGCAATGCGAACAGGCTGCCGACTGCATTTTGGATCAGAAATATGGGAAAGAAGAGTATTACATCGAAAACTCTAGGTTGGTGCACGGAACCGATGAGCAACACTTCTCCAGAGCCACAGTGATGAACAGTTGTACTCGGTGAGATGAGTCGGCTCCGTCATCCCAAGGTCCCTTCGGGACCGTTCCGTCATCCCAAGGTCCCTTCGGGACCGTTCCGTCATCCCAAGGTCCCTTCGGGACCGTTCCGTCATCCCAAGGTCCCTTCGGGACCGTATGGGATCCCTGCATTTTTACCGAGATCCCATACGGCTGCTACGCAGCCTTGGGATGACAGGGGCGGCGTCCGTCACCATTTAGATTGTAGCATTTTTGTACTACATTTAGACTACAAATGTTAGGGGGTCACTTGCAACTTCTTGCATCAAAAGCAGTAAAAGAAAAAATTGAAGGGTTCCATAATGTATCATTTGTTGAAGTGGAGGATGCTTTTTTTCTCCATAGGGGAAAGGAAATTGAAGATGCAAGAGCTCAGCACAAAACAAACCCGCCTACAACGTGGTTTATTTCGGAAACTTTTGACGGAAGGCTCTTGAAAGTAGTAATAATCAATTACTTCGATGATGAGGTAGCAGTCCTTCGAACTGCATATGAACCAAGTGAATTTGAAGTGAGGTTATATGACTCCAAGCAAAAATAAGAAAAAATTTTCAGATGAATGGCTTGATGAAGTGCTTTCTCATGATGGAGAACAAGGCAAATGGGAATCTGGAGAACTAGGTAGTGATCCTGAATTTGCTACGGTATCTACAAAACCTGATAAGACTTCAAATCTCAGCCCTCCAACTTCAATTCGCTTGCCATTAAAATTGAGAGAGGCTTTGAAGGGATTGGCAGAAGATGAAGGTCTAAAATATCAATCTTATATACGAATGATTCTCACCAAGCATATAAATGAAAAAATGAAAAAAGCTTCTTAAAAACAAGAGTCATAAGCTTAAGGCTTTTCCGACTCCATAATCTTGGCAATCATCTTGCTAGAGGACCAGCCTTCGACAAAGTCTAAGCACTGTACGCTGCCGCCTCGGGCTAGGACAAAAGGAGCCCCTGCGATTTGGTCGACTTTGTAATCGGAGCCTTTGACCAGTATGTCGGGTTGCACTTCTTCAATTAGGCTTGCAGGGGTGTCTTCCCCAAAGGCTACCACGTAGTCCACGCATTGGAGCCCTGCGAGCATGCGCATTCTCTCCTGTAGGGGGATGATGGGGCGCTTCTTTCCCTTGAGTCGTTGCACGGATTCATCGGTGTTGACGCCGATCACCAGTATATCCCCTAGCCCTTTTGCTTGTTCCAAGTAGGTGACGTGCCCTACATGCATCAAATCAAAACACCCGTTGGTGAATACCGTTTTCTTGTGCTGAGCTTGTAGTTTTTTAACGACAGTGGGTAGATTGGATCGAGCCAACACCTTTCCGCTTGTGCCTTTTGTGTTGATTTCTTTCTGCATTGCAGCTTCTTGCAGCCCCAACTCTAGCTCTTCTTTCAAAATTGGGCGTGTGCCCCATTTTTCCACGACCTTGCCTGCCGCTACCGTTGCCAAATGCACGGCTTCTGGCACGGTAGTTTGTGTGGCCAAAGCCAGTGCCATCACAGCTGCTACAGTATCTCCAGCACCGGAGACGTCGAATACTTCTTTGGCTTTGGCTTGTTCTTTTGTCGGTTTCTTATTAGCATCAAAAGGCACATACACCATGCCCTTTGCGCCCATGGTGACGAGAATGTCGTGCAGCCCAAATTTTTTCTGTAGCTCTCGTCCCAAAAATTCACCTGTATAGGTTCCCTCCTCCTCTAATCCCAATGCCACACAGGATTCTTTTGTATTGGGAGTAACCAAGGTGCATCCTTGGTATCGATCAAAGTCTTTTCCCTTGGGATCTACGACGATGGGGATTTTTTTCTTCTGACCCAAGGCCACCAACTGACGCACAAAGTCATAGGGCAAGACTCCTTTTCCGTAATCGCTTAGCAAAAATCCATCCCATTTCTCCTCTTGCAACTGCTTCAAGATTTCTTTTTGAAAGCTTTCTTCCAAGGCAAACGGTTCTTCTCGATCGATGCGCAACATCTGCTGGGGGCCGGAGGTGATTCTGGTTTTGCGAGACGTCGGGCGTCCAGGCACTGACAAAATACCCCGACAGGAGATGCCTTCCGTTTCTAGCAATTTTTTTAAGATCTCAGCAGCCTCATCGAGCCCCCATGTGCCAAAGAGAGAGGCTTGTCCCCCCGCCTTTTGGATATTAAGAGCTGTATTGGCAGCTCCACCTGGATGATGAGAAATGTCTTGTACATGATGGATGGGGACGGGAGCCTCTGGGGAGATTCGATTGACGTGCCCTTGCCAGTACTCATCCAAAATCACATCTCCAATCACAGCAATTCGAATCGGACGACGACTCCAAGGCAACATCATAGACTCCATTTCTTTCGCCAGTAATTTGGCACCGGCGTCACAAGTTTGACGATCGATATTTTGAGATAAGATTTCAAAAATACAAGGATTTTAGCCAATTTTCGGAGAGCTTGAAATGGCATGGAACTTGCAACATCTACCATAAAACCTCTTGAAAAGGAACACCTGGTTCAACTTTCAAAATAAGGAGTGCAGCGTGTCACAAGCCAAAGAATATCAATCTTCGCTCTCCTCTGGGCATACTCAAATCAGCACGTACTTGGATTTTATTCAAAATCGAAAAGAAAGACGAGCGGCACGTCCGGAGGGCCACACTCTTTTTCCCACCGCTGATGAAAAGATGATGCGTATTCAAGACATTATTTGGCAAATTGCAGCTTCCCAGGCTCCGATCTTGATTACGGGAGAGTCGGGGGTTGGAAAAGAAGTGGTAGCGAGAGCGATCTATGAGGCGTCGCCTCATCCAAAAACGAGTCCTTTTGTTGCAGTTAACTGTGCGGCTATGCCAGCAACGTTGCTGGAAAGTGAGTTGTTTGGGTTTGAAAAAGGGGCTTTTACAGGGGCTGATCATCGGCACATTGGGAAATTTGAGCAAGCGAATCAAGGGACCATCCTGCTCGATGAAATTACGGAGATTGAGCTCTCACTTCAGTCTAAATTGTTGCGTGTGCTGCAAGAAAAAGAGATCGATCGGATTGGGGGCAGTGCACCCATTCCCATCCAAGCGCGCATCATTGCGACCACCAATCAAGATCTAACAAAGGCGGTAGCCCAAGGGAAATTTCGTCAAGATCTCTACTATCGACTGTATGTGTTGCATATCGAGATCCCTCCATTGCGCGAGCGCCCTCGGGACATTGAGTTTTTGGCAAAGAACTTCTTGCAAGAATATGCGATTCAAAATGGGCGCCCGTCGCTCCACTTCACGGTAGAAGCCATCGAGAGACTCAAGGCCCACAAGTGGCCCGGTAATGTGCGGGAGCTGCAAAATGTGGTGCAACGGGCTGCGATTTTGTCGAGCTCAGACCAACTGACTTTATCGAACCTTCTCTTTGAGGGAGAAGATGTGCCGCTGTCTCAGGATTGGATCGCCAGTTTGCCCATTGGCAAAAGCCTACGGTCGATTGAGACCCAGTTTATTCTGGAAACCCTCAAACATCACCAGGGCAATCGTACTCACGCGGCGAAAACCCTGGGCATTAGCCTGCGAACGCTTCGAAATAAGATCAATGAATTCATGGCGGAAGGGATTGATGTGATCAGTCCGGTGACGGGGCGGAGTCCCCTGTAGGCTGTCTGGTGGGGACGGGGAGACTTGAACTCCCATGCTTCTCAGCACTAGATCCTAAGTCTAGCGTGTCTACCAATTTCACCACGTCCCCAAAAGAGAACCCTCTATTTGACATAGGGGATTGCCGATGTCAACTGTTCTAAGGGAAACCAGCTGCGCAGTTTTCCCTTACACCCTTCCTTGCCACGCATGGGGAGGCGGTAGGATGCCTGTTGGATTAACATCTTAGAAGCCAAGGCCGGCGCTCGCTCGGGGCCTCCCACCCTCTCAAAATCGCAGAGCAAGCCTCCGTCATGGACACTAAAAACCAGGCTGCGATTTGTGACCCGGGCAGGCCCCCCCCAAGCGGCTGCCCTTGGCCCCTTATATGCTAACCCAACAGGCACCTCACCGCTCTCTCCCGTAGCTACAAAGATCTGTAGCCGCGAGAGAGCGATGCATGAAGTCAAAGACGGCAGCAGGAAGGGCAGCAGGGCGGAAGGACCCTGTCGGGTCGAAAGTGCAGCGGACGTTTTATCTTCTCTGACGAGGGTTATCTCTGCGATTGAGAGAGACGGGGGGGATCCGCCCGTCGCGCCGGCCTTCCTGCTGCCGTCTTTGACTTCATGCATCGCTCTCCAAGTGCGTGGCAAGGAAGGGTGTAAGGGAAAACTGCGCAGCTGGTTTCCCTTAGAAAAAAACAAAAATCAAACTTTCAGCGAAGCTGAAATAAACAACTGCAGCGCCCCAATGGCGACGGAGTCCGTGGGTAGTACTCGGTGGAGTCCTTGAAGGCGGGAGCCGTTCAGGAAGGAACCGTTGCGAGAGCTTTGGTCATCAATAAAGACCTCTCCCCGTTCATTTACCTGCACCAGCAAGTGTTTGCGTGAAAGATTCTCATCCCGTGCAAATACAGGAAATCCACTCCCTCGTCCCAACACAACCTGCTGTTGGGGAATCACGAGGGTCTCTGATTTGCCCCCCGCCCCTTGAGAGACCTGTAGCGTGAGTTGCCAGGCACTCTCCGGCTGATGGGTGTGAAGCATCCGCAGCACCGTAGTGTTATCCCCTCGGCTTCGAGTTGACTCTGTAGCTTGAAAGAGCGGGCTGATATCACGAGCATTGGGCTCGGACTCCAGAGAAAAAACGAAACTGGTCTGTCCGATTCGGATTTCATCCTCTGCATTCAGGACTTTCTTGCGGATTTTTTTCTCATTCACGTAGGTGCCATTTCGGCTATTCATATCGAAAAGAACATACGCCTGATCCACCGCCTGAATTTGGCAGTGGGTGGCCGATACAAGGGGATCCTCGATGCGTAAGTCCCCTTTCTCTCGGCCAAAAATCACAGCCCCCGAAGTGGGAAGCTTAAACACGGGGCAGGGGGCCCCTGGGGAGGTAAAGCGGATGATGCCCCGCAGTGGGGGTGGCGATTCTTTCATGGCGGCGCATTCTCCATTGAATCTTGGTGGTGGCAATATTATGGTAACGCCCTCTCGAGCGGATGCAAACTCCTCTCGAGCATTGAACCCGGTTTTGTACCACCACGAGGGACTCTGTGAATCGCAAGCCAAATTTGGAATGGAGTACGGTAGATTTTAGTGGGCTGATCCTGGGATTTTCCTCAGCAGCCTTGTTTTACATGGGGCATGATGCCATCGAAGGGAAAAAAAACTCAGGCGTGAATATCCCCTTGGCCGAGCAAAATATTGCCATTGTGCAGCTCTTGCAGAAAAAAACCCAAGGAAATTTGACGCCTGAAGAGACAGAATTGATGCAACAGGTTTTGACTGACCTCCAAGACAAGTACCGCAAGTTGACCGCTGAGGGGTAGTTTGTCTTCTCCCTCTTTGTTTTTTCTAGAGTTTGCCGATCTTCCCTATGCCAACATAGGAGGATCCGTGGACGTCTCTCGATACAGTTTCCCATGTCAGAAGGCTCTGCACCAGGGCTTGCAGTTGGCTAGAAGCTATTGCCATCCCCATCTGGAGGTTGAGCACATTGCCCTTGCCCTCTTGCGTGCCGAAACCCTAGAGGGACTGCCCCTGCATGAGGCGGAAGCCCTCCAGCTTGCCCTTGAAAAACAATTGTCTGACATTCCCAAATATTTCGGGGAAGTGAAAGTGGGGTTTGGTCCCCAGCTCAATATCGCTCTCGATGCCGCAGAGCACGAGCAGGGGGATGCCCCCATCCCAGTCGCGCTTCTATGGAAGAGCCTCCTGGCTCACTGTGAGCCTCTTCAGGGCCTCCTCTCTCAGCAGGCAGGGGACGAAGTACACAACGAGGGGGAAGCAGCCAAAACCGTCACACAACCCCCCGCTGCGACATCTTCTGCCGCCTCCAGTTTTTCCCTACCCGAACCGCTTGCAAAAGTGCTGCAGAGTTATACGGTGGATCTCACCGCACTGGCGGAGAGAAATGAGATGGACCCTGTGATTGGGCGAGATCGAGAGACCCGTCGCGTTATGGAAATCCTGGGGCGCAAGAAGAAAAACAACCCCGTGCTCATCGGCCAAGCTGGTGTGGGGAAAACTGCGGTGGTGGAGTGCCTCGCTCAACGCATTGTAAGCGGTGCGGTGCCCGAAAGCATGCGTGGCAAACGCATTCTCTCCCTCGATCTGGGGAGCCTGGTGGCAGGTGCTCGATTTCGCGGGGAATTTGAGGAGCGCATGGGGCAGCTCATGCAAGCCATCCATGCCTGTAGCGGAAATATCATTTTGTTTATCGATGAACTGCATACCATCGTAGGGGCAGGCCGTGCCGAGGGCTCTATGGATGCTGCCAACCTGCTGAAGCCTGCTTTAGCTCGAGGGGAGCTGCATTGCATCGGGGCCACTACCTTCGATGAATATCGTACCCACATCGAGAAGGATCCCGCTCTCGAACGCCGTTTTCAGGCTGTCATGGTGGAGGAGCCCTCCCGTGACAATGCCATTTCCATTCTCCGCGGCTTGAAGTCCCACTACCAGGCCTTTCACGGCGTTGAGATCAACGATGAAGCCTTGGTCAGTGCCGTGGACCTCTCCATTCGGTTTCTCGCGGATCGCTTCCTGCCGGACAAGGCTATCGACCTCCTCGATGAGGCGTGCAGCCGCGTGCGGATGCAGGTCGATAGTGTGCCGAAGCAGCCTGGGGGGTTGCTTCAGGTGGTGGGTAGCATTGAAATTGCGGAGGTGATCTCCGCTTGGACCTCGATTCCCATGCAAAAGGTGCGCAAAGAGGAGGGGAAATCCGCCTTGGGCATCGATGGGCGCCTGTCGAAGCGCATCTTTGGGCAAAAGGACGCGGTTCAATGCTTGAGCAAGGCACTTACGCGCATGAAGGTGGGGATGCAGGATCCCAATCGTCCTTTGGGCGTTTTTTTGTTTGTAGGCCCCACAGGTGTGGGCAAAACCGAAATGGTAAAGGCCTTGGCCGAGGAGATGTTTGACAATGAAAAACGCATGGTCTGCCTCGACATGTCGGAATTCATGGAATCCCATAGCGTAGCGCGCCTTGTGGGTTCTCCTCCTGGCTACGTGGGTACGGAGAAGGGAGGCGAGCTCACGGAAGCGGTGCGGCGCACTCCGTATACGGTGGTGTTGCTGGATGAGATTGAAAAGGCTCACGCTAAAGTCCTCGATCTTCTGCTCCAGGTCTTCGAAGAGGGGCGCTTGACCGATGCCAAGGGGCAGGCGGTGGACTTTCGCAATACGATGATCGTCATGACCTCGAACCTCCTCGCGCAGTCTCCGTTACTCGCCCGTGCTCACCCCGAGGAGGAGGCGGTGCGGGGGGCATTGGCCACCGTTCTGCGCCCCGAGTTTGTGGGGCGGATCGAAGAGGTGGTGGTGTTCCACAAGTTGGGTCACGCTCCAGTCCAGAAGCTACTGGATAAACTGCTAACGCAGCTCAACGGGCGTTTGTCGGATCGACAACTGCGCATCGTCCTCGGAGCTACTCTGCGAGAAAAATTGATCCAAGAAGGGCTGCATAGCGAGTTTGGCGGACGCACATTGCGCCGCGCCTTCCAACGCAGCGTTATCGATCCACTTTCTGAATGGATTCTTCAGGTTGAGGAGCAAAGTACAGGGGTTTGGTGCATAGAATGGGGGGTTGATGAGAAAATTCATTGGAAACTGGATTATACGCCACATCGATATCTACCTGCAGCCTCATGAAGATGCTTGACTTCTTTCCTTTGGCATAATAATCAAGCGGATACTTCAATCTTGGTGGGGCGTCGTCAAGTGGCTAAGACACTGGATTTTGATTCCAGTATTCGCAGGTTCGAGTCCTGCCGCCCCAGCCATACTTTTTCATCTAATATCCCATTATCATTGATATATTTCTCGACCGGACAGCACCTGGGGTGCCGTGTGTGTTTTCTTCAGAACACCCCTCGTTACGCCTGTGGCTTCAAGAGTCGAATGCCTCCACCGACCCCACTTTTCTTGACTGATCTTGTCATCGCTTCGTAGGTGTGCACATACCGGTTGAGGATCTTGTCTGAAGAATGCCCCAGCCATATTTTGGCAAGCACAGGATTGCCGGTTTGGCCGATCAGAAACGTAGCTCTGGTATGACGACAGCAGTGCCAGCTTCTGTAGCGCAGCTGGCATGATTCGTACGCTTGGCGTAGCTTCAGTGCCGAGGTGCTTTTGTCGACCCCTTCAAATAAGGGATATTGGCTAATATCAAAGCCAAATCGTCTCTGCTGATGCTGCTGGAGCGTGTCATTATGAAGAGCTACCAGGGCATTCCAGAGCGTCTTGTCTGTAATCACAATGATTCTGGCTGATTTGTCATCGATGCGCTTGCGACCTTTTAGGGGTTTGCGGAGGATCATTCCGTCTTTGCCTCGCAAGCCACGGGTAGAGTGGGCTGGCTGGCTGTTGATCACGAGGTAGCCAAAGTAGCTAATATTCTCCTGTTCCAGATGCCGCTTGAGGACCTGATCTTCAATCTGATCTTCGTATAAATTGCCAGGGTGGACACCCAGACCTTCATTGAATCGCATGCCGGTGAAGTACAAACACCTAAAAAAGATGGCTTCTTTGGTAGTACCTTCTCCCATCATGTGGTGATACACTGCTTCCATTTCCTCCAAACTGATTAGATCATCGACGCCTTTTTCTCGAAGGTTGTGCTCGGGAAACACTTTGCAGACGATGTACTGAGGCAGGATGTTTTTCTTCACCATGAGATCCATGAAGGTATTGAGCGCCTTAATGGCGTGGTTTTTAGAAGCATACGAGATTTTTCTATCTGGTTTGGAAACCAATCGAGCCTCATCCTCCAGCCATTCTTTGAACTCTTGGTAACTGTGATGCCACAAGGAGACATGTTTGCACTTCTTATTGGTTAAGAAGAAGGGTAGTGCGTAGTGTTTCAGGTAGTGAACATTGTTTTTGTAGCTATTGGGGGCTTTTTTCTTTTGATGGGCTTCGTATAGAGTGAGCAGATCAGAGAAATGATAGAACTCTGACTCCCATTGCAGCTTGGCTGCGAGACGTGCATGCATGGATGTGTTTTCTGCTTGCAGCAAGTCTTGAAACTCCAGCGCCTGCTCATAATTGGTAATATCCCCGCCAGTTCTCTTTTGTACCTCTTCTTTGGAAAGACGACGGCTTCGTCTGATAGCTGGGTCATAAAGGACGAAAGAATAGTAGTGGGTCCCGTTACGGTTTCTTCTATATTCAATTTTCACTAAGATACCCCTTATTTTAGCGTTACAAGCGTTACAAGTGTTACAAGCGTTGTCCCACTTTGGTTTGCGCTGTAACGCTTGCTGTTACACAGGCGTTACAGGCGTTACAACACCGTTATTATTAGATAAATTTTTTACACAGAGATGATGGATCCACGGATTCGAATGATTCTGGTCACGCCGAGGTGAGGGACTCTCATGGGACCAGGGGGTGCAAGTAATAGCTTGTTGTCTTTTAACTCTCTCAAAGCCCGTTGATAGTCGGTGCCTTGACAAAAATGGGTGCGAAAGATCTCACTTAAGATGAACCAATCGTAGCCCTCTTCTTTGGTTTGAGATCGAAAGCCCCACAGGTGGGAGTGATAAGGCTCATCGTTTTTTTTAAACTCTTGGAGGATGGGGAATCGGGAGGAGCCAAATTCTTGAAGAAGGGCTTGAATCCGTTGCACCAGCTGTTGGGTTTCTCTGGAAGTGGTAGATCCCCAAGTAGCAATCCATTCTTCAAAACATTTCTCGATATTTTGGGTGGCTTCTCCTTTTTCCCAAGGCAAAATACCAAATTTGATTGCAAGCTCACCAGCAGCAGCCAGCAGCGAAAACCTTTTCAGAGCTCGGTGGATCTGTCCATGAGCATTTTTTCCCATGCGAGATTCAAACTCTTTTCTGTCCTTTTGGAGGTTGATGCTAAAAGAAGGGGTTTTTACCAGTTGATCAAGGAAAGTCAAAATGGGTTTTCCGAAATATTTTTCGGTATGTTCAGACAGTTCCCGTGCAAATTCTCCCGAATCCGAAAACCCATGGATATTTTCGAAAATACCGTAGGATCCTTTTGATTCAGCCGGCAGGTCAATCATGCGTACTTCCTGGCCAACATGGGGAGCCCCCCCCATTTTTGGCTAGATGAGAGGCCAACGTAATTTCTCCTGAAGACAGGAAAATCAAGCGCCATGCAAACTGAGCCGCTAAGGTGGTGTACTTTGTCGCTCGGTTCTTGCTGATCCCTCCGCTCAGCATATAGGCGGCGAGCGCAGCATCCTCGGGTTTTACTTCCCCCAGTTCATCGAGGATGAGCAGGGAGTCACAACGGTCTGCTGCCAGAAGTTCCAATCCATTAAGGGTAGAGCGCCACCTTTTGATAAAACCATTTAGTCCGGGTGAGCCCCAAATGCTGGCTGCTACCTTAAGCGTAATTGACTTGCCAATGGAAGAAACCCCGACAAAGTGAAAGCCTCCGCTTTCTTCCCCTGTTTCTTTAAGCAAGACAGAGGCAAATGCAGCGCAAACGGCAAAGACCAGCCGGGAGTTGCCGACGCAGTACCTGCCAACATGCTGTTGCCATTCTTCCAGAGAGCCTGAGATGCCGAAGGACGTATCTTTCTGCCTGGTTTGTAGGATGAGACGCGTGGGGCTCTCATGCGTTGAAAATACATGATCAGGTAGGACAAATTGCCCTTGATGCCAACCGATACGCTGTACACATTGGGCTCGGCTGGTGGGGCTTGTGGACTGGAGGTAAGAGAGAAACAAAAGCCGTTCCTTCTTCCCAATAGCCATTTCAGCGCCAAGATTCAGCAGATTTCGTCGAATTTCAGATCCATCTCCAGCCAAAAGATCCATGGGCATCGACCAACTTTTGATCACATGATCTTGATCTGTAAAGGTGAGCAGTCTGCCCCAGGATTCGCTGCTGGCATCACGGGTCAATGCGTCAATAAAAATGGGTGAAGAAAGCCAGAGGGGATCTGACTCTTGGGTAGATTGATGCCAGACGCCTTTTTCGTTGGTTTGAAAGCCACTCGATGTCGTGCTGGGGGCTTGAATACCTGCGATGGAAGCGGCAAGGGTAAGGATTTTTTTAAATTCGGATTTTGGGTCTAACGTGGCGAATTGCCCGATCAGATGGAAGAGGTCCCCTCCAATGCCTGCAGAAAAGTCATAGAAAATTTTCCGTTTCGGCTCGTAGTAAAAGCTAGGGGTATAATCTGGTTTAAAAGGGCTGGAACAAAAAATTTGTCCATTTTTTTCCTGCATGGAATGTATTTTTCCGTAGGAAAAATGAGAAAAAATTTTGTGAAGATCTAAGGCGTGCAGAATGGCCTCTCGATCTTGTTTGCATTTGCGATCAGTGGGAGGCGTACGTGTTGCCACCTGTTGAAAGTTGCTCCAAATCGGAGAAAAATTTGCCGCGGCTTCATGGTATAAAATGCGACAAGGTACAGGATTGGTTTTATCTTTCCAATTGGAAGAGAAGGGTAGACGCATGAGACGGGAGGGATTGGAACAGGCGGGATCAAATTTCAGGCCCACTAGACATTCGAGATAGGCGCGGCAGGCATCATACATCTGCTTGTACTGTTGGATGGAGACCATCTCGTAGGCTTGCTGCAATTTAAAGTGGAGGTGTAATCCATTCCCGGAAAAAACCAACATCCATAGCGGGAGTTGGTAGCTGGCGCATACCTCTTGTACCTGAGTCCCCAGCTTCTCAACTAAAAAATCTCGTTGATTGGGTGAGTAATTGTCTTGGTTGTCTTTAAAATCGACATCAAAACTGATGATTTTTTTATATGTTACATATCGATCTGCTCCTTTCCGTTGGGTTTCTGTGCATAAAGACACGGGTTGCATTGCAGATTTGGAAAAGCCGATTGCAAAGCTGACATTACGTATTTGGAGGGAGAGTTGTTGAAGTTCAGCTTGACTCAGCTGCTCCAAATACAAAGCCCGATTGAATTGGGAGGTGCCAGGACTTGCGAAGGCAAGCTCGATGAGACCGCCAGGTTGCTCGTTGACTAAGGTGATAAAGTCAAGCTCTGCTGACTTTTGACAATAAGACGCCGTTGTAGCTTTCTCTGCCATGATTCCTCCCACTTGCTTGTTATAGAAAACTTGCAAAAGAGGAGGACTCAGCGAGTGGATCCAAAACAGGCATGAGAAACCTATTTACAGACCAAAGCGTTCACAGTAAAATCCAATTGTTGAGGTTGGGGGTTCACTGCGAAAGCGGCTGAGCCTCTTTCTTTTTCAAGTATTACAGCCTACCTCTTGTTGACTCCTTGAAACTGTTTCTTTCATTTTATTTTGATCTTCTGTAATCTTGATAACATGTGGTAACAATGTCAACAAATTTGAGAAAAATAATATCGAGGGATGTGATGGCTGGAAAAAAAATGGGAAGACCGCCTGCTCCTTGGGTGTACGAGATGGATTCGCTTTCGATCGAAGAGAATCAGTACATGGATGTATACGAGCTTTCAACTTCACTACACGTTCCTGTGAGTTGTTTAAAAGCTTTTTTTCGAAAAGCAGAGGTAAAGCGCAAACATGAAATTCAAGGTGGAAAAGCTCGCGCTCGATTTAAAATAAAAGATCTCAAAAAAGCAGCTCGTGAATACATCGCGCCGTGGTTATAGAGCCCTTTTCTTCTCTGCTTACCAAAACCTACATATAAAAACCGATGTAATAACAGGCTTGTAACGCTTGTAACGCTTGTCTGGCGCTTGGTGTAACAGCTGAAATCCAGTCAGGATATAGGTTGTAACGCTTGTAACGCTTGTAACGGACAAAATTCATGCAGAGGCGAAGTTGATGTGGTACGAAAAGACGTGTCGTATCTATAGTCTGGCGCGAATGAACTTTTCTCACAACCTGCCGAAAACAAATAAAAAAGTATGGTATGAGACATTTCGCCCCAGCCATACTTTTTCATCTAATATCCCATTATCATTGATATATTTCTCGACCGGACAGCACCTGGGGTGCTGTGTGTGTTAATTCCTCCGTCATCCCAAGGCTGTTCGTTTAAGGCTGAAGAGCTTGTGCTGCAAGTTTCAACGCCTTTTTTCTCTGAAACTTCCTCCCGGTGTAATTTCCGTCATCCCAAGGTCCCGAAGGGACCGTATGGGATCCCTGCATTTTTATCGAGATCCCATACGGCTGCTACGCAGCCTTGGGATGACAGGGGCGGCATTGTTCGTCATCCTCATATGGATGCCCTTCTTGCAAGTAAAACTACAACTAAAACTAAATGGGTACAGTGAGATCGGTAACTGTCCCCGATCTCCAATAGTAATTCGGTAACTGTCCCCGATCTCCCAAATACGCCAATAAATCTCATGTCATCTAAAAAAACGCTATGGTACAAAGTGGGCTGTAAATTTCTATACTTCCCTCTTCTTCGCAGGTTACTCGTCTATGAACCTCGTGCTACTTAGCGGAAACGCCAATCTCCCCCTTGCAGCCAAGATCAGTCAGTACCTTGATATTCCCCTGGGGAAAGCCCTGGTGGGTAGTTTCTCTGACGGCGAAACTCGAGTTGAACTGCAGACCAATGTTCGTGGACGAGACGTGTTTATTCTGCAATCCACCTGTGCCCCCGTAAACCACCACATCATGGAACTCCTCGCCATTGTGGATGCGTGCAAGCGTGCCTCCGCGGGGCAGATTACCGTGGTGACGCCCTACTTTGGATATGCGCGCCAGGAGAGAAAAAGCGCATCTCGTACGCCGATCACAGCCAAGCTCATCGCAGATTTATTTCAAGCTGCGGGGCTTCATCGTCTCGTAGCTCTCGAATTGCACAATGCTGCGATTCAGGGGTTCTTCAACGTCCCCGTGGATCACCTCTATATCAATCCTGTTTTAGCTGCTTATCTTGAAAAGGAAGCTCAGGAATATGTGGTGGTATCTCCCGATGCAGGCGGTGTGGAACGCGCCCGTGCTCTTGCCAAGCATTTCGGCTGGGGCCTTGCCATCATCGATAAGCGTCGCGACAAGCCCAACGATAGTACCGTGATGCATGTGATTGGAAATGTGGAGGGTAAGCGTTGTCTGATCGTGGATGACATTGTGGATACGGGTGGATCTCTTGTGAAAGCAGCAGCCGCTCTTCTTGATAAGGGAGCTCTTGCTGTATCTGCTGCGATCACACATCCTGTGCTGAGCGGCAATGCCATCGCTAGCATCCAGGACTCTTGTTTGGAGCGGTTGGTGGTAGCGGATAGCATTCCCTTGTCGGTGGAGGCACAGCAGTGTGACAAGATTGTGCAGATCACTGTGGGTGAATTGCTGGCTAAGGCAATTTTGCGGATTCACACCCACGATTCCATTAGTTCCCTGTTTGGATAACGGATTCTCTTGCTGCCGAGACGCGTTCATAGCAAGCGTGGAGCTCTTGGGTTTCTCGCTGTTGAGCTCGCAGATCGTCATATAGAGTAGTGACATTTTTTGGATTCTTATCAACTAAATAATGCAGCAGTATTTCGCGTTCACAAGCCTCTGTAAACAATAAGATACTGTCTTGCTCTTCTTGATCTAGCTGTTGCTTTGTGGGCTCACCTTCTCCCCCTGCAACCAGGTTCAAACTTACATAAGCAAAAATAACGAAGAATACAATGCGCATGGGGCAGCTCTCTTTTGGGGATGGGTATGATTGAACCTCTCTTTTGGCACAAATCCGCCAAATCCCACAAGTAAATACTGCTTTCTTATTCCAGATCGAGGAGGTTCTTCGTCATTTGTAGATAGGGATTTACAGCACGGCCCAGATTGAGCTTGCTCGCCATGCGCCACATCGTTGAACTCATAGCCTCGTTGGAAGGTGGGGTTTGCTTCGCTTCTGCATACGCATAGGCTCGCAGCGCGATGGCGTCAGGGGAAGCCAAATACCACAATGAAGCTAAATCCGTTGCGTAGTAACAGAGTGATCCTAATTCTGCACCAGACACATTCACCGCACCTGCTTGCTCAGCTGTACGCCAAGCAACAGAGCCGAGGAAGGCCCCTTGGCTTTTCCAGAACGTTTTGGCTGTGTCACTGGGTTGGCGAGCCTCATGTGTGTGGCCGCTGGTTATCACTGCATGCAAGGGGGAGCGAGGGTCAGTAACCAGCGTCTCTGTCAGTAGCTGTTTCCATGCTTGTGCATGTGTTCCGCCATTCTCACAGGTTGATACAGCGGTAAAAGCTTCAGGGCTTCCGACAACTACCTGACGCGCCGCACATCCAACAGGGGATATTCTCGATTTATGCGTAAGCAGATTCATATAGAGAGAGAGGATACGTGCAGTTCTCTGCTGGAGGGATAGTTCATCGCTGATTGTTGGGTCATATCCTTCGAATTCAGCATTTAAAACCTCTCGGAGGTGCGCGACAAGCTCTTTCTCCAGTGCGAGGTAGTTGTCTTTCACGAGCCCTTCTCCCGTGAGTGCTGCGTAGATTTCCTGCGGAAATTCTGCCTCTGATAGTGAGAGCAGCCGTTCAGCGCGGCTTTGTACATGGGCCTCCGCGGCACGCAGTTGCAAACTTAAGCCGGCGAGAAGAGCGAAGATGGGGATGCGCATTGAAGAGGCTTTCTTTTTTTGAGGGTTCTGCAAGGGGATAGGGGACACCCGCACCGGGTGTCCCCTATCCCTCGGTGTTTTTGCATAGCCGTGGGACAGTCAGCAACCAGCCGATCGTAACCATATGAAATCAAACAGAAACCAGGGAGCGCAGGCGGAACTGGCCCATGCTGAGCCCGCGGTTTTGCATCAAGGCCCTGCTGGCGGTGGATTTGCCTTGAAAGAGCTGGCAGTTCCAGATATAAAACCTGTTCGGCTGCGCTCAGCCGTCTACAGATCGATCGACTATGTGAGGAGTGAGAAATATGTCAGAACGGGTCACAATTAAAGCAGAACCCAGACAAGAGACTGGCAAAGGCAACAGTCGCAAATTGCGCAAGCAAGGTCTGATTCCAGGAAATGTTATCGGCAAAGACGGCTCTATGATTGCCTTAGATCCTAAGTGGTTATCCAAGGCATGGAAAGCCGACAAGCTCTTCGATATGGATTTGTCTGGCGTTACCAGAACCGTAAAAATCCAAGAGCTCCATGTTCACCCAGTGAAGCGCATCGCTCTTCATGTGGACTTGATGTATACGTGAAATTCCTCGTCGGTCTGGGAAATCCGGGTCAAAAATACGAAAAAACCTTACATAACATAGGGTTTTTACTTCTCGATGCCATCGCAGATGAGGCGGGGATACGCTGGCAAACCAGCAAACCGTTTCAAGCGTTGGTGGGAGAAGGGGAGTTTGCGGGGCATCGCGTGATGCTTGCCAAGCCGCAAACGTACATGAACCGCAGCGGAAGCTCTGTAGCAGCCTTGTGCCGATACTATAGAGTTTCCGCGGCGGATCTGTTCGTGGTACACGATGACATCGATCTTGCGTGGGGCAAAATAAAGCTTCGAGCCGCAGTTCCTAGCGGACATGGGGGCCACAACGGGATTCGAGACATCCTCCAGCATTTTGGCGACAGCGCATTTCACCGGATTAAGGTGGGTGTCGGGCGTCCCAGTAATGAGCACGTGGATGTGGTGGATTGGGTCCTCAGTGAACTAAGTAGCCAACAGCTCACGCAAGTAGAAAAAGAGATCTTTCCTGAAGTAAAAATGCGTTTTTTGCAAGCCATTCAACAGGATGCAAAAAGTACATAATTCGATTTACAACCTTTGCCCGTGAAGAAATCACGGGCTGACAAACCATAAAGGGGAGCATGTTGTTACGAGAATACGAATTCACAGTAATTGCCAGTCCACAATTGACGCCTGAGAACTCCACAAAGACCTTCGAAAAATACGAAGCGTTGTTGTTGGCAGAAGGCGGCGAGATCATTAAGAAGGCGCCTTGGGGCACACGCAAGTTGGCATTCCCGATGGGCCAACAGTTTCGCGGTACCTACATGCACTACGACCTTACCTGCAGCCCAGATAGCTTGAAGGAAGTAGAGCGTTTGATGCGTATTGACGAAAATATTTTGCGCTACATGTCAGTTCGACTCGGCGAAAATGTAGACGTAGAGATGAGAAAACTCGAGATTGCAAAAGCCGAAGCGTTTGCATCTAGCCAAAAAGAAATCGACCCTCAGTAGTCTTCTCCCCTGTGCTATCAAGCCATTGGGAAGAAAGAGTCTGAGTACGTAGCAGCTAAGGAGCCTAGCGCCATGAGAGTAATATTAAAAGAAGACCTAGAGTCATTGGGAAAAATTGGGGAAGTGGTAACCGTACGTTCTGGTTATGCTCGTAACTTCTTGATCCCAAAAGCCCTTTGCGTCGTTGCCAATGAGTCCAACCGCAAGGAATTGGATCACCACAAGCGCATCTTGGAAAAGAAACGCGAAAAAGTACTTGCCGCTGCCAGACTGCTTGCAGCAGCCATCGGAAAACTTCACGTGACCATCGAGAAGCAAGCTGGGGAAGAGAACCGTATTTTTGGTTCTGTTACCACCTTGGAAGTTGCTGAGAAATTGGCAGCCCAATCCGTTGTGATTGAGCGTCGCCACATTCATTTGCCTGAAGACATCAAGAAATTGGGCATTTACCAAGCTGAGATTAAGGTTCACTCCGAAGTTTCTGCGAACTTGGTTGTAAAAGTAGTGGCCAAAGAAGGCTAAATTAGGAGCTCTTCAAGGAGGGGCTGGGGGGAAATTCCCAGTTGAATCACGATGGCAGAGCGCACCCCTGGATTTGCACCTCCTCATTCCGCGGATGCGGAGCGAGCTGTATTAGGTGGAATCCTACGTGATGCCAACCAACTGCACCTCCTCAACGATCGAGTTCAACTGCGCCCTGAGCACTTTTTCCAAGATACCAATCGCCGTGTTTTCGCTGCGATGGTCTCTTTGGAGAACCAAAGTCAACCCCTCGACATTATTACGCTATCAGAAGAACTCGGTGTGGCCCACGGCACCTCTTCTGATGGCGTGCCCCTTTCCTATCTTATCGATCTCACGGAAAATACCCCGTACTCCCAGAATTCGGAGCATTACGGTTCCATCGTAAAGAAGAAGTTCTACCTACGGCGCATTATCTCTGCCTGTCAGGAAACTGTGCAAAAAGCCCTCAATCTGGAGGGGGGCGTTACCCATTTTATAGAGGGTATCGAAAAAGAATTTTTGCAGATCACCAATGAGTACGACACCCGTGCTGGGTTGGTCTCCGCGAAAGATGTGCTGATTCCTACTCTGGAAGAGTTGGAGCGGCGGATTCGGGCGGAAGGTATCATCACGGGGATTTCCTCGGGATTTCGGGATTTGGATCAGTACACAGGGGGGTGGCAGCGAAGCGATTTGATTATTTTGGCGGCTCGTCCTGGGATGGGGAAAACCGCATTGGGGCTCAACTGGGCTACGAATGCGGTCAAGTCGGATCCCAAGCTGCGTGCTGCGATCTTTACTTTGGAGATGTCCAAGGAACAGCTGATGGAGCGTCTGATTTCTGCAGAGGCCAAGGTGGACTCCACCCGCTTGCGCAAAGGGGATTTGACGGAAGATGACCAAGATCGCATCATGCACGGGGCTCGCACGATCAACGAGATCGGCAACCGGCTGATGATCGATGAAACCCCAGGAATCAGCATGACAGAGCTGCGTTCACGCTGTCGACGCCATCAGAAAGAGCAAGGTCTCAACATGGTGGTGATCGATTACTTGCAGCTTATGAGCGGTAGCTCTGTGGCCCAAAAGCAAGGCCGTGAACGGGAGATCGGAGAGATCTCTATGGGGCTCAAAGCCCTGGCTAAGGAACTGGGTATTCCCGTGGTGGCGCTGGCTCAGCTCAACCGGGGGCCGGATGCTCGGCCTGACAAACGCCCTCGGATCAGCGATTTGAGGGAATCGGGCTCTATGGAACAAGATGCGGATCAGATTTTGTTCGTGTATCGAGATGAGTACTACAATCCCAACTCTGAGCTCTCTGGCAGAGCTGAGTTGATGATCGCGAAGAACCGTCATGGGGAAACGGGAACAGTAACCTTGGCTTGGTTGCCGAACTTTGTATCGTTCCATAATCTGTTGAAGTCAGATTAGGATGAGATCGGGTCCACCTACCGAATTAGGGGAGCTGGGGGAATGCCCCCAGCTCCCCTAATTCGGTAGGTGGACCCGATCTCCGGATATTTGGGGACACTCCAACGGGGTGTCCCCACAGGGCGTAAGTATCAAGAGAAGCCGTAGAGTTTCATTTTTTTACGAAGGGTATTGCGATTAATCCCCAAAATCTTCGCCGCAGTGACCTGGTTGCCGCCAGTCCGCTTCAAAATTTGGTGCAAAAGTGGTTTTTCCGCTTTATTCATAATGAGTTTGTACAAATTTTCCGGATAATACGTACCAATTTGGTCCAAAAATCGTGAGATTTTGGCTTCTACAACGGATTCAAAGGAGTGTTTGTCCAATTTTTGCGCTAAGGTTGGGTCCACCAGGGCGCGGCTGGAGGAGCAGGCTTGCATTTCTTTCAGCGAATCTTTATCAATACGATTCATTTCGTGCTCGTCCAAAGTATAAAAGCCTCTTGAAAGGATATTTGAATATGACACAAGAAAATTCTAGAGAAAATGGCATTCCCAACCCCCAACAGGATAGCAGTCCTGATGCGGAAGGCAAACTGGATTCTAGCTCCGCGCTTACAGAACTAGAGACCGCCCAAAAGGCGTTGGCACAAAGCCAGCAAGAGGCGGCACAATACCAGGATCGCTACATGCGTGCACTTGCTGATATGGATAATATCCGCAAACGCAGCCAGCGAGAAAAAGAAGACGCCATGAAGTTTGGTATGGAGAGTTTCTTTCGAGATATTCTCCCTGTACTGGATAGTTTGGACAAAGCCATCGTTGCCAAAAGTCAAAGCATCGAAGATTATTACAATGGCATGAAGCTCGTAGAGCGTCAGCTTACGGATCTACTCCAGAAAAATGGATTGTCTCCAGTCGAGATCAGCGAGAAAAAATTCAACCCAGAGTTTCATCAAGCTCTCGCCCGCATTGAGTCTGCCGATGTGGAACAAGAGGAAGTACACGAGGAATATGCTCGAGGCTACTTGTTGCACGGTCGCCTACTGCGCCCTTCTATGGTGAGCGTACGCGTACCTGCTCCGCAGTAGACAGTTGTGGGGGGATGAGATTGGGTCCACCTACGAATGCCGCTTCCTTAAGGATATAATTGTCATCTTTTGCTTACGTTCAAGATGGCAACCCATCCGTCATCCCAAGGCTGCATAGCAGCCGTATGGGATCTCGATAAAAACGTAGAGATCCCATACGGTCCCTTCGGGACCTTGGGATGACGGAAATTACAACTTTCTTGTTTACTCCGTATGCATGTTTGAAATTTGAAACACCCATTTACCCTGGGTGCGTCCCGATTCAATCTGCTCGTGGGCAAGTCGGATTTCTTCGAGAGAGATGACTTTGCTTACGGTGGGTCGAATCTTGCGACTGTCTACCAATAATGCAATTTCCTGCAAGTCAGCAGGTCGACCTGAGAGCAGAAGAAACTCCGTCTTGATGTTTTTTCGTTCGCTCAAGGCTTTCGTATCTGAATCGGGTGGATTCACGATACAGGGAACAGATCCTCCCACTCGAGTGGCTTCGATGCTTTTCGGATACGTCAATCCGCCCATGGATTCCAATACGATATCCATGCCACCTGCCTGTTGGCAGACGGTGACAAAATCCTCGTGGTGATAATCGATCACATGATCAGCGCCGAGAGAACGCACGTACGCTTCATTCTTAGTGCTTGCAGTAGTGAATACTTCTGCCCCACAGTATTTCGCATATTGGATTGCAAAAGATCCAACGCCTCCAGCCCCTGCATGAATCAAAACTTTGTCTCCCGTGTGGATTCCCGAAAAATCTCGCAGGGATTGAATTGCAGTTAAACCAACCACCGGTAAAGAAGCGGCTTCCACGTGGGAGAGGGACTTGGGCTTTTTGGCAACGACACTTGAATGGATCACACAAAATTCTGCATTGCCTCCTCCTTGGGTCAACGGACTGGAGAAGTACACCTCATCACCAACTTGAAATCCACCTTGGGCCTCTGTGCCGACCTCTTTCACCACACCCGAGATATCTCCCCCGAGGATGAATGGAAATGACAACGGCATCATCTCGTGAAAAATACCGGAGCGAAGTTTGTAGTCCACAGGATTGAGGCCGCATGCGTGCACCTCGATCAAGAGCTCATCACAAGCGGGTGTAGGTATAGGAATTTCTGTAAGTGTGAGGCATTCAGGGCCACCATATTGGCTGAGTATAACGGCTTTCATCATCATAACTGTGCCTTTTTATGTAGGTTTTTAAAATTGTCTTGTCTAGGCCGGATCGAAATGTACAATCGGTCCTACTACAAATTGATAGGAGTATCACTTGAAAGTTTCACGCATTTTTTTCTTATTGTCCGTATGCATGGTTGGCTTTGTTTCTGTCCACTTGGTTGCAGATTCAACTGTAACGCCCGCTCCTCAGGTAGCTCCAGAGCCTGCTGTAAAGGAAGAGCCGCGGCCTACTATCAATGAAGCCAAGCGATGTATTCAGTTTAAGCGCAGTGGGGATTGTGAATTTTATGAATCTACTTTCGGTAGCAAGGGGGTTACGTGTACGGAAGAATGTTTGCAGCTCAAATTTTCAGGCTGTGCACTTAAGAATACTTGTCAATTTAATGAGAAGAGCGGGTGTTTTACCAAGAAGATTTGTGTAAAACACAACTCTCTTTATGACTGCCAACATTGGGACACAGAGATGATCTGTAACTAAGGGCGATTGGGTCCACCTACCTTTTTAGAATAGGGACACCCACCTTTGGTGGGTGTCCCTATTCTAAAAAGGTAGGTGGACCCAATCGCAGGTGTCCCCTCGGTTGTTATAAGTTTTTCAAATGCAGGATAATGCCGCCGCCCCCTTGTGATTTTCCTGGGTGTGCTTCAGAGGGAGGGGTGGTGAGGATCGTGGGAATGAAAATCCCTTTCTCAGGTTTTTTGGTTTCATCTGCTGCGGAACCATAGATTCGATACAAGAACTCTTCTTGGTTGGTGATAGAAAGCACGACATTTTTCGCATTCGGCGCCATCTGGTAGGGGAAAAAATCCGTTGCCAATTTTATTACAATCTTCTTCAAGTTTTTGGGAAAAAGTGCGTATAGCTGTTTTTTTCTCCTTTGTGGAATCCTGTTGAGACGCAGTCAATAAGTTTTGCATATTTTGAATGTATGTAAAGAGGACGTAGAGTTTTGCAACTTTTTCATCGGAAACCTTTACGCCTTTTACTCCGCGCAAAGGAATTGTTGGCATGGGGATCGCGAAAGGGACCTCTTCTATAGGGGTGCCATCGCGTTCAAAAGAAAGTAGGCAATCTATCTGCTCGGGAAACTCAGCATAGCTAGAAGCCCCTGTTAGAAAAAACCCACAAGAAATCATTGAGATCAGGAGACTTTTACATCGTATCATCGACATTTTCTTCTTTCACTACGTTTACCATACAGTCTGTAGTGAATAGGCGAGTGAGGTAGAAAAGTCAGCAAGATTTTGGAAAG
Source organism: Deltaproteobacteria bacterium (assembly GCA_947475005.1). Classification (GTDB taxonomy): domain Bacteria; phylum Bdellovibrionota_B; class Oligoflexia; order Oligoflexales; family Bog-1112; genus CANIBL01. The sequence continues at coordinate 21,543 of CANJLI010000013.1, read as the reverse complement.
GGTGAGGGATGAGATCGGGGACACTCGCATCGGGTGTCCCCGCAGGGCTTACACTTTTATCGACACTCAAGAATCTCAACACCAGGGAGTGAGAGGAGATCACCTCGATTGCGAGCGATTTCATAAACGGCATTGAGCATATGCAAGTAGGATCCATATGCACAAGCGGGGCTGTCGGGCTCTTTTTTGCGATTTAGATGACGGTTATGTCCTCGCATGGTCATCTTCAAGGCTTCCACCAATGGGGTCAAGCCTTGATGTACCCATTCCCTTCGTATCATACTTGCAATTTTCATTGCGGATCGTATGGTTTGCTCATTGATTGCTGTGCTTCGAATCGAAGATTCTTCTCCTCGTGTGTAACTGGCGACTACCTGAACAAATCTTTGGCCTTCCAATGAAGCAAGTACTTGACCCATATCCTCTTGATAGAGGGAAGGGAACATCCTGTGAAATTTTTCTATCTTCTCTTCACTGTTATACTTTTCTACCAACCAGGCGCTAACAAATTTGTGAGCTTGCTTTTGATCCATGTCTGTCATGGCAATCTTGTAAGCCAAGATAAACAATTGAAGATTCGTCGGCATATTATCGGCATACCTATAGGTCTGATAGGATTCCCGCATCGAACGAGAATGATGCGGCATCGATTTATGCCCATTGAGGAGCTTGAGGCCGCGTAATGCTGTGTAAAAATGAAAGTAGGTTTTTCGTTCTGCATGCACGGTATTGAACTGTAGAAGAGTAGGATATTTTGCTAAAAATTTTTCTCTCTTCGGCAGTATAATACGCGCGATTTTTTTTAAAGCTTTCTTGTTTTTTCGCGTGTTCAAACGAGCGAATAGGCGTTTTTTCTCTTTCGTATATGAAACCAGCTTGTGGTTCAAAAAAGCTTCCATTTCTAGAGAAATTGTAGAAAATTCGTTCGAAATTAGATAGGTAGGGGTAAGTATAGCCCATAGAATTTCTCTGTGTCTGATGGAAAAATCCCACCACTTTTTCTGGATAGATTCCCTTTGGTTAGTGAGTGCTTCTTGATGGGTAACCGGTACGATGGGTACATTAAATTCCTCAAATTGGATTGGAACATTCCACCTTCTTACGGCTTGAGCAAGGGATGCTGGAGTTCTGTTGTTGGCGTAGAGAGAAGCAAGCTGAGGGGAGCGATCCAGCATACTGTGGGGCAGCGGTAAAAAAATCAGGTTCGGGTTGTTGGTAAGATCGAGAATCTGTAATTTTCGAAGTTTTTCAATCCCTGGGGGCAATGCAGTCAAGTTGTTATTGGAGAGGTTCAGGCGCGTTAATGCAGGCACTTTTTCATACAAAGAGTCCAGAATCTGAGAAAGGGGACGGGGCTCTGTCTCTATCCTTCTCCTCCTCAGGAGCCTCTGAAAAAAAGGGCGGGGTCTTGTCCTCTTTATTTTTAGACAATCTGTCTCTGGATTGTAAACGCATCTATTTTGAGCATCTTCGCAAAAGGAAATCGCAGCTTCCCGGTGAGTAGCAAAGAGTGTAGAGGTGGCTGCACTCCAAAAACCGATGAGTAGCAGCAGTCGAATCAATGCTAATGTCCCCCACCTTCGAGGGCCTCTTTCAGCAAGGGATCTGCAATGGGAAGCATGGGCACTGTGGAGGCAAAACGGAAGAAGCAAGCCAAGAAGCAGCCCAAAAATCCCATAAAAATGCCCACTTCAATCCAAGGAAATATCAGTCCTTTTCCATCCGTCAACTCGGGCATCACCACGAGAAGGAACGTGAGCCACTGACCTGCAAGGGATACGAGTGCGATGGGGATCGTCACCGGTGCGAGCCATTTGCTCGCCTTGGGGATCAACATAAAGAACGGGAACACAAAAGTCAAAAATGGAGACACGATGACGAGATACAACCAAGGCTCTTGCAAACGATCGAGGAAAAAGGAAGTCTCCTCGGGAATGTTCGTGTACCAGTAGGTCAAGATATGGGCAAAAGTTAGGTACGCATAGAATACCGTAAATCCATGCAATAGCTTGCCTACATCGTGAAATTGTTTTTGCCCGTAAAATTCTCCGATAGGGGAATTTTTAAAGAAGAACATCATCACAAGTAAAAGCGCAAAGAGCGTTTGCATCATGATAGAAAAACACCACCCACCCCAAAGGGTAGAAAGCCATGTGGGGGCCAGTGACATCAAGAGATCAAAAACCAAGACGGAGAAGAGAACCGAGTAGGCCACCATCACAGGGGCTGACCAGTGGCGCAGAGATTGACGTACTTTTTCGCCTAGGGCATGAGCTAGTTTCTTATCTCCTGCTACCAAGGCCAAATCTCGCTTGACCCCTTGGCGCATTTGCCATCGTGTGAGGAGTCCCAACAGTACCAAGGCGGCGATATTTCGGATGATCATGAAGTTTTCTTGGAGCCAAGTACTTTTTCCAGGGAAATGATGCAACATCTCTGGATTGGCGATCCATTTGTAGATGGACTTTGCCTCCCATACATTCAACTTAATGCAAGCGAGATAAGCAGCGAAGCAACAAAGTGCAACAGGAACAAAAGCTCCAAAGGCTTCATGGAGCCTGCGAATGGGACGTCCCCACATGGCTCCGATGACATCTTGCATAGGGCCCAAGGCGATACCACCCAATGCGATGCAGAAGAAAAAGAACAGGTTAAATAAAAAACTGCCCCACGTGCGTTGGGTTTGTCCCAGCATCATGCCCGTTATGAAGGTTGCAACGCCGATGAGTGCGCATAGGTAAAGCCCCCCGCGACCCGCAGGTGAAAGGGCTAAAAAGAAACGGCTGCGCTGGGCATAAAAATCATTTCGATCCATTTGCTGACGCCTTCTGTAAATCACGTACATGCAGAATGATCTGCCAACGCTCGTGAGGAGAGGTAGCATGCCCATAGCTTGGCATGACTGCAGTTCCATATGTAATGCGATGGAAGAAGAACCCATCCTTGCGATTCTTGTTCAAGTCCGAGGCTAAATCAGGAGGTGGAGGAAATTTATCCTGCACGGTACCATGTCCCTTGAGGTCCTGTCCGTGACAGACTGCACAATACACGCCAAACAGTCTGGCTCCGTTTGCCTTCTGAGTATCTTCATCCCAACGCCCTGCAAAGGGGTTGATCAACAAAGTTTCCGCTTCTTCCGCCGTCTTGGGATACAAAATCGCATCGTGAGAAATACTTCCCTCGGGTGGATCGAGGTACTCCCGTTGGGAGCGAGCCACAGGCGATGTAGCCATATCTGGCATGTATTGCAATTTGGTTTGGTTGCCATCTACCTGGTACTTACATGAGGTCAAGCCCGTAAAAAGAAGGCCCAAACAGAACCATCTCACTTTGGCTTGCCACGATATTGCTCTGTTTGTGATCATGAAAAAGTCCCTCGCCAAAATCAAACCCCGTACACTTCTTCTGCGCCAAATTCTTTTAGCAGCTGTGCTTCTTCCCCATCGTCTGCCACATCGGGTACAAAAATCACAAATCGATCATCGGTAATTCTCGGATGCAAAACCCAAGAGCGTGGATTGGGAAGACGCCCCATCACCAACATCCCAAGGATGGTAGCGATAGCTCCCAAGAGTACCATCACTTCAAATCCGAAGATAAAGTATGCAGGCAAGGAATAGATCCCCGCTGTCTTTCCACCTACGACGATGGGCCAGTCGTAATCCAAAAGCAAACACATCCCAAAACCAGCAGTAACACCAGTGAGTGCCCCTATGAGGGTAAACCACCGCACCGGACTCGGCCCCATGCTGTCCTCTGCAATTTCCATGAGTTCATGGTAGGACGTGGGACTATAGATCTCATGCCCGAGAAATTCCGGCTTGCCTTTAATAGACTTAATCACCGAGCAAAAATCATCGAGGTACTCAAAACTGGCAATGATTCCTTTTTTATATCGGCTCATCTTAATGCCCCTCTGATTTCTTGCGCAATGGCTTCGGCATAATCAGTTTCAGTTCCGACATCGATACCAACGGGAAAAACCGACAGAAAATCAGGAGCCAGGTGAAAAACCAACCGAAGCTACCGAGCGTAATTCCCATCTCGATCCAGGTCGGTTCATAATGTCCCCAGGCAGAGGGCAAAAAGTCTTCAACCAAACTCGAGACAATAATGTTGTAGCGCTCAAACCACATGCCCACATTCACCAATAAGCACACGATAAAACAAACGGCAGTGTTGGCACGCAATCTTCTGGACCAGAAAGCCATGGGGAAAATACAGTTACAGGCCACCATTACCCAGAAATAAAACGCATAAGGTCCGACAGCTCGTTTCTGAAAGATGGCCCACTCATACTCATTGCCGGAGTACCAGGCTACGAAGAATTCGATGCCATAGGCATAGGCCACGATAGTCGAGGTGAGCAACGTGAGTTTCAGCAAACAATCCAAGTGTTCCTTGCGAATAAATCCTTCCAGGCGAAACATCCACCGTAGCGGCAACACGAGGGTGTACACCATGGCACATCCGGAGAGAATAGCACCTGCCACAAAGTAAGGTGGGAAAATCGTAGTATGCCAACCGGGTTGCATGGACATGGCAAAGTCCCAGGACACGATGGAGTGCACGGAGAGTACCAAGGGCGTTGCAAGAGCGGCTAAAAATCCATAACCAGCTTCATAGTGATGCCACTGACGCAGAGAACCCGTCCACCCGAAGGACATGAAGTTGAATACGATCCGTTTATATCCGGTGACTCGGTCTCGCATGGAGGCCAAATCTGGAACCAATCCCATGTACCAAAAGAGCAAGGAAACCGTAAGGTACGTGGAAATGGCGAATACATCCCACATGAGTGGCGATCGAAAGTTTACCCATACGTTGTTGGTATTCGGTAGTGGAAGCATCCAATAGGCAGCGACCCAGACCCGTCCCACGTGAATGAGGGGAAACAAACCTGCGGTAATAACAGCGAACACCGTCATGGCCTCTGCAGATCGGTTGATGCTATTTCGCCATTTAGCACGAAACAAAAAGAGAATCGCTGAAATCAAAGTCCCTGCGTGACCGATCCCCACCCAGAAGACGAAGTCCGTAATGAGAACTCCCCAGTACACCGGGTTGTTCAATCCCGTCGTACCCATTCCGTAGGTAATCTCAATGGCCCAACAGATCGCGCCGATTATCAAACACAATACGGAAATCGAAAGTGCTACATAAAAGGACGGATGAGGTTTTTTCAACCCCACCAGAATACCCTCATTCACATCCGAAATCGTTTTGTCCCACGCTACAAGATCGCTCATGAAATCACTCTATTCTTTATGAGGTTGCTCATGCTCTGGCTGATGCAAGCCATATCGTAGTATCTCTGAGAGATAACTTACACCTGGCAACGTTTTCAACCCATAGTGCCCATTTTCTGGATCTCCACCGAGTAACAAGTAGGCGCGTGGATCTTGGCGCGCACGACTCACGCGACTTTGAGCATCATGGAGGTCCCCAAACACGATGGCATTGGAAGGACATGTTTGTTGACATGCCGTCTGTACCGCACCATCTGGAACCTTACGCCCCGTTTCTTTGGCCTCATGCTTGGCATCGCGCAAACGACCCACACACAAGCTGCATTTTTCCATAACCCCACGAGTTCGCACAGTGACATCTGGGTTCATGGCGCGAGGGTTGCGGTCTTGGGCGCGCTTGCCCATCTCGCCCCATTTGTGGGTCCACCAGTTAAAGCGACGCACCTTGTAGGGGCATGCATTGGCGCAGTATCTCGTGCCGATGCATCGGTTATAGGTCATGGCATTGAGACCCTCAGGGTCGTGGGTCGTGGCAAAAACCGGACACACGGCCTCACAAGGGGCATGGTGACAATGCTGGCAATTGACAGGCTGAAAGCTAACTTCAGGGGCGTTCACATCCCCGTAGAAATAGCGATCGATGCGGATCCAGGTCATCTCGCGGCCAAGAATTACTTGATCACGACCGACCTGTGGCACGTTATTCTCGATGGAGCACGCTGCGACGCAAGCACCACATCCCGTACACTTATCGAGATCGATGGCCATGCCCCAGCGATATTCTCCCTCTTCCAATTTGGGGAACATATCGGGGACGTGATCCAGATTTTTCTTCTTCGCTACTTTGAGTGAAGGTAGGTCCACCTTCTTGATAATGTCTTTGCGATTGGCAATATCATGGTGCTTTTGCAGCGCAGCCAAACGGAACCATTCGGTGGTCGCTGCAACCTTCACGGGAACCAAAGCGGTCACCGGTTCTTTGCTCAGGGGATCTTGCGCCTTGGCAAAAAGCCCTAATGGATTGAGCCCCGCATTGTTGCTGATTGTACTGCGCGCATCGGTGTGTCCATTGCCTCGGGGGCAGACGATAACATCGGGATGTAATCCTGGCAGCGGATACACGGGAACCTTGAGCTTGCCAGCCGCGGTAGAAAGTTCCACCACTTGATTGCGCTTGAGGCCCATCTTAGTCATGGTATTTGGATTGATCGCAGCCCAAGTGTCCCATGTGACCGTAGTAATAGCGTCGCCTGTTTCTTGCAGTACCGGTAGGTGAGCGCCACGACCATCGTGAAAGCGGTGATCCAACGGTGCGATCAACTGCAGGCCTGTGGAGAGAGGGCGCAGCGTTTTTAGATGCGTAGAGAAATCTTTGAGTTGGGCAAAGAGCGTTTGTACCGTTAGTTTTCCGATGAAACCACGACGCAAGACCGCTTTAAAGAACATGTCGTAGACGACAGTTAGATTGCCGCTGAACTGCTGAACCGCTTCCCACTTCTTATAGAGGAAAGCGTGGTAGTCGGCGTAGGGAAGATTTTTCTCACTCGTTGCCAAAATCCACAGCAGGATATCTTCCGCTTGACGGCTATCCGTCGTGGGACGAATCACTGGCTGGCGCATGGACCAGAATCCTTCTACGGGTTCTTCGTCGCCCCAAGATTCCAAGGTGTGGTGCCCAGGTAGTGCAAATTTTGACACGAGATCCACATCGTTGGGAAACGATTGGATGGACACCACGGTAGGTATTTTTTCCAAGATCCCTGTCACACCCCAAGAGGCTGGTGTTGTAAATGCGGGATCGCTATCGATCACAAACAAGATATCGAGCTGGGGCGCTTCTGCGACGAATCGTTCCAAATCTCCGGGGACCACGGGGGATTTCATCCATCCGCGATCGATGAAGAGAAATTTCTCGTAAGCTCCAAGTAGCAAGTTCCCCAAAATGCCCACCAACTGGAGTTTGGTGGCTTCTTCGGAGAACATGGAAGAGCCGCCCACCAGCATCAAACTCTCGGATTGAATCATCTCTGTAGCGAGGGCATCGAATTCCGTCTTGGGAATTTGCAAGGTCGCGTAAGCGCGATCGAGTTCGGATTGGTGCGTGCGCAAGAGGCTCTGTGCCATGGTGTGCGCAATGCCGCTCACTTTGACCTTGGGGTGCTCATACAAAGATCGCACGAGGAGGAGAGCCACTTGCAGCTCGCTGCCGGGGGCGATTACGTGGCGCTTATCTGCATTGGCACCGGTCATGGAAAGGTTGGTTTCAAACTGAACAAACCGACCGGTTTTTCCATTGTGGTGTGTACGAAATGCGCTCAAGCTTTTTGCGGCAGCCACTGGAGAAACACCGATCTCGAGGAAGTCGGTACCGATGCCTACAAGTAGATCGGCATGTTTGATCTCCATGCGTGGAATGACAGCTTTACCGAAGGCGATTTCGTGAGCTTGTGCGATATCGCTCCAGATGGAGTTGGCTTCCCAGGTATAGAGCGCAGTTTTGGGAGCGCCTACTTTTTCGAGGACTTCGAGGAAAAACTCGTGGCGATGGCCTGTGGATCCACCGGTAAAAATTCCAATCTTGGAGGTCTTTTTTACAGCCTCTCCGAGAATGCTATATACATCCTCCCACTGCACAGGATCGAGGCGACGTCCATGGCGCTGCATAGGCGTTTTGAGTCGCTCGGGGTGGTACAACCCTTGAATCTCAGCTTGGCCAAGACCGCACAAGGCACCTTGGTTAACCGGATGTTCGGGGTTGCCCTCAATTTTGACTGGGCGTCCTTCTTTGGTTTTCACCAAGATCCCGCAGCCAGCTGCACAAGATCCACAGGTGGACGAATAAAAAGTGGGAACCCCAGGCACTTGATCGATGGGTTGGTTCACATAGGGAACGGCTTTTTCTACGGGGCGTCGTATACAGGCGGCAGCGCTTGCAGCGGTTGCCACCGTGAATAAGCGCATAAAATCTCTGCGATCCACAGAGAAATCTAAACCTTTTGGATTTGCCTTCGCACCAGCGACGTGAGTAGGTACCCCTGCTTCCAATTCAGCCATCACTTCTTCAGCGGCAGCATAATAGGGTCCCGGCACAAATGTCTCTGCAGAACGTTCAAAGTCTTCGTGCGGAGCATCCACGAGGGTTTGTTTTTCAAGCTTCTCGAGTTCGTCCGTGGTTGGAGTTCCCACTTAAACTCCTTTCCTGCAAAAATCGCGCTACAAGTTTAAGACCATCTACTACTACGTACGTTAATAGTGGCAAGTATTACAAGTAATCGGAGCCAATGTCGTGGCTTTCTTAAACGGAGTGGCCGGCTCCTTCGTCTGGCTGTGGCAATCGATACACCAGCCCATTTGGAGCGGAGCCCACTGCTCCACCGTAGTCATCTTCTCCACCGGCCCGTGGCAGGTTTGGCATTTCAGCAACGCTTGACCTTGGTGATCCTTGGCCAATACGTGCACCTTATGGGGGAAGCGAACATACTCGGGCAACTTGTGCACCAAGGTCCACGGGAAGGGCTCATTTTTCTTGTAGTGTTCGTTCAATTTCTTAATTGCATCTGCATCGGTGTTCACAAATTTGTGACATCCCATACAGGTATTAAGCGATGGAATACCCGCAACAGGAGAACGCCGTGCGCCGTTGTGGCAGTACTCGCATTCCATTTTGCGATCACCAGCATGTAGCTTATGGCTGAATTCGATGGGTTGGTCGGGGTGATAGCCAGATACCAAGCTTGATTGCGTAGAATCGTCGACGTGATCCCCAGGGGTCCACATCCACCATCCGCGAAATAGGCCTTCTTTTTTCTTCTCGCACTGACAGCCAAAGGCAAAAAATAGCATCAAAAGAAGAAGGAGTGGCTGCTTGGTCAACGGCTTACCCTTTTGCTTGTTAGATCTCTTAGATCTCAATTGAAATGGCGCCATTTTGCGCCGCGTTCATGTGCTCAATTCGCACAGATTTCGGATTTTACACGCAAAATTGGGAAACTCTATCTAAAAGTGGTTTTTGGGGTAAACTTAGCAGTCGGCTTGGTTTTCCTCTTCGTCATCCCAAGGCTGCGCAGCAGCCGTATGGGATCCCTACGTTTTTATCGAGATCCCATACGGCTGCTGCGCAGCCTTGGGATGACGGAAATTACACCGGGGGACCTAGGGAGGAAATTCGAGGGTACTAAGAACAAAAAAAGAAAAAATGAAAAAAGAATTCAAACTCACTGCCGCCTACCAACCCGATGGGGACCAACCCAAGGCCATCGCCTCCATCGTGGAAGCCTTCCAAGAAGGAAAAAAGCAACATGTCCTGTTGGGTGTTACTGGTTCGGGTAAAACCTTTACCATGGCTCACGTGATTGCAAAGCTTCAAAAGCCGACCTTGATCGTGGCCCCAAACAAGACCTTGGCCGCACAGCTCTATACCGAGTTTAAATCTCTGTTTCCCGAGGATCACGTCGGGCTTTTTATGAGCTATTACGATTACTACCAACCGGAGGCGTACTTGCCGTCCTCCGATACCTATATCGCAAAAGACAGTGCCGTGAACGAGGACATCGACAAGATGCGCCATGAATCTACACGGTATCTCATCGAAGAACCCAACACGATTATTGTAGCCAGCGTGAGCTGCATCTACGGATTGGGATCTCCCAGTGCGTATGCCAAAATGATGCTCGCCCTAAAAGCCCCCATGGCTATGGAGCGAGAAGAGCTGATTCGAAAACTCATCGACATCCAGTACTCCCGCAACGATCGCGCCTTGGAGCGGGGATTTTTTCGCGTACGCGGTGACGTCATCGACATCCTTCCTGCTCACGATAAAGAGTTCGGAGTACGCGTGCGTTTCTTCGGAGACGAAATCGAGAGCCTCCATCAACTGCGCGTAGCGGATGGTAAAGAAGTACAAGCCATCTCCGAGGTGTGCCTCTTCCCCAACAGCCACTACATCACTCCCCGCAGCGACCGTAAAGAAATCGTGCAAGAAATTCTTCACGATTTGGGCGTTCGGTTGCGCGAGCTTCACGCCTTGCGCAAAGAAAAAGAAGCCATGCGCCTCGAGCAGCGTACTCTCGAAGATATGGAGCTCTTCGAACAACTGGGCTATTGCCCCGGCGTTGAGAACTATTCGCGTTACCTCACCGGTCAAGCCCCAGGCGAACCGCCTGCTTGTTTGCTGGATTATTTTCCCGATTCCTTCCTTACTATATTAGATGAGAGCCACATTACTGTGCCCCAGATTCGCGGCATGTATCGTGGAGACCGGGCTCGCAAGGAAAATTTAGTTGAATACGGGTTTCGTCTGCCAGCGGCATTGGACAATCGCCCTTTGACCTTTGAAGAATTTATGGCTCGCACGGATCAGCTCCTTCATGTATCGGCCACGCCGGGGGTTTACGAGCAAGCGGTGGAAGGTAGTTATAGCGAGCAGGTGATTCGCCCCACGGGATTGATCGATCCCAAGATTGAAATTCATCCGGCTTACAGCCAGATCCAAGATGTTCTCGAGGAAAGCAAGCGTGCCATTGCAGCAGGTGGTCGCGTGTTGCTTACTACGTTAACGAAGAAGATGTCCGAGGAGTTAACAGAATTCTATCGCGAACAAGGTCTGCGCGTGCGCTATCTCCATTCCGATATTGATACCTTAGAGCGTACGCAACTCCTGCGAGAACTTCGTATGGGTACCTTCGATGTGCTGATCGGGATTAACTTATTGCGAGAAGGACTCGATCTGCCCGAAGTAAACTTGGTTGCGATTCTCGATGCAGATAAGGAAGGATTTCTGCGATCGAAAACCTCCATCATTCAGACCATAGGACGAGCCGCCCGAAATCGAGATGCTCGTGTGATTCTCTATGCGGATGAAATTACGAATAGCATTCGACAAGCCATCGATGAAACAGAGCGACGTCGCTATATCCAAATGGCTCACAATGAGAAGTTTGATATCACTCCGAAATCGATCCAAAAAGAAATCCCCAAGGATTTGAAAGTAATTTACGGGTTGTCTGAAGAGGAGCCTTCTGCTGCGCCTCCTCTCGATGCAGTTCAACTCATGCAGATGGGGATTCATACCCAAAAGGATCTCGACAAACTCATTAAGAAGAAAACGAAGCTCATGCAAGGGGCTGCCTTGGCTATGGATTTTGAGCAAGCCACCAAGCTGCGAAATGAAGTGGCACAATTGAAAGGAATTCGACTGGAGAAGAAACCATGAGTCCCATTCCTTTGAAACAACTCCCCACCTCTGCGGGGGTGTACCTCTTTAAAAATGAAGCGGGATCTGTCCTCTATGTGGGAAAAGCTCGGAATTTGCGCGCTCGGGTTTCTTCCTATTTTGTGCAAAAAGGGCAAAGCTTAAAAACTCAAACTCTTGTGCCTCAGATTGCAGATGTAGAAGTGGTGCTCGTACCTCTTGAAATCGATGCGTTGCTCCTCGAGCGACAGTTCATTAAACAACACAAGCCTCTCTACAATATCCTGCTGCGAGATGACAAAGAATATCCCCTTGTTCGTGTGAGCCTCAAGGATCCCTGGCCTCGATTTCGGTTGGTGCGACGGGTGAAGAAAGACGGGGCCTTGTACCTCGGTCCATATTCCAGTGGGCCTCAGCTGCGCAATATGTTGCAGCTCATGTATAAGGTTTTTCCTTTGGTGCGTTGCAGCGAGCGAGAGTTTGCCAACGTTACACGCCCCTGCAACTACTATGCAATGAAGAAGTGCTTGGCTCCTTGTCATCTGCCTGTGGATCGAGCTTTGTATATGGAAATGGTGCACCATGCCATCGAGTTTCTACAGGGTAAAAATCAGCAGATTCAACTCGATCTTAAAGCCAAGATGCGAGAGGCTTCTCAAAAGGAAAACTACGAGCAAGCTGCGATATATCGAGATCAACTCTTGGCATTGGACAGTCTCAAGTCACAGCAATCGGTGACTCACTTTACTTTACAAGAAGCAGATGTGGTCGGTCTCTTTGAGTCTGAAAATCAAGTGGCATTTTCACTGCTTTGCATTCGAGATCATCAAATCCAGGCCCATTATCCATTTGTCTGGAAAAATCCGGTAGGAACAGGAGCGGAGGAACTCCAAGGGTTTCTCCTTCAATACTACGACCGTCATCCATTGCCTCGAGAGCTGGTGTTGCCTCTTGCATTACCCGATCAAGCAAGTTGCCAAACCCTCTGGGGGGAATCTCTTCATGTTGTGGTGCCTCAAAGAGGGGAAAAGAAAAAACTTATCGCCCTGTGTGAACGCAATGCCCAGCATGCGAGTCTGCAAAGTCAAACTGATGTTGTAGAAACAGCAGATGTTCTGGCACAAATCCAAGAAGCTCTTTCTCTGCCTGCCTTGCCTCATCGTATGGAATGCATAGATATTTCCAACTTGGGAGATACTGCCATCGTAGCCTCTTGTGTGTGTTTTGTGGAAGGGAAGCCGGAAAAAGCCTTGTATCGACTCTACAATTTAAAAACGGTGCGTACCCAAGATGATTTTGCCAGCATCTATGAAGTGGTGACCCGTCGCTTGCAAGGGATGGAGAAGGAGGGGAAACCGGATCTCTTGGTCATCGACGGTGGCAAGGGTCAACTTGCAGCTGCTTGGAAAGCCCGTGTGGACACTGGATATCTTGAGATTCCCATTGTGAGCTTAGCAAAGAGCCGGTTGAAGAAACAAACGGGCAGTGACACTCTCTCCTACTCCGAGGAGCGTCTTTGTCTCACACCAGAGGGGCCGTTGCTAACGCTTGAAAAAGGGAGTGCTATGTACAGGGTGTTCACCCATCTGCGTGATGAGGCCCATCGCTTTGCCTTGGGCCATCATCGAAAACGCAGATCGAAGTTGGGAATGGGGAAGGGCTAGAGCCTGCCCGTCATCCCAAGGTCCTGAAGGGACCGTTGCCCGTCATCCCAAGGTCCTGAAGGGACCGTTGCCCGTCATCCCAAGGTCCTGAAGGGACCGTTGCCCGTCATCCCAAGGTCCTGAAGGGACCGTATGGGATCCCTGTGTTTTTACCGAGATCCCATACGGCTGCTACGCAGCCTTGGGATGACGGAATGGGAATGGGAATGGGCTTGCCCGTCTCATCCCAAGGTCCTGAAGGGACCGTATGGGATCTCTTTAGGCTCTTAGAGACCGCTGCTGGATGGCTGACGAGAGGTTTCCCATATAAAGCTGAACATGGTACAGAGAGCGGGAGCTACTTTTTTATCGACAACTTCCTTCGGTCCTCCGTTGAGAATTTGTTGCGCTTCATCTACTTTATCTAATTTACTGCTAACGCTAATAAATCCACCTTCATTTTGCTGCGTAAATGCTTGTTGCAATGTTCCTGCAGTTTGAATGAGGGCTTTGAACCCTCCCGATTTCACTGTAGAGCCATCTTGCTCTACACTGGCCGTTCCATTTGATGCAATTTTGCACGCCCAATAAATTGAATCAGCGCCCAGTATTCCATTGGTTACTCCAGCTGTGTGTCCTGAAATAATATCAAAGTAGCGTAACGTGATGACAACTTCATCACCTTGTACAACCGGAACCTGTTCATCTGCTCTTTTAGGTGCGGAAAACTCCAATTTGCTGGTAAATTGATCCTCTGTATTGCCGTTTCCTTTTATTTGTACACGTCTCTCACTTGCTGGAGGCGATAGGAGGTCCAGAAAAAGAGTATAAATTGGCTTCAAATTGGCCGACACTGTTGCATTCGTTTCCATAGTCATGCCATCTGGCGCCACAAAGTCTGCAGGGGGTTGTGCACTTCCAACGACAATGACCTTAACTGGATTCGCCGGATCTGCAGGAAAATTACTCAATTTTGCGTAATCATCTACTGTAAGGGTTGTAAGACCAGGTATAAAGAGAATACCAGCTGCTTTTACACGTGTGGCAAAGGCATCACAGGTCTCCCCTTTACGCACAGCCGCAGCAAAGATGCGCAGCTGACACCAATTTGCGGGGGGAGTGGTGACGGTTTTTGTATCCTTTGTCTCTGGGGTATCCACCACCATATTTTTTTTGTCTGGGGTATCCGGGCCAGTAGGAGCCTCTTTGTTCGGTGGTGCATCGGGTGCTCCCCCTCCATGGCCGCTCATACTGGAAGATTTACATCCACCTGCGATCAGAGTTGCCCCTAGTAAAAAACCCCATAGTAATGGCCTACGCATATCCTCTCCTTTGGCTTGATTTTTTCCACCACTCATTTTTTCCTATTATACCATTCATCTATCTATCCGTAAAAATTTGGATTGTACTCTGCCCAAAATCCCTTTAGGGTACGTCATCTAATTTTACTTAACTTTACTGATACCGATGCTTCAAAAAACTCCTATTTTCTCTCCCCCTGTTGCAGTGCTCTTGGCTGGTGTGCGCAGTGCTTTTGTCAAGTCTTTCGGGGTATTCGAAGATTGTAATACCCTGGAGCTGCTCAGTCGCACCTTGGGGGTCCTGCAAACAGAGAACCCAACCCTGATCGCCTCTGTGCGCAGCATGGGTACTGGTGTTGGCATTGCCCAAACCGAGCACCCCAATGTGGCAAGAGAGGCTCTCTTGCTGCAGGGGCTGTCTGATATTCACGGATACACGGTACATACAGGGTGTTTATCTGGGATGCAGGTCGTAACCGATGTCTTGCACCAGGTTCGAGGCGGGCAAACGGGGCTCTTTTTGGCCAGTGCGGTGGAGTGCTGGAGCGATGTGCCCATCGTATACTCCCGAGAAGCCAGGAAATTTATCTCGAAATTGTCAAAAGCCAAGTCTGCAGCAGCCAAATTGAATATGATTACCAATTTCAATGCAAAAGCTTGGCTCCCCAAAGCGCCCGTGCGAGAGGAGTCCTATACGGGGCTCACATTGGCAGCCCATGCAGAGCATTTGGCCCTGGAAACGGGGATTTCCCGAGTGGATCAAGATGGTTATGCATTAGTGTCTCACGTGCGGGCCTTGGAGGCAGAACAAAAAGGGCTCTGGAAGGAGCGACGGGTGCCTATTTGGCCCAGTCCTCACTATACAGCTTGTGTGCAGCAGGACCATCGGTTGCAGACACCGTTGACCCGAGAGGGGCTGCGCAATATGACCCCGTTGGTCGATCCTGAATTTGGTACCATTACTCACGGTAACTCCACCCACCCTTGTGATGGCGCAGCTGTGTGCTTGCTTGCAGATCCCGGGACCGCGCTCACAAGTGGCTTAGAGGTACAGGCAGAGCTTGTGGACCATGTGTATTGTGCGGGTGCCCCAGATGCTTCGTTTCTTTTGGGGGCTGCACCTGCTATCGCTCGCTTGCTGGCACGTAACGACCTGACCTTGTCTCAAATCGATCTTTTTGAAATTCACGAAGCAAGTGCGGTACAGGTGCTTGCCACCCAGCAGGCCTTGGCTTCCAGCACCTACTGTCGGGAGAAGCTCGGGCTTTCCGAAGCTTTGGGAGAGATCCCTCTCGAGAAACTTAATGTGCGAGGGGGAGCTCTCACCTTGGGGCACCCGTATGGAGCCTCTGGGTTGCGTATGATTATGGACATTGCCGATGATTTGCGTCGCGAGAAAGGCAAGTGGGGGATCGTAAGCCTTTGCGGAGGGGGTGCCATGAGCGTGGCTCTCTTGATTCGAAATCCAGGTGCTCCATGACTACGAAGCAATACCTACATTATGAGATTGCAGAAGACCAAACCGGTACTTTGTTTTTGCACGATCCCTTCGATCCGTTGGATCTGAAGGTGCAATCTGCATTGCGTAAGGCCCTGAAGGAACTGGCACAGAAAAAACTAGTAGGGTTGTTACTTTGCAGTAGCAATCCCCTTCGATTGGGGTGTGACACCCGTGCAGAGGAAGTTTTGCAGCTTACCTCTCGCGAGAGGGCGCAGGTCTATGCTCAAACGTGGCAGCAATTGACGGAGCAGCTCCATGCACTCCCGTACACCGTAGTCTGTGCCTTACCGGGGGATTGCTGGGGGATGGGGTTGGAGTTGGCATTGGCGTGCGATTGGCGCATCGGAACCCCCACAACTCAAGTGGGGTTTCTCGAGATCCAGGCTGGGACGTTGCCCAAAGCGGGGAGTCTTTACCGGTTGCCTCGTTTGATCGGCTTACAAGCTGCCTTGGATCTGCTGCTTACAGGTCGTACTCTTTCTGGGAGTAAGGCCCACCAGCTGGGGCTGCTTCATCTTTGTGTGCCCACGCCTTTGGTCGCCTCTCAGTGTAAAATTTTGCTTCATCGAGTGAACAAGTATAAGCGTATGCCAGCCTCTGTTGCGCGTGCTTCTGCTTTTTCTATGGAAGGCAACCCCCTCGGTCGCAAGTTGATATTTAAGAAAACACGGGAGCTCATTGGGGAAAAGACCCAGGACCGTCACCCTGCTGCTTACCATTGCCTTGATGCAGTAGCATA
Source organism: Deltaproteobacteria bacterium (assembly GCA_947475005.1). Classification (GTDB taxonomy): domain Bacteria; phylum Bdellovibrionota_B; class Oligoflexia; order Oligoflexales; family Bog-1112; genus CANIBL01. Next base: position 4,920 of record CANJLI010000013.1, on the reverse strand, counting down.
TGGTTTTGAAGCTACGGTACCCAAGGCCCTCGAGCGAGAGGCTGAGCTTTTTGCAGCATCGGTTATGACTCGAGAAGCTCAAGGGTTGAGCCATCAGCTTCGTAGTAAAAAACAATTGCAATATATCGGGCTGGAGGCCGGGAGCCTCACTGTGGGCTTGTTGGGGGCTGTGCTACAAAGTGGAGACGTTGCGCTGCGTGCTTTGGAACAGGGGCATCGGGTCTTGGTGTACGATGAAAAACCAGAGGCCATCGGTATCGTCTTGCGATATGTCTATGATGCATTAATTCGCAAGGTAGATCGAAAAGAACTGACGACGCACCGAGTGCCTCAATATATGGCTCGCGTGTCTCCCTGTCGCTCTCGCGTAGGATTCTCTGCTTGTGACGTGGTAATGGAGTTGGGGCAGATGCCTGCAAAGATCGAAGTTGCAGGTACCACAGTGTCTCTCTATTTCCTTGCTGCTCCAAGTAGCTTTGTGGAAGTTTGTCTTTCTCCATCGGATGTTGATGCTACACCGATTTTTTCGGCTCTTCATCGAATTGGCAAACCAGCTTTGTCACTTGCTTGCGAAGGGCCTGCTTTCTTGCCTCAGATCGAGGGCCTCTTTTTCTCCCAAGCACTCTACCTTACCCAGAAGGGGATTTTGCCGGCTTTCATCGATCAGGCATTGGAAAAGGCTGGATTTCGCATGGGTCCCTTTCGGTGGATGGCCCACAAGGGACATCCCTTCGAGGCAGAGGAAGATTTTGCAGAATCTGAAGCTCCTGAATGGAAAGAAGCTGACGTTGTGAATCGATTCCTGCTGGTGCTCTTTCATGGGACATGTGCCCATATCGAGCAATACCCACAAGCGTCTCTCGCTACCATCGATGTGCTGCTTGTAGAGGGCTTGGGCTTTCCAGAGGTATGGGGAGGCATCTTGAAGTATGCAGATTGGGTTGGAATTCGTGCTTTGATAGAAGGCTTAACCGGCTTGGCCCACGAGGAAGGTCTTTCCTACGCACCTTCTGCTTGGCTACAAGCTCGAGGCAAGTCTGGGGAGCCATTTTTTGGGTGAGGGGGTGTGCGTCATCCCAAGGCTGCGTAGGAGCCGTGCCCCTGTCATCCCAAGGCTGCGTAGGAGCCGTGCCCCTGTGTCATCCCAAGGCTGCGTAGGAGCCGTGCCCCTGTCATCCCAAGGCTGCGTAGGAGCCGTGCCCCTGTCATCCCAAGGCTGCGTAGCAGCCGTGCCCCTGTCATCCCAAGGCTGCGTAGGAGCCGTGCCCCTGTCATCCCAAGGCTGCGTAGGAGCCGTGCCCCTGTCATCCCAAGGCTGCGTAGCAGCCGTATGGGATCTCCATAAAAACACAGGGATCCCATACGCTCCCTTCGGGACCTTCGGATGACGAAGAGGGCTTCCAGAGAAAAAAGGAGCCAGTTTTCTCTTTCTTTTTTTGTAAAAAAATCCAGTAATATCGTTAAATTGTATGGTTTCCGTTGATTTTCAGCGGAAAAATTCATAGGCTTCCCCCTATTCAATCGATCTATACGTGGAGCCAAAAATGAAATGGATGTTTATTCGTATACCTCTACTTTTTATTTTGTTTGTACTGCCTGGTCTGGGGGTTGCCTCTGACGTTGGAAGAGTAAAAGAAATACTTACATACAATTCAATTTATTATCGAGAAATAGGGGACAGATTCGAAGTAGAAATGAATGGGGATTGGGTAGCCGGAGACAGAGGCACATTCCGCAGTGGCCACACAATCATCACGATAGAGCGTCACAGGTGTGACAGCGGGAGTGAGGTGTATATTTCTCTTTCTACGGATAATGGAGAAAACTTTCGAGCCCTCGAGGCACCGGCAGAACCGATATGGTTTGTTAGCAGTGTAATACTCTGCCAGCCTCGTCGAAATCTAGGATACGAAGAAGAGCCCAAACTGGGAAGATAACCTGGATTGAAACTCAGCCCCTCTCACTATCAGCAAGATCTACCGCAGGTCTGCTGCAAAGTCCTTGGTGGATAGATATTTCCCCGTAGCAAACTTCGTGAGTTCGTTCCAGTTCAGAGTTGCGCCGGGTGCAAAAATTTTGTCTCGCAAAAACTGTCCCACCTGGGGTTGATTTGCATAGTCTGCCTTTGCGGGAGATTGATGCAGCATCTTTGCGATGGTGTGGTGCACTTGGGAGGCAAATAATTCCCCCATCTCGTAGTTGTGATAGTAGCAAGGTGCCACCACCACGTGGATTTTGGTGGCATAGTCAGGCGCATTGCGACCTGCAGGTTGTTTCATCCCTTGGTATTTCTCCACCAGCTGCCACCAGAGGGCATTAAGGTCTTGGTCTGGATTTTCATACATTGATTTTTCAAAACGGAAAATCACTTGGGTCCATCGAGAGAAAATCAACAATTCAGCTCGCATCATCTTCTTCTCAGCTTTATCCATCCTTTTAGGATCCGCAACTGGCACGCCCATTTTTTGCAACCAACTGGATTTATGTACCAGTCGTTGGAACATCATGGCTAGACCTTCCGTGGTGAGGATATGGGCTTCACTACGCAAAAGGTACGGGACGGTGCGAGGGATGTATTTACTGCTATACACAGCATGCCCAAACTCATGAAGCGAGGTATTCATCCAGTATTGGTTGGGTTTGTAGTTCATTAGCACTCGCACATCGCCCTCTCGATCGATATCCGTACAGAAAGCATGGGGGCTTTTCCCTGGTTGTTCGTAGAGACTGCTGTTCTTTAAGATGTCATCAACGGGCAAGCCGATGGATTTGTAGAAGCGACCGGTCATATCAGCAAGGTCCACATTTTCTTTTTCATAAATCGTATCTGGATTGTAGTCATAGACAGCGGGTGCTTCTTGAAAGAAGAGATCTTGGTAATGCCATGGCATGAGGGCATTGGGAGAAATATGAAACCGTTGTGCCAATTTGGCATCGATCTCTGCCTTTACCTCTGTAAATTGGTCGCGAGTGAGGTCATCTAGCTCATCAAATAACTGAAGGACTTGGCCAGAATTTTGCTCATTCAGAGCCAGTTGCATGGCATGAAAGTTTGGGTATCCCAAGCTGTGGGCTGCTTGGTTTCGCAGATGAACCAAGTCGAGCAGGTCTTTTTCTACAACGGCTCCGACGCCTTTGCTTGCTTCCCAGGCCAATTTGCGCTCTTCGGAATTAAGAGAATTTTTCAAGAGGTCTGAAATTTCATTAGAGGTATAAGTTTTGTCCCCGACTTTGGCTCGGTAAACATTGAACATTTGCTCGATGGCATTGCTCTTGGCGTTCATCTGCTTGTTCAGATCAGCATCAATTTGTGCGGCTTGATAGGCATAGTAGAGAACTTCGATCTGCCTAGCTAACAACGGGTCTTGTCTCCTAAACTCGGAGTCATTGCGCAGGGCCTGAATTTCTGTATAGCGAGCTGCATTGTGGAGTCGCGCATCCAGTTGATTTTGAAGTCGCACCTTTTTTGCAAAATCTTCATCTTTTCCCGATAGACTGGCGTCCCACCAAGCCAGACCTGCTTCCCGTTGAAGCCCACGGACCTCTCTCTCATGATCCGCTACAATCGATCGTGCCCATTCAATTTGATGGGTGAGGTTTTGTCCCCACAGCAGAGACGCTGAAAGAGAGATAATAGATACAAAAATCCCCTTGCGGATAAAACCGCTCTTGATGGCTGCCATAGCAGATGCCTCATGTAAATATAATTTTTGAGTATTGAAGAAAGAGTGCCCGCTTTTGGGGCCTGCCGTCAATGGCTATTTGGAAAGGATGAGGGTGAGGTTACGCAATTTTCCTAATTTCTCGTTTTATCTTCTTGGCTTCATGCACCGATCTGACGGGGCCATCCAAAACCTCTATCATTAAGCTGAGGTGCTCTCTCGTTTGAGGATCAAAAGTACCGAGTTTCTCCGCAAAGGAAAATAATCGATCGAGAGAATAACCTGAAACTTTATAATTGGTGATATCGCTGAGTCTTGTTTTGGGGATGCCGGTTAAATTTTGAAGTGCGGTGGCATTCTTGTTGTTTTTTCGAAGAAAAATAACGAACAATCTACAAAGCGAGAATTTAATATGATCTTCTAAAGGGGCGTCTTTAGGCAAAAGCCTTGGTATTTCACCCTTAGCGGCTTGGGTATCGATTTCATCTAAAATCGATACCAGCATTTCATTTGAAATTTCTGGTTTTTCTTTCATATTTCTAATCTCTTATCCTAAAAATTGTAATTGTAGATATTACCTTATCATATTGAGTGGCTGTTGAAAAAACGAATCGAAATAATTTTCCGAAGCTTTTCTCTTTGATAGGGCACCGTACTTCAATTGCGTAGATTTCCCTTTCGCCATCACTATACTTCGGCAGAAAAAATTGATCTTGTAGAACTTCTAAAAATTCCATCACATCATCCAATGTAAAACTGGATCTTTTTATTTTTTTCAATTCCTTGGTTGTTTTATCAAGGCCGTAATTTATATGATCAATCTCTATTTTTGCTTTTTCATATAAGTATCCATTGAAAATAATAGGCGTTTTAATGGATATTTCAACAATCTCACCTCGGTCGCCCATTTTTTTCTCCAGATTGCTATATGACTAAAGTTACTATATTCAGTAACTTTAGTCAATGCCTTCTTGGGTAGAAAAACATTTTTTTTAGAGGTAACGCCGGGAGAACCTTCGCACAGCAAGAGATGACGAATCGGGGGATGGGAGTTGAGTAAAAAAAGTCAATTCGGGTCCAGTCGGGTGTCCCGAATGGCGCTTCCTTAAGGGGACTGTTTGCCTAACTCCTTGGAAATCCGTCATCCCAAGGTCCCGAAGGGACCGTATGGGATCCCTTCGTTTTGATCGAGATCCCATACGGCTGCTACGCAGCCTTGGGATGACGGATGGGTTGCTATCTTGAACGTAAGCAAAAG
>CANJLI010000012.1 GCA_947475005.1 Deltaproteobacteria bacterium | reverse complement strand
GGGATTGGGTCCACCTACCTTTTTAGGGATTGGGTCCACCTACCTTTTTAGGGATTGGGTCCACCTACCAAAGGTAGGTGGACCCAATCCCTAAAAAGGTAGGTGGACCCAATCCCTCCCGGATTGGCTAGAGTCTTGGAAACATCTCCATACGCCCAGTCTCTGGATGAAAAATAGCTGCGTCTGGTATAGCCACTTTGTCACAGCCAAACTGGGGATGGCTAAATTTCAAGAGTATGTGAAAAAATTTGAGTACGGAAATCAAGACGTATCGGGGGATAAAGGTAAAGATAATGGACTTACCTCTTCTTGGATCTCGAGCTCTCTGAAAATATCCCCATTGGAACAAGTCGCTTTTATAGAGAAAATCCTTCAATCCAAATCGCCCGTTAAAAAAGAGGCTCTGCAATTCACTCGAAATCTCTTATATCTCGAGGTGTTGCCAGAGGGGTGGAAGTTGTACGGAAAAACAGGGGTAGGCGATCTGCTTCATAAGGACGGTTCTCACGATAGAACGCGGCAGAGGGGCTGGTTTGTGGGGTGGATCGAACGAGGAGATCGTAAAGTTGTTTTTGCCAACTATCTCGAGGAGGAGACCCCAAAAAATGTAAACAATTTAGCTAGGTATGCAGCTTCCAAACATGCAAAAGAAGCCGCGAAAGAAAAACTGTTACAATTCATCCAATTGTACCGATAAAGGGGCAACTGAGTGAATTGTAGAGGTATCTATGCAACACATTATGTTGATTCTTCCTTTTCTGATTTCCATTGGGTGTATCCAGGAGTCGCCGAAAAATTTAAGAAGGTTAAAACAAAGGGTTAATCAGGCTACGGTGCAAACACAAAGCGGTATACAGACCTCCACTTTCACCCAAAGTATAGATTTGAAAATTGTCCCGATTAACCCGGTGGCGCTGTCTGTAGCGGAACTACAAAAAGTAGATGTATCCACAACGATGACACAGGCCGTTACCACTGTGAATACAGTCATAATTCCCGATTCTCTTTTGAAGACAGTCTTTGTACCTGAGGGGTTGTCCGCGACCGACCTGACTACCGTATCAGGCACAGACTCAGGCACAGACACAGACACAGACTCAGACACAGACTCAGGCACAGCGACGGACTTAGTTGTGACTGATCCATGTACACCGAATCCATGCCAGAATGGTGGCGCCTGCACGAGCAACGTTGGCAGAGCTATTTTGTTGGCTCCCTTTATTTGTAATTGCCCCGGATTAGTTACGGGCCGGCTATGCGAGAACTCGTTGGGGGAGCAATTTCTATTGCCGCAGCAGCTGGAGTAAGAGGCGCTACTAGGTCAACCGATGTGCTTTCCGTCATCCCAAGGCTGCGCAGCAGCCGTATGGGATCCCTGCGTTTTTATCGAGATCTCATACGGCTGCTGCGCAGCCTTGGGATGACGGGGGTGGCGCATTCATGCAAGCTGGAACCATTTTTCCCTTTACAAACAGTTTACTGTGTGGGATGGAGGGTAGTACTACCTGTGCAGCTGGTGCCAACGTAAGGGGCCAATTCGCGCATCATATCTTCCCATGGAAGTAATAAAACTGTTGACTTTTTCTTAAAAACTGCATAAAGACAGTTTTCTTGCTTTCTCTTAATTACCAAGAACACAGCCAGACTGTATCCCCGTTCTCAAAGGAGCTTATTGTGGCCAAGAAGGTAACTGGTTATATCAAGCTGCAAATTCCGGCTGGGAAGGCCAACCCTGCGCCTCCTGTTGGCCCGGCGTTGGGGCAGCGACAAGTGAATATCATGGCGTTTTGTAAGGAATTTAACGCCCGTACCCAGAAGCAGATCGGTTGGATCTTGCCTACGGTGATTACGGTATATGCGGATAAATCCTTCTCCTTCATTACGAAGAGCCCTCCGGCTTCTGACCTATTGAAGAAAGCAGCCAAGGTAGACAAAGGATCTCCGACCACAGGGAAAACCTCCTCAGGTTCAATCTCCGCGGCACAGATTCTTGAAATCGCGAAAACAAAGATGGCCGATTTGAATGCCTACGATGAAGCGGCTGCATGTAAGATCATCGCTGGATCGGCGCGAAGCATGGGCCTCACCATCGAAGGTTAGTAGATAGAAAAAACCGTAGGAGAGACAGCCTAGACTGTCTCGTTCGCACTACAAAGGGGACATGATGGCAAAAAGAGGAAAGAAATACAGCAAATCAGCTGCAAAGGTAGAGCTTGGCAAGTTGTATCCGATGGCCGACGCAGTAGCGTTGGTGCTCGATACTTCTTACAGCAAGTTCGTCGGCAGTTTGGATTTGTCTGTGAATTTGGGTGTTGACCCTCGTCAAGCGGATCAAAACATTCGTGGCGCAACTCCACTACCCTTCGGTAGAGGAAAAGCGGTTCGCATCGTGGTTTTCGCTAAGGGCCAAAAAGCCATAGACGCGCAAGCCGCCGGTGTAGACTACGTAGGAGCTGATGACTTGGCAGAAAAAATTTCTGCGGGTTGGTTGGACTTCGATCAAGTGATCGCCACACCAGATATGATGGCAGTGGTTGGAAAGCTGGGACGTGTATTGGGGCCTCGCGGTCTCATGCCAAACCCGAAGCTGGGCACCGTGACCTTCGATGTGGTACCTGCAATTGAGCAATTGAAAGCTGGTCGTAGCGAGTTCAAGGTCGACAAGGCCGGAATCGTGCATACCTCTGTCGGTCGATTGAACATGAGCGCAGAAGCGTTGGTTGCCAACACAGAAGCGGTCCTCGACGCATTGGTTAAGGCAAAGCCAGGTTCTGCCAAAGGAACGTACCTGAAGAAGATTTCCTTGTCTCCAACCATGGGGCCAGGAGTCGCGGTAGATCCAATTCCATATCGCTAATTCCAACACCGCGTGTCTGCCACAGAAAGAGGCTCTTATGGCTAAAGATCGTAAAATGAAAGAACTGGTAGGGAAAACCCTAGCAGAAAAGTTCAACGGAGCACCTGCTGCTATCGTCGCAGAGTACCGTGGAACTACTTCCGAGGAAATGGCTGAGCTTCGTCGCGAACTGCGAAAAGTGAACAGTGAATTCCGTGTACTAAAAAATCGCGCCGTTCAAAAGGCGATTTTTCAATATTCCCCTTCTGCTGAAGCCTTAGCTGGTAAGTTGAAGGGCCCGATTGGGATCACCTATCTCTATGGGGATCCAGCAGCCGGAACAAAAACGTTACTTGCGTTTGCAAAAGATCATGCAAATTTGAAAGTAACGGTCGGTTTGATGGAAGGTGCGCTTGTTTCTGTGGCGCAACTTCAGGCGATTTCTGAGCTTCCAAGCAAAGAAGTCTTGTTGGGCAGAATCGTCGGTACGTTGGTTGCTCCCCATCGCGGCTTGCTCTATGCCCTCAATGGCATTAGTGCGAATCTCGTTCGGGTTATCCATGCAATAAAGGAAACGAAGTCCCAATAAAGGGGTTCGATTCGTAACTGGTTTTTAAACACATACAAAGTTTGTAGGAGGACTTCATGTCTACAGTATCTAAAGAGCAAGTAATTACGTACCTAGAGAACCTCACCCTGCTTGAAGCAGCTGAATTGGTGAAGGAATTGGAAGAGAAGTTTGGAGTGAGTGCATCTGCACCGGTTGCGATGGCTGCCGCTGCTGCACCTGCTGCTGCTGCTGAAGAGCAAACCGAGTTCACCGTGGTTCTTAAAGAAGCCGGCGACAAGAAGATCAACGTAATTAAAGAAGTACGTGCATTGACTGGTCTCGGATTGAAAGAAGCCAAAGACTTGGTAGAAGGCGCTCCAAAGAATGTAAAAGAAGGCGTCTCTAAAGAAGATGCTGCCAAGATGAAAGATGTCTTGGAAAAAGCGGGGGCAAAAGTCGAGGTGAAATAATCCACCCCGTGCTTTTCCTTTGCAGACCGTCCCGGAAGAGATACTATGATTGCGAATCCCTTTCAATTTTATGGGTCTTCTGGGTCGCGGTTGTTCGGACTTTTGTGATACAATTTGAATCAAAATTCTGCAAGCAGGGCACGTGAGTCGGCCCCCGCAAGGGGTACAACGACACATAGGTCCTGCTTTGCTCTTACTGGCGTGAAACTTTTCCCTCGAAGCCACCTGCGTAAAGGGTAACCACACTACTGTGGTGTAAAGTTGTCTATTTTGAGATCCACATCATTGGAGTGCAGTATGACGTCGTTAGACGCTTCGTTTACACGTCTCAGGAAAAGTTACCAGAAGATTAAGCCGGCAATCAACCATCCTTATTTGATTGAAGTTCAAAGAACCAGTTACGAGCATTTTTTACAAAAAAATGTGGAATCTGATCAACGAAAGAAAATCGGATTGCAGGGCGTTTTTTCTTCTGTATTCCCGATCCGAGATTTTTCTGAGACCGCTTCAATCGAGTATGTGGGCTATGCTTTTGAGCAACCCAAATATTCCGTGAACGAGTGCCGCCAACGCGGTATGAGTTATGCAGCGCCCCTCAAGGTCACCATCCGCCTTGTGGTGTGGGATGTGGATAAAGAGCGCAACACGCGCAGCATCCGCGATGTGAAAGAGCAGGAAGTTTACTTCGGTGAAATTCCGCTCATGACCGATAACGGAACTTTTATTATCAACGGAACCGAGCGGGTTGTGGTGTCTCAGTTGCACCGTTCTGCTGGGGTTTTCTTTGATCATGACAAGGGAAAGACCGCTGGGGGAAAAGTCCTCTATACAGCGCGTATTATCCCGTATCGCGGTAGCTGGCTCGATTTCGAGTTTGATGCCAAAGATATCCTTTATGTGCGTATCGATCGCCGACGCAAGATGCCGGTGACGGTTCTCCTTAAAGGTCTTGGATATACCAACGAACAACTCTTGGCCTACTTCTATAATAAAGAAGAAATTCAGGTTAAGGGTAAAAAATTCCTCGTTACATTGAATTTGGACCTCTTGCGTGGACAGCGTGCAGGCTTCGACATCGTGGATGTGAAGACTGGCAAAGTATACGCAAAGAAAAATCGACGGGTTTCTGTCGGTGCCATTCGTCAAATCGAAGCGGCTGGGATTACCTCACAGCCTATCGAAGTCGATGCATTGATCGGTAAAATTACCGTATATAATGTGATGGACTCTAAGGGAAACTTGGTGGTGGAAGCCAATACCGAGTTGACCGATGCCCATATTCAAGAAATCTTGAAAGCAGGCGTTAAGAGCTTCGACGTGTTGCACATCGATGGTGTTAACGTAGATGAGTCCTTCCGCAATACTCTTCTCGCTGACAAAATTGATACGCGAGAAGAAGCGATTATTGAAATCTATAAGCGGTTGCGTCCGGGGGATCCTCCCTCTTTGGAACCGGCTGAGTTGTTGTTCAACAACTTGTTCTTCAATGCAGAGCGCTATGACCTGAGCGTCGTAGGTCGATTGAAGATGAACGAGCGTTTGGGGCTAGAGTTGCCTTTGGATCAAGTAACCTTGACCAAAGAAGACATTCTGCGCACCGTAGCGTACCTATTGAAACTAAAGAACGGTCAAGGTGACATCGATGATATCGATCACTTGGGCAACCGTCGAGTGCGCGCCGTAGGCGAGCTCTTGGAGAACCAGTACCGCGTTGGATTGTTGCGCATTGAGCGTGCAATTCGTGAGCGCTTGCAGTTGCAAGACGTGGATACGTTGTTGCCTCATGACTTTATTAATAACAAGCCAGCATCTGCTGTAGTGAAGGAATTCTTCGGAAGTTCCCAGCTCAGTCAGTTTATGGATCAAACCAACCCGCTTTCTGAGATTACTCACAAGCGACGTTTGTCGGCCCTTGGGCCCGGTGGTTTGAGCCGTGATCGTGCTGGATTTGAAGTGCGGGATGTGCACCCCACTCACTATGGTCGTATTTGTCCGGTAGAAACACCGGAAGGTCCGAACATTGGATTGATCTCCTCTCTTGCCTCTTATGCAAAGGTAAATGCCTACGGGTTTATTGAAACTCCGTATCGGGATTTGAGAGATGAAGCAAAAGGCGTCAAGCAAAAGGATGCCATTCGCTACTACTCCGCTTCTGAAGAGCACAAAGACCATGTGATTGCACAGGCTGGTGCTGTATTCACCGATAACGACTATATCAATGCACGTCGTCATGGTGAGCCGGAGATTGTTCGAGGCGAAGAAGCAGATTTGATGGATGTAGCAACGACCCAGTTGGTTTCTGTTGCTGCAAACTTGATTCCGTTCCTTCAAAACGATGATGCAAACCGAGCGCTCATGGGATCGAACATGATGCGTCAAGCGGTGCCTTTGATTAAGTCCCAAGCTCCGCTTATCGGAACTGGGATGGAAGCCATCGTTGCACGTGATTCCGGTGCTTCTGTCATCGCTGAGCACAACGGAACCGTTGTGTCTGTAGATGCAGAGCGGATCGTGGTTAAGATCGAATCCAACTCTGGAGTGGAAGATTCTGCTACCGAAGTGGGTGCTGATGTTGACATCTACGGATTGAAAAAATACCGCAGATCTAACTTGGATACGTGTATCAACCAAAAGCCAATCGTAAAGGTAGGCGAGAAGGTATCCGTTGGAGATGTGATCGCAGACGGATTTGCAACGGAGCTGGGGGAACTCGCTCTCGGTCAAAACGTAACTGTGGCCTTCATGCCATGGAATGGTTACAACTTCGAGGACTCCATCCTGATCTCTGAGCGCGTAGTGAAAGAAGATCTTTACACTTCCGTTCACATTCAGGAATTTGAGTGTATCTCTCGAGATACCAAGCTGGGCCAAGAAGAAATCACCGCAGATATTCCCAACGTTGGGGAAGAAGCGTTGCTCAACCTCGACGATGCAGGGATCATCCGCATTGGAGCTGAGGTAGCGCCTGGGGACATTTTGGTAGGGAAAATTACACCGAAGGGTGAAACCCAACTGACACCAGAAGAGAAACTCCTACGAGCCATCTTCGGTGAAAAAGCCGGCGACGTACGAGATACTTCCCTACGCGTACCGCCCGGTGTGGTGGGTACTGTGATCGGTTGCAAGGTATTTGCACGAGAAGGTACTGAAAAAGATTCTCGTACCATGCAGATCGAAGAGCAAGAAGCAGCAAGTTTGCGTAAAGATGAGCGGGATCGTATTGCCATTCTACGGCAATCTGCAGTCCGTAAGATTCTAGGCGTTTCCGACAAGCAAACGGTTGCGAAGGAAGTTAAAGATAAAGACAGCAAGGTTGTGATCAAAAAGGGCGCTGTGTTGACAGAAGCCCTCTTGATGGAAGTCGACTACAACTGCTGGTATACAATTTCTCTCGCAGATGCTGAGAAGAATGCTCTGTTGGGCAAAGCGTTGCACAATCTCAAAGAGAAAGTGGCGCAGATTAAAGCCCTAACAGATATCCAGTTGAAGAAATTGAAGAAGGGCGATGAGCTGCCTCCAGGCGTAGTGAAGATGGTAAAGGTCTATGTTGCCATCAAAAGAAAGCTGCGTGTTGGAGATAAAATGGCCGGTCGTCACGGGAACAAAGGGGTTATCTCTCGAATTCTACCGGAGCAGGACATGCCGTTCACTGCGGACGGAGTTCCAGTGGATCTCGTGTTGAACCCACTTGGGGTACCTTCTCGTATGAACGTGGGTCAGATTTTGGAGACTCACTTGGGATGGGCTGCTAAGAATATCGGTATGGCTCTGAACCGTGTGATGGAAGAGGCTTTTGATCGTAAAGCGCTTGAGAAGATGTGTCTCGATATTTGGGATACAGATGATGTGCGTAAGATCGTAGGCGATTTCATCAAGACCTGTAGTGATGATGAACTGAAGGTATTTATCGGAAAATACAAGGAAGGCGTTCACTTTGCCAACCCCGTATTCGATGGTGTTACCGAATCAGAGATTGAAGATGCGCTTCGACTTTCTGGTATGGATATCGATGGACAAACGATTCTATTCGATGGATTGACCGGCGAGCAGTTCCACAACCGTGTAACGGTTGGTGTGATGTACATGTTGAAGCTGCACCACTTGGTTGATGAAAAGATCCACGCTCGTTCCATTGGTCCATACTCGTTGGTCACCCAACAGCCTCTCGGTGGAAAGGCCCAATTCGGGGGACAACGACTGGGAGAGATGGAAGTTTGGGCGATGGAAGCGTATGGAGCTGCTTATACGCTACAAGAGATGCTCACGGTGAAATCCGATGATGTGTCCGGTCGTACGCGTATGTACGAGTCCATTGTGAAGGGGACCAACTTGGCCACACCGGGACTTCCAGAGAGCTTTAACGTGTTGGTGAAGGAATTGCAAAGTTTGGCACTGGACGTAAACTTGCTCAAAGAAGATGGGGAAGAGTTTCACGCAGAACAGGGATAAGGTTTTCGTGTCTCATCAGAAGGTACCAATGATTGCAAAAGCTGTAGGGAGATAATTGTGAAAGACTTACTCAACTTCTTCGATAAACCGAAAGATCCCCTTGATTTTAGCGCGATCCGTATTTCATTGGCTTCTCCTGAAAAGATCCGCAGTTGGTCCTATGGAGAAGTAAAAAAACCAGAGACCATTAACTACCGTACCTTTAAACCGGAGCGTGATGGCCTTTTCTGTGCCAAAATCTTCGGACCGGTACGTGATTTTGAATGTATCTGCGGGAAGTATAAGCGCATGAAGCACCGAGGGATCGTGTGCGACAAGTGCGGAGTGGAAGTAATCCACTCCAAAGTACGACGAGAGAGATTGGGACACATCAACTTGGCAACGCCAGTGGCCCACATTTGGTTCTTGAAGTCCTTGCCTTCTCGGATCGGTACCATCCTTGATATCGCTTTGAAGGATATTGAGCGGGTACTCTACAGTGAATCCTATATCGTTCTGGATCCAGGCGATGAAAGCACCAAGCTGAAACAAGGCTCGGTGATCGGGGAAGATGAGTACGAAGAGTACTTAGCTAAATTTGGAAACGGTGCGTTCCGTGTTGGTGCGGGCGCTGAGGCCATCTTAGAGCTATTGCAAAAGCTTCGTATCGATGATCTCGAAGAGGATCTGCGTCGTGGCTTGATCGACACTACTTCTGAGGCCCAACGCAAAAAGTTGCAGAAGCGCTTGAAGGTTGTAGAAGCATTCAAGACCAAGGACCGTAACGGAAATCCATGTGCAAAACCAGAATGGATGATGCTCACGGTTATTCCCGTGCAGCCACCTGATTTGCGTCCCTTGGTGCCGTTGGATGGGGGTCGTTTTGCGACTTCTGACTTGAACGATTTGTACCGACGTGTAATCAACCGTAACAACCGGTTGATTCGTTTGATGGAACTCAATGCGCCTGACATCATCGTACGTAACGAAAAGCGTATGTTGCAAGAAGCCGTTGATGCCCTCTTTGATAACGGACGTCGTGGAAAAGTATTTACAGGACCAAACAAGCGTCCGTTGCGTTCCCTTTCTGATTTCCTAAAAGGAAAACAGGGACGTTTCCGTCAAAACTTGTTGGGTAAACGGGTCGATTACTCCGGTCGTTCTGTGATCGTGGTAGGACCTGACTTGAAATTGCATCAGTGCGGATTGCCAAAGAAAATGGCAATCGAGCTCTTTAAGCCTTTCTTGTACGCAAAGTTGGAGGAGCACGGTATCGTCTCCACCATCAAGAGTGCTAAGAAATTGGTAGAGAAGGAGCATCCTGAGGTTTGGGATGTGCTCGAAGAAGTGACCAAAGAACACCCGATTCTGTTGAACCGTGCTCCGACGCTTCACAGATTGGGAATTCAGGCCTTTGAACCGGTATTGATCGAAGGTAAGGCCATTCGTCTTCACCCACTCGTTTGCTTTGCCTTCAACGCAGACTTTGACGGTGACCAGATGGCTGTCCACTTGCCGCTTTCTATCGAAGCGCAAATGGAAGCCCGTGTGTTGATGATGTCGACGAACAACATTCTGAGTCCGGCTTCCGGTGCCCCTGTGATCGTGCCTTCTCAGGATATCGTCTTGGGGATTTATTACCTCACCCGTGAAGACATCACAGCAAAAGGCGCTGGACGCAAATTCTCCAGTTTGGAAGAAGTGCGTTGTGCGTATGACCATGAAGACATCGGTCTGCATACTCCGGTTGAAGTCGCTGGAATTCGTAACCAGATGATGAAGACTACCGTGGGTCGTGCTTTGTTCTCTGAAGTGATTCCGGAAGAAATTCCGTACGAATTCTTCAACAAGCTTATGAGCAAAAAAGCTCTAGCTGACTTGGTAGAAGAGTGTTTCCGTACTTGTGGTCCGAAGAAGACTGTATTGATGGCAGATGCCATTCGTACTCTCGGATATAGCTATTCGACTCAAGCAGGTCTTTCCATCTCCATCGGAGACATGGTGATTCCGCAGGAGAAGAAAGAGCTTTTGGCTTTGGCAGAAGAAGAAGTCAAACGTATCAAGGAACAATATTCCGAAGGTCTTTTGACCGAAGGCGAGCGCTACAACAAGGTCGTAGATATCTGGGCCAACGTGACCGAGCGTATTGCTGAATGTATGTTCAATAACATTGCGGAAATGGATGTAATTGACCATGCGGGTCAAAAGCGTCGTGTTCGTAGTAACAACAGTATTTTCATGATGGCCGACTCCGGAGCGAGGGGATCTGCCCAGCAGATTCGTCAGCTTGCTGGTATGCGGGGATTGATGTCACGTCCTTCCGGGGAAATTATCGAGACACCGATTACAGCAAACTTCCGAGAAGGTTTGACCGTTCTTCAGTACTTCACCTCTACCCACGGAGCCCGTAAAGGTTTGGCGGATACTGCGTTGAAGACTGCAAGTTCCGGGTACTTGACCCGACGGTTGGTGGATGTTGCCCAAGATGCGATCATCTACGAGGATGATTGCGGAATTGAAAACGGAGTCAAGGTAACTCCGATTCGAGATGGTGCAGAAATCCGAGTCTCGCTTGCAGAGCGTGTACTGGGCCGTACGGTTTCCGGACAGGATGTGAAACATCCTGTTACTGGCGACGTAATGGTAAAAGTAAACTCGATCCTCAAAGAGGCAGATTGTCGCTTATTGGAAGAGGCAGGTATCGAGGAAATCGAGATTCGTTCCCTCTTGTTGTGCCAAGCGACTCGTGGGATGTGCGCAAGATGCTATGGTCGAGACCTTTCCTCTGGTAACCAGGTGGATATGGGCGAAGCTGTTGGTGTAATTGCTGCACAGTCTATTGGAGAGCCAGGAACCCAGTTGACCATGCGTACCTTCCACTTTGGGGGAACAGCAACCCACAAGGTAGAAACCAGCGTATTGGAAAGCCGATTTACTGGAAAAGTGAAGTTTATCAGCATCAAGTCTGTGGCCAATAAACAAGGCAAACAGGTTGTGCTCTCTCGAAACGGAGAGATCCAAATCATCGGCACCGAGGGACAAGTCCGTGACGTGTACCCAGTGGTATACGGTGCGACTTTGGTGGTGGAAGATGGAGCTGAGATTGCAGCTGGAGATACATTGGGTTCTTGGGATCCGTTTGCGATTCCAATCGTAGCTGAAGTTTCCGGACGCATTCGTTACTCCGACTTGCGTGAGGGTAAGACCCTCGAAGAGAAGGTTGATGATATCACCTTCCTAACGCGTAAGACCGTTTCTGAGCACAAAGGCGACTCCTTGAAGCCTGCGTTGGAGATTGTGGATGAAGCAGGCCAGCTCCTCAAGCTAGCTGGGGGCCGAAACGCCTATACATTGCCTGTGGGCTGTATCATCAATGTGGATGAAAATGCGGAAGTGGTCATGGGAGACATCCTGGCCAAGATCCCACGGGAAGCCACAAAGACCAAAGATATTACCGGGGGTCTTCCTCGTGTAGCGGAGCTTTTCGAAGCGAGAATTCCGAAGGATGTGGCCATTATGGCAGATCGTAAGGGAACCGTATCGTTTGGGGATGATACCAAGGGCAAGCGTAAGATCATCATCACCGATACAGAGGGTGAGAAGTCTGAGTACCTGATTCCAAAGGGCAAACACTTCTTGGTGAACGAAGGCGACTTTGTTCGTAAGGGAGAGTCCTTGGTGGATGGTCAACCGAACCCGCATGAAATTCTGTCCATTATGGGGCCCGTTGCCTTGGCAGATTTCTTGGTAAATGAGGTACAAAATGTGTACCGACTCCAAGGGGTACGTATCAACGACAAGCATATCGAGGTGATTTTGCGCCAGATGTTGCGTCGGGTACATGTGGTGGATCCAGGGGATACGACCTTCTTGCCAGGGGAAACTGTGGCCAAGATGGAAGTCGATAACACCAATGTCCGTACAGAAGCCGAAGGGCTTCGTCCGGCGAAGTGGGAACCGCTTCTATTGGGGATCACGAAGGCATCTCTTTCTACTGAAAGCTTTATTTCCGCGGCGTCCTTCCAAGAGACGACCAAAGTGCTAACGCAGGCAAGTATTGAGAGTAAAATCGACCAGTTACGTGGATTAAAAGAAAACGTAATTATGGGTCGTTTGATCCCTGCCGGTACGGGAAGTTTGGCATATCGACACCTGACAGCACAGGAAGCGCCTGGAAGTCACAGTGATTCTGGTATGTTAGGCGACGACTCCGATGGTAGTCATTATGACGA
This sequence comes from Deltaproteobacteria bacterium, assembly GCA_947475005.1. GTDB lineage: Bacteria > Bdellovibrionota_B > Oligoflexia > Oligoflexales > Bog-1112 > CANIBL01. The sequence goes on along the minus strand of CANJLI010000012.1, from coordinate 38,730 downwards.
AATGGCTGAAGAGGCCATGGGATAAGCGATAGAGGGATACTTTTTACCGTGAGGTTGCCGTTGCATCTCGGGGTTTATTTTGATAAGTAGGGTGTTTCCAAGTAAAAGTTGGGATACCGCGTAAATAGGAAAGCGAGACGATGCCGACAATTAATCAGATTATTCGAAAAGGGCGTAAGAAACAAAAGGTCAAGTCTAAAGGACCCGCCCTTCAGCAATCCCCCCAAAAGCGTGGGGTTTGTGTACGGGTGTATACAACGACGCCGAAGAAGCCTAACTCTGCATTGCGGAAGGTGGCTCGTGTTCGGTTGACCAATGGTATGGAAGTAACTTCTTACATTGGTGGAGAAGGTCATAACTTACAAGAACACAGTGTGGTATTGGTTCGCGGTGGAAAAGTAAAAGACTTACCGGGGGTTCGTTACCATATCGTGCGCGGTTCTTTGGATACCCAAGGGGTAAACAACCGTAAGCAATCTCGTAGTAAGTATGGCGCAAAGAAACCGAAGAAATAAACGAATCTATACTGTTATAGGGTAGTGGAACTATGTCGAGACGAAGAGCCGCAGTAAAGCGTGAAGTGTTGGTTGATCCCATTTATGGCGAAGAAATGGTGACCAAATTTGTAAGCAGCATGATGATGCACGGAAAACGTGCTTGTGCAGAGAAGCAATTCTACGGTGCGATGAAGATCGTAGAAGCTAAAGGGCTCAAGAACATTCCAGAGTGTGCAAGCGTGATCGAAGTATTTCGTCTCGCCATTGAGAACATCAAGCCGATGTTGGAAGTAAAGTCTCGCCGTGTAGGGGGATCTAACTACCAGGTGCCGGTTGAAGTTCGTCCAGAGCGCCGTCAAGCGTTGGCGTTTCGTTGGTTGATCGACTTTGCGCGCAAGCGTCCGGGTCGCAGCATGATGGACCGTCTTGCGGTTGAAATCATGGATGCAGCCCAGAAGAAGGGCTCTGCGATTAAACGTCGTGAAGATGTTCATAAGATGGCTGATGCCAATAAGGCATTCGCTCATTACCGTTGGTAATTTCGCCGAAGGCGAAGGGAGGGAGTTTTACTCCCTCCTTTTTTTTTCTTTTTTTCTTTATTGGAAACCAGCGTTCCTTTTTTGTGGAACCAGCTGCGCAGTTTCCACACCTCCTTGCCTCGCAATGGGAGAGCGAGGCTTTACGGAGATCCTAACGGCTGCAAGGCCGGCGCGACGGTCGGATCCTCCCGTCTCTCTCAATCGCAGAGCTAACCCTTGTCAGGGAAGCAAGAACGTCCGCTGCGATTTCAACCCGACGGGTCCCTCCGCCCTGCTGCCCTTGCAGCCGTTAGGATCTCCGTAAATCCGCTCTCTCCCGTAGCTGCAAAGATCTGGTAGCAGCGAGAGAACGGAGATACATTTCCAGAACGACGCGTCAAGGGCAGCCGCTTGGGGGGACCTGCCCGGGTCACAAATCGCAGCCGAGAGAATACTTCCATGACGAGAATCTTGTCTGCGATTTTGAGAGGGTGGGAGGCCCCGAGCGAGCGCCGGCCTTGACGTGTCGTTCTGGAAATAAATCCCCGTTCTCCCCTTGCGAAGCAAGGAAGGTCTGGAAAACTGCGCAGCTGGTTTCCAGAAAAAGAAAAAATGAAAAGAGAAAAAAATGAAACAAACAAAAATGCGCAACATCGGCATTATGGCCCATATCGATGCAGGAAAAACCACCACCACAGAGCGTATCCTGTACTACACCGGAAAAATTCACCGTATTGGGGAAGTGCATGAAGGCACAGCAACTACCGACTGGATGGTGCAAGAGCAAGAGCGAGGCATCACCATTACCTCAGCAGCCATCACCTGCTTTTGGGAAGGCCATACGATCAACCTGATTGATACCCCAGGCCATGTGGACTTCACGGTAGAAGTCGAACGGTCTTTGCGGGTGTTGGATGGTGCAGTCGCCGTATTTGATGGTACCCACGGGGTAGAGCCTCAATCGGAGACGGTGTGGCGTCAGGCAGATAAATACAAAGTCCCTCGTATTTGTTTTATCAACAAACTCGATCGGGTGGGTTCTAGCTTTTTCACCTCGGTGGATTCCATCCGAGAAAAACTAAAAGCAAAGCCTCTTATCCTCCAAATTCCCATTGGAGAAGAAGGGGGATTTATAGGCGTTGTGGATCTGATTGCCATGGAAGCCTTGGTTTGGACAGGAGCTGCTGGCAGTGAAGACCACCAGTACACACGTATGCCCATTCCTGAGGATCTACAAGACCAAGCAGAGCTTTACAGAGAGCAGTTGCTGGAGAGTCTTGCAGATTTTGATGATGTGATTATGGAAAAGGCTCTCGAAGGCGCTCCGATTGAGCCAGAGGCCCTCATTGCATGCATTCGAAAATGCACCATCGCCCAAGATTTGGTGCCGGTGGTTTGCGGGAGTGCATTCAAAAATAAAGGCGTGCAGCCCCTGCTTGATGCAGTGGTGCGTTACTTGCCTGCTCCCGATGATTTGCCTGCAGTTCCTGGTTTTCGCGCTACTTCTGATGAGGATCCGATTTCGAGAGAGCGTTCTCTGGATGCAAGCTTTTCTGCCATCGCATTTAAGCTGATGTCAGATTCTTTTGTGGGTCAATTGATATTCACCCGCGTATACAGTGGTTCTTTAAAGGTGGGAGAAGTTGTACTGAACTCTCGTACCCAAAAGCGCGAGCGGGTTCAGAAAATTTTCCAAATGCAAGCCAACGACCGTACCGAAATTGAAACTGCCCAAGCAGGTGACATCGTGGCATTGGTAGGGCTCAAGGAAGTGGCTACTGGAGATACGCTTTGTTCTCAAAAAGACCCCATTCGGTTCGAATCGGTGTCTTTTCCAGAGCCGGTAATTTTCATTGCCATTGAGCCGAAGAGCAGCGCTGATACACCGAAGTTAGAAAAAGCGTTGGAAAAACTAAGATCTGAGGATCCGTCCTTTCATTTTCAAGAAAACAAAGAAACTGGGCAAATGTTGATTTCCGGAATGGGGGAATTACATCTCGATATCATTGTAGATCGTTTGTTGCGGGAGTTTTCCGTAGCAACCAACACGGGACAGCCCCAAGTTTCGTATCGAGAAACCTTAGAAAATGAAATAGCCATCGAGGAGATCTTCGAGCGAGAAATCAATGGCAAAAAGCAATTTGCCAAAATTTCTCTCCGCATGGAGCCCATTTCTGGGGATGTTCAAATTCAAAATCAATTTGTGAACAAAGTCGCAGAATCCAGACTTCCAAAACTATTGGCCAAGGCGGTAGAAAAAGGAGTCATGGAAGGCTTGCAAGCCGGTGCCTTGGCAGGGTTTCAAATCATCGGACTGCGATGTACACTCGAAGAAGCGGCTCTAATAGACGGTGCTTCTGACGAAGTGGCTTTTCAAATTGTAGCTAATTTGGCGGTTCGAAAGGGATTGCAAACCGGATCTTCGATTATGATGGAACCGGTGATGGAGCTTGAAGTTTCCACACCCGATGATTATCTATCCAATGTCGTATCTGATCTAAATAGTCGGGGTGCACAGGTGTCTCATATCGGAATGGCAAATCATTTACAAGTGATTGAGGCAAAGAGTCCCTTGGCAAAAATGTTTGGCTATACCACAGGACTTCGTTCGATTTCCAAGGGACGTGCTACGTACACCATGCGATTTGGGCATTATGAAAAAGTATCTACTGCCACCCGACAAGCCATTCTAGGGGGATAGTCCGTTGGCAAAGGGGACTATCCAATAGAGTGTCCCCTAGCTGTTCAAACTCTACTGATTCACAACCGGTGTGATCTTGGTAACCGTAAACATCCCGTTGAGCGAGTCAGCACCAGACTCGCTGCTGCTACTGCCACAACCGTTAAACCATGCCATCATGTAGGGAGAAACAAATCCAGCGGTGCCAGCAAATGCGGTAACTGGAATTGCGGAGAAACCGTTTGAGTTCCCCCAGTAGCAACTTCCCCCACTTTGTAGAGTGGTGCTCACCGCTTTTACATTGTCCCCATTCAAAGAAAGAGGGGCTTTGAAAATCTGTTTAACAGGTCCGTTAACTACGAGGGTATGGGTTTCGGAGCCATCTTCAGATACATCAGTTTGCCAGTTCACTTGGGCGTCTGGCAAGCAGCTGGAAGCTTGTTTGATGGCCTGCATTTTGGCTAGATAGGGATCATCGTAGCGGAAAGCACTACGAGCAGCTTCTCCACCCAACATTTGCTTAAGACGATAGAGAAGTCCCGCTTCATTAAGACCTTTTTGGGCTTCTTCGGCCAGTTGCTTTGACATGTATCCTTCCCCACCCATTTGGAAGCTTTCCAATTCTACCATTTTGTCGCGAAGTTGGGTGTAGGTTCCGGTGGCAAGTAAGCTACCGATGTCTTGCATGACCTTTCGTTGCTTGGCCTCTTGTAGTTGTCCACCCAACATGAATTGGGGGAAATTATCTACAATGCTGCCACCCGGGTTACTAGGGCCACCTTCTGTGTAGGAGATGATCTGGGATTTTTGAGAGGTGAGTCGAACTTGTTCACAGTGGTTCGGGCTTTTTGTAAGATAGGAGTCAATAAAAGCAACAAGCAATGCTTTTTTGTCGGCTAGAAGCACGCTTGACTTCCAGCTAGATTGAAAGTTGTTGTCCTGAGATGCTGGGGTAAGCTCATTTTCCAGTGCAGCAAGATAATCAGTGCCAACCATTTTAGAAAGAGTTGGCATTTGCCATTGGTCAGAACATACCAATTCATCTAAGTTACTTCGAGTGTGACTATCAGAGAGCATAGCAACGATGGCTTGCTTACCGGTTGTGCCGGCAGCGATATTGAGCCAACTGTCCTGTGAAGCGATGGTCATGGCACTATCCATGGAAGCGATGGCATATTCCATGATTTTTTTGCTTCTCCAATCCCAAGAAACAGCCATCCACTCGGTTGCCATAATTTTAAGAGCGCTCGAACTGATGGAGGCGGCATTATCGAGGTCGAGGCCTTTCATGGCATTTTTCAAAGCCTCAAAACGGGTGTCCCCAGTTTGCCATTTAAGATCTGCAATCGAACGCACGAAGGAATCGACTACTTCAATTTTGGCTTGATTTTGTTCGTGTTCGCCTGGTTTTCCTGCAATAAACTCATTGCACATGGCAACAAATTTATTAAGAGCAATTTTTTTATCGCCAGCGGTTTTGGCGCGTTTGTACATCCCGCATACATCTCGCAATCCCAATCCACTGTCGGCTCTATCTTGGCTGTCTTGGATTTCTTTGTTCATCATGGTATTGAATTGGGTGATAGGGGTGGCATATACCAAGCTTGTTCCACAAAAAGAGCGTCCCCCTACTTTTTTCACATCACTATCAGCTACTTTGTCCCAATCTTTTGCAAGATCAGTGGACATCCCAGAGCAGGGATCTGTGTATTTAGATAGCAATAGGTCTCGCATCTGAGAATCCTTTGCCTCTACAGGTGCATCTGTTGGATTGGCTGCTGCAGCACGGTCTAATGCGACTTGAGGGGCCCATCCAAACGTCTTGATCTTGTCAAAAAGTGCCATGGCATCAATGTTGGCACCGGAGCCAAAGTCAAAGGAATTGGTGCCATCGGAAATGCTCATGGTTAAACTTCCGGTTCCGTAGCAAGCATCATAGTCAGATTTACGATTCCACATTTGCAGCGTGGGAGGAACATCTTGAACCACTGGGCTCGCACTTCCCGTGATGCCCTTCTCCCCGCGTAGATAAAGCCCCCCTTGTTCCCATCCTGAGCAAGTAGTCGGGTCTACTTTTGTACCGGCAAGATCCCCTGCTTTTACAGCTTTGATAGCCGCTTTGTTATCGGTGCTCGTACGGTCAATCTCACAGTTCACGCGAGAATATTCTCCCGTGATGAGGGTTGGATCAAAGGCCATAAGTGCAGCAGAGAGTGGGGCATAGCTATCACTACTATCTGCGCTGACACCACTGGTATTTGTGACAATAACTTTTTGGTCTCCAGCGCCAGATTCGGAGTCATAAGTCACGCTTATTTCTGCAGAGGCTGCATCCGAAGAAAGAGGGAGTGGAGGTAGAACCGTTACATCACCATCAGGAGAGGTTACGTAGCCTTCCACTGTTTTCCCAAGAAAGGTAGCGGCTTGAGCTTCTGTAAATGTAAATTCTCCGGTTGTGGCATCTGCCGTGGCAGATTGAGCTGTACTTGGATCTCCAGCCACTTGATAGGTGACGGATGCACCCGCTTCTGCCAAGCCCAATCGTAAAGCGCTACTCGAACTGCTAGCTGTCGTGGCTACCGTTCCAGCAAGAGCGAAGGTTGAGCCTCCAGTATTGGCTGTGACAGCAGCAGTGTCCTCACTGCTGCTACTTTTTTTGCTACAGGCGCCTAGTAGACCAATTCCCAGTGTGGAAAGTCCAATCAACAGATTGCTACGGGTTGTGAACCGTATTCGCATCGTTTACCTCGTTGAAAAAAAGGGGTTGTAATTCTACGATTTTATCTCAAAATTCATTTTTGGAACAGGTAATGATCAATATTGCTTACAAAGCTGGGAGATCCTTCGCTGTTCGCTTGTCATCCCAAGGTCCCGAAGGGGCCGTATGGGATCCCTGTGTTTTTATCGAGATCCCATACGGCTGCTACGCAGCCTTGGGATGACGGAGTGAAGCGCAAGCGAAGGATCTCCCAGCTTTGTAAGCAATGTTCAATTAAGTTTAAAAAATATTGTATTTATAGATAATTACACCTTGAGGGTTTGTGTGTGGCACAATCTCTTAAGGTGAGATACGATATCTGCAGTACAAGCTCCAATTTTTTCGTTTGTTTGTTTCCCAGAAACTCTCCTTGCCTAGTTAGAGGCTTTTCGTGGATCCAACACCAAATAAGTGGATCGTGGCTTTTTCCGTCGCTTTGGGGGCTCTCATGGCCACCATCGATTCTTCGATTATAAATGTAGCATTGCCTCACATTCGAGGATCTCTAGGTGCCTCCATCGGAGAGATCACCTGGATTTCGAGTGCTTATATCATTGCCATGGTGCTGGTGATGCCCCTCACAGGCGTATTGGGTGCTTTGCTGGGACAAAAACGGCTTTATCTAAGCAGTCTGATTCTTTTTATCGTGGGATCGGTACTTTGCGGTATGGCATCGAGTTTGCCGATGTTGATTTTTTTTCGAATCATACAAGGTATTGCTGCGGGCTCGCTGCAACCTTCCCAACAAGCCATTTTACGGCAGACTTTTCCCGTTGAAGAACAGGGGGTAGCCATGTCCCTGTTCGCTGCAGTTATTATGATTGGCCCTTCTCTTGGGCCTACACTGGGTGGCTTTCTAACAGATCGTTTCAGTTGGCCTTGGATTTTTTATGTCAATGTACCAGTGGGTATCATCGCTGTCTTTATGACTTGGCGTAACGTGAATGAACCCCAAGACATTCGGCAAGCCAATGAAAAGAAGTCTCTTCTATTACGGAAAAATCTCGATTGGGTTGGGATTTGTCTCTTGGTAATTGGGGTTTCTACCTTGCAGGTGATGCTGGAGGAGGGGCCGTCGCAGGAATGGTTGCATTCCCCTCGAATTTTGGTGCTTGGTATTTTTGCCACATTTTCTTTGGTGTTTTTTGTGGTGTGGGAGTTATATATCCCCCATCCGATTATTCAATTAAGGTTATTTCAAAATCGTGCATTTTTTTCGGCTACATTCATCGGAGGGTTATTATTTGCCTTATTGATGGGCAATATGTTTTTATTGCCTTTATATATGCAGGAAATTTTAGGATTTAATGCCACACTTTCCGGTTTTCTTCTCATGCCGCGTTCTTTAATTATGATCGTAGTCACCCCCTTGGTCGGAAAGATCTACAATCAGATTTCACCTGCTATTCTACTTGGGAGTGGGGTTGTCTTTTTTGTTGTTGGAAATTTGTATTTAAGTACGCTCACAGCGCAAAGTTCCTTTTCTGATATTGTGATCCCCTTACTTTTAAATGGGATTGGACTTAGTTGTTTGCTGGTGCCGTTGACGACCTTAGCTTTATCCCAGATCCCACGGCATGAATTGAGTGCAGCAGCGGGGCTTAACTCGTTTATGCGGCAGATAGGAAGTGCTTTTGGTCTGACATTTTCTGCCACGTTCTTAACTCAGTTTAGTATGCAAGCACGTGAGGCTCTGTCAGGACATGTAACAGGATTACGTCCCGAAGTGTGGCAACAAGGGGGTACTCCCATGCAAGAGCAGCTTGCTTTAGGAAGGGCAAGCCCGATGATATCAGGATCCTGGTTACAAGGGGTTGTTCATCAGGTACATCAACAAGCGATGATGGTGGCCTTTGATAAGGTGTTTTTGTTGCAGGGGCTTATTCTTCTCATCGTCTTGCCTTTGCTTTTTTTCTTGCGTGTACCACCGATTTCGAAGAAAGAGGAAGTCTATGTTGAAATATAAAACAGGGTCTTTTCTTGTAGGGGCAGTTTGTTTGTTGGCTATTGGAAGCTATTGGATGCATGTGACATGGAACCATCAGCATGTGAGTACTGATGATGCACAAATCGATACGGATGTGGTGCCCGTTTCTGCCCATGTGAGTGGACAAATTGTAAAAGTGTGGGTACACGATCATCAGCAGATCAAGAAAGGTGATATTCTAGCTGAGATCGACTCTCGCGAGTATGTGAGTAAGGTCAAGCAAGCAGAAGCTGAGTTAGAGGTTGTAAAAGAAAATGCCAATAAGCGGCATGAAGCAGAGGCTTTGTTGGAGCAAGCCAAGTTGCATCTAGAGGGTACGAAAATTATTGCACCGATGACAGGGCAGCTTTCTAAGATTGCAGTAGAAGAGGGGCAGTTCGTACAACGGGGACAATGGATCGTGCAGGTGTTATCGGAGTCTCGGTTTGTGATTGCTAATTTTAAGGAGACTCAGATTAGTCTTTTACATCCAGGATTGAAGACAAAGATCACCGTGGATGCCTATCCAGGGATGGTTTGGGAGGGGCAGGTGGAAAGCCTCTCACCTGCTACAGGCTCTCGGTTTTCTTTGTTGCCACCAGATAATGCCACAGGGAATTTTGTGAAAGTGGTGCAACGGGTACCGGTGAAGATTCGGCTTACGCCTTCTGCCCATATGAGGGAGTTGCGAGCAGGGCTTTCCGCTGAGGTGACGGTTCGATTTTAATTTTTTTTTCTTTTCTATCCCCTCAGTCCGTCATCCCAAGGCTGCGTAGCAGCCGTGCCTCCGTCATCCCAAGGCTGCGTAGCAGCCGTATGGGATCTCGATAAAAACGCAGAGATCCCATACGGTCCCTTCGGGACCTTGGGATGACGGAGGGGGCCTGTCATCACTCGCTGTACGAAGAATCCCGCAACTTTGTAAGGAATAATTTCAGCGCAAATTCGCCAATCCATTTGTTCGATGGAACCTTGATCGGGTTTTACGCCTCAGGTAGGGTTGCTACGAATTTTTATGGAGAAAAATGATGCAGAAAAAATGGCAAATTGTAACCCTTTCCGTAACGACTCTTCTTACAAGTGCAATGTCTCTCTCCGCAGCGGAGCAGGGAGTCGAGAAGAGAAAGGGAAGAGACTTTTACGATTCTTTTGTAAATGCGGAAGACAGAGGCATCCTCTTGTTTCCTCCTCACTATAACAATAGCAACGCCTTTGCAAAATTATTGTGTGATAGCACCGCAGATGATTTGCTTACAAATACGACAAATCCTAATGGGACGAACTTAGACGGTCATATCTTCTACAACATTGAAAAAATTAGAGGGAAGTCGCCCAATTTTTTCAATGCAGAGGAAAAGGAGCTAACACTAGGGTTACGGTCTGTAACCTTTGATATTCAATATCAAGCTCAAGTCCTGGGTGAACTCCTACATGATGCTGCAAGATTTGGAGGCCCTTCCTATGTAGCTATAAGCAAAAATGAAATGAAGGGGAAGTTTACAAGCGAAGGTAATTGGAAATTCTCTCTAGTGAGCCCCATCCCCTTTCCAATGATGGGGTTAGGCCATGGGGGGGAAGAACCACGCTTTTACTCGACACAAGAAGGCAAACCGTTGCTGCATATTTCCGCGTATTGGGGAATGAAATTTTCAGACTTTAGGGATAAATTTTCCGCTGCAAGTGAAGAAAAAATTGCAGCCTTAAAGACAGAAAATAGTAGGAAAACATACACGACTGCTATTGAAACACTAGGTGTGGAAAGTTACTCCGTTTCTTGGGAGAAAGGCGAGCCTTTTGTTTTTAGCTTTCGGATTCTTGTACATGGGGTAACTGGTGTGTTGTCTAAAAAATATGGTTATGATGTCATCTTCGTTGATGTCAGCTACTCCGCAGAGGAAATGAACGCTCTGCTCGGTTCATTTGTACCTGCCAATATGGAGGAGCGTCTTCAGCACCATTACCGTCCAGCCGATCTCGATAACTAATCTCTGGCATTGTGGAGACACCCCCTCCGTCATCCCAAGGCTTCGCAGCAGACACCCCCTCCGTCATCCCAAGGCTTCGTAGCAGACACCCCCTCCGTCATCCCAAGGTCCCGAAGGGACCGTATGGGATCTCGATAAAAACACAGAGATCCCATACGGTCCCTTCGGGACCTTGGGATGACGGAAATTACACCGGGTGTCCCTATTGCTTTATTTAATTCTTAGTCGCATCAAAATGATAATGAATCTTTTTCCCCACCAACTCTCTAGGAGGGGCGGGAAAAGGCGCAGCCTTGCGTACGGTGGCAAGAGCCAACTGGTCGAAGGCATCGTTTTGGGAAGAGGTTAGCAACGTGAGGGAGCGAATGCCTCCCTTACCATCTAGCACCAATTCCACCACAGCCTGTTGCCCAACGGTTTGCAGCGAATAAGCTTCTGGCATGGAGTAATAGTTCTGCATCCATTTCTTGAGCAGTTTTCCATACTGAGCAAAAGACTCATCTCCCATCGCTGTCCCAGAGGCCCCTTCCAACTGCTTTTTGCGAGCCAGTAGGATCTGATTGAGGGGAGAGCGGTTGGCATCAGAGAATTTCTCCTCCTTGCGGGCCTTATCCTTCAGCAGTCTTTCGAGGGCTTGCTTCTTCTGCAAAGCAAAGATGCGTTCCCGTTTGATATGCTCGGTATCGATCTCCGGTTTTTTTTCTTCTTCCTTGTGCTCTTCTTCTTTTAGCGCAAGTTCGTCATTTTGTTTTTCATCTTGTTCGGGCTTTTCTTGCACTTCAAACTGCTTGGGCAATTGAGGCAAAATTTGCTTGTCTACCTTAATTTCTTCTGCTCGATATTGGGAAGAAATAGAGGCTACGGGAGACTCCATCTCAAGATCAGCTTGAATCGACATTTCTTGAAAAGAAATAGCTGCAGAGGAGTCTCTTACATGGGACCACAAAAAAATCCCTACATGGATACCGACCGAAGCCAGGACCATGGATTTGAAAACTCGATTCTCAAAGGTTGCAGCATCCATGGCGTCTCACCGAGCCAACGGGCGGTCAAGGGGTTGTGTCAACATAGAGATTTTTTCCACCCCAGCCAATTTGGCTGCACTCATGGCATCCACCACATGTTCGTAGAGCACCTTGCGATCGGCACGAATGTAGAGCTGCTTGTTGGGTTGAGATCCAAAAGCTGTCTCCAATTTCGTAGCCAAATTTTCCGATGGAATGCGCATGTCCTCTAGGTAGTACACGCCCTTCGGATCAATGGACAACACGATGCGTTTTTGGTCGAAGGCAGCCCCTCGCGCCTTGGTCTGTGGCAAATTCACTTGAATCCCTGTGAGGGAAAGGGGGGCGGCCACCATAAATATAATCAGGAGCACCAACATCACGTCCACAAGAGGGATGATGTTGATCTCTGCGAGGTCTTGGTTGTCCTCGTCGGATTCTGAATTTCGAAACTGCATGACTTCCTCTTACAATCTTGGGGTGTGGGAGGAAGAGGGGCCTGCCTTTTCACCGCGATCCACCACCAGGTATCTCTCGATGATATTCAGAAAATCGGCTTTGAACCCATCAAACTGGAGCAGAAGCCCACGAATTTTGTTTTGGGCAATGTTGTAGCCCACAACTGCAGGAATGGCTGCGGCCAATCCGAAGGCGGTGGCAAGCAAGGCCTCAGAAATCCCCGGCGCTACAGAAGCCAAGCTTGTGCTTCCCGACTGTGCGATCCCCTCGAAGGCATTCATAATCCCCCATACGGTACCGAATAACCCGATGAAAGGTGCCGCAGAAGCTGTGAGCGCCAGTACCGGAAGAAACCGCTCCATGGCACGCTTTTGCTCCCCTTTGGTTTTGTACAGGGTGCGTTGCACGTTCTCCATGGCCGCGGCGAGGCCAATCTCAGGTGTAATAGCCTGTTCTTTCATAGGATTGCTTCGAATTAACTCAGCATACCCATTGCGAAACGCCTCTCGAATGGGGCTGTGGGGGTATTCTTGTATGCGTTGGTTGAGGTCGTTGAGTGACCGGCTCTCCCAGAAGATATGGGAAAACTTGGAGCTACTCTCTTCCAGCTTCCGCAAAACCAACCACTTGGCCACAAGAATCGCCCAAGAAAAGATAGAGAGCAAAATGAGGATCAGCAGTACGGCAAATACAATGGGGCCTGCAGAAGCACCACGCGCCCAAAGGCCGGTTCCAATCCCGGAGCCTTCTTGCTGCGGTTGAGGGGCGCTGGCAGGCATGCCCAATGGAACGGCGGAAGCTGGCGGAGCGGTTACCGCGGAGGTCGCGACGGCGGAAGTAGGCTGCCCGTGATGATCGTGGTGGGGATCTGCCCCGTATATGGAAATAGAGAGAAGGGTCAGTAAACAAAAGGTAAAAATTCTATTGCATCTCATCCGAGCGTTCCTTTCGTGAGAAGGTAGTATGCTTATCATATGTCAGGTGCTGGGATTTTGTACCGATACGCCAACAAAATAGCAAGAAGAGGGAGAAGATAATGAGGATCCTTTTTGGTTTTTTGCTTTTTATTGCCTGCGACAAAGGGCCGAAGATGGTGGTTTCCTCTACCTCGGTTCAGGGATTCCTTGTCCAGATGCGCCTGATCAAAGATGAGGCCCCCCAATTGCCGCCTTTGGAATTCGATCCTGATTTAGTCGCTTTTCGCGATGATTTTGACAAGCAAGCCAAGGAGGCGGGCGCCCATATTGACCCCGAGATAGCCGCTCAGCTGCGGGTGATGGTGGTGCGAGACAATGTTCCCGCGGAGCCAGGCGCTACGGGGCCCACGGCGGGGCTTTGCCTTACCTTCGCCGCAAGGAGTACTAGTTTTGTAAGCGGGGATACCACCCTTTTTTGGAAGGAAATTCACGTAGATCGGGATTTTGTCGCTCAATACGGGATGCACAGCCCCCAAATGCAGTACATTCTATTTCATGAACTTTTCCATTGCAGATTCAACAAAGTCCATTTAAACCCTCTCACGCTCACACAAAATTATGCCATTATGTTCCCGTCTGTAGATTTTGGGAATAAGGCATTATTTAAAAATCTGCCTCTCTATATCGGGCAAATGTTTACACCCGAATTGATGAGCCAAATTCCGGATGGTCCCTCTACGCAAGACATCTCGAAACAACCGGGCTGGGAAAAGCTGAAATTCTAATGAGTTACGAAAGTACTGCTAGCGAAGGCCTTCATTTTCACTTGGCTGAACACAAAGATCCAAGTGTGAGCCCCTTTGCATTTCTTGCTACCCATGGGATCCGGATGCCGGAAAAAGCCCGCCTGCAGCACGCAACCTTGGGCCATCTGCTACAAAAAGCCCTCGAAGAGCGCCACCCCGATCATATCCGTCTCTTGGGCACCCTAGAGCAGGCCTGCGAGCGCGCCCCTTTCCTCGAAACATTGTACGTGAGCAAACGGATCTTCAAACCGGTCCTGCTCTCTGCCAAAGAGGCTTACCATCTTCTGCAAGAAATCCCTGCCTACGAAGCAGCAGGGGTAACCGTGCATGTGCCCCAGAGTTGGTGCAAAAAGCGAGCCCCCGCTCGGGTGCAGGTCACTCTAACCTTGGAGGATGCTCCCAGTTGGGTGGGTCTGCACAGTATGTTTTCCTTTTCCCCCCAACTTACCCTCGATGGGGTTGCATTGACCCCAGAAGAGATAGCGTTGCTATTGGCTCAAACCGATCCTCTGATCCAGTTGCGGGGGCAATGGGTTGAGGTACATGCCCAACAGCTTACCTCCCTCCTTACACGCTGGGAAAAGGCCTCCCAGCTCCATGCACAGGGCCTTCGATTTGCCGATGCCATGCGGATGCTTTCTCGTACCCCGATCTCTCGCAAGGAGGGCTCCCAGGAGGAGGAAGAGGACGAAGAGCGTTGGGTCACCTGGATGCCGGGTCGGCAGTTGGCCCAAAACCTGCGTCATCTGATAGACCCAGCTCGTCTACCGGATCCGCCGACTATGCCTCTTTTGGAGACCCACTTGCAGGCCACCTTGCGTCCGTACCAACGGGTGGGGGTCAAATGGCTCTATGCCTTGCATCAGCTCCAGGTGGGCGGGTGTTTGGCGGATGACATGGGTCTAGGGAAAACCTTGCAGATCATTGCGTTCTTGCTGCTGTGCCGAGAGGAAGCCCAGCCCAGTTTATTGCTGGTACCCGCTTCGTTGTTACCGAATTGGCAAGGGGAGTTAAAAAAATTTGCTCCGTCCCTTCGCTTTTATGTGCTGCATCCCTATGAGAACGACAAAGCCCTCTATGCTACTCGTCCCCCTCCTTGTTGGCCCCACGTGGATGTGGTGCTAACCACGTATACAATGGCCACTCGCTTACCCTGGCTCTCCCAACTTGCTTGGAATGTGTTGATCCTTGATGAAGCCCAGGCCATCAAGAATCCTACTGCGAAGCAAACCGAATTTGTAAAGCAATTGCGAGCCAATACCCGCATTGCCCTCACGGGAACCCCCTTGGAAAACTCTCTGATGGATCTCTGGTCCATCCTTGATTTTGCTTGTCCGTCTCTTTTAGCAAGTGTGCCCGAGTTTCAAGAATATGTGAGGAAAATCAAAGAAGCAGGGTCCTATGAACCCCTTCGCGCCTTGATTTCTCCCTACTTATTGCGAAGGAAAAAAACCGACCCCACCATCCTCCCGGATCTGCCTGCAAAGACAGAAGTGAAAGCCTACTGCTCCCTTACGCCAGAGCAGGTTTTGTTGTATAAAGAAACCCTGCAAGAGCTTACAGGGGAACTCAAAGAACGGGAAGCCTCTGTGCAGAGGAAGGGCTTGATTTTGAAGTATTTGATGTATTTCAAGCAAATCTGCAACCACCCGGATCAACGCCGAGGGGATACAGCTTTCTTACCCCAATACAGTGGCAAATTTCAACGGTTGCAAGAATTGGCAACTCAGATTGCAGAACAAAACGAAAGCCTCTTGGTCTTTACCCAATTTCGTAGCTTGACGGAAGTATTGCGTGCCCTCCTGGCCCCCATTTTTTCTCGTTCTGGGTTCCTCTTGCATGGAGGGACCTCTCTAGATGCCCGTCGTCAACAAGTGGAGGCCTTTCAAGCCCAAGGGGGCTTTTTCGTTCTCTCTTTAAAAGCAGGAGGCACCGGACTCAACCTCACCCGAGCCAACCATGTGATTCACTTTGACCGGTGGTGGAACCCTGCCACCGAGGCTCAGGCCACAGATCGGGCCTTTCGTATCGGGCAAAAAAACCCGGTAATGGTGCATGCCTTTGTCTGCCAAGGGACTTTGGAATCTCGGATTGACGCCATGATGGAGTCAAAGAAAGCCTTGTCCCAAGAAATTCTTCAGACAGAAAGTACAATTATGCTTACAGAATTATCCGATGCAGAACTTTTGTCATGGATGCAGCTTGAACCTTGTGCCACAGGAGAAGCCCTATGATAGCACCTACTTTTTTCACTCAACTATGGAAAAATTTGATTCGTTTTAGCCACACCAACGTATTTGCAGAAATTTTGATCATTGTGTTTGTCACCGTTCTGCTCGTCTTGGGTGGCAAATATATATCTTTGTTCTTTGGGAGAAGGAAGCGGATGCCAGAATGGGCACGCAGTACAGCTCGTAGCTTTTCTCGGTCTTTGCCTTTGTGGATTCTAGCGATTGGGACTCTGTCTGTGTTGGAGGCTTTAGTGGAGGCTTCCATGTGGCCCCGCAGCCATGTGAAGGTTGAGTTGATTCGCAATATTGTCTTGATCTTGGGAATCGATTGGATTTTGCAAAAAATCAAAGGAGATTTTTTGATATCCTTGGCTCACGCCATGAGACGTAAAAGCCCACTGGATGCCGATGTCCCACTGGTGGTGAACAAGCTGATTACGATTTTCTTTCACTTGATTGCCTTGTTGGTGATTTTGGAAAATATTGGGGTCTCACTTAGTACACTTTATACCTTTGGGGGGATCGGAGGATTTGCGCTTACATTGGCAGCCAAAGAAGTAATCGCAAATTTCTTTGGTGGATTGATGATCTCGCTTTCACGCCCTTTTTCTGCCGGGGATTGGATTACATCTCCCAATAAAAATTTTGAAGGCGTGGTAGAATCCATCGGATGGAACAAGACAAAAATCCGCACCTTGAATCGTCGACCTACCTACATTCCAAACTCCCTGATTACCGATGCCATCATTGAAAATCCAGGTCGCATGTACAACCGACAAATTTCGATGCTGTTGCACCTTCGCTACGAAGATTTGGAGAAGATGCCTGCCATTATCGAGGCCTTGCGTACGTTGCTCAATACCCATCCTGATCTTGACTCCAAGCTGTCGCGTCAGGTTTATTTTGTAAAATATACGGATGCAGGGTTAGAGCTCAAGATAAGTGCGTTTACCAAAGATACCCAGGAAGAGAAGTTTCTTACCTGCCAGCAGGAGATCTTATTCTCCATCGGAGAGATTATTCATCAGCATGGGGCTCAATTTGTGGTGTTGTGTGCTTCTTGCTTGAAGTAGTGAATCCGGGCTCATCCCCAGAGGCCCCAGATAGTTTTAGATAAAAAATCTACACAACAGACTGAAAAAGCTCATAAAAACAAAGGTTATTTGCTTTGTCTACCTTTTGGGCTGTATCCTCCCCACACATTACTATTATTATTGTTTGAGGAATATGGCGCTGAAGAAGGAGGAGCAGTAATGTCAAATTTTTTATTATTAATTATTGAGGTCAGTATGAAGAAAAGATATCACTTTTATTCTTTTGCTATAGGTATTCTTTTAACCTGTAATCAGGCTTTTTCCGCTGCTTCATCTCCTGGTAAGGGCATGCCTACTTTGAGTGGACGGCCTCTTGCGAAGCTTACACTTGGACTTATATTTCCTCAAGATGTAACAGAATCAAGTGCAAATTCTGCTGATATGGAAGAATTTATGAAAGGTCTTGTCAGGAATTTTGCAAAAAAAGATACAGATGAAGAAAGAATTAAATCCTCTTTTTTCGATATCGACGATGTCTTAAATAGTAATAGCCTTTTCAATCATGATGATCTCATTCTTTTTATTAATGCGACAAACGACATTTCTATGAAGGGTGTAATGCCGGCTGTTGTGGGAGATGGCGATATGTCGAAAACATATGGAGATCAAAATGTTTTCTCTTTTTATAAAGAATTTTCCCCTGTTTTAGTAAAAAATGTCATTTCTCTTTTACTAGCACGAGAAGAGTGCAAAGGGGATATGGTTCATGCTCGTGTGTACAGAAAATTAATTCATTTTTTAAATTTGTATCGTAATGTCATTGCTATAATCCAAGGGAGCTCTAATTATAGGCTCTTTGGGGTCTATCAGGAAGGGTATGTTTCTGGCATTCGTACCCCTATTTTTTCTAATTCTGATGGGCCGTGGAATACCGTGGGTAAAGCTTTGCAGGCATTATTTGGTGAATCAAAAAATCCAAATCAAGGGGCAAATTTTGTCTATGTCATGAGGGGGTATCCTCTTTCAAAAGCAGCATCTGTAAGGGGATATGACTATAACTATGTAATTTATCATGGTGGAGAGTTAAATCTTGCCAGAGGATATCGCCGTGATGCGAGGAAACATGAAAATGCCCATTTATATGATGAAGTGGTGAAAAATTTTGATGTAATATTGAAGCAGTCTCAGTCCAGTTCCAAGGAAGCCGAAGAATTATTGAAAGCCATTTCTTTCATTGTGTATTTTGAATCCCATGTAACAGCTTCTCAACGAGGAGGGGGTGCAGTAGCAGAATTCTTGCTCGAGGGTCTTTTGGCCTATGCGGGTCTGCCTTCTTTTGAAAAAGTTACTTATGACAGAGAGACTGGTAAAGGTATTGCAATTTGGGGAGAAAGTATGAGTTACCAAACGTATGACGAATTTGAAAAGCACTTCCTTGCCTATTTCGTGGAGTGATTTCATATTTGATTGTTTGACGACATGCCCTAAATAGAACTAGTTCCTTGGAAGAAAAATTCGTTTTCAAACCCAAAAAAATCCCCTAACCCACGGATATGTACCACTTGCAGTGCATCAGGCTTCCAAATCTCTGAGGAGAGTTTCTTTTCTATTTTTGGGGGCAATAGTTTGTACATGTCGGGATCGACTTTGCTTCGTTTTTTAGCTGCTATTTTCATAAAAAACAATTTTTCATCCCCATGTATTTTGATCGGTGTTTCGTAAAGAAGTCGATGTAAAGAAATTCTGGAAAATAGATTTTTAAATTTAAACTTTTTCTTTGTTGGTCTTAACAACGCAACAATCATGCTTTCGGCGATTTCAGCGTTGTCTCCTCCTCCATACAATCCAGTTTTAAGTAATTTAAGCATTTTATCTCCAAGCTGAGTAGAGAAATCTTTGACCTGTGCAGGTTTTAATTTTGTAACAATGGGTAGGAAAATTCGACTGATTTGCCGAGAAAATTCTTGGATAATATCTAAAGATTCCGTTGGATCGAGAATGCCTTCAGACACCCTTCGATGGTGACGACCGGCTTTTTGATCAGCCTTCACTCGTAAAGCAAAGCTCATACAATCAGTGCCAAAGCTGACGCCTGGCAAAGAAACTGTCCTCCCGATTAAATCACATCCTATAGCTGTTGTATCAAGAGTAGAATCCGTTATGCGCTGAATTTTTCCCGAGCTTAGCACGCAGGAGGCGAGATATTGAGTAAAAAAGTGACGAACTAAACCATGATAGAATTTATCCAAATTGGCGTTGTCCCGTACTAGTCTAGAAAATTCAACTTTTTCGAATTTCTTTTTGGAGAGGGTTCTAACAAAAATTCTTTCTTCCAAGGTAAAAGAATGGCAAGCAGAAAAACAATTACTATCCGAGAGGATGGAGATTAAAAACAAAAATAAAATGTGAGCTCTGTTATAGGAAAACATACATTCTCTCCCAACATTCCCATCTCAGATAAAAATTTCTCTCTAAATGATTACTCTCTTTAATTATATGGTATTAGTAGGTTTTTTATCACTCTTGCGAGTGAGTAAGAAGTAGATGAAAAAAGCAAAAGAGGCAACCGAGTGTTCGGTTTTTTTTTCTCGTATTTAGTTCTATGGGTATTTGTTTCTGCTGTTGAGATGACTAGAAGTAACTTACAAAGTTAGGAGAAAGAGTGGGGGAGTGCGATTGATTACTTGGAAAAGGTACACCAAAGTACAGTGTGTTCATATTGAAGACACTTTAAATTACCCGCTGTGGTAAAAGACAGTATCCCTTCTGAGTCTTGTGTGTTTGGCTCTTTCAATGCATTAAAAATTGTTGTTGCTGTCTCACCCTTACATTTGACTTCATTCGCTCCCTGTATCACTGTAGGTTCTGTCCCCTCAGTTTGGGAGGGCACATCGAGAGAACAAGTATAGCCCATCTTCACATTTTCATCTTCAACTGCGCGTGGATCGTAGGTGCAGGAGAGAGCCCCTCGTGTCTTGGTGGTTTTCGTCATATAATAAATGGGAATTCCATCGATCTCTTCTACTATCACTTCTTCTGATTCCTTTTCTTCCCCCAGTGCCCAATAAATTTTGTATGCATCTTCCCCTGTAGAAACTTCGATGCGATCTGCCCATGCAGAGAGCGTCCAACAGGCAGCAAACGAAAAACACAACCCGATATACCGATGTGGGATCAACCGTTTCATTCTCTCTCCAATGCCGTATAAAAATATGCAAGCCAGAGTCGTACCTTGTTAGACTGAAATAGCCGTGCTTGGAGGGGATGTAAATGAAAATTTGATTTATCTATCGGTGGAGAGTAGCAAGTGCTTCTTTGTGAGTCTGTGCCAAAGCTGCTTCTATTTGCTCTGTATAGGTTACATCGAGCTCTTGACCTTCCGCGAGTGGAGGAAAGAAAATCGGCTCTCCATATTGAAATACGATCTTCGCGAAAGGTTTGGGGATGCAGTTGCGATCCCAGCTGCGCATGATGTATGCACGATCCACCGCAACGGAGACCGGTAGCACACAGCATCCTGCTTTCATGGCGGTGCGCACCACACCAGGCTTGCATTTGTGTCGAGGGCCACGGGGCCCATCAATGGTGAATGCAGCAGGGATACCCTCTGCAAGATATCGATGAAGCAAACGAGCCCCCTCAGCACCTCCTCGGGAGCTGCTACCTCGAGCCGTATAAAATCCCAATTTGCGAGAGAGGAAATCCACAAAGCCACCGTCTCGAGAGGGACTGATGAGAATACAGTGGGGGGTCCTTCCTCGTTCTGCCAATACACTGGGCAAGGCAAACTCATGCCACACTGCTACACAGTAGACCCCTTTTGGATGAAAATTTCGGGCTTTTTTTTGATTTTCTACCCCCCCATATCGAAATCGGTAGGTTTTATTCAGGATCCATACCAACCCTAAAAATATAGACCCAATTACTCGATCCTTCAGTCCTAGCTGCTGTCCTCGCATATGCAATCCTTTCTTCCGACAGACAAGTGTGCCCACTCGCACCTTCTACACACATAAATTTATCGGAATAGACAAACATGAAAATATCGTTAGAATCTCTAATATATATCACACCATTACAAATTGGTCGCCTATGCAAACTGCGCTGACTCCAGACGTCTTGTATGCTGCCTATTCTCAAGGATATTTCCCCATGCCGGATGAGGCAGGGGATATCCTCTGGTTTCGACCGGATCCACGGGCTATCATGCCTCTGGATGGATTCCGTGTCTCTCGTTCTTTGCGTCGAGTCATCACTCGCAATGTCTTCACCGTTACCTACGACCAAGCTTTTTCTGAGGTCATGGCGCTGTGTGCCAAACGGCAGACTACCTGGATCAACGAAGAGATGCGAAGCGCCTACGAATCGTTACATGAAAAAGGCCATGCACGTTCTGTGGAAGTGTGGGCGGAGGACGAGCTTGTCGGGGGTGTCTATGGGGTCCACTTTGGATCTGTTTTTTTTGCAGAGTCCATGTTTCACCGGCAGCCCAACGCATCGAAGGTAGCATTGTATCACTTGGTTACCCATTTGCGCGGGCAAGGATTTACCTTGCTGGAATGCCAATTCATGACGACTCATCTGCAAAGCCTCGGTGCCATTGAAATTTCAGAGGAGGCGTATACCCATGAGCTGGAAAGGGGCCTGCAGCGAGAGATTACTTTTTAAGGGTGTGTCATGTCCAAAGGGTTGACATGGGTTTCAAACTCTTTTTCTGTCAGGTAACCCAAAGCGACAGCCGCTTCTTTGAGGGTAATGTCCTCCTTCCATGCTTTTTTAGCGATGGTGGCAGCTTTGTCATATCCGATGATGGGGTTGAGAGCTGTGACCAACATTAGAGAGTTGCGCAAGTGAGCGTCGATGTTTTTGAGATCGGGTTCCATACCGCTCACGCAATGTTCGGTAAAGCTATGGCACCCTTCGCTTAGCAGTCGGATAGATTCCAAGATATTGTGGATGATCACAGGTTTAAACACATTGAGCTCAAGATGACCTTGGCTACCTGCAAACGCTACAGTGACATCATTTCCAAGAACTTGGGCCACGATCATGGTGAGGGATTCACACTGAGTCGGGTTCACTTTACCAGGCATAATCGAACTACCGGGTTCATTTTCGGGCAGACGTAGCTCGCCCAGTCCGCTTCGAGGGCCGCTGGCGAGGAGGCGCAGGTCATTGGCGATCTTCATACATGCGGTGGCGAAGGTGCGCAGGGCGCCGCTCAAGAGGACGAGAGCGTCGTGTCCCGCTAAGGCTGCAAACTTGTTGGGGGCAGAGACAAATGGGTACCCCGTAAGGCCTGCAATTTTCTTCGCCACCCGAGTTGCATATTCGGGGTGGGTGTTGAGCCCTGTTCCCACAGCTGTTCCGCCCAAGGCAAGGGCATAGACCCCCTCCATGGCCTTGCGCACGGCTTCTTTGCCAAACTGAATCTGCGCAGCGTACCCACTGATCTCTTGCCCCAGGGTGAGGGGTGTAGCATCCATGAGATGGGTGCGTCCAATCTTCACCACGGAGGCGAAGGCTTTGGATTTGGCCCACAGGGTTTGCTCCAAGGCCTCGACGGCGGGGAAAAAGCTAGTCTCTAGCTCACAAATGGCCGCCACATGCATAAACGTCGGAAACGTGTCATTGGACGACTGCGATTTATTTACGTCATCATTGGGGTGGATGGGGGATTTGCTACCGAGGACCCCACCGGAGAGCTCAATAGCGCGGTTGGAGATCACTTCATTGGCATTCATATTGGTCTGTGTTCCGGAGCCGGTTTGCCAGACCACGAGGGGGAAGTGGGCATCGAGGGTGCCGCTGATCACTTCGTCGCAAGCTTGACAGATGAGATCTGTCTTTGTGGCATTGAGCTTACCCAGGTCCTCATTGACTTGGGCGCAGGCTTTCTTCACCACACCCATAGCGCGGATCATGGGGCGGGTGAAAAGGTGGCCTCCAATTTTGAAGTTTTCCAAGGATCGCTGGGTTTGGGCGCCCCAGTACACGTGGGTATCAACTTCAACGGTCCCCATGCTGTCCGTTTCTTTGCGAGTTGCCATACGAATCTCCGTGTTGCAATATATGCTAGCTTTGTCATCCTGAGTTACAAAAGGCGTGATGGAGCCATATCGTATAGAAAGAAAAATCCCCATGCAACTCTATGAAAAAATTGGTAAGTCCCGCGTGCAGCAGGTCATCGAAGGGCTTTATGATCGACTCTTTGAAGATCCCCTACTGGGGCATTTTTTCTTCCAGCGAGACAAAGCCACCCTGATCGCACGCCAAGTGGAGTTTACCCTGCGTTTGCTGGGGGATATGGAGAGCGTCTATCGGGGCAAACCGATTCCGGTGGCCCACGCTCCCCTGGGAATTCGTGCGGTGCATATGGCGCGGCGCCAGAAGGTTCTTGAAGCCGTCTTGGAAGAGTGTGGTGTAGAAAAGGCCGATGCCCAAGAATGGCTCGCACGGGAAAATCAGCTGCGCCACCTGGTTATTAAAAGCCCTGGGAATTGTCTCACATGAAGGAGTTATTTCATCGGGTTGGGAGGATTGCACGTTCGCATTTTTCCTCGAAGGAAAGCCCACTTCCACCTGATGCCCCCCTCTGGGAGAAGCAAACACAAGCGGATCCTGTTACCGCACAGGTTTCCCAAGAGGAGGTGCAGTACTATGCCAATTTGGAACTCCCTGTAGGAGCTTCATTCGATGCTATCAAACGCCAGTACCGCACACTGTTGCAACGCTACCATCCGGATCGATACGCAAAGGCGCCTGCGGAGAAGCAAGCGGTAGCCAAGCAAGTCACTGTGCAACTCAATGCAGCATATGAGTATTTCCAGCAAAAGCATCGGAGGTAAAAATGAAGCTCTCAACTGTGATGTGGGAGGCAAAATCCCGGGTGAGATCGGGGTGAGATCGGGGACAGTTACCGAATTATTGGAGCCGGAGGCATACGCCTCCAGCTCCAATAATTCGGTAACTGTCCCCGATCTCACCATTCGGTAACTGTCCCCGATCTTACCCGATCTCACCCGGATCTCACCCGGCTCACCCTCATTCGGTAGCTGTCCCCGATCTCATCCATAAATTAAGATTGCTTTTCCATGTGCAGAGGCGCATATCAAATGGTGCAAGGACTTGCGAGTGAGAGTGTTACTAACAAAAGGTGGATTTATGAAATTTACATCTCTGCTTCTCGCATCAATTGTTGTATTCGCATCTACAGGGTGTATGAAATGCAAAAAGGATACATATCCTCCTGTGATAAGCTCGGACTTGGAGAAGTCACCAGCTGAACTAGAAGCTGAACTACAAGCTGAAAGAAAAAAACAGATTAGACTTGAGATGCAAGAAATCAAGAAAGACATTACTGACCTTACAGATGATTTAAAGAAATCAACCGCAGAAGAATTTGACGAGTTTCGTATTAAATCAGAAGTGAAAATCGAGGATTTAAAGAAGAGACTTGAAATTCTTAGAAAAGAAGCAAATGAAGAATCCCAGTCAGTTATGGATTCATTTAAGCAATCCCTTGATACGCTTTCTGAAAATTTAAAAACTCTGAAAGATACTGCTAAAGAGAAATTCATCGAAGGAAGGGATGCGACAGTGAGAAAGCTACATGAGATTTAAAAATCCATAAAAGACCCTTCTTACTAGTCTTTTACTCCTCGTAGCGACATCAGGCTACAGCGTTTGGAGACCCTTCGCATAGCAAGGGATGCCCCCCTCTTGACCCCTTGTAATTTCCGTCATCCCAAGGTCCCGAAGGGACCGCATGGGATCCCTGCGTTTTTATCGAGATCCCATACGGCTGCTACGCAGCCTTGGGATGACGGAGGCGGTGCCCTTCACCCAAACAACTCCCCAAACAGAGCCTCACAGGCGCGCCAGGGATGCATGCCCTGGGTTTCTACCTGCTCAACATAGCGTGAGCGTAGGGCCACAAACTTCGGACTGTGAGCCAGATGCTGCACCACGTAGGCCTCGAGTTCGCTGGTAAACAGGGCGCTGCGTTGCACCCTCCGGTCCCTCTCCCGCAAAGCTGCTTGCTCTGCCTCTAACTCAAAAATCTTCTCCATCAGCGTTCGCACAGAGTCAGGCTCTCGTGTGCTCAGCAGCAATACGGGGATATCGCTTGCAACTCCATGTGCGAGTTGAGAGGCAAAGGTCTGCGCCGCTTGCAGAGTCTCTCCGTCGGCTTTGTTCACAGCCAGGAGGTCGGCTATTTCGAGAATCCCCTTCTTCATCGCTTGTAACGAGTCCCCACTGCTCGGTACTTGCAGCACCACCGCCAGATCCACCAGATGCCGCACGAGGTGCTCTGATTGACCGGTGCCCACGGTTTCTACGAGGGTCCACTGGCATCCTGCAGCTTCAAAGAGCTGGATCGCCTCTTGGCTATGGCGCGAGGTGCCCCCCAGAAACGTACCCGAAGGCGCTGGTCGGATAAATGCCCGTGGATGTCGGCTCAGTTCCTGCATCCGGGTTTTATCCGCCAAGATGCTGCCCTGGGATAAAGGAGAGCTCGGATCGATGGACAGCACCCCGATACGATGCTCGGGATATCGAGCCAAGTACTGCAAGCCGAGGGCTTCGATGAGGCTGCTCTTCCCGGCCCCCGGGGGCCCTGTGATCCCAATGCGCAGGGACGTCGGGACCGAGAGGGGGAGTCGTTCCACCAAGGCACAGGCCTGGGCCTCATCCTCGGGATGCTGACTCTCGATGAGGGTCAATGCTCGTGCGAGCATGCGCCGATCCCCTTGCTTCAAGGCGGTAATCCAGTTCTCTGGGGTCATGGCGTGCGCCTCCGGGTGCGAGGCAGGGCTGCAAGGATTTGCTCGGCACAACTGGGGATGTCACTTCCCGGCCCGAAGATTGCGGCTACACCCTGCTTCATCAAAGCTGGATAATCTTGGGGCGGAATCACACCCCCTACCACCACGCGGATCTCACTGGCCTGTGCGGCATGCAACGCCTCCATCACCTGGGGGACCAAGAGGTTGTGCCCGGCAGCTTGGGTGGAAATACCGATGACATGGACATCGTTCTCGATGGCTTGTTGCACCGCCTGAGCAGGGGTTTGAAACAAGGGCCCGATGTCTACATCAAAGCCCAAATCTGCAAGGCCAGTGGCGATGACTTTGGCCCCTCGATCGTGGCCATCTTGCCCCAGTTTTACGATGAGGATACGCGGCTGGCGCCCCTCTTCCTTGGCAAAGGCTGCAATGGCTGCGCAGATTTTCTCTAACTTTTCGGGATGGGCATAGGTTTTCATATACGTTGAACTCGCTACGACAATGGGGGCTTCATATCGAGAGAACACTTGTTCCAATGCGGCAGAGACTTCTCCCACAGTAGCACGAGCTCGAATGGCAGCCAACGTAGGGGGCATCAAGTTGGCGTGAGGGTCCTGGGCTGCCTTTGTGAGGGCCTGGAGGGTCTGTGCCACGGCTCCTGCATTGCGCTGCGCCTTGAGGGCTGCTAAGCGCTCACATTGGGAGCGTGTGACCTCTGCATTGTCGATGGTGCGCACGGGAATTTCTGACTCTTCGGGATTCTGATAGCGGTTCACTCCGACGACGGTCTCCTCCCCACTGTCGATGCGGGCTTGTTTCGCAGCTGCGGCTTCTTCGATGCGTCGTTTGGGGATGCCCTTTTGAATTGCCTCAATCATGCCCCCACAACTTTCCACTTCTTGTAAAACAAGGCGCGCACGGTTGCACAGATCCGTGGTCAAGGTTTCCATGAAATAGCTACCACCGAAGGGATCGATGGTGTGAATCAGATCGGTTTCTTCCTCAAGAATCAGTTGAGTATTGCGTGCTACACGCGCGGCAAGGTCTGTAGGTAGCGACAAGGCCTCGTCGAAGGAGTTGGTATGAAGACTTTGGGTGCCTCCCAGTACAGCAGCCATAGCCTCCACCGTGGTGCGCACGATGTTGTTGTAGGGGTCTTGTGCCGTCAGGGTATAGCCCGAGGTCTGGCAATGGGTACGCATCCACGAGGATTTGGGATCTTTGGGGGCAAAGGGCTGCATCACCTCGTGCCACAATCGACGGGCAGCCCGTAGTTTGGCAATTTCCATGTAGAAATTCATGCCGATGCCAAAGAAGAAGGACAGCTGGGAGGCAAAGGTATCGATATCGAGACCGCGACTGAGGGCAGCTCGCACATATTCCAATCCATCGGCGATGGTGTAGCCCAGTTCCAACACTGCATTGGCTCCAGCTTCTTGCATGTGGTAGCCGCTGATGCTGATGCTGTTAAACCGGGGCATTTCCTTGGAGGTAAACGCGATGATATCGGCTACGATGCGCATGGAAGGGGCCGGGGGATAGATGTAGGTGTTGCGCACCATGTATTCTTTGAGGATATCGTTTTGAATGGTGCCCGTGAGGTTCTCTCGGGCGACACCGGCTTCCTCTGCAGCCACGATGTAGCTTGCAAGGATGGGGAGTACGGCTCCGTTCATGGTCATGGAGACGCTTACCTGGTCCAAGGGGATATCTGCAAAGAGGCACTTCATATCCTCGACGGAATCGATGGCTACACCAGCCTTGCCCACATCAGCGCGTACATCGGGATGATCGGAGTCGTAGCCTCGGTGGGTGGGCAGATCGAAGGCTACGCTCAGGCCCTTTTGCCCCCCCGCTAAGCAGGTGCGGTAGAACCGGTTCGAGGCCTCTGCGGTAGAGAAACCCGCATATTGACGTATGGTCCACGGGCGACCCGCGTACATGCTGGCGCGTACGCCCCGTGTGTAGGGGGCAAAACCCGGGAACTCTTCTTGGTAGCCCGATTGTGCGAGATCAGCTTGGGAGTAGAGGGGGCGGTAGGGGATCCCCTCGGGGCTGTGCCACGCGAGGTCCTCTTCGGTTTTGCCGCGAGATTCGGCTTGCAGGCGTTTGTGCCAGTTTTCGCGAGTGGGGGGAAGAGACATGGAGGACATCCTTTTGTGAAAAAGAAGGGGTCACTCCAGATGATAAGCGGCAATCTAGGGTTTTTCTAGGCTAGTTTTTAGGGGATGGAGAGAGACTGAACGATCTCTTGGTCAAAAAAAGCAAGCGTACTATCATGTCGACGCATAGCATTCAGCGCATCAGGGTCCGCTATTCTGATCCGCAGCTGAATACCTTTTTGGAGTAGGGAAGCAATGGGTCTATCGTTGGATATGTTTTCAGGTTTACCATCCATAAATAATCTTCGTAGATGGTAAGTTCCATTTGTGACTACAATGCGGCCCCATCCAGGCCGTGGATCTCTTAGCTCAAATTCGCGAAAAATAATAACCTTCCCGGTAAATTTGGAACCTGGACGGGGTTGGTACTCTTGGTCTGCAAATTCCTCCAAATCTCTCTCTTCTATGATTTCAACGGTGTCCTTTTCGCTTGCGGCAGAGAAAAGCCAACCCGGTTGCAACAGTAACAGTCCAAAAATTATAATATTTTTCACATGTATCCCATTATGTAACAGACGCTTTGTTATTTCTGTGTGCATCTGTAATTCAATATGGGGGCTGATTTCAAGGGGTATTTTTACTGCTGATGATAAGCAGCGAGCCAACGTTGTTCTAGGGTTGTACGATGCCATCCCATCGGTGGCAGTTTTTTGATTCTATTTATGTGACTATACATTTTATCATCTGTCCTCACTCCATTGGCGTCCAGAACAAAAGAAAGGGTTTGATGTTCTGCATTGAGAGCCCATGTATGAGAGTGGGTATTGTTGTAGAAAAACCATACGTACTTTCGAATTTCTCTCCATGTATCGAGGGAGATATCCTCAAGTGCCTCTCCTGCTTGCAAGCGATCAAAGATCTGATTCAAATTGTGTTTCTCGTTGATGGCTTTAATGTCCTGTACGACTTCATTTACAAGTTGTTTTATCAGAGGGTCTGTCGGATTGAGATACTCATCTGTGGGGATTGCAGAAAAGAATAGTACGGATTTTAGCTTCCTTCGGAGGACATTTGGGGCCTCTCCATGCGGTAAAGAACACCAGCGCACCATTTCTGCAAGTAGATGATTCGGTGTCTTAGACTGCATGGGGATCCAATGATAGGCCCCATAATCGAGCAACAATTCGAGCATCGCTACACTGTTTTCGGTCTTTTTGTACGCAACCTTGGCGAGGGGAAGCTCATATTGGTTCTTTAAGTTATTGACTAGAGAAAAGACCGGGTTCCAGAATGCATTCTTCTCTATTTCTGGGCGTTCTGAAAGACTTTGATACCCATATCGAAGAAGTAACCGAGCGGCGTCTACTTGGTCGTTTTTGATCGCTACATGTAACGTGGTGTTTGTCTGCGACCAGGCATTGAAGGGCATGCCATCTTCCAGCATGGTAGTGAGGGCAGGGATATCCCCTTTGCTAATGGCATCAAAGGCCTCTTGAGTTAATTTTTGGGCTTCTGTTTGCCCGAGCCACCATTCTTTACACGATTCTCTCCAACTTGTCGGACTGAGCCAGCTGCCCCATGAGCTGCGTTCAGCAGAATGTGCAGAAATGGAAGAACACAACAGAGTGGTGCAGAGAAGAAGTTGCGTGCGCATAGCGGGGCCTTTTTTCAGAGGGGCAGAAAGGGCACGCCTTGTCATAGGGAATCTTTTTTTTGATGTCAACTCATATCGAATGTAAAAATAGATGGTTAGGTGGCGATTGGCTCGTGCTATTGGGCAAGCTCTCGATATACAGCGAGGGTGTGTTGCACCATGGCTTCTTGCGAAAAGTTCTGCGTTACATGCTCACGCAATGCATGTCCATAGGCTGCGCGTCGCGTAGAGTCTTGCAAAAGTGCGTGCATGGCAGTTGCGAGGGCTTGAGGGTCTTGGGCAGGTACGAGGTCTCCGGTTTTTCCCGGGAGAATGATATCGGGAATGCCCCCGACCTGACTTGCAATCACCGGGGTCTCGGCTTGTCCTGCTTGGAGCAGGGTAGAGCCCAATCCTTCGCTCAGGGATGGAAACACCAAGAGGTCGCACGCTGCAAGAAATGAAAGCACATCGCTACGGTAGCCCAGAAAATGAATGCGAGCATGGCTTGCAAGGCGTCTAGCTTGTGCTTCCAGTGGGTCTCGTAGAACCCCTTCCCCTGCGAAGAGAAGATGTACGTGTTGTCCAGGGGCGCTGAGATCAAAGGCCTGCAAGAGGGTCTCTGCGCCTTTTTCTGCGGTTAAATGCCCACAAAATCCCACCAATGTAGAAGCAGGAGAGATCGAGAGGGCCTGGCACCATGCTGCTTTAGCAGCCGTTCGATCGAGAGAGGCAGCAGGTAGCGCCTCTACGCAACTGGGAATGACTCGCATGTCAATGCTAGGAATGCCATAGGTATTGAGTTGGGCTTCGATGGCTTGAGAGAGTACGATGTAGCGTTGTACCACCCAGCTGCTGTACTTGGTGCGATGGATCCAACCTTTGCGAGGGGCAAACAAAACCCGACGATGCACGATAGCTGGGGTTTTATTGCCTAGCAACCGCAGTCCCAGCAACAAGCTATGGGCTTGAGCTGTGTGGATATGCAGAAGCTGGATTTTTTCTTGCTGACACAGCTTAAGTAAGAACAGGAGATGAGCCAGGGGCCCTCCCCTGGGGAGAATCTGGGTGCGGTTCCAGTGGAACTTGGCACAAATGGAGCTGCGTCGAAGGACCAAGTACGAGGTTACCTCCTTGGGGTCAAGCCCATGGAGGAGGAGGCGCAACTGGTTTTGCCCCCCGCGAAAGGAGGCCCCTGTATCGAGATGCAAGACACGCAACGGAGTGGAGGGCGTTTGTGACATCGGGTTGCTTTTCTCCATTAAGGGGTGCGGTATTTTCGCAGGGTCAGGAAATTTTGCAAGTGATGGGACAGACGGTAGCCAAACATGGGGACGCGCAACAAGGTAAAGGGCTTGTCGAGAGAGCGATTCACCCCAGGCTGGGTGGTCACAGCGTATCGGTATCCAGCTTCTTGTGCCGCACGGATGGAGTCAGCATTGTGGTCCCCATAGGGGTAGGCAAAGGACTGTACAGATGTGCCCAACTTCTCTTCTAGCATTTGCTTGGATACCGTGAGCAGGCTCTTTTGGGCTTCAAAGGGAAGTCGAGTCAAATGGCGGTGCTCATGGGCATGGCTTCCAATCTCCCATCCCTTGTCTTGCAAGGCTCGCAGTTGATCCCAGTTCATCAGATCGGCTCGTGCAGTTTCCCCAGCCTCCTCCCAGCGATGCTGGGATTTACCCACATCATCGGTGACGGTAAAAACCGTAGCTCGCACCCCTTCTCGGTGCAGAATAGGCAGTCCACCTGTGAGATTGTCGAGGTAGCCATCGTCGAAGGTCAAACAAGCCACACGAGGCGCATCGCTTGCCCAAGCTTCACACAAGGGTAGGATTTTAAAGCCGAGCCACTGGAGCATATGAACCTGCATATGCAGCTGGAACGGAGTCACAAACATGCGGTGATATCGTGCATCTCGGGTGGGGCGCCCCACTCGGTGGTAGTTGAGTATCAAAACAAAGGGATCGGTACGCATGGGTGTTGCCTTTTTTTATCATCTTCCACATTTTGGCATATGATAGAGGATTTTTCCACCGCTTATGCTCAGGATGACACCCCCTCCTTCATCCCAAGGCTGCGTAGCAGCCGTATGGGATCTCGATAAAAACGCAGAGATCCCATACGGTCCCTTCGGGACCTTGGGATGACGGAGGCAGTCTATTTTCGTCGGAGTGGGGGAACCAAATGTACAGTTGAACCTGAACTTAGATTCTGTTGAGATAATGAACGTTCATCTTGAACTTCTCTGCCTGCAAATATTAACCTTTGTTCACAGATGGGTATACCGATCTGGTCATATATCTTGCCTTTTAAATCCCATCCGGTATCTGCACTTGAAAGTGTAAGGGTAACTATATCCCCTCTAAGGGTTTTTGCAAAAATCTCTATCTCTTTGGCAGGATCAAGGGGTAGGCTTTCTGCACCTTGATCCTCTGCCGCCGCAGCCTCCATAGCTGCAGGTTCATATTTTTGAGGGTTGTCACAAATCACCGTTGGCATACTTCCACCAGAAAATAGATGGCTTATCAGTAGATTTTGCAATTTCGCACTTTTGAACAAGGCAACTTTTCGTTTTTCTTCAGATCCAATGGCATCTACTTGTATAACTAAGTCTACATTGCCTGTGATTGAATATTCTTCTTGCCAGGAGGTATATTTTATTCGAGGCTTATGAACTCCCTCATATTCCCATGACCCTTCACTTTTATGCCGCGTATATCGAATTTGTGCACCTCGATGTAATCGCGCCAAGTCATGCATCTTGTGTGTAAGCCCCTGCCAAATCATATCGTTTGGCTCATCGATGATGAGATGAATGTTTCGATATCCAAATTCACAAAGTGTTTTGAGAATCAAATACTCTTGCAAACCTGACCCGGTTCCAATGGAAATGCATTGAAGCAATTGCTTTGGATCTTTGTGCTCCATAACCGCTTGTACGGTTAAAACGGCTTGCAAAATCCGATTTTCATTGGGCACACAAGTACACCAATCTAATCTTTGTTCTTTTAATTCATGAAAAAAGGAAGACAGTACGTGAGCCAGAATCGGATGGATTGGATCCTGTCCGTTTTTATCTAAGTCTGTTTGAATGTAAGCCGGTGAAATTTCCTCATCCTTTGCTATACATTGGTACTCAAGCAACAAGGAAGGTTGAGAAAAATTCTCGTTTCCTGTGGACCGTAACCGTGCTGCCAAATGAGAATTAATCAGAGATAGCAATTGATCCTGTCTTTTTTGATTCGCTTCTTTTTGTTCGAGAATTTTTTGTGAGGCTCGATTTTTTTCTTTTTCAATGGCTGCAGCATTCAGTTTGACTTCTTCTGCATCAGGCTGACTATGCTGTTCCTGAAATCCCTCTTTTGATTTTGACTGTCTAGCTTCTGCTCCCAAAAGGGGGCCTACGCCAAAAAAGATTGCCAAGGTAGTGTAAAGAATTTTCCGCATTTTTCCGTTGCACATTTTTATATGAGCCTTTCTGTTATAGGTACTGAAACGTGCTCAGGTTATCAGCCTCCCAATAATTTACAAGAATGATCCGTTTTTTCTGATTTTATCAATAGATTCAACCGAATGTTTCTTGCTGCGCATCAGTGGCGACTTTTTTTCATCAGAGGCAAATTGGAAAAGAATGCTGCTTTTTCGGGTAATTTATTTGTATCCGTCATCCCCAGCGCCTGAAGGGCGCGTCGGGGATCCCCCTCGATCGCGGGAGATGCCCATACGGCCGAGGCAGCCTGGGTATGACGGATCTTTTATGTAGAACGGTTGAAAAAGTAGCATTTTTTTCCAGTTTGCCTCTCATTCCCAACATTTTGTCATATTATAGATAAAGGTTGAGGTTCAATCCTTGGCATATCCCCTTTTCTACAAAGATGGTGTAAGACATGACAATCGATCAAATGCGACGTTGGTTCTGGATTGTGGGACTTAGTCTGTTGGGTGCCTGCAACAAGGGTAGCCAGGCCAAAATGAGTGGGTCCTCTCAGCAGGTTGAAACCGCTAAGGCCCCTGCGGTTGTTTCAACAGATACTCCTCTCGAGTCTATTTTGAGCTCCGACATTCCGCCTGCACCTCTGATTGTGGATCCACCTGTGGTGTCACCGCCTGAAAGCAATGCCGAGAACCCTCCTGTGGTGGCTGCTGAGGGGACAGATGGGCTCAAAGAAGGGTTGAACCTTAGCGGTGGGCCGACTAATCCACCGTCTGAAACAATACCTCCAACGATCTCCTCTGGAGACTTGATATTTTCAAATGTGACAAGCAGTGGATTTACAGTGAACTGGACCGGGGCAACCGCATCTGCAACCACCAAAGCGGGTTCTACTTTGACGTACGTTGTCTACTACTCCACCGCGGACTCCACCGTACTACCAGCTACTTCCATTCAAGCGGGTACGAGCACGGGGAGTTCTTTGTCTATTGTCGGTTTGAACCCAGCGACTATCTACCATGTAAACGTGCTCGTCTCTGATGGTGTAGGTCCTGCAGCTGCCTACACAGCCCACCCTGTACTAACAGTCCCCTCTTTAACAGCAGGTACTTTATCTGTTTCGGGAATCACGAGTGGGGGATTTACTGCAAATTGGACTGTTGCTACTGAGAGTGTTCCAGCCCCTACAGGGGCAGCAGCACTTACGTACAAGGTGTATTATTCGAGTACGCAAGCCGATGTAGAATCTATGCCCGCCATTGTATCTGCAGGTACTGGCGTTACAGAAGTGCTACCCCCAGCGGGTGTAACCAGTCTGGCAGTTACCGGTTTGAATCCAAGCACGACTTACTATGTAAACGTGGTAGCCTCAGATGGCCTCGTAAACAATGCGGTCCTCTACAAAGCTATCGATGTACCTACGAATGCCCTTGCGACTCCAGGAGCCTTTGCTGCTCCAGGGATCTCCACTCCCACTGATGTTACTTTGACTTGGACCCCTGCCAGTGAGGATTCTCACCTGGTTGCGTTGCAATACCAAGTGTACTATTCCACCTCTAATAATGTGGATACAGCAGAAAATGCCATTGCCAACGGTACCTCGGTATTTACAACGCCTCAGCTCAATATCACCACAGCTGGCATTGCAGGTTTGGCACCCAATACGACCTATTTTGTAAACGTGCTGGTCTCCGATGGTGGGGGGGCACAGGTTGCGTACCAATCGACCCAGGTCAAAACAGCACAATTGCCTGACACGACGCCGCCAGCACTGCCCGCGGGAGGAAATTTGTTCCTTTCGGATGTCACGAGCAGTAGCTTTACAGTTACATGGAACCCAGCTACAGATAGCGGCTCCCAGTCTGGCCCCCTTCAGTACGTGGTGTTCTACAGCAGGACGGATAGCAACGCAGCAGCTGCAAATTCTTTACAAGCGATCCCGGATCCGGGGAAAACCACAGTGACACTTACCGGCTTGAATCCGATGACTCGCTATTTTGTGAATGTGCGAGTTTCTGATGATGCGGGAAATTCAACTGATTACATCGTTAACAGCACAGGGACGGCTAACTCACTTACACCAGGCAGTTTGTCTTCTTCGGAGATTACGAGTGGGGGATTTACAGTAAATTGGACTGCGGCTGGCGATACAGCCCCTACTCAGGGGGGGCCGATTACATATAAGGTATTCGCTAACACTACAACTACTGTGGGGGCAGGTCAAACCAGTCTAGCCATTACTGGTTTGACGCCAAGTACGACCTACCCTGTGAAGGTCGTGGCCTCAGATCAATCCCAACAAACGATTACCTACCCAGCGATCAGCATAACGACCAATACCCTTCCAACACCGGGGACTTTAACGATTGGAACCCCTACGAGTGTGAGTTTACCCTTGAGTTGGACCGCTGCCAGTGAATCACCCTCCACACCCCCGTTGTTCTACCAGGTGTACTACTCCACCTCAAATAACATAACGACAGCGAGCACGGCTCAACAGAACGGTAAAGCAGTATTTGCCTCCCCGCAAACTGACACGGCAGCTACCATTACAGGATTAACACCCAATACCAAATACTTTGTAAACGTACTGGTCTCTGATGGTGTAGGCGCGATGGTTGCCTATTCATCCACAAGCGCAACCACTGCAGTCTCAGTTGCTGGAAACAGTGGAACTACTTTGTTGGTTTCCAATACTACGAGTGGTGGGTTTACAGTGAGCTGGCCTACAGCAACGGATGCTGCAGGGGGTACAGTTGCGTACACGGTTTACTACTCCACTGTGTCAGTCGCCAATGTAGCCTCTGCAGCCGCTGCAGCCGATTCTGTCCTTGCAGGTACTGCAGTCCAACAGCCCATTCTTTCAGGGCAAAGCTCGACGCTCAACAATTTAACCGCAAATACAACCTATTATGTGAATGTGGTAGCCTCGGCGGATAGTATTGCAGGTAATGCCCTTGCGTATACAGTCCAAGCTGTACGTACAAATCCTCTTCCAATACCTGCAACTGTAACGCTTTCTGCACCCACAACTGGGGGTCTGACTGTGAGCTGGGGCAGTGCTCTGCCCATCACGACTACTTGGCAATACCTTGTGTACTATTCCACCTCCAGTACGATGAATCCGAAGACTGTTGTCAACAGTGTGCCTCAATCCACTCTCACGCCTGTCACCATTGCTGGATTGACATCCAGCACACCCGCGGGGTTATTACCCACTACCAAATACTATGTGCAGGTAGAGGTTTCTGATGGTGTAGGTCTACCGGTGGGCTCTGCAATTCAAAATGCAACGACAGCAGGCTCTCTCAGTAGTAGTACGGGAACGGCGTTGTCTTTTTCGGCTGTCACGCGCAGTGGCTTTACAGTGACCTGGCCCACAGCTACGGATGCTACAGGGGGTGCGGTTACATACGCTGTGTATGCCTCTACGAGCAATGTAGGGCTGACGAGTGGCACTCCCGTAGCAACCAACCTAGTAGGGAATAGTTTTTCTCCCGCCAGTTTAGTCGCAGGTACGACCTATTATGTCAACGTAGTGGCTTCGGACGGCATTGCTGGCAATACCCTTGCGTACACAGCAAGCTCTCAAAAGACGCTTGCCATTACACCAGGCACATTAGTCCTTTCTTATGGGTCTATAAGCAAAACGGACGCAACAGGAACCTTTAGTCTGCATCTGTCGTGGACAACAGCCATTGGGGGTACGGCGCCTTTGACATACAAGGTCTACTACTCTTCTGTCGGCTATACCTCTGCCACCAACACCCTTATGACCCCTCAGCCGTGTACGTACACAGGCGCGATTGGGTCTGCGGTAGTATCCGGCCTGCCCCAACAGACCGCCCTCTGGATCCAAGTTGTAGTGACAGATAACGCAGTACCACCTAATCAGGCTAGTTATACAGCACAGCAATTTAGAGGGCCGATGATGCAGTTCTAATCCCCGAACTTAACCCGCCCTGTAGATGTCGCTTCCCATAAAAAATACCCCCATTCTTGTGTCAATCCGCCAAATCTCCCAAACTAAAAAGGACATTCACACATAGCAAGGTGGGATATGAAACAAAGAATGAGCGTTCTTCTGTTCTCAGGCGCAGTTTGTCTCCTTTCCGTAGGCACTGCGGCCTTCGCCCGAGAGAGTCCTGCTGTCACCCGGCCCCTCGAGCAAGAGAAAAAGTCGCTCACGGTGGGTTCCTTTAACCTGCTCCATCTCGGCTACGGCACGAAGAAAAACTACCCTCGTATGGCTCAACTCATTGTGGATCATGGATTTGATATCTTTGCAGGTGTCGAAGTTATGAATCCTGCAGGCGCGCAGACCCTCTTGCAAGCCTTGCGCAAAGCCTCTTCCTCAGACTGGCGCTTAGTTTTGAGTGCAGCGCCTACAGGGGAGCGTCGATATAAGGAATATTTGGCCTTCTACTATCGGGCAGATCGCGTGCACCCATTGGAAACTGCAGCCCAATATTGCAGTCGAGAGGACTTGCGTGGATTGGATGCAAGTCCACAGTCCTGTTTTGCTCGAGATGAGCATGAATCAGGCGCTGATTTTCAACGAGATCCCTTCGTCGGACACTTTGCCGCTGGCGGACACCCCTTAACCCTGGTAGCCGTCCACCTGATGTATGGGGATCAATCCGCCTCCAGCATTGCAAAACGCCAGCAGGAATCCATCGCCCTTCATAGAGAAATGGACCGCATGCGGGAGGCTACCCCAGAGGCTGAGATTGTAGCCGTGGGGGACTTCAACTTGCAGCTGGAAGAAAC
The DNA here is from genome assembly GCA_947475005.1 of Deltaproteobacteria bacterium. Classification (GTDB taxonomy): domain Bacteria; phylum Bdellovibrionota_B; class Oligoflexia; order Oligoflexales; family Bog-1112; genus CANIBL01. The sequence goes on along the minus strand of CANJLI010000012.1, from coordinate 1,145 downwards.
CGTCACCATGGCTCCACCTCCAGCTATAGCATGGGCTTCGTTCTGGAATTTTGCTGCCGCCGAAGAATTTTTACTCTCGGCGCATGCCCTTTTCCCCTTCGAGCTGTTTCAGGGGGGCCATGCCCTGGCTGGCCTTGTTACAGGCCCCACCACCGTGGGTGTTTCCAGCTATGACCACCTCTTGGTTTACCAAGACCACCTGTCCCAGTGGGCGGACGCCATCACCATAGAGGGGGCGGATCGCAAGGACCCAGCTGCCATGGCGCTCTACAAACAAGAGGTTTCGGACCATTTTCCTGTGCAAGCTGTATTGAAACTCCCCCGTTAGCCGCTTGACTGTAGGAGGGGTTTTCGTTATATTGACAGGCTTCTGAATGAGTTTCACTCGGTGACACTGGCACTCTCGACTACAAAGTATCGGTCGAAGTAGGTAGTAAGCCTTAGATTATAATAGGTTGAGAAATGAGACACCCGATCCTCCAAGCTTTTGAGCAAAAGACCTCCCAGCTGCAAGGCGTGCAACACCCAAATTTCCGCCCTGGCGATACTGTGCGCGTTCTCTACAAGATCGAGGAGCAGGCCAAAGCGGAAGGCGACGCGAAGAAATATCGTATCCAAGCCTTTGAAGGGGTTTGTATTCGCTTCAAAAAAGGGGGCGCTGCCTCTAGTTTGGTTGTGCGTAAAATCGGCGCCAACAGCGTTGGTGTAGAGCGCGTATTTCCATTGATCTCCCCAATGGTGGATCATATCGAAGTTCTTTCTGGCGGAAAGGTTCGCCGCTCACGTTTGTACTACCTACGTGAACTTTCAGGAAAATCTGCGCGAATTCGTTCACGCCGTTTGCCTGCCAACACTGTATTGGCTACTGTAAAGCAAGCTGTCGTTGCCTAATTCGTAGCTCCAGCTTCGATTCTAAGCCGCTCCCTTCATCGAGGGGGGCGGCTTTTTTTTATTTGGTTGGGGACACTCCAACGGGCTGTCCCGAATGGCGCTTCCTTAGAGGCTGTCTGAAGTCTAATCATATGAAATTAAAGGAAATATATAGAGATATGGTATAGCATCGCGGTTTACCCGACCAAAGGAACCCCGATGCTATATGCGACCAGCTTATCAGATGTGTCCTGGAGTTTTCTATCGCCATTTTT
>CANJLI010000011.1 GCA_947475005.1 Deltaproteobacteria bacterium | reverse complement strand
TCTCTGGAATCCAAGCTATTATGTGGGTTCTGTAGGCAATATGTCCAAGGAAGTCGTTTTGAAATACATTCAACAGCAAAAAACAAAGGACTAGGCGCCTTTCATCTCCCCTTTAAAAAAGGGAGGATTCCCGGCGCTACTCCTAAAACCTGCTTATTTTCCAGGTCCGTTTTTTAAAACGGGAAAAGCCTGGAAACCTAGACTCTACAATATGTTACGTGGATTTTATAAGAAGAGAGGTGGTACCACCTCCCGGACTTGAACCGGGATGTCCTTGCGAACGGTGGATTTTGAGTCCACTGCGTCTACCATTTCGCCAAGGTGGCACACGGAAGAACTCCGTAGTGGCGAGAAAGTACTGGGAATATGGCACGGGGTCAATGCCTATTTTGCGGCACCATGCTGGCGGATCATAGTCCTGCGGGGACAGCCGATGCGAGTGTCCCCGATTCGGGGGCTTTGACATAGCCCTGCGGGGACAGCCGATGCGAGTGTCCCCACAGGGCTATGTTAAAGCCTGGGTCACTAACTCTAGCACCTCCTTCGAGGGGCTATGGGCACGTAAGGTCTCCAGCTCCTGGCGCATCTTCCCTTGGCGCCCTGTATCGTAGCGCTTCCAATCCACCAAAACCCGAACGAAGGCAGCGGCAAGCTGTGGGTTTTGCCCCTCAATTTGCTGCACTTTCTCTCGACAGAATCGGTATCCACTCCCGTCCGCCGCATGGAATGCCTGAGGGTTGTGGCGGCAGAAGCTGGAAATCAAGGCACGAAGCCGGTTAGGGTTGGTCCAGCTAAAATCAGGATGCTCACACAAAGCCACAACCACCTCCAAAGCGTCCTCCCGCTCGGCACGGCCCTGGGCCTGAAACCACATGTCGATAACCCCATCTTCTTGGCGGTACTGCTTATAGAAGGCCTCGAGCACCTCCTTGCCCATAGGAGACGAGCGGGTGGCAAAGATGGACAGCGCCGCAAAGCGATCCGTCATGTTTTTTGCTTCCATAAACTGTCGGTACGCCAAGATCTCGGCTTGGGAGGTATCCAACACGTTGAGCAACTCCAAGCAAAGGCTCTTTAACTGCCGACTTGCGATCCCCGCTTGGGTATAGCCAAGATCCGCCTCATATCGCCTGTACACCTGCCATAACGTAGGCTCCAAAACCCGCGCTACCGCACGCTCCAGCCCTCGGCGCACCGCCAAAGTTCCTTCCACGTCCACAGGGGATTGCCCCAAGGCAAAGACCACAAAGGACGGGATCTCGAGACAAGCGGCCACAAAAGCAGGATCCAGGTCCGAGGCAAGAAGCCCTTGAAGGCCTACAAGCAAGCCTTGGGATAGAGCCGAGAGGGTTCCCACCTGACGATCGTTCATCCAGGTTGCAAACTCCCGCTTCCACAGGCGCTGTCCCGCTTCCCAACGACAGTAGGGATCCTTCGCGTGAGCAAAGAGATGCTGCAAGTCTGCAAAACTATAGTCGTATTCCAGCTCAACAGGCGCAGAAAAGCCCTGGAAAAAGCATGGCGTTGGGGCAGCCTCAATCCCGGAAATCACGAGGGTTTGAGTAGCTTCTCGCAGCTCATAGAGCGGGTCCGCGCTTTTCTCCCCCCCCGCCTCAAGAGCAAAGGGAATGGATGCCCCAGTTGCATCCAACAAGGCCAGTGAAACTGGGATGTGAAAAACGACATCTGCAGGAGCGTGAGCATATGCCGTCTCGACCCGTTGGGAAAAGCAAAGGGAGTAGGTCTTCAACTGCGCATCATAGTGAGACTCTACCTTCACCTGGGGGGTGCCTGCACAGGTAAACCATCGCAAAAATTGCTGCAGGTTTCGACCTGTGGTCGTCTCCATGACAGCAATCAAATCCTCTACCGTCACAGCCATACCATCGAACTTATCAAAGTAGGCATCGAGGCCTTGGCGAAAGGCTACCGCACCAAGAAGGCGGCGCAGCATTCCAAAGACCTCGCCTCCCTTCTCGTAGACGGTGACCGTATAGAAATTGTTGATCTCCATATACCGATCGGGACGTGGGGGGTGAGAAAGAGGGCTCGCATCTTCGGCAAACTGGACCTCTCGCAGGTACTGGATCTCGGCTAAGCGCTGTGTGGCCGCAGAGCCCGTGTTTTGGGCGTACAGATGCTCGCGAAATACCGTAAGCCCCTCCTTCAAGCACAGCTGAAACCAGTCTCGACACGTGACCCGATTGCCACTCCAGTTATGGAGGTATTCGTGGGCTACCACGTGATCGATGCGCAGCAAGCTCGTATCTGTACTGAGGCTCGGATCCCCCACTACCAAAGCATGGTTGAATATATTGAGCCCCTTGTTTTCCATGGCTCCCATGTTGAAATCTCGGGCCACTACGATCTTGTATTCATCCAAGTCACACACGCGCCCGAAAGTATCCTCGTCCCACTTCATGGTACGTTGCAAAGCTGACATGGCATGGCCACAGCGTGCGACATCCTGAGGATGGGCATAGATGCTGAGCTTGACCTCACGACCTTCAGAGGTGGTAAAATGATCCTCCAACACAGCAAAATTTCCTGCTACCAAGGCAAACAGGTAACTCGGCTTGGCAAAAGGGTCCTCCCACTCCACCCAGTGACGCCCCTCAGGCAAAATCCCCTTGCCGATGCAGTTCCCGTTGGAAAGCAAGTAAGGGTAACGTGCAGCATCCGCCTCGATACGCACCCGATAGAGGGCCATCACATCGGGTCGATCGTAGAAGTACGCGATCCGACGAAAGCCCTCTGACTCACACTGGGTCATGTAGGCACCCTGGGAAACGTAGAGACCCTCCATGGCCATGTTGCGCTCTGGATAAATCCGAGTGGTGATCTCGAGCGCAAAAGCTTGAGTCGGAGGACAATGCAGAGTGAATGCCCCCCCCTCCGCGGAATAGGCGTCCGAAGATACCGGAACGCCGTCTATGCGCACACTTTGCAACTCTAAATCTTTGCCATGTAACTCCAACGGCTCCATAGCTCCCCCCTGTTCACGAGGCGCAAGAGACAGTGTGGCCTGCACCACCGTCGCCTCCACCCCAAGCTGCACGCAAAGCTGGACACGTGACAGGGTATATGGGGTAATCTGGTAGTCTTCTAAACGTTTTTGTACGGGAACATCTTGCATGGATATACTCACAGGTAAAAAGGCTATGCTCTTATAGTACGTTTTTGCGAAACTGGCTGCGCCGTTTTGTCGGCGGAAAATCTGCCCACTCAGTTGGCAACCCATAAGCTGGTATAGTAAAAATAAGGGGAGGGGAGTTGCTTATGGACCACGATATCGCACGCGCCTGGCAAACAGGGTTACCCATGTTTGCAAATCTAGACCCCCAAGAGCCTATTGCCTCGATCATTGCCGTGGGCAGCGGCAAAGGCGGCGTGGGAAAAAGCACCCTGAGCGCTAATCTAGCTGCCAAAATCGGGCAGTCGGGACGCCGGGTCTTGCTCATGGACCTGGATATCGGAGGGGCCAACCTCCATACTTACTTTGGGCTGCCAACCCCTGCTTATACCTTGGCTGACTATGTGGTCTACAACCGAATCTCTTTTGAACAGATCCTGCAGCCAACCTCCGTTGCCAATGTGCTATTGGTCAGCGGAGGCAAAGAAGAACTCTGGTCGGAGCCCTCGGACCTCCCGGTGGACCTCTTCACCCAAGTCTGGCAAAAGATTCTCTCGGCTCGAACTGCCTATAATATCGACACCATACTCATTGACTTGGGCGCAGGCACCCAAAAACACACCATCGATTTTTTCTCCAGTGCCCATATGGGGATTTTGACCGTGCTGCCGGAGCCCACGTCGATTGAAAACGCTTACTCGTTTCTCAAAACCGTATTGTGGCACCTGGTAGACCATACCGGCATGCGCACACAACTGTTTGAGGAAGCAGCCCACATCAAGGTACACCTCTTTCAAAACCCCACCTCTCAAAGAAGCTACCGACACAAACTCCAAGAGCTGCAGCCCCTCTATCCCTTTTTCATCAAAGAGCTCCAACGTCTCTTGCTCTCTCGAAAAATTGGCATGGTGATGAATCAAGTGCGCTGCCAAAAGGACATCGAAATCTATCGGTCCATGTGCAGCATCATACCGGAGTATTTTGGATATCCCACCCAACCCCTTGGATACGTAAACTATGATGAAGCCGCTTGGAAATCCCTTCGCAATCGTCGATTGGCGGTGACGGACTTTCCCCATAGTCTATTGGCGAAAAAGATAGAAAGTATGTCTCTACAAATTCTCTCCTCTTTACCGCGAGATACAACCGATGAATAAGTTAGAACTGGAGCCCAGACCGCATTATGAAATCCACACCGATTTTTATACCGTGCTGGCAGTTGCAAAAAATGCAACCCAGATGATGATCCGAGAGGCTTACGTGCGGCGAAAGGCAACGTACGTAGAAAACAACCCTGCCTTCTACTCTCTCGGAATGGATGCTCAATCCCAGGAAAACATCCTAGAGGTGGAGCGTGCGTATGCCTTGCTTATGGACCCAGACAAGCGAGAAATTTATAACCAAGAGCTTATTCAGCAGAAAATCGCCACGATCCATGATTTTCACCCATTTTTGCAACGAAATGGAGCCAGTGCCCGAGAGACACTCCCTGATTATGAAAGGAAAAGCCGCGAAGGACAGCTGCGCCCCAAACCCGTCTTTCTACAACGACGGGTCTGTGAACAAGCCTCTGTACCTGCCGTACAAGAGAAATACGAAAAGATCATCGCAGCAGGAGACCCTTCCGATGGCACCCTCTATCGGATCTTGCGTGAAACGGCACAGGTGAGTCTGGATCACATCCATCAACAAACCAAGATTAACGTCGATCATTTTTTGCATATTGAAGATAATCAATGGGAGGCGTTGCCCCAACCGATCTACGTAAAAGGATTTTTGCGTAGTTATTTTGAATTTCTCGGAGTAAAAGACCACAATCGCCTGGTCGAGGCCTTCATCACGAGATATGAAAATTGGGTACAAAAAGAGAAATCAAAGTCGTAGTTCCGCCTGAAGGGGAAGGGATACGGGTCGATCGATGGTTGTGTGAAACCTTAGAGGGACTCGTCTATACCCGTTCTCATCTTCAAAAGCTGATGGGAGACCAATTGGTACTCATCAATGGAACCCCCTGTAAACCCAACCAAAAATTAAAATCCCAGGACGAGATTCATCTGCAACTTGATGATACGCCTGCCTCTACCTTGGTGCCGATACCCATGGAGCTTGACATCTTATACGAAGATGCAAGTTTGCTTGTCTTGAATAAGCCAGCTGGCATCTCCGTGCATCCCGGTGCGGGAACCCCCATGCCCTCCCTATTGGCGGGAGTGTTGGCCCATGTGGGAAAGATGGAAGTGGAGCAAATGGACCCTCAACGCCCTGGGGTTGTCCACCGGTTGGATAAGGATACGACGGGGGTGCTTGTCTTCGCCAAGACCTTGCAAGCTCTCCAATCCCTGTCCAAACAATTCCACGACAAAACCAACGAGCGCACCTATGTGGCCTTGCTCGATGGTCTGCTGCCTGTCTCCTCTACCGTCTGTGAAAGCTACTTACATAGAGATCCGCACCACCGTCTAAAATTTGCCTCAATTTCTCGGGCCGATCTCGAGCTACGGTATCAGAAGAGTGACATTCCCCAGGCCTATCGATGGGCAAAAAGTTTGTTTACCCCCCTTCAGTATTTTGGGCACAGCTTTACCTATGCCCAGGTGAAGCTCCATACGGGGCGTACCCATCAGATCCGCGTCCACGCCCAAACTTTGGGGCATCCAGTGGTGGGCGATCCTCTGTACCAGCAACGAAAACGCATGTACCCCACTACCTTTCCCCACGAGGTACGGGGTGCCTTGGGTGGCGTCTCTCGGCAAATGCTCCACGCAGCATCCCTGATCTTTACCCACCCGGTGACCCAGGATAGAATGAGTTTTGCAGCACCTATACCTGCAGATTTTCAACAACTCTTATCTCAGCTCGCTCCTTTTGCAAGGAAAGTTGTCTAACCCACGGAATAAATGGAGAGCCGTCGTATGTCTGTCTGGCGAAAGGTACTTGTAGGTGGAATCTGTGTCGGTCTTTTTTCTTCTGCAAGCGCGCTTGCGAAAGGGAAAAACAAGAAAAGCGCCAACACCCAACACATGAGTGAGAAAAAATCTCCCGCGAATGCAACCCAAGTGGCGCAAGTGCCGACAAAGGCCACCCACAAAGACCTGGTGTACCTAGCGGTTAGCAAACGAGAGCTCAAAGCCGAACTGCGTACGTTGCCAGAGTTAGGACAAGAATCCAAGGTATTGCAAGCCTTTCCCATCGCCATCGGCAAACAAGAGGGAGACAAGGAAAAAAGTGGGGATCAGAAAACCCCCGAAGGCATTTATTTTGCGGGACAACACCTCGACACCAGTCGCCTGTCTCAGATCGAATATGGGACCCGTGCCATTCCACTCGATTTTCCGAATCTTCTCGACCGTCAGTTTGGTGTGACCGGCTCTGGCATTTGGCTTCACGGAGCCGGTGACAATAAGAGAATGGAGAGCGCCCAAGTTACACGAGGCTGTGTGGTGTTTAAGAATGAAGACTTGCTCAAGCTCCTACCCTGGTTGCATCCGTATCAAGGCATCGTTTCCATTGCAGAAGAAATGCCAGTTCTTAATCAAGCCACAGAGATGAAACAGGTTGAAGCCATGACACAGAAATGGCTGCAAGCTTGGGCTAACAAGCAGATCGATCCGTATGCAGATACCTATGCACCGACCTTTCACATGGATGGTCGTAACCTCGCTCAATTTAAAAGCTATAAGAAAGGTCTATTCAGTCGCTACACCAAGATGGTGGTGAAGATGGATTCGATCCGTACCCTCACCCACCCTAAATATGCGGTTACCATTATGAACCAGCATTTTAGTGGAAACGGAAATTTTGTCTCCGATGGACGCAAGATCCTCTACTGGCAAAAATTGGGAGAACAGTGGAAAATCGTTGGAGAATTATTCGACCCCCGCAAGTTTGAGCCCGTCCAATATGCCTTCATCAATACGGTTGCTTTGAAAAAGTAAGCTTGCCAACCAATTAAAAGCCGTCTACAAAGTTTGGATATATACCGCCTCTGTCATCCCAAGGTCCCGAAGGGACCGTATGGGATCTCTAACAGGGATTGGGTCCACCTAAGGTATTGGGTCCACCTACCTTTTTAGAATATGGCAACCACTTTTAGTGGTTGCCATATTCTAAAAAGGTAGGTGGACCCAATACCCGACCTATAGAAAAGTCTTATATGTTAAAAAAACTATTCTTCCTTTTATTCCTCGTCAGTTGCGGACAAGACAAGTCTTCTAACTCCTCAACAGCTGCGCCTGCTCCAACCCCTGCAGCAAAAGAGTTGAAATGTGGATATACGTCGGAGCGGTCTTGCTCCACGGAGGAACAGTTATATATCAAAACTATGAATTACTTCCTCGATCATATGGATAACAGCAAGGATCTGCAGAAGCTCGCAAAATGGTTTTCCATTACCGCTTCTCGTCCGCAAGGAACTACTCCTTCTCTCACAGACGCCAAGGTCGTTTTTCTAGGCGAAACCCATACCCAGTTTGGTCCCATTCTTGATACGACGACCCTACTGAATGCCATCGTAGAAACCCATAAGAAAAACAAACGAAAGACCTTGGTGCTGAATGAAGGGCACGAAGCAAGAAAAACAGTTAACAGCAAAGATGTTCTGCTGCATCGTCTGTATGATGTATGGGAAAATTCCCGTCAAGAACCAATCTATGACCCTGCTGTTTGGGATGCGCTCAATGCGACCAGGGTTTCTTTACATTACCAAACTACATCCAACATTGATTATACCAGAAGCTCCCTCGCTAGTGTTGATTGCAAGTACTGGGATGCCCCCGGCAAATCATTGATAGAGCGAAACCAAACGTTGATTGAAACAGTCAAGTACTATCAAGATCTGGGTGAGTATGATCATATTGTGGTCATGGCTGGAGATTTTCATCTACCGACGGGGGAATACAACAACCAGGCAAAGTATGTAAAAGAGGGTTACCCCACTTTTCACCACCTATTTAGCTCTCAATTTGCATTCCAATTTTGCTCTTTGACAACCAAAGACATTTACGACTATATGAAAAACCAAGACGGATTGTACATTACCCCCAATTTCATCAAGAATAGAAACAGTGGTAAATAGGCCTAGTGTCTACTTACCATTCTCGCTCACAGCGAGACCGGTGTATCTACGATACGTCTAACTTGTAACCTCAGTGATTCATTTTTAGGTGTGGATTGGATATGAGAGACCACAACTTGTGGCATATTGGCTACATTCAATCCATTAACAGACAGGATACGGCCCCGCACCCGCAACCCAGTTCTTCTGGCCTTTACATCGCATAGCATCACAGAACAATCAGACGGGTATACATTGAAAATTCAGCTGGTTCCAAGAGAATCAGTATTTTTTTTGATCTACCGATAAGGCAGCAGAATTTACTATGGGGGTTTACCGTGAGAGAAAGAAAAACGCTTCTATCTGCGCTCCTGCTGCAAAGCTTGGTTGTACCTGCTATTGCAAATGCCGAGCTTATCACACTGGAAAGTCACATTCCAAAAAACCTGATGGAAGCGGAAAATATAGGCCCTCTAGAAGCCCGCCAAGAACTTGAAATCTCCATCCTCCTCGATTTGAACCACAAAGAAGATCTCGATAAAACCATCACAGATCTCTACGATCCAAAAAGCCCCATCTACAATCAGTTCCTCAGTAGCGAAGAGTTTATGCAACGCTTTTCTCCCACAGAAGAACAGGTATCGGATGTAACTCAATTCTTACAAGACAATGGTCTTACCGTACGTACCGTGGACGCCAACCGAATGATCGTCCATGCAAGTGGTAGCATAGCCAATGTGAGTGCGGCCTTCCACACCACCATCTCCCAATACCGATTGCACGATTCGAGAATCGTGTATGCCCCTTCTCGCGAATTGCAAGTCCCATCCGGATTGTCGATTATGTCAGTTCAAGGTCTCGAGAACATGAGCCGCTTGCGCAACCACATGCGACGTCGAGACACCACGAGAGACGATGATATGGGTTTGACTCCAGCTACCATTCGGACAGCCTATGAAATTCCAGAGCACTTGCAGGGCTCGGGTCAAATTGCGGCAGTGGTAGAATTCGATGCCTACTACCCCAGTGATATCGCAGAGTACAATCAAACATTTTATCCCAATCTACCTCCTGTGCCCTTAGAAAACATCTACGTGGATGGAGCCACCAACACCAACCCAGGCAAAGGATCTGTCGAAGTCGCCTTGGACATCGAACTGATGATCGCACTGGCTCCCAAATTAGCTAAGATTTTGGTGTACGAAGCCCCCAATACCAACAAAGGGGGACTCGATATGTACAACCAAGTCGCTATCGACAATCGAAGCAAATCCATTTCGACATCGTGGGGCTTAAGTGAGAATCTAATCACTCGCGCCTATTTACGAGCTGAAGCCAACATTTTTAAACAGTTTGCAGCCCAAGGCCAAGCCCTCTATGCAGCTTCTGGAGATAACGGTGCCTATGATGATGCAGATTCCCCGAAAAAACTGATTGTGGACGACCCCTCTGCCCAACCCTATGTGGTAAGCGTAGGAGGCACACGTCTGACGACGGATGCAGATGGATCTTACGTATCTGAATCAACCTGGAATGGACTGAATCACAATGGGGGTGGAGGAGGGGGTGGACTCAGCGCAGTCTGGGCAATTCCAAGTTGGCAAAAAAAGGCATTGAAACCTGGGCTCCAAAAATCCCTCACCCGACGCAACGTACCCGATGTTTCCTTGAACTCAGATCCAGAGACCGGCTACGCCGTTTATTCAAGCTCCCAGTGGATCATCGTCGGGGGCACCAGCTGTGCGGCTCCCCTGTGGGCAGCTTTTGGAGCTCTCGTTAACGAACAACGGGCAGAAAAAGGTAGAGGGCCTATGGGGTTACCAACTCCCATTCTCTATAACATCGGGGCTTCCACATCCTACGCGCACACCTTTCATGACATTGCTGACGGAAGCTCAAACGGCAATGCGAAACCACCCCTTGGCTACCACGCTGTAAAAGGCTATGACAACGCTACCGGTTGGGGCACCTTCCGAGGTGCGGATTTAATCAATGAGTTGTCCACGAAGTAGGCCTGTGATGGAGCATGGCCCAGCGGGGACACTCGCATCGGGTGTCCCCACTGGACCTTCTACTCACCCCCTTCTTTTTCTTTTGTAGGGATCTTCCGCTCCACTTTCACCTTCATCGGCTCACATTTCTCCTCTGCGGAGATAAAAGCATCATCGATATTATCTACTGTTTCTAGTGTTATGTTTCTAAGATCCCAATCGTTTATAGATAAAATTTTGTCGTCCATACGTAGGGGATCGCCCATTTGGTCGCGTACCCAGAGAACGGAAGCATACATCTTCTTTCGAATGTGACAGTAAGCCACAGTAGGATAGAACCCAAACGAGCCGGTCTTCTCATTACGTTTGATATTCAGCGTGATAACTTCTGTTACCGGAATAACAGACACAGGAGGGTGTCTAAGTGACGAAGAACGCAGTGGCTGAGCTCGTTTCTGAGAGAATTCCAACACACGGAGCCGAGCGGGAAGGGCGATAGACTTTGGCTCAGCGCACTGTAATCGACGACGAAGAGCGAGAACAGAAGCTGGAGGCCACGCTTGATCCGCCGCAAGACTGACCATCGGTGCCAGAGTCAACCACACCCATAATCCCACATACATTTGTCTTGTCATTTCGACTCCCTAGGGGATCAAGCAAGCAGCTGTTATTTCAACGGGTATACATGGAAGTTTCCTGGGGATCCAAGGTAAATTCCGGTAGAAAGAAAATAAAAAGGAGGCTGAGAACGATCCAAAGGGGCCTTGGCAAGGACCACACAAGTGGAAAACCATACCCCAAGCGCGAAATGCCTTGATTTTTACGGTTATGTCGCAGATAATGCGGCTTCTATTTGTCTTTATCAATCAAGATTCCCAGGAATTTGAATCGGATTTTAAGAGGTTAGGGTCTATGTCACGATATCGCGGACCGCGAGTAAAATTGATGCGTGCTGTTGGGGTGGATCTCCCCGGTCTTTCCCGTAAAACTATCGAGCGCAAACCAAATCCCCCAGGGATGCGCGAAGGACAGTTCAAGAAGAAGAAGAGCGACTACGGGTTGCAACTGCTTGAAAAACAAAAGATTCGTTTCAACTACGGCGTGACCGAGCGTCATCTCCGTACCGTTGTACAGCGCGCTTTCCGTTCCCGTGAGCACTCCGGTAACAAGCTTTTGGAAATCTTGGAGTCCCGCTTGGACAACGTTGTTTTCCGCGCCGGATTTGCTTCTAGCATCCCAGCGGCTCGCCAGTTGGTGGGTCACTGCCACGTGTTGGTTGACGGCAAGAAGGTAAACATTCCTTCCTACAGCGTTCGCCCGGGTCAACAGATCCAGGTCAGCAGCAAAGGACAGAAGTTTGCTGTCGTTGCAGCCAGCTTGGAGCAACTTCCATTGGCACGTCCAGCTTGGTTGGCTTTCGATGCTGAACAAGCTACGGCTAAAATGATCACAGCACCTGATCGTGAGTCCTTCCCATTTCCCCTTGAAGTCTCCCTTGTCGTTGAGTTCTACGCACGACGAGTCAGCAAGTAACCGACGCTCCATAGAGGGTGCATCCAAGTGGGTAAGCTCCTCCAATCCCTGCAAAATCAGAATCTCCCCCCTCTCCCTCCTGCGCCCTGCGCCCTCGGTAACGAGCGGCCATGCTGCGGGGGGAGCGGTATTGTCTTGCAAAAAGGAGGCGCCACCCTGCGCGCTGAGCTTTGCACATGCGTACGCACCTGCAAAGCCTGCCAGGGCCTTACCCAGCGCTCTGTGGATCGCCAAGCCCAGTTCTGCCGCACCCCCTCCCCAACGCGGGTGATGCATATCCTCAACGACGCCCAGATCCCCTCTCGCTATACGGCTGCGGATTTTTCCCAGTTTCAAAATACCAGTGGCACCTGCATGCAGGTATCAGAGAAGCTCCGCGCCTGGGCTGCGGGCTTTGCTGCTGGCACCCCTGGTTTGGTGATCAGCGGCCCCGTGGGCGTGGGCAAGACCTATCTCCTCGTGTGCTTGGCCAAGCAACTGGCGCGGCAAGGTATCGGAGTGCGATTTGTGGACTTCTTCCAACTGCTGGCAGAGGTCAAAGCCTCGTACTCGAAAAACACCACCTCGGAGATGGACGTATTGGCACCCCTTCTACAAGTGGAGGTGCTGTTCATTGATGAGTTAGGCAAGGGTCGCAACACGGACTTTGAGCTGACCATTCTCGACCAGCTCATTATGGGTCGCTATAACCAGAACAAAACCATCGTTGCCTCTACCAACTGCACCTTTAAGGAAATTTTGCACCCCAAGCATATCTACTCCAACAAAGCCCTCGATGATGGGGAGCCGTCGGACAAGTTTGGTCTGTTTGCCTCCGATATTCAAGGATCCTTGGAGTATCGTGTAGGCAAGCGAATTTTCTCCCGACTGGTGGAAACCACCCAATTTGTGGAGATGCTGGGACGAGATTACCGAAGACGAGACAATACCCTGTGAGTTGCTGCCTTTCTAGCATGACCCTCTCCTCAGATCCCCTTTGTGGGATTCAAGTTGAAGCAGGAGGCGAGCTCCCCCAAGTCGATCCCGCGTATTTTCCCTGTTGTGAAGGCAAAGGCTGGTCATACTGCCACGAGTCTGATGCAGTGCGGTATTGCGCCTTGCAAGAACGGCTTGCCAAATTGCAACACCTCTTGGAACATCCGTACGCCCCTTCGAATATTGCCAAGAACGACACGCTGGTTTCCCTCTTGTCCTTTGCCCGCGAGCAACATGCCACTACCTCTCCTCGGGGAAAACTGCTGTGGAAAGCATCCCCCCTTGCTGTGCATCCCACAAGCAAAGCACGCTCCAAAACACCTGCCACCTCTCTGGGCTTTAGCTTTGCAGCAGCTTGTATCTGGCAATTGGGGATTTCTGCCATGTGGATTCCCTTGGGAGAGAATTGGGGGGAGGCACTGCCCCTTTGGCTGACTCAGCAAGAAATCCCTGCGGTGTGCTGGGTGGAGCAGCGCAAGCCGATGTGGCAGCGTCAAACCCGCGAAGATTTTGCGGCTGTGGTGCGCTGGTGCGATGCGGCTGCGATCCCGCTTTGGATGGAGCTGCACCCAGCTCCGAGTGCGCCCAGTGCGGTGCTGCCGCTGCGACGCCGGAGCGCTGCGGTGGATCAGATCCTCGGGCAGGCAAAGAGCCGACCTACCTTGGAATGGCTCGATGCGCACACTCGATCTCGGCTGGAAATGGTTACTTTTGTTTCTTGAGAGAAATATCCCTTTTTTCTCAAGCAGATTTTTTGTGCCTATCTTCTTCGAGTTTTTCTAGCACGATGATGCGAGGACACCCCGATGGAGTGTCCCCAATTTCCCAATTCCACACTCGGTCTCGGCTGGAAATGGTTACAGATGAGATCGGGTCCACCTACCGAATTAATAAGGGGCGCAGGGGCATTGCCCCTGCGCCCCTTATTAATTCGGTAGGTGGACCCGATCTTAAAAATAATTGGCAAATAATAATTAAAGGGACATCCAAATGGAGTGTCCCCTTCCTCTAATTCGCGGGATGTCCCCGAATTACGCTTTAACTTTGTCCAAATAAAATGGCGGGGTGATGTCCAAGATCACCTGAGCCAAAGCTGGCGTCAGGTATTTGGTGGAAAGGCCTTCAAGGCGAGCGCTGTGGTGCACCAGCTGCTCTGCAGGCATGTTGGTCGCCATGGTCCAAGACCACAACCCACGTTGGTAGGTCGGAACCGGACCTACGTACGGACGCAATGTACGAAATCCAGCCCGAATATTGTTCGCAATGCCCTTCAAGAAAGCACCCGGTAGCCACGGGGATTCCGTTTGTGCCACGAGGATGCCGTCCGGCTTCAGCGCGCGAGCCACGGATTTGTAAAACTCCGCAGTAAAGAGCCCTTCTCCCGGTCCGATTGGATCACTGGAATCCACCAAAATGATGTCCATACTCGCAGCTGGCAGGTTCTTCACATAGGCAATTCCGTCTGCAATTTGTACGTTCACCTTGGGATGAGAGAGCCCAGAGGAATGCTTAGGAAAGTACTCTTTGCAGACTTCGACGACTTTGCCATCGATTTCGCACAGGGTAATCTCTTGCACACAGTCGTGACGCAACAGCTCGCGTACGATGCCTCCGTCGCCTCCGCCCACGATCAGGATCTTTTGTGGGTTTGGATGGTAGCTCACAGGCACGTGGGCCATCATTTCGTGGTAGACGAATTCATCTTGGTCCGTGGTTTGGGCCACGCCATCAAGAATCAGCATTCTGCCGTAGGCTTTGCTCTCGATTACCTTGACGGTTTGGAACTCGGACTCGGATTCATATAAAACACGATCCACTGCATAACTAATTTTGATCTCATTGAGATCGTCTTCGGTAAACCAGAAGGGAGTAGTCATAGGAAATTTCCGTTATTTCTTGCGTTCTTGGCTGCGCACATACTCGATAAAGTTGGCACTGTCTTCTAGGATATTGCGGTAGTTGCTCGGACGTCTTTGAGGATTGGGCTGGGAATTTTGAAACCCAGTCCGAGGCTTTTGCATCGGGGACTGAGGGCGACTGTTAGGGCTTCTGGAACGATTTTCCTGAGTAAATCCAGCAGAGTTGCCGCTATTGGGGCGCATCATGGTCTTGTTGCGCTCGATGATTTCCCAAGCGCGTAGAACCACCCCTTCTGCGAGTAGCTCACGAGCAAGCTCCTCCATGGAGACGCTCTCTCCTTGGGCTTTATATTGCAATTTGCGGTACAAACTTTCCGATAAGGAAACTTTAAGTACATGAGATTCCGTCTTTTCTACTGTGGAAGCCGAAGAGGACGCATGCGAATTGTCGAGAGGATCTGATTCCTGGGTCATAGTACGGTCTTTTCAAAATAGAGGGGTAGGCGATTTCAGGCGAAGCCACTGGTATCATTGGATCTGGAATACTTACAAGCCAAAATATACCCCCTATATGTAATGCGAATGACGCGCTGACGCAAGCTGCATTACAATAGGAGATGGGTAAAATCCGAATCACAAGGGGGACGCCTAGTGTTTTTCTATTGTTTATACAGAGTGTTGCATGTAATCCCCGTAGCTTTTGGGGTCGTCGTGGCGGTGGCCTTATTGATCCATTTTGTACCCGGAGATCCCGTGGATACCCTATTGGGGGAGTTTGCCACCCCCCAGGAGCGCATCCAGTTGCGCGAGCGCTTAGGTCTACAGCAGCCCGTGGGCATGCAGGTTGTGACCTACGTGAAGCAGGTAGCTCGTGGGGACCTTGGTTCCTCCTTGATCTACAATCGCCCGGTAGCCGAGATGATCGTAGAGCGACTGCTACCCACCGTGGAGCTGGCCTTGCTCGCTGTCCTGGTGGCACTGTTGCTCGGAGTACCCATGGGCATCTTCAGCGCCCTGCAGCAGGGGCGATGGCTCGATGGGTTCTCGTCGGTCTTCTCCCTCATAGGGGTTGCCATGCCCACGTTTTGGCTCGGTCCTATGCTGGTGCTGTTATTTTCCGTGTGGCTTGGATGGTTGCCCGTGTCGGAACGAGGGGGTTGGACCTCCTACGTGTTACCAGCTTGCACCATGGGGATTGCGCTTTCTGCCATCCTCAACCGCATGACCCGTTCCTCGATGTTGGAGCATCTGAAGGAAAACTATGTGAGAACCGCTCGTGCAAAAGGGTGTAGCGAGAGTGTAGTGATCGGCAAGCACGTCTTACGCAATGCCGCATTGCCACTGGTCACTGTGGCAGGATTGCAGTTTGGGGTCTTACTTACCGGAGCTGTGATTACGGAGCGAGTCTTTGACTGGCCCGGGGTGGGTAGCTTGATGCTTGAAGGGTTAAACAACCGAGATTATCCCATCGTACAGGGATGTGTGCTCCTATTCTCTGCGAGTTACCTCTTGGTAAACTTGCTCACCGATCTACTTTACGCATTTGTGGATCCTCGCATTCAGCTACAAACGAGGTCCGCACGCCATGGCTAAAAAAATCAAAAAAACGGCCTGGGCCTACTTTACAGATCCTCGTATTGTCTACAGCCTGACGGTTCTGCTCCTCCTTTGTGGGGTGGCTCTTTTATCAGGCTGGGTGGAAATGCGCTGGCCCTACGAAACGGATCTAGCCATGCGAGGCTTGCCTCCGAGCTGGGCGCATCCCCTAGGATGTGATCTCGATGGGGGGGATCTCTGGATGAGTCTCATACGGGGGGCAAGCATCACCTTGTATGTGATGGGGCTTACGGTGCTGCTTTCCTTTTCTGTGGGCATCATGGTGGGGATCCTCACGGGGTATTGGGGCGGCTGGCTCGATACGATACTCATGCGGGTGCTCGATGTGGTAATGGCATTTCCCGGGATTTTACTCGCTATGGCGATCACTGCCATTATGGGACCCAGTGTCCACACCCTGATCTTTGCCATTGCAGCCACGGGATGGACCGGCACCGCACGGTTGGTGCGAGGGCAGGTGATGAGCCTCAAGGAACGCGACTACGTACTGGCTGCAGTCTCCTTAGGTGCAAGCACACCTAGGATTCTGTGGGTGTACATCTTGCCCAGTTTGTGGTCGGTACTTTTGATCTCTGCTGCTTTTTCCCTATCGGGAGTGTTGCTCGTAGAAGCCGGCTTGAGCTTTCTCGGCTTGGGTGCACAAGATGGAGCCCCTACCTGGGGCAGTTTGCTCAACCAAGGCCGCTCCGTGCTCACGGAATCTCCTCATCTCAGCATCATCCCCGGGCTTTGTATCTTGGTTACCGTGCTGGCACTGAATTTTTTGGGAGAAGCCTTGCGGGATTATTTGGATCCACGATCATAACCCTGCTGCCTCCAAACTGAACCAATCTTCATCTTCATCAGACAAATTTAGCATTTCAAAATCTTCGAAGGTTTCCACTTCCGTATCGGCTTTTGCATACACTTCCTCTACGGCAGCTCTCAACTGGACGGCAACTAACATTTCAGCCTTTTCCTGCACATTCTCTGCAGGAGCTACGATCTGGGGGACGGCAACTTCCACTTCAGCACTTGTCGATGCTTGTGCTACAGGAGCTACGCTCTGGGGCGCTACAGCATCTGTCGCGATACTTGTTTGCATTTCTGGCTCGCTTTTCTGGCTCGCTACGGAGGGTTGAGGCAAGCTCTGCTGCGGCTGCTGTTGCCTCTTCTCTAGCACTCGCAACTTCTGTGGTTTCAAGCCAGCCGCTTTCTTTTCAGCACTTTGCCGAACAGACTCTCGAGGTGTGCTGGGTTTCCTTTGCAGGCTTTGTATTCTTTGCTTAAGGATGTCCTCCAATTCTTTCTTTACTGCCTCTCCAATCTTGGTCTCGATACACCATGAAAATTGTATGAGAGTTTGGTTTGTCTCAAGGGCTTTTACCAACTCTCGCAAGCCTTCTTCTCCGATCGAATTCGAATGGAGCTCAAGTGTGATAAGGGATTTATTTTTCCTAAGGGCATCTGCCAACGCTATCGCTCCAGCAGTTTCGATCTTGATGTTGCTAAGTCCAAGCTTGGTGAGGCATGTCCTTGCCGCAAGGGCAGTTGCCAACGCTTTTACTCCCTCAACTCCGACCTCGTTGCCACTAAGGCTAAGTTCGGTGAGGGTTTGGTTTTCCCCAAGGATCCCTGCCAAGGCTTTCATTCCCTCGTCTCCGATCTCGTTATGGGAAAGACAAAGGTTGGTTAAGGTTCTATTTTCTCTAAGGGCTTCGGCTAAGGCTACCGCTCCAGCAGTTCCACTTTGATTGCAAAAAAGGTCAAGCATGGTGAGGGATTTATTTTCTCTAAGGGCTGCTGCCAAGGCTTGCACTCCAGGAGTTTTGATTCCGTTGTACCTAAGACTAAGAGTGGCGAGAGATCTATTTCGTTTAAGTGCATGTGCCAGGGCTTTCACTCCCTCCTCTCCGATCCTATTGATTGTAAGCACAAGTTCGGATAGGGATCCTCCTTCCCCCAGGATCTCTGCCAGCGCTTTCGCTGTGCCATTTCCAATCTGGGTGCCTGTGAGGATAAGCTTGGTGAGACCATGGTTTTTCCTGAGAAGCCCTGCCAACGCTTTCGCTGCATCATCTCCGATACGATTGTAGCTAAGATCAAGTGTGGTGAAGGTTCTATTTTCCTCAAAGGCTCCTGCTAAAGCGATCACTCCAGCAGTTGTGATCTCATTGTGATTGAGTTCAAGTGTAGTGAGGGATCTATTTCCCCTAAGGGCTTCTGCCAGCGCTTTTATTCCCTTCTCTTCGATCTTTTGTTTTTTAATGGAAAGGTGGGTAACCCCTATGGGGTCGGCCAAAAATCCTTGCAACGTTATTGCAACTTTTTTAACGCTTTTTTCAGCTGCAAAACCTTGCCCAAAAGCAAAGATGAGAAAAAGAAAGGAGAGTCCGCGAAAATTGTGCATAAGATTCCCTATAAGTTCAGACAGATTCTAAATGGTGGCCGAATTTCTGCGAAATCAGGATAAAAGTCAACAGCAAGGTAGTGCCCTTCCGTTACGCTGAAATGAAACAAAATAAGAAGCGATCCAATTCGGTAGGTGGACCGAATGACGCTTCCTTAAGCGTACTCTTTGCCTAACTCCTGGGAAATCCGTCATCCCAAGGTCCCAAAGGGACCGTATGGGATCCCTTCGTTTTTATCGAGATCCCATACGGCTGCTACGCAGCCTTGGGATGACGATGGATTGCTATCTTGAACGTAAATATCCTTAAGAAAGTGCCATTCGTAGGTGGACTCGAGATCTTAGGGAGCGTTCCTTTTGGTTACGAGTTCACGCAAGTGTTTTACCCTAGCTTTGCTCTCAAACACGTCAGGATAAGAAGAAATTTCTGCTTCTAACTCTGCAAGATCTTGTGAGGTAACAAACCCTGCAGGGAGCATGTCGATCATGCCAAAAATAAAAGAGTATGAAGATTCTGGATTACCGTCCGTACGAAGAATAGAAAAAGCTTGGGATTTAAATGTACGCTCAGATATCTTTTCACGGGTATCAAGTCGATACCGACTCTCGACTGGCTGGAGAGGGTCATACCCAAGCTCAAGAGCAAGTTGAAAAATAGAAAGTGAGGCCGCTGAAAACGTAGGGAACTCGATTCGTCTGATATCAACTCTTTTTTTATCACCATCTATTTCCAAGCTCATCGGTGCATTGATATCACAACCGATGGCCACCAACTTCCGCATCATTGCTTGTTTTCTCATAGCGACAGCCAAATAGATGCCAGAATCTGACGGACTTCCTTGTTTACTGCTCTCAGGATGTTCCCAATTCATTTCAAAAACCGGACATAAGCTTTCCTTTGAAACTGGCTTTTTAGACAACATATAGTCCACGATATGAGGGCCTCCATAGGCAGGAACAAGACTAGAGAGCCATTTTTGTTGTGAATGATCCGAAGCTCCTAGGATTTTTGACATATTTAAAATAATCGCATCCATATAGGCAACCGGTTCAAATCCAGATGGTTGATTTGCAAACAAAGCTTCTGCAATGATAAACTGGGACACCCAGTCCTCTTGAGGGGTTTCTTTAATCAATCTACTCGCCAAGGGAAGCCAAGGGGCATGATGTGGCTCCGTCAGATAGGGGATTAAAATGCTTTTAACATCTTGCAGGGCAAGAGGAAGACTATAGAGAGAGAGCCATTCACTATCTCTATACTCTCCCAAGAGAGAGACTACCTTTTCTGCATTTTTGGGCTGCACCAGCAAGGGTAGCAAAAAAGCTCTTTCTTGAGGGGCCTGTTTCATCACCGGCTTAACCAACAAGGTACGCCAGTCTTTGATATCTTCCGAAATATCGACAATCGATGAATGCCCTTTGCTAATCTGCCAACGGAAAAGAGGCTTTCTATCACGCGAAAATACAAGATCCCCATGACTGATTTCATCTAGCGACTTTCCTCCCACTACGTCCCACTCCATCCCCTCTGGAGCCAAAGCGGTGAAAATCTGACTCCAAATTTCTGTTCGTGTACCGTGCAGAGTGCCATTGAAAAGCAAATCATTCAGGACAGCCAATACGTTGTCAATGCTGGAAACTACTTCGTACTGCACCTCACCCGCTGTTTTTTTATAGATATCCTTTCCCTTCAAATGGGGCCGATTGGAAAGAATATAGCTCCATTGATCGTGTACCAAGGGGCTTTGAAGAAGGAGGGGATTTATTTGTACATTTTCGTAAAACAAATCCAACTCAGGACTGTGAAGGGGTAATGCTTTCAATTTATGGATCACAAACTTACCTTCATGATAGAGCATGGCATTGATCCAATTTCGAATGCTCGTTTCTACGCAATCGGAGTAAATGCTACCAGATCCCGGCACATGCGCAGATCCGTAGGAAACGAAGGGAGGCAAGATGGCGTCAAAGGCCTGATATCCATATATAAAATACGCTTGTTCTTCTTTTGTTTTGTGTTTCAACCCTTGTAGGAGTTTCTCTGCCCCTTGTGGAAGAAGCGCCTTCTCTTCCACCGACCATTTTTGGTAGTCTTCTTTGACGAATTGTTTCAAGACCCATGCTTGCTTTTCTACAGGAGAGGCAAGCAATGCATGGCCTCGGGGACTGAGATACGGTTTGGGAAGTCTTTCGTAATACCGAATCAGATCCGCTCGCGAGTTGGCCTTCTTCCAGAGGAACGCAAGCAAAATGTGCGAAGGAGGCAATAGGTTGGATGGCTGGCGTAGGTTTGCTATCAGTTTTTTGGATTTATCTTTGAACTCTGTTTTACTTTTGAAGCGTGGGGCTATTTTGTCGAGTACATGGGCTATTTTGTCCGGGGTTACAGCTGGATCTATTGTATAGACCAAAAGATCTGCCACATCTTCGATGTCCAGATACGTGCCGATACGCGATTCCCCTGTAGATGGGGAAAGGGTGATGCCCTCCGGAGAGAAAAGCAATTCCTCTGCAAGCTGTAGGATGGGCTTTTCAGGTCCTCCTGCCGAAAACTTGATTAGGTTTTTCAGTACCTGAGATTCGGCATAGACAAATCCATTTGCCGCGTTAAACCAAGCTTCATACCGGGGATCCAACAATTCTGTCTGCCCGATAAGATCCGCAGGGGTCAACTCCCCTCGTGCCAAGGAGGATAGGAAAAAGAGGGGGAGTACAAGCAGCCAACTCTGAAATTTCATCGTAGACTCCTGAAAGAGTGAAGGCACCCCTCCATTCTAGCATGGGCAAGCTATACTGAATTCGAGATCGGGTCCACCTACCGAATTAGTGTGGCGGGGGAATTCCCCCGCCACACTAATTCGGTAGGTGGACCCGATCTCCCGACCTCCACAGGGGAATAGGTGGGCCCGATCTCCCGATCTCCAAAGAGTAAGAAAGGAAAGAGAAAGGGGACACCCCGCCCGAGTGTCCCCGACGAGAGCCCGGAAAGGGGATACTCGCATCGGGTGTCCACCTCCATTCGATCTGGACATACCCTACTGAAGTCATTACACTTCTCCCTATTCATTACACAGGAGTCGCAACAGAATGAGAAGTGTATATCGCCATGCCAGCAGTGGATTGTTATCTTTGATCCTATGGGGCAACAGCAGCGGACTTGTACAGGCAAAAAGCACCGCTGTCCCGTATGTCATCAATACCTCCCACTCCAGAGTCAGCTTTGAAATTGCCCATCTCGTAATTTCCACCGTTGAAGGTAGCTTTAAGACCTTCTCGGGTACCTTCGACTATGATGTTGCCACCAACACCTTGGGCAAATCTGAGATCGTCATTCAAGTGGACAGCATCGATACCAACGAACCAAAACGAGATGCCCATCTCAAAGGTGCAGACTTTTTTAATACTGCCAAATTCCCCACCATGAGCTTTACCTCTACCAGCCTAGAGGTCAAAGACGGAAAACCTGCCATGCTCCACGGTATGCTGCAGATGCACGGGGTTTCCAAACCCGTCGATCTACGAGTGGACTTCAAAGGATATGTGCAAGATCCTGGCGGACCAAATAAAATCATGGCATTTCACCTTGAGGGCACTCTCAATCGAAAAGACTTTGGCTTGGTCTACAACAAAGTCCTAGAAGCCGGCGGCATTGCCATAGGTGAAGAGGTGACGATTAAAATCCGGGTGGAAGCTGCTCCGAAGGAAGCCCCTAAGAAATAATCTCGGAGAAGGATCTACACATGGGACGGTTTTGGAAAGCGTTTGTATTGGCAACCCTTGCAGCTTCTGGGTTTGGAGGTGTTGGGATTTTCATTCACTTCCTCTCTGCCCAGGGGCTCTCTCCTGCTGCCATACTCATGGGACGATATTTGTTCATGAGCCTATTGCTCGTGCCCTTTGTGCTACAGGCTTGGAAAGAAAGCCTCTACTACACCAAATATGGCGCACCCACCAACAAGAACGGGACATTCTCCCCTGTCTCTGATCTGAGAAAAATTATCGCATTGGGACTCCTGGGTACGACCATACAGGCAGGGTGCTATATCGTGGCAGTGAAAGAACTCGGCCCCGGTACAGCTGCGATCCTCATCTACATTTATCCCTCCCTCGTGCTCTTGTGGGAGCGAGTTTTATTTCGACAGCCTATTTACTTGGAGCAGCTGGGTTTGATGGCCATTAGCTGGTGTGGTTCCTACTTGGTCCTGGGCTCTCATTTTGTTCATGGCACATGGTTAGGTGCAGCAGCCGCCATTTGCTCTGCAATTTTCTATTCCTTCTATCTCTCTGCGAGTAACCATGTAAGCCGAAACTGCAATGTATGGATCACATCATGGTGTGTAGCCGTAGGCGCCTTCCTCGGGTCGACCTTTACCTGGATCGTATGGGATGGAACCTTCCCCTCTCTGTCCTGGTCTCTGCTCGGTCTGCTCTTCGGATATGCCGTTGTGGGGACCATAATTCCCATGGTAGCCGTATTTTCTGCCATGCGACTCATCGGAGCCTCTTCTACCTCACTCTTGTGTATGAGTGAACCTATCTTTGCCGTACTCGTCGGCGTGTGGTTGTTTCAAGAATCATTGGGGCCTGTTCAAATCCTGGGAGCTTGTTTGATCATGACCGCTTCGATCCTCTTGTCCGTGCAAAAGGGAAAAGCACGGGCGTATGTTACTACGTAAGATATAGTCTGCCGAATAAAGCCAGTCATTTTAAAGTTTAAATTCACAGCTTCACAAGCCGGTCTATTCAATATCTACACAATGAAGTTGTTTATTTGTATCTACATTCGAGGTCATTAAGGAAAAAACATCACAAGGAGAATCTGAAATAGGGGATGTATTTAAACAAGTATGAATTTTTAGCAGTGCATCATGTTCACGGCAAAGGGTTAGGATCCCTTTTTTAGGGTTTTCAATTAACTCACCATTAACAAAAGAATAGGTGATTTGACTGATCGGAATAGAGCCTTTTTTGAAATTTTCATATCCTTGCCATGCCATTTTTTGGAGAAAATTCATTAACTCTTGTGACAATGGAATATCCGGTGTTGCCAACCCTTCTGGACTTTCCCCCGTTAAAACAATAAAAAAAACACTGGCCGCAAGATAAGCACCAGCTAACGTTTGGTGTACGTCATCACGTTGAACTAAATCCTCCTCATTTTGAGGGCATTGGTTACAAGTAGGGTCATTTTTACAAGCTTTACATGCTTGTAACGTTTCTGCGAAAATCAATCCTACTGGAGCTAAGTGACTTTCCAATTTTTGCGCTAGCGTTGTAAAATTTAGCAATATCTCGTTAAGAGGACTACCTTCTGAGAGAATATTACCCTCGGAAGGCCAATTCATATAAAGAATAGTTTTTGCTCCTTTCTTTTTAATTTCAAAATCAAGAATACACGCAGCTGTTTTATTCCATTCTTTGTTTTCTTGTTTTTGACAAAAGTATGGAATAGTGAGTTGTGGTGCATCTTCGGGAACCCAATCCACAATAAGTTGTTCATCATTGAGCATGAAATAGGATCCGCTTTGTTCTTGCAATACAACAAAATCCCAGTTTTGTTCTCTAATTTTTTTTATAGATTGAAGACCTTCTAACAAAACGGTTGAAGGATTTTTTGCATGATCTCTAAGAAAGGCTCCTCCTTGAGTTGACTGCTCTGTTATAAAGTGAAAGGAATTGCTGCTAGTCCCCAATTTTTCCAAAATTCCTGGGATATCAAAAGTGTACGTCAAACTATTTCCGACAAAAAGAACTTTGATTTCTTTCTTGGGTTGAGCTTCACTCGAAGCTGAAGAACTTGGGAGAAGGACTGTTTTTGTTGCTTCTTGAGTAAGACTGGGAACAATTTCTTCTTTTTTAGGTTCATCAAATCCATTGATATCAATGGATAAATGAATGTCAGTTTCTGTTTTGCCTGCTGTTGCTTCTTTTTCTGTTGTTTCTAAATCGTATACAGGGACTTTTGAAATTTCAGAAACAACGTTAGGCGCAGCATCTTTTTTCTTCTGGCATGCCAAATAAAAGACCATTGCTACCATCACTGTTGTTTTTAAAATCCAGTTATTCATAGTAAAATCTCACCTTGGAATCTAAGGCTACTAGATAATTTTATATCGGAAATTAAAATTTAATCTTTAATGCCTTGATTTAGCAGTCATCCTGGTGGAATGGATGGGGCTTCCTTACGGATAAACTCAATAATCCTGTGGGGACACCCGATGCGAGTGTCCCCGTTACCGCATCGCATTGGGGACACTCGCATCGGGTGTCCCCAATGGTGCTTCCTTAAGGATATAATTGCCATCTTTTGCTTACGTTCAAGATGGCAACCCATCCGTCATCCCAAGGCTGCGTAGCAGCCGTATGGGATCTCGATCAAAACGAAGAGATCCCATACGGTCCCTTCGGGACCTTGGGATGACGGATTTCCAAGGAGTTAGGCAAACAGTCCCCTTAAGGAAGCGCCATTCTCGGGTGTCCCCACAGGACTTTCGTCACACCAGGGACACTTCTACGGGGTGTCCCTGATCTCATCATCCAATTCGTCCAACGAAAAATCCTTGTAACATGCCCGTATTTCCGCTACTTCAACTCCATATTTTTCCCCAGTGGAGATGATGAGCATGCGCAGTCCCCTTTCCGCCATTAGCCTTGTATATGACGAAGCCGGCCTTCGGATTTTGGACCAACGTTGGTTGCCCGATCGAGAAGACTGGGTCACCGTTCAACACCCGACTCACATGGTGGAGCTGATCCAAAGCCTTGCTGTACGGGGCGCACCCCTCATCGGCGTATCTGCAGCCTTGGCTTTCGCCCAGTTTGCCCAGCACACCCGAGACCCAGACACCCTTCGAGCCACCGCACTGCAGCTCCGCGAGGCGCGCCCCACAGCTGTGAACCTCATGTGGGCCATGGATCGCATGCTGCGAGAAGCTCCCGAGCTCGATGCGGAGAGCTTGCTACGGGTCGCCACCCAGATTTTTGAAGAAGACGTGGCCATGTGCAACGCTATGGCCACTCACGGCGCAGCCCTCATCCAAGACGGAGATGGCATCCTCACCATCTGCAACACCGGAGGCCTTGCCACAGTGGGCGTGGGTACCGCACTAGGCGTGATTCGAGGAGCCTTCGAGCAAAAGAAGGCCCTGCATGTCTACGCCTGCGAGACCCGCCCCCTCCTCCAAGGCGGACGCCTCACCGCCTGGGAGCTACAAAAACTCGGCATCCCCCATACCCTGTTGTGTGACAGCATGGCAGCCGCCCTGTTGCGCATGGGGAAGGTGAAACTCTGTGTGATCGGTGCTGACCGCATCGCAGCCAACGGAGACTCTGCGAACAAAATTGGGTCCTATGCACTCGCTGTGCTTGCTCGTCATCACGGGGTCCCCTTCTACGTCGCAGCTCCCATGTCCACGGTGGATCTTTCCTGCCCAGACGGCACCCAGATCCCCATCGAGGAACGCCCTGCTGCAGAAGTACGCGGCTTCCACGGAGCTGCCGGTTCTGTGCGCTGGGCCCCTGAATCTACCCCTGTCTTTAACCCGTCCTTCGATGTGGTCCCTCGCGAGCTCATCACCGGATGGATCTTAAACACAGGCGTTCACTATCAACCTATTTTTTCCTAAAGCAAGGAGCCGCTTATGTGGGCTATTATCGGTGGAACTGGTTTTGAAAAATTCGAAGATGTGGAATCCCTCGAGGAGATCTCCCGAGAGACTCCCTTTGGCCTCGCCTCCTCCGGTCTCAAACGCATCCGTGTGAAGCACCTGGAGTGCTTATTCCTCTCTCGACACGGAAGCCATCACGAGCTCTTGCCCTCCGAGGTAAACTACCGTGCCAACCTCTATGCCCTCAAACAAGCCGGTGCCACACGGGTACTCTCTATCTCTGCGGTGGGAAGCCTGCGACAAGAGCTTGCACCGGGAGATTTGGTGGTACCGACCCAATACTTGAACTTCACCAAAGGCACACGAGAAAGCTCGTTTTGCGGAGATGGAATGGTGGGACACGTCTCCCTTGCAGATCCCGTCTGGCAAGCCGGTGTTGAATGGGTACTCGCCCAAGCCGGTCGATTGGACTGTGGGGTACACGGAAAGAAAACCTATGTGTGTGTAGAAGGCCCGTACTTCTCCACCCGAGCAGAATCTCACATGTATCGACAGATGGGCGCTGACATCATCGGCATGACCCACTTTCCTGAATATGCCTTAGCACGAGAGGCTGGCATCTCCTATCTGCCTTGCTGCTTTGTCACGGACTATGATTGTTGGGATGACAACCGTGCCCCGGTAACGGTGGAAGAAGTCATCGGCGTCATGAAGCAAAACAACCATCGAGCCTTTCGTCTGGTCACCCAACTCTTAGAAAGCGGACTGCCCCGTGATGCAGAAATTCGCAAGCAAGGCTTGGGATCTGGATTGATGACCCCGGTGGATCAACTTTCTACTGCACAGCAAAAAGTACTTGCTGTGCTTGACAGGTAAACCCACTCTCACATCCATGCGCTTACATGTTTGTGAGAGTGCCGACTCCCCCCTCCCTCACCAGCTTCTCCATAAAAACCCACGTAGGTGGAGGTGCGCTCTTCGATGGTGGTCCCCTTCGGCTTTGTGCTTTTGCTCTCCGTATGCTTCACAAAATGCCCGAGATGAGATTTGCCAGGACGCGCAAACAACGTTTTCTCCTTCCAAACTTTGTACGCTTCATCCAAGTAGGCCTTACACGCATTTGGATTCCGTAAATCTGCAGGTACATACGCATGCCGATCCGTATGCAAGGGAACAGAGGCTCTGCCATCCCGCTCTACCGATGAGGGATGATAGGTTACTGTCAGCACTTGGCTACAGGGGCCCTTATTTGAAAAAGTACGAGACACATGTTCTTCGATTTCCCCATATTCAGTTGCCTCTAAAAAAGGCTCCCAAAATGTCGTTGGAGTTTTCCAAGGCGCTTTGTTCTCTTCCAGGTTTTTCAAAATGTCGGTAAGTTGTTCTAACTTTCTACAAGGAAATTGCAGTTTGTATTCTTTAATCATCGGCTTAAGACCTTGTGCAACAAAGTCTACACCGAATTTATCTCGCATAGAGATTTTCTCTTGCACAAAAAAAGGATTGGCAAACGGTCCCCAAAACAGCAGATACGAAAACAGATGCAAGCAATAAGAGTCAGAGCCTGGCACCATAAACACCTTACGCAAAGTACCATCTGCCTCCCATATCCGTTCTTTAAAGTACGGACTTTGTTGCAAGGTGCCTACAGATAAGGGGCAAGTAAAGGCTGGTTTTCCACTGCTTAATAAGCGAGCTGACTGTATGGTGACCACTTGGAAATCCTTGGCCTGACCCTCCTCCAATCGTTTTAAAAACCGTTGCGTACCCAGGGTGAGTTTTTCACCTTCTGGAAGTCCAAAGACCAAGTACCGGTTAATTTGAGAGAGGTCTCGCTCTAAATAAAAAGCATCCATCTCCAAAATCGGAGAATAGGTCCGAAAATAATCCGCAAGAACAGGGCTTCTTTCTGCAATCTTAGCAAAAGGAATGTCATAGCTAACCACTGGGTTTGTATTGGAACGCATCTGTACCGTTTCCAAGGGGCCATCGGTTTGTACCCCATCCTCTCGAGTCGACTTCAGCTCCCCATCGCCCAACTGCGTAGAGTCCTCTGCCAATAGAAGATGCTCATGACCTGACTCTTGATGAAAAACCGCACCCATCAGAGGACCTTCCACAATCGCATGGTCACCGGCCCAGCCGAGCTGTCCCCACGCACTTACCCACCACCACGTCACGCAGAATAATGGCCGTAACATAATAGATTTCCTGTGTTTTTATTTAATAAGTACGATCGTACCAAACGGTGGTTAGAATGCAAACATTAGTTAGAGGCAGGCACAGGCAAGGCAAGTTGACAGCAATCAAATCCCCAGCGTCGATCTTGTTCGGTCCTGAAGTACTCCCCATAAAATCCGGTTACGACCTTATTGGTTTCTTTTTGGGCGGCATCCACCGGACAGCTAAAAGCAAAAGAAGCTTGCCCTGAGGCATTGACTTGCAGATTGGGCACCAGCCCCCAGAGCTGCGCTTGCATTCCAGCCATGGAAGGATCACAGGCAGGTTGAAGGCCCAGCCCATTGCCAGCGTCGATAGTGGGTATGGCCAACTTAACTCCATCTGCCGTGGCGAGTTCACAGCAGTAAAATGAAAAGCTCCGATCCGCTGCTATTTTGCTGGATTGCAGGCCTGCGGGAAAAGTACCCAAAGGGCATGCCGGCGATAGCATAAAATCCACCAATCCCGTAGTCGTACTACTGGTCTGGCAGTTCTGCCGCACGATAGGGCGCTGCATGCCATCCTCGAGAAAGCCACATTCTATCTGAAACTTTCGATCTAGATTGAGATATGAGGCTTTCATTCCTGTCACCACCGAATTCTCGGGACATTGCCAAATGGTGTTGGCAATGGCAGCTCCAGGCAACGGGCCGCCCACTTCGTTGAGACGCGCCGTGAGGTAATGAGAGCGGGTGCCTAAATGTTTAGAAAATTGAATCACCGAAGGGTCCCCAGTTGCAGTCTTTGTCTGGGTATCGGAACCTGTGTCTGTGTCGATAGACGTTTGTAACTGACTCTTGGTGGTGGTCTCTGGAGAAGTAATCGCTGTGCTCTTCGCGGGAGATACTGCTGGAGCTGCCCTTGAACTCTCGCTGCTGCTTTTTGAGCAACCCACGTAGAGTCCGATACAACTGGTGAAAAGAAAAAATAGCTTGTACACAGAAATCACCCTTCAAAAATAAAAAGTTATTGTTTACTGCTACCTTGGATCGGATAAGATCGGGCAGAACTTAAGTACAGGAATGACGAGTTGAAAGGGCGGTATGCAAACATTAGATGTCGTGTCGGTCTGTGGTGCATTGATGGATGTCGTGGTATCCGTATCTGAGGCAGAGTTGCAGACCCTGCCCCTTCAAAAAGGGTATGCCCATATGGTGGGTGCCCAAGAACAGCATGAAATTTTAGAAAAAGTAAATCATCGGGAATTTTCCTGTGAGTTAGGCGGCTCTTGCTTAAATGCAATTCGAGCCCTCGCCTTACTAGGGAAAAAAACTGTATTCGCAGGAGCCGTGGGCCCCGATGCCTTTGGCGAGAAAATTCGCATGCGCACCGGAGAGATCAATATCACCGCCCAACTGTCCCTCCAACCTGGGCATGCTACCGGGTGCTGTGTGGTTTTGGTAACCCCCGATGGGGAGCGCACCATGGTCACTCATTTGGGGGCCAGTTCCGAAGTGGGGCATGCAGATGTACCTGCGCAGGCGCTTCAAAACACGCGATTTTTCCATTGCAGCGGATACGCCTGGTTTGCCCCTCTTCAGAAAGAGGCCGTGTGTCAGTCCATCGCTATGGCCAAAGCAAACGGGGCCCTGATCTCTATCGACATCTCCGATCCTTGTGTGGCGAAGTCCTTTCCTCAAGAGATGCTCGATCTGATTACCCAGAATGCGGATATTGTCTTTGCCAATGAGGAAGAAGCGCACTTGCTGTTTCCAGGTTCCCCTGAGTTTGCAGCACAATCCCTTGCGGATTTAGGCATCTTGGCTGTGATCAAACTCGGCGCCAAAGGCGCCTTGCTCCAGCGAGGTTCAGAGCGCTGTTACATCTCCGCAGAAACGGTGGCGGTGGTGGATACTACGGGAGCGGGGGACATGTTCGCTGCAGGGGTGCTGTACGGATTGCTCCTGGATCGGGAGTTGGAGGCAGCGGGGCGAATGGGGGCCGCGCTGGCTGCGGATGTGATTGGCCACTACGGGGCGAGCCTCTCGGAGCAAGGGCTGGCGCGGGTACGGAATATGTAGAGCGCCCTGTGAGGACACCCGATGCGAGTGTCCCCGGATAATCCCCCACATCTGCAGCGTCCCCACAGGACGCTGCAGATGTGGGGCGATAACTTTGCCTTGGCAAGGCGCTGCGAAAGCGGATATATGTACGCAGGTATCGAAAGGGAGGTTTTAGTATGTTACCAGGTTCATCCGAGCTCTTGCTCATATTCGGCGTCGCTGTACTGCTCTTCGGACCTAGCAAATTGCCCCAGTTGGGCAAGGCCGTGGGCGAAGGAATCCGCAATTTCAAAAAGGGCCTAAAGTCTGAGGAGGACGAAGCTCAGACTCCAGTAACCCCTGAGAAGAAGCGCATTTCTGAGTAGGGACTACTTGTAATCCAGCTCCAACTGTACGGTCTGTTCGTGACCCGTGTTGTTGTAAATCATCCAACTAGGTGCCAGATTAGCAGCACCCCCGTTCTCTTCTCTAGCTTCAAGAGCCCGCTTTCATACCTACTCCTACCTATAAATAAAGTTGTATTTGTCCATCGGGTGGCAGGAAAAAAATTTACAGCGCAATAAATTTCCTCTATATTTACAATAAGTTATAAACAAAATCGCCGTGGTTTCTTTGAAGGATTTGGGGAGCATTTGCATGGACATGACATACGGGGACTACTTGCAGTTGCACAAAATTTTGGATGCCCAACAACCCCTCTCTCCCGAAGAGCATGACGAAACTCTATTTATCATCATTCATCAAACCTATGAGCTGTGGTTCAAACAGTTGCTGCACGAATCCAATTTTTTGAGGGTTCACCTTCAAGCTGGAAAAGAATCCGAGGCCCTGGACACCTTGCATCGTATGTTGGTGATCCTCAAAACCTTGGTGTCTCAAGCAGATATTCTCGAAACCATGACCCCGATTTCCTTTTATTCTTTTCGTACTCGATTGCAGCAAGCAAGCGGGTTTCAGTCCCTACAATTTCGACGATTGGAATGCCAGCTGGGGCAAAAAAATCCCCGTACCCTTACTCTGTTTACGGCTCACCCTGCCTTCGAGAGCCTCTCTCATGATTATGAAGCCCCCACGCTCTACGATGCTCTCCTGCAGTTTTTATCCCAACATATGGGGGTTGCCATTCCCGTAGATATCCTCCAACGTCCTTATTCTCAGCCCTATACAGGGGACGCCCGTGTGCAAGACCTACTACTCACCTTGTATCGAGAGCGTTCTCCACGGGTGGCATTGCTAGAGCGGTATGTGGATCTGGATGAAGGCATGCAAGAGTGGCGCTATCGACACGTCAAGATTGTGGAACGCACCATTGGTAATGTGCCTGGGACGGGAGGCTCTGCAGGCCTTGCTTACCTGCGAGCCACCTTGTTTCAACCTTCTTTTGTGGATTTATGGGCCCTGCGATCTTCTCTTTAGGCTGCATGGTCGCACCGCCCCCGTCATCCCAAGGCCCCGAAGGGACCGTATGGGATCCCCTGCATTTTTAACAAGATCCCATACCGCTGCTACGCAGCCTTGGGATGACGGGGGCGGCGCGACCATATTCCCAACTTTGTAATTAACTCACCTTCCGTGTGGGCAATGGACAAGGAGGAACAGTAACCTGAGAGAACATTTCAGAAAACTTTGCTTTGATTCCCTTTAGATTCAGTTGGTTGAAAAAATTAGAGTAGCTCATCCATACTGCCAACCCGTTCAAATCTGAAAACTGAGAGGGCAAATACAAAGGAGGCTGCACAATCCCCTCCATCTGCAACTCATAGAGCAAGGGGATGTCTTGTAGGTTGAGTTTCCCGACGAACAACAAGGGTATCAAATGGGGATAGCCAGCTGCGATGGCAGATCGGATAAAATTATAGTTCTCAATAAATCCCTTTGCATAGGAAAGGTCTTTGGTAAACGGATAGCCCCCTTCAAAGATAGAGCCCCTAAAGATACGGCGCACATTGTAAAGCACCTCATCTGCATGGTAGCCCTGATTCAAATAATATTGACACAGCTCAATGAGGTTAGCCCCCTGCTCCACCAGGTGAATGCCCACTACACGGTCATTAATGCGACGCGTGCGAATAAAGTCACTGTGGAAGGTAAAAATCTCCATCATTACCGCAAGGCCTTCTTGGGCACAGACCACTCGAGGCGATCCCTTTGATAACCATTTGGCATAGGGTTGATTGGCTCCGTTAAAAGTAGTGCCCACATGGACATGCCCCTCGTGGACTTCGAGCAAATCAATGTCCCTGCGAGAAAACAAGGTATCACGATTGATTTTAATCTTGTCTCCTCCAGCTGCGGCATCGGAGATCAACCCATCGGATAGCAGAACACCCACTTCATGATGGGTAAAATAACTGCGAAATCGTTTCTTCAGCTCCTTGACCACCTGAGGAGCGGTGATAATTTTGGGATCCTCAGGGCCCAAGGGATAACAATCAACTCCATTTAAAATATCTTTCAGAGTTTTGCCGAGATCATGTACGGTGCATGCGTCGTCATGGAAGGTATCATAGGAAGATCCATACAAACGACGGCTCCAAATCCCAAATTCTTTGGTTCCACGAGCCATGATCATTTCCAACACATGCTGATACTCTATACAGATCTCCTGCAGCAAAAGCCCCACACGATCCGTATCACCCATCTTCCTTTTGATCTCTTGGGTAATTTCATGAAATTCTGCTGAAACCTTTTTAGGATCAAAGGTAAGGTCGATTCCTGCATACTCCTTTTTCCCCATGCGAGGCATTTGCGTGAACTTACTTTTGAGCAGCTCTTTGGCAATATGCGGGGGCCACTTGATAGAGTCGAGAATTCGGATGGGAGCCTGTGCAGCAAGAATCCGTTCAGATAGATGTTTGATGGTTTCCGCATAGCGAATGTTCATAACGTACCTCCCCCTTCCATTGTACATCCATCTACTTATCTATCTAATATTCTTATTTATTATTTTTCCCTATATAGAAATCACCTCCAGGCCGATACCCATTCTGCATGAATAAAACTGGCATACTATAACCAAAGGTAGATTCTTTATGAAAAAACAGACCATTCTGATCCTGTGGATCCTTGGATATTTGGCTTCTGGATGTGGGGGCAGTTCTTCCGATTTGAAAATCGCCTCTCAGAATGGGACGGTTAAATCAAATACCTCGAGTATTACCAATACCAATACCAATACCAATACCAATACCAATACCTCAACAGACACCAACACCACAATTACTGGGGTGGTAAAAGACGCCGCCGAAAAAATCGTGGGCATTTTTGTCTCCGATCAAACCGATTCCTTTTTGGTACAGGATACAAACCAAGAAAATTATTTCTCTGTGAATAAAACTACAGGCCTCACACAGAGCGCGGCTTTATTTTTTTCTGCTACCGGATGTACGGGGTCTACCTTCCTACAAAGCAACAGCGTAACCTTTGCCAACTTGCCTTTTGTGTATCGACTCAATGATCCAGCTAAAGACACCTCCCAACAATCCCTTTATGTCCTTAGCAATGCCACCTTAGATGCAACGGGCTTATTGAGCACCCAAGATGGAAGTGCGTGTTTGGATTTGTTTCAAAATTGGTCAAATGCCACTGTGAAAAAGGATGTAATCTTCCAAGTGAGCACCACGCTGTATCGTGCATATGTGGGGGCAACATCTATTTTTATGAGTTCATGCACATCTTTTCCGGCTTCCAGCTCTTGCTTGAAAACTTCGGACTGGTCGACTCCAGCTGCGATTATCACCGCAACCGTGAGTACTGACTCTCTCTCTGGCGTTCAATTTACATCCACCGGTGGCACTCAGCTTTACCTGTCCTATTTTGACGATATAAGCGGAGAAATTTCTATAGCTGCTTGCAACATCACCTCCAATTGTTTAAGCACAGGCAATTGGGTATTTAGTCAAATCAACGCTCTCGCACAAAACACAGTCATGCAAACAACAAACGGGACCTTGTTTGTCTTTTCGTATGATACGGCTGCAAATGCAATATCTATAACCGCTTGTAGCCAGTCAACCGATTGCTCCCAACAGGCAAACTGGAGCTCTACCACACAAAATAATCTATTTATTAATGGTGGGACAGACTTGCACGTGGTGACAAACAACAATAGTCTTGTACTCACCTACGAGAATAGTGAGAATCGACTCGCACTGAATATTTGCCCGGTAAGTGCAGGGGCTCGAACTTGTGCAACCAGCGTGGCTGCCTGGAATAGGCTTACACCAGTAACAGGCGGTGGTTCTGTTTTATTCTCGAATGTAATTCCAACTTCCCAGGGGAATTACATTATGTATCACACAGCAGCCGAAATGCGACTGATTGCCTTCGACAATTCTGGACTACCAATTAAAACGACAGTTACTTCGATCACAACTTCTTTATCCGGCCCGATTCAAATGGTGGCAACCAACGATCAATTATATGTTGCAACAGGGAATGGGACAGGGACCGTCTTGTTACACTGCAACGGGATTGCAGATTGCTTGACGAATGGGTCCGGCTGGACCACGATAGCCACAGTCCTTGCTCAAACACCGACCTCTTTCTACAGCCCCACTTTTTCTCAACATATAAACTGGATGACGTTTACAGGAGGCGGTTCTCGCTACGTTCTCAGCATACCATATGATTTTACGTACTCTCTTTCCACATTCACAGACACTTCGTTGATTTTGCCCGCCTACACGCCTGTGCTGCAAGAAGGTACAGCTTCGCTCTAACGATTGGCGTACTCACCTATCCGCATTTCTTGACATTTTTTCCTTCCAAGCCTATGTAAGCCTCTTCAACCTACGGAAGGAAAATGTATGCGTATTTCAAAGATTCTCGGTGCGATGTTTTTTGTCGGCCTGGCGTTTTCTCACCTGCAAGCAGCAGAGAAAGCGCCTATGAAAAAAGAAGAAAGTGGAAAAACCCGAATTCACTTTCATGTGGAGTGCCAAGATGATGCAAAAGGTGCAGATGTGGAGGTACAGATTTTCAGTGACAAAGCCTGTACAGAAGAAATTACAAAGGCAGAAACAGTAGATAAGAGTACTCACCAGGTATTTCCTTCGTACGTCTACAGCTTCGTCAAGGAAGAATACATACGATTTAGGGCATTTAAAGGGAAAAAAGAGTACGGAACTTACACAACCACAATAGCAGAACTATTAGGCAAGTATAGTGGATTTGGATTGGCAAGACTCAGATATGAGTATGAGGATCGCGGTTTTATCCAAGTGAATGCCACACCGGTGGATCCTGCAAATCCACAACAAGACATTTTACTCTCCGTTAAAACAACGACCCCTTTGGATGCCAAAGATAAGAAGATGTTTGGACTTGGGAAAGGCACCTCTGATCCCTATTTTATCTTGAAACGAAAGAATGCTGCAGGGGAATGGTATGAATTTTTTCGCTCTCAAGTTGTATATGAAAACCTAAAACCCGAATATAAAGAAATAGTGAAAAGCATTGACTTTATCCAAGGGCAGGCTATTCAAGTAGAGGTCTGGGATGAAGATAAAGTTACCAAGCATGACCTGATCGGCACGTGTGAAATTCCTGCACAGAATTTTCTAAACAATAAAACGTTTGAAGTAAAATTAATAAACTCAAAAAATAAAACCTCCGGAGTCTTTCTCTTTACACCGACATCCGCAGCACCCGAAACTGCAGCTGCATCTCTCCAGCCTTCCGGTTTTTTCGCTCGCGTTATGGGTGAAAAACCTGCAGAGCCCATCGAAGTAAACGAGGAAAAGAAGGAGCGTGCGCTTAGCTTTAACCTTACGGTTGCCGTGGACTTCACCGGTTCCAATGGGCATCCTGCTGACAGAGGCACCTTACACTTTCACCAAACAGTGGGTGGTACTCCATATGAACAAGCCATGATAGCGGTAGCAAATATTTTGGCTCCCTATGATGACGATCAATTTTTTATGACCTATGGATTTGGGGCAGTCATAGGGGTACGGGGTAATGATGCCAACCATTGTTTTCCTCTCACTCAAAACCCTTGCGAAAAAACAGAAGGCCTCAAATCCGCATATCAAGATCAAATCGACAGCGTAATGGGCGGAGGGATGAGCTTGTCAGGCCCTACTTATTTCGCTCCCGTGATTACACAAGTCATAAAAGACTTTAAAAAACTGCCAAAGGAAAAGCAACTCTACCAGGTGCTGTTGCTGCTCACAGATGGAGGGTTTGAGGATAAGGATGCAACGATAAAAGCAATCAATGAAGCAGCGAAATTCCCCATTTCCATTGTCATTGTAGGCGTAGGTCAAGCTGACTTTTCAGCAATGGACGGACTGGATAAACTAAATGAAGGTAAATCAGCCGGCGAAAGTAGAGATATCGTTCAATTTGTTAGGTTTAATAAACACCAAGGAAACCCAAAAGAACTTGCTGCAGAAGTGCTTGCAGAAATCCCGGCTCAAGTGGAAAGCTATTACCAGTCTCGTTAGCCCTGTGGGGACACCCGATGCGAGTGTCCCCGAACGGAAAAGGGGACACTCCAACGGGGTGTCCCCGAACGGAAAAGGGGACACTCCAACGGGGTGTCCCCACAGGACTTAGAAGGAAAAGGAAGCGCTCTGCCCTGGTCCAGAAGCCACTTCCAGCGAGCAAGCGGTAATCCCATGGGAGGCAAAGGAAGCCCCACAGGTTTGTTGCAACCGACCTGCCATCCATCGAGACATCTCTTCTACCGTGATGTTAGACACCGGTAAAATCTTCACATCCTCTGCAAGCAGAACAAATTCTTTTCCCGCAAAGGTACACTGAACCTGTTCTCCCTTCGGTTGTAGCTGGAGATGAGGATTGTGCTCCGGTAGGAGAAAGTACTCATCCAACTCTTCACAAAGGCCTTCGATTTCCTTTTTGTAAAACCCATAATCAAAACTCAAGCCTTCAGCTCCAACTTGAGTTTCCATGGTGCACGCGACGGTAAAGCGATGCCCATGAAGACGCTCTCGTTTCTCTCGAGAAAAAATCGTGAAGTGCCCTGAGGAAAAAGAAAATCGAGCACTCTCCAACCGAACAGTAGATGTGTAAGGCACAGGCTGCATCTTATACCCTTTCAAAAACGGTAGCGATGCCTTGACCCAACCCGATACACATGGTGGCAACCCCAAATCTCACGTTCTGCTTCTCCATCGCATGGAGTAGAGTTCCCGTGATACGAGCACCGGAGCATCCCAACGGATGCCCCAAAGCGATGGCACCTCCGTGAATGTTGATCTTTTCCTCCATCATATCCCGAAGACCCAAATCTTTAATCACAGGCAATGACTGAGCAGCAAAAGCTTCGTTCAATTCAAAGAGACCGATGTCTTCGATTTTGAGCCCTGCTTGTTTCAACGCTTTATGCACAGCGGGCACAGGACCATATCCCATAATCGAAGGATCTACACCGGCAGCAGCCATGCCGCGCACCTTCAATCGAGGGCGCAATCCACAAGCCTTCGCTCGTTCTGCACTCATCACCAACAGCACAGAGGCACCATCCGAAATCGCAGAAGAGTTCCCTGCAGTTACGGTACCGTTGCGAGGATCGAATACAGGAGAAAGTTGAGAAAGTGATTCGAAACTTGCATCTTCTCGAATCACTTCATCATAATCGAAGCGTCGCAAATTCCCCGCAGCATCATGTCCTTCGATGGGAATAATTTCACTTCGGAAATCTCCTCGCACAGTAGCTTGATGCGCATTCTGATGCGAGCGAAGTGCAAAACGATCTTGCTCCTCCCTGGTGATCCCATGCATCTTCGCTAAGAGCTCTGCCGTGAGTCCCATCATGCCAGAGGCTTTGGCGTAGAACTTACTTCCATGTGGATTCCAGTCGATACCGTGGGTCATGGGTACATGTCCCATGTGCTCGGTGCCACCCACTACATACACATCCCCTTGTCCTGCCATAATCGAAACAGCTGCTGTATGAAGCGCTGACATGGAGGAACCACACAAACGGTTGATGGTTTGTGCAGGTACTGTATGAGGGATCGCAGTCTGCAAAGCAATGAACCGAGCGATGTTGTAGGACTGTTCCAAGGTTTGTTGGACACAGCCCCAAATTACATCGTCCACTTCCTTGGGATCAAACCCAGGGTTGCGTTGCATAATACCAGTAAGCAACTCTGCAGAAATATCCTCTGCACGACGATTGCGAAACATCCCCCCTTTGGAGCGACCCATGGGGGTACGAGCCGCGTCGACGAGTACGACTTCTTTCATATCGCAGTCTCCTATGCGTGGTAAAACAAAGCACCGGACTGCGCCATTTTGCGCAGAAGCGGAGCGGGTTGATAGCAGCCACCGAGGTGAGCAAAGGAATCAGCTTTCTTGCAGAGAGCTTCGAGTCCGTAGTCATCGGCATACTTCAGAGCACCCCCACGGAAGGGAGGAAATCCAAGACCGTAGAGCAACCCCAAATCAAGTTCCATGGGAGAGGACACAATTTTTTCTTCGATACACCATGCACTCTCGTTGATCATGGGAATCATCAATCGATCGATAATGTCCGCATCCGCACATTCTTTCTTAGGTGCACCCAATAATGCAATGACCTCTGGATCCGGTTTCTTCACCGACTTGCCTTTGCGGTCGACTTCGTATCGGTAAAATCCTTTTCCATTCTTTTGCCCCAAGCGTTTGGCTTCTACGAGATGCATGACAGGATTAGAACCTGCAATTTGCATACGCTGTGGATATGCTTCTAGCATGACTTTGGCAGCATGCAAGACGGTATCCAATCCGATCACATCGAGGAGGTAGGCAGGTCCCATGGGCCAGCCAAATTTTTCCATGACACGATCGATGCGTACAAAATCAACTCCCTCTTCCACCAACTGGAGAAAAGCAAAACAGTAGGGAAAGAGAATGCGATTCACTAAAAACCCAGGACAATCTTTCACCACGATGGGCGTCTTGCCCATTTGCAAGGTGTACTGCGTAATACGCGCAATGGCTTCGTCACTCGTTTTTTCTCCGCGAATCACTTCCACCAGTGGCATCCGATGAACGGGATTAAAAAAGTGCATACCGCAGAAATTTTCAGGACGCACGAGAGACTGTGCCAAAAGGCTGATGGGAATGGTGGACGTGTTACTTGCCAAGATGGTAGTAGGCGACACGGTTTTTTCAATTTCTGCCAGCACCTTCTGCTTGATCTGCAGGTTTTCCACCACAGCTTCTACCACAACATCTACAGAGGCAAATTCAGCATTCTGTAAAGTGGGTGTGATACTTGCCATGACTTTCGCCATGGTCTTGGTATCGATTTTCTTGCGCTCCACTTGCTTATCGAGCAAACCTGCGGCTTCTTTCAAGCCAAGCTCGAGGGCAGCTGGTGCAATGTCTTTCATCAAGATGGGCACACCACGACTGGCGGATTGGTAGGCGATGCCACCACCCATGATACCAGCGCCCAACACGCCGGCTCGTTTAACCGGTGTGGATTTTTGGACCCACTGTTTGGATTGTTTTTTGTTGAATTGATCTGCGAGGAAGATGGAAACCAGGCTTTCGGCAACCTTGGTTTTCGCCACTTTAACGAAGCCAGCAATTTCTAGCACCTGGGCTTCTTTGCGAGACAACCCAGCACTTTTGCGCATGACTTCAATGGCTTCCATAGGTGCTGGATAATGAGGACCGGCTTGGGCCCCCACAAATGCTTTGGCTGACTCAAAAGCCATGACGGCTTCCAGCGGAGTTAAGAAAGACAACGGGCGTTTTTTCACTGCTTGTCGAGGTTGCCATGCCACTTCTTCTTTGGCGGCACGAGCAAGCAGGGCCAACCCCTCATTCTCCAAATCAGCAGCGGCCACGATGCCGTCGATGACACCAATTTGCAGTGCCTCCGCAGCGGTGTAGGCTTTTCCGCCTGCTATCCATTCGATGGCATTGTCTGCCCCGATCATGCGAGGTAAGCGCACAGTACCGCCCCAGCCGGGGAAAATCCCCAATTTGGTTTCTGGCAATCCGATGGAGGCCTGATCCGTCGCAAGTCGGAACGTGCAAGCCAGGGTCACTTCGCATCCACCGCCGAGGCAAACTCCGTTGATGGCAGCTACTGTGGGGCAGGGCAAATCCTCGATGCGATCGAAGAGGGTGTGGGTGGAGGCGAGCCAACTTGTAAGCTCGGAATCCGCGGTTTTAAATCGCGGAATAAACTCCATGATATCCGCACCGACGATGAATACGGATTTGGTGCTCGAGAACAAAACCCCTCGCAGGGAAGGTTCTTTTTCCAGTGCGTCCATGCAAGATTGTAAATCCGACAAGGTTGCCACGTTAAATTTGTTCACCGATGCGGTTTGATTGTCAAACCGGACCCGACCGATGCCATCGGGTTGCAGGGATGCCTGCACTTGTTGTCCAGTAAATAGCACTTTTTCCATCTATCAGCTCCTTCTCTCGAGGCACATACACAACGGGTAAGTGCTTTTTTATACAAGGCTTAGCTAAAAAGACAGCCAAAAAGACACAGAATAAAATTCAATGAAACAGCGCTATCAGCCGAAAAAGGTCAAAAGAGGTGGAAAGTATGGCGCATGTAAAAGAAATCCTTGCCAACATCAATCGAGGTGAGGAAACCCAAGCCCACGAAGAGATTCAGGAATTACTCAGCCTGGGTCCCAAAAATGTGCAGGCGCTTAAACTCCAGGCGGCACTCTGCGCGCGAGAAGGAAACTTTGAAGTAGAAGCGCAAATTTGGCAGAAAGTCTTGGACTGTGACCCCGAGGACGAAAATGCCATCAAATACTGGTACCAACGGAAAAATGAGTGGCATGAGCAGCAATTTTTCACAGAAAATCTGCCCTATGGCCGACGTTTTTTTACATTTCCTCGGGGGCTTCTACAGGCTGCTTCCTTTGGAATGGCTGGGTGTTTGCTCTTTCTGCTGCTCAACCGGTTGGGGACCTTGTATTTTTTCTTTTCTGTACCTATGATCCAAACGGGTACGTTTCTTCTTTTTGTAGTGGGCCCTTGGGTCGGTGTATTGTATCATTACTTGTTTGTGTTGCGAGACGTTGCGGTAACCGAGGATGGGTTGGAGTTGGGAACCCGACTTCGGACTTTGTTTTATCCGTGGGGTTTGTTTTCTCAGGCCTACGTGATACACCCTGCAAAACCTCAGTGTCGA
Source organism: Deltaproteobacteria bacterium (assembly GCA_947475005.1). Classification (GTDB taxonomy): domain Bacteria; phylum Bdellovibrionota_B; class Oligoflexia; order Oligoflexales; family Bog-1112; genus CANIBL01. The sequence goes on along the minus strand of CANJLI010000011.1, from coordinate 10,597 downwards.
GGCTTGCAGTTGATCTTGGTCCCTCACAATGAGAACTCTCGTGCAGTCGAGATCGACTTGCATCCTGAGACCTCTCTTCTGCGCACGAGCAAGGTCTTTTTGTTGGAAGTAAAGAAGCATCTCCCCGCAGACTATGTCACGGATCAACGAGTAAACTTGCCAGCAAAACGACTTCGATTTTAGTCTCTCTATTTACCCTTCTGTTTTGGATTTGTATGAAAAAAGTAAAAAAAGTGGTGCCTTTCCATGCGGCCTATACCGTAAAAGAGGAAATTGCAAATAGCCTAATTCATGGATTGGGTGTCTTATTCGGCGTTGGTGGCCTAACTGCGTTACTGATCCTGGCTTGTCTCTACGGATCCACAGGTCATTTTGTGAGTTACCTCATCTATGGAATTTCGTTAATCGCACTGTATACCTTTTCCACACTGTACCATGCCATTCCGCATCTCACAGCCAAGAAGGTGTTCAAAACCTGTGACCATGCTGCCATCTACTTGCTCATTGCAGGATCGTACACACCGTTCTTGGTACTCAATGTACCACGGGATACTGGCGTTACTTTTTTGCTGATTGTGTGGAGCATGGCTCTCATCGGAATTATTTTTAAATTGTTTTTTACAGGTCGATTTAAACTGCTATCGACTTCGATTTATCTCGGAATGGGATGGATGCTGGTGGGTGCCATGGGCCCTCTACGAGCCTCGCTTTCTTCCACAGCCATTGGATGGATTTTTGCAGGAGGTATTACCTACACCCTGGGTACGGTTTTTTATCTGTGGAAGAAACTTCCATACAACCATGCGATTTGGCATTTCTTTGTATTGCTAGCCAGCGTATTTCATTTTATTGCGATTTTGTATGCGTCCAACTTTGTGATTCGTTGATTCGAATTGGGGGATTGGGTCCACCTACCTTTTTAGGATAGGGTCACTCACCTTTGGTGAGTGACCCTATCCTAAAAAGGTAGGTGGACCCAATCCCTCTATCCACCCTTTATCTTTCACTTTTCCAAGAATCCCAGACAATCATTTGCGCCGCGGCGGATTTCTGCTATATACGGAGACTTAATCTAGCACGAAGGAAATCGTCATGCCCGCCCCTATCAGAAACTGGTTTTTATTCTCTCTCACCCTTCTTTTAACTCTACCTGGTTTTGCCTCTCCACAATCACAACCTGGAACCGATGATCCCTATATCCAGACCAATTATTCAGCGGCATTTGATCAACGTAAAATTTGGGAAAAATACCCGGAAGAATTGACCCTCGAAGGACTTTCTGGGGTTCTACAAGAGGGGGTTCTGAATACGCCAATCGGGGAAGACTATCACGCCCGCCATCCCAAAAAATCGTATGTAAAATCATGCATACAGGGCCTAGGCAATCTTGCGGGTTTTTGTGCCGGCTCCCCCTGCTGTGCCCCCTATCAAGCCTGCAAACGTCGAATGCACCGAACCCCTGCGCCTGTGCACAATCGTCAACCTGGGTTACAAGAGGATGATGTCGAACTTCTGATTCCCTCAGAAACCGATCCAATTGCAGTTGCGCCCTCACAGAGGCAAACCCTTGATGATGAGCTTATCTCTCAATTTTTAGCACGGAAAAAAAGCGATGCCTATCGACAAACACACGACGATATTGTCTATGGATGTTGCCAGGGCATGTGCTTGGGATCTCTAATTCCACTGTCAAAAGTAATTCCAGAGCTGGCTCTGGGAGCTGGAATTGGTGGATTTGTCGTCCTGCAGCAAACGACCACAATCATTTATAATGTATGGAAGCAGCATCGAAAAATTGTACGCTTAGAAGGAGCTGACCCTCTCCTCTCCTATGAGATCATCTATGCGGTAGAAAAAAGACGAATCCCTCCGATTCTATGGAGCAGCATCGAGAAAAAATTCACAGAAGCGCGTAACAATCCGTTTGATCGATCCAAGATTTTTGAATATTTCACCACTGTGTTTAATCTTCCACAGGGTAAAAAACCACTTCTCAAGCTCGACGGCATGACGCCAAAAGAATTTGATCGGCAATTATTGAGCAAAAATGGGATTGCGTATAGGAAAATAAAGCAACTCTATAGCAATATCGAAGGTTTTTTTGAGAACTACGAGGAAGGAAAAGATCGAGACCACGCAATTGCTGTTTTCAAAACTGCGATTCGAAAACAGGTTCGACACTCCTTGGATCCCAATCCTGTAGATAAAAATGATCGCTATGGAAAATTTGTTTTTATTCAAGGATCAGGTGGGCTTGGTAAAACTGAATTTGTGAACAAATTGGCAGAGTGGTTGTACCTAGAGGAAGATGAGAGTGCAGATAAGATGGAAGATTTTATCTCGTTGACACTCATAAGCGAGGGAGCAGACAAATTACTCGGTACCACAGAAATTCCTGGCTCGCTCCTTACCGGGCTGACCAAGCAAACCTCAGGAGGCAGAAAAGCCCCGATCAACCGATTCATGCTCGTGGATGAAGCAGAAGCCATCAATAATCCTAATTTAAAAGCTTCTTTCAAAGCACTTTTTGAGCCTGCAAACGGGATTTTTTCTTCTCCGTATTTGGGAGGCGTGAAAGTCCCCATTGTGGAAAACCTGATCTTTTTTATCAGCAATGATGATGTGGTAGATCCAGCTTTTGAACAGCGAGTCTCTTTTGTTACATTCCCTCGCTTCAAAGCCTCCTATCTTCGCAAGTATCTGTTCGAGAAAATTTCGGATAAATTGGATACTGTACTTTCAGACCGAGAGATCTATACAGACACAACTGAATTCTCTGTGTTTTCAGAGTATCTACAAGACGATGCCCTCGAAAATATCGATGCCTTGTTGAAGAAGAAGGACTTGGTGATTCGAGATATCGAGAAGGAGGTAGAGGGCTTTATTCAGTATGAGTAGTTGGGAGTGAGATAGGGGGCACACCAAAGTCCTGTGGGGACACCCGATGCGAGTGTCCCCGGAGGGACGGAAAAGGGGACACTCGCATCGGGTGTCCCCACAGGACTTTGTATCTGCTACCCCGGAGGGACGGAAAAGGGGACACTCGCATCATCGGGTGTCCCCACAGGACTTTGTATCTGCTACCCCTACTCCGCTTCCATCTCTTCTTCCCGTTTCTTCGTCGTCTTCGAACGGAAGACAAGACGAACGGGCACCATCTCAAGGTCGAGTTCCTTCTGCATACGCTTTAGCAAAAAGCGCTGGTAGTCGGTTTGCAGCTTGGAGGCTTGCCGACAGAACATCAAGAAGGTAATCGGATGACTTGCAATCTGGGTCATATAAAAGAACTTAGGCTGCGTCGTATAGTTGTTCGTCAAACGAGGGCTGTGTTCCTGAACAATTTTTTGCAGCAATATATTTAATTGAGAGGTCGGAATCTTGCGATTTTGCTGCTCGTGCATTTTTTCCACCCATTCCATGAGCAAGCCCACGCGATGGTTGGTAGTACAAGAAATCACGTGAATCGGGAGCATGGCATGGGCCTTCAAGATCTGGCTTCGAATGCCTTCCTTGATTTGATCCAAGGTTCTGGATGTTTTATCCGGAATCAAATCCCACTTGTTGAGCAACAGTAGAACCGGCTTGCCTCGATCCAAGGCGAGGTTGAGTAAACGCATATCCTGATCTGCGACACCGATGCTGATGTCCACCACCAAGATCACGATGTTGGCACGACCGATGGCGCGCAAACTGCGGCTCACACTTTGGCCTTCGATCTCTTCGGAGATTCTGGGGCGACGTCGAATTCCAGCTGTGTCAATCAGGGTGTAGCCTTTTTGATTGTAGCGAAATTGGGTATCCACTGAATCTCGGGTGGTACCTGGAATGTCACTTACTAACATGCGAGACTCACCGACCAATCGGTTGAGCACGGAGGATTTCCCAGCATTGGGACGTCCTATGATAGCGATACGAGTGGTATTCTCCTCCTCGGAAGTAATGGTTTTGCAATCTTTAAGTCGATCGAAAACCACTTCAAGAAGGGCTCCCAATCCTTTACGGTGGGCTGCACTGATCATCCAGGGATCTACAATCCCGTGTTGCAAGAATTCCCAAGCGAGCACTTCCTGCTCCTTACCGTCGATCTTGTTGATCACAGGTAAGAATGGGGTGCCTTGCTTCTTCAAAAAGCGAAGAAGCACCTGATCATCGGGTAAAAATCCTGCTTTGCCATCGAGGAGGAAGATCACCAGATCTGCCCGCTCCACCGCACGCAGGGTTTGGTCCCAAATGATTTCTCTGGAAAATTCCCCTCGTTCCACTTCCCCTCGGGTGACTTCATAGCCACCGGTATCGAGAAGAAGAAATCCGATGTCATCGTCGGTAACGGTACCTTGGATAAAATCTCGGGTCACACCAGGCGTCGCATGGACGATGGCATTTCTCTCGTCGGTGAGACTATTAAACAGGGATGATTTTCCCACATTGGGGCGGCCCACCAAGGCCACGGTCCCTTTTAATTTCACGATGTCACTCCTTCTTTCTTCAAACTTTCCAAGGCAGCTTTTGCTGCTTCTTGGGAAGCTTTCTTCTTGGAATACCCTTTGCCCCATGCCAACTCTTGGGAGTCTAAAGCCACAGCCATGGAAAATAGCTTCTCATGGTCGGGTCCGACTTCTTCTTTTTGGATGTAGGAGGGAGTAACTCCAAATTTTTTCTGCGTATATTCTTGCAAGAGGGTTTTAAAGTCCTCGTGGAGAGATTCTAAATTTTGTCGGAAGATCAGATCAAAGCTTTCCACCACGGCTTTAGAAGCAGTTGGAAAATCAGAGTCTAAGTACACAGCTCCCATCAGAGCTTCGTACACATCTGCAAGGATGGATTCCTTTTCCTGGGTCAAAAGCCTAGCTTCTGCAGGTGCTACCCAAATACAAGGGCTGAGTTCCAAACTGCGCGCAAGATGTGCCAAGGACTCCTGGCTCACGAGATGAGAGCGAAGCTGGGAGAGCTTGCCTTCAGGGGCGCCCGGAAATCGCTTCCAGAGATAGGTGGACACACTGAGGCTCACCACAGAATCCCCAAGGAATTCAAGGCGCTCGTAATGGGGGAGGTCTCGATACTCCCCCGGGCCTTTGAGACGAAAGTGATGACTCACCGACTTGTGCAACAGACTTTGGTACAGAAGCTCTCGATTGACAAAGCGGTACTGTAGCCGTGCTTGCAGGGCGTCCAATAGGGGAAGCTGCGCTGCAAATGCGGTCTCAAAGGCCGTTGCCCAGGTGGGGGGCTTATGTTGTTTTGTCGGTCCCACGATTTGGTTTCCATGTTGGGAAAAGAGGGCCCAGCATACTGGAATGGCAGGAAATGGCAATGAAATTAGATATTTTTATGGATAATTAGCTGGTTACGGTGTTTTTAAGGGGGCCTCCACTATTTAGTACGCCACCACCCCTTCTTTTCTTTCTCTTTTTTAACCGCCTCCTGCTCAAGCAATTGAGCATACACAATAGGAGCAAGAGCTGGGATCATTTGTGCAAGGTAGACCTTCCGGGTCCCTAGGGTGTATTGCTGCTGCATGCCATCATTCATTAGAATAATAAAATTAGCATACTTCTCACCGTAGTAGCAGAAGCCAATCCCTTCTAAATAGGCCTTAATATCCTTCTCTGTAAATGACTGTTTCTGAAGCACACTTATCATCCCACTGCTGATTTCTGCTACGGACAGCATTTTAGGACCAGCTGCAGCTTGATCCCCAGCAAAAGCCAAATTCCACGCACATAGAACAGACAAAAATACGGATGGGATTCTCATACCAAACTCCTTAGATAAAGACGGCGGGGACACACGGGAATGTCCCCATTTCTGTCCATACGCTAAGGGGCTATAATTGCAAGTAGATTTTTCACTACCGCTCTCAAACGAGGAGGGCTGCGCTCAAGATCACTCTCTTTGAACTCTTTTACATGATTCTCAACCACAAGGCTGGTGTGCGATGGACCATTCCAATGGTTGTCAGACGGTAAATTCCGATCCTTGCGTTTTTATCGAGATCCCATACGGCTGCTACGCAGCCTTGGGATGACGGCATACGGTCTCTTACAAAATCCAACGGGCTCGCACGGCTTCAAAGGTATCTTCTTCAATCCCTTTGCGGATCTCGATCATCATCTGATTCATAAAATAGATGTTGTGCAAGGTGATGAGCGTGGCTGCGATGAGCTCATCGGCTTTGATCAAGTGATGCAAGTATCCACGTGAATAACGAGTACAAGTCGGGCATGCACAATCTGCCTCGATGGGAGACGGATCATGTCGGTACTGACTGTTCTTGAGATTGATATGCTCCTTCGGGTGCCTTTTTTGCAAGGCCCCCCCGTGTCGAGCGATGCGAGTCGGATGCACGCAGTCGAAGGTATCGATTCCCCACTCCAAGTGGGTAAAGATATCTCGCACACCCCCAATGCCCAGCAGGTGGATCGGACGGGCAGGGTCTAGTTGGCAAGCTGTGAGCTTTACAATCTCGTTCATCTGCTCGCGAGTGCCTCCCAGAGAGCCCCCGATGGCATGCCCAAAGAAAGGGTGACTATTCACAAAGTTCACACTGCGAGTACGCAGATCTGGGTAGATTCCCCCTTGAATGATCCCGTAAAGGGCCTGTTGGGTACTCTTCTGACGATCAAACTCTTGCAAACTGCGCAGTTCCCATCTGTGACTGCGTTCCATCGAGGACTCCGTATAGGAACGCTCCACATGGAACGGGGTGCACTCATCGAAAACCACGATGAGATCGGCTCCGAGGTCGATCTGAGTTTGAATGGACATTTCGGGGGTGAGGAGGTGACGGGACCCATCTCGGTAGGACCGAAAAGAAGCCCCTTCCTCGGTAATCTTGAGCAAGGTTTGCTTGCGCTCCCCTCCACCAAGGCGCTTGCCCTTGATCTCGTCGCCTACAGAACCATGGCCGAGGCTAAAAATTTGAAACCCACCAGAATCCGTAAGCATGGGACCGTTCCATCCCATAAACTTATGAAGCCCCCCTAAATCTTTGACGGTTTTGGCTTCCGGCTGAATGAAGAGATGGTAGGTATTTGACAGAATAATCTGGGTGTTAAGTTCTTCGAGCCAGTGGGCTGGAACCCCTTTGATGGCTGCTTTGGTGGCACAAAAGATAAACGCCGGGGTTTCGATGACGCCATGGGGAGTCGTGAGGCGCCCCCGTCGCATGCGACGAGACGGGGAAGGATAGTGGGTATCAAAACGAAACATGGCGGACGACTTTCTATTCTTATGGTATAGCGTGGGTAGCCGTTTTGCTTACTTCGAAAGGCAGATGAAATGCAAGAAGAAGATCGATATCCCTTATATGTTCCTGTACAAAAGCGCCCGTTGCCCTTCGATGAGATGCTCGAGCAGTTCTTGCGGTACGTCAAATCGCGCAACCTGGAGATGTATCCAGCCCAGGAGGAGGCCATCCTCGAAGCCTTTTCTGGGTCCCATATTTTGCTTTGCACCCCCACAGGATCGGGAAAATCCTTGGTAGCCACGGGGGTCCATTTTCACTCCCTGGCCTCTGCCAAGCGCTCGATCTACACGTCCCCCATCAAGGCCCTGGTAAACGAGAAGTTTCTCGCCTTATGCCGTGATTTCGGACCCCAGCAAGTGGGTCTACTTACGGGGGACGCCGCCGTGAACCGCGAAGCCCCCATCCTGTGCTGCACTGCAGAGATTCTCTCCAACATCGGCTTGCAGGAAGGCGAGGGTGCCTTCGTCCACGACGTCATCATGGACGAATTCCATTACTACGGGGATTACGAGCGGGGAGTCGCCTGGCAGGTGCCCCTGTTAACCATGCCCCAATGCCGGTTCGTGCTTATGTCTGCCACCATGGGGGACCCGACTTTCTTTGCTGAGTTCCTAAAGCAGAAGACCACACGTCCCTGTCGCACCATCGTAAGCACCCACCGGCCCGTGCCCCTGGACTTCGAATATCGAGAGGATCCCCTGGAGCAGACCGTGAGCGACCTGCTGGAAGCGGGCAAGGCTCCAATTTACCTCGTGCATTTTACCCAACGGGAGTGTGCAGAGAACGCCCAGGCCTTCGTGAGCATGTCGCTACTGAGCAAGGCGGAGAAGAAAATCCTCTCCGAGGCGGTCCAAGACGGAGATTTCGCTACCCCGTATGGCAAAGAGATGAAACGGTTGCTGCGCCACGGCGTGGGCGTACATCATGCGGGTCTTTTGCCCAAGTATCGCTTGTTGGTGGAATCTCTGGCTCAGCAGGGTCTATTGAAAATCATCTGTGGAACCGACACCTTGGGTGTGGGAGTCAACATCCCGATTCGAACCGTATTGTTCACCAAACTGTGTAAGTTTGACGGGCAAAAAACCATTCGATTGCGGGTCCGAGACTTTCACCAGATTGCCGGTCGCGCTGGTCGCAAAGGCTTCGATGACCAAGGCTATGTGGTAGCACAAGCCCCCGAACACATCATCGAGGCCAAGAAGCGCAGACAGAAGGCAGCAGCCCGAGGCGCTAACAAGAAAGCGGTCTCGGTAAAAGCCCCTGAGAAGGGCTATGTGCATTGGGATGAACCCATCTTTCAACGCATGATTCACGCAGAGCCGGAGCGTTTGGTCTCTCGCTTTGCCGTGACCCACGGAATGCTGTTGCAGGTCCTCAGCCGTACCTCCGATGGATGCGAAGCCATGCGGCAGCTGATACGGGAGTGCCATGAGACCGATGTATCGAAGGCCAAGCTGCAAAAGCGTGCCTTTCAACTCTTTCGAGATTTGGTCGAGAGAAAAATCATCGAGATCATCCCCGAGGAGTTGCGAGGCCACACGAAGGTACAAGTGAACCTCGACCTCCAAGAGGATTTCTCCTTGCATCAGGCCCTCTCTCTCTATGTACTTGATACTCTGAACCATTTGGATCCGTTCTCCGAAACGTATCCCTTGGATATCTTGAGCGTCATCGAGTGCAGCATTGAAAATCCCCAGGCCATCCTCTATCGCCAATTGGATGTGGTCAAAAAAGAAGCCATGGCCCAGATGAAATCCCAGGGGATGGATTTTGAGGATCGTATTGCCGAACTCGACAAACTTACATATCCAAAACCTTTGTTTTCCTTTTTGGATCATCATTTTGTAAAGTTTTGTGACAAGCACCCGTGGGTCGACGGCACTGACATTCAACCGAAGTCCATCGCTCGAGAGATGTACGAGAACTACTACTCGTTTCATGAATATGTGCGGTTGTACCAGCTGGAGCGCATCGAGGGCCTTCTCTTGCGCTACCTCTCCAATGTGTACAAGGTCCTCGACCAAACTGTACCCGATCTGGTGAAGAACGATGACATCGACGAGATGGAACTCTACCTCGTCACCATGATTCGTCGCATCGATTCGTCCTTGCTCGATGAGTGGACCCGTCTGCAACAGATGGGAAGTGGGATCAAAAAGAAAGACCGCAAACCGGTGGAGCCAGGGGAGGATGATTTTACTCAGGACCCTGTTTTGTTTAAGAAATACATCCGAGCTGCTTTGTTTCAGTTTTTGCGAGCCTTGGCCAATAAGCAATACGAGGAAGCTTTAGACCTCACGGTAAAAGCTTACGATATCACCCCGGATTCATTGGCAAGAAGCATGAACACGTACTGGGAAAGCCATGGTCCCATACGCACCGATGCAGCTTCTCGTCGCAACGCCCTATTTCGGTTCCAAGAAGATCGCAAGCAACGACCTCACGAGTTGCAGGTGGAGGTTACGTTCCCTGATTCCGAGCAACTGCATGACTGGCATGCTTGCTTCGTCATCGATCGCAGACAGTCGGCCCATCTTAAGATGCCAGCTTTGTGTTTAACTTACGTGGGAGAAATCGGTGCACAGTGGACCGTGGTATAATGGAGAAAACAGGAGGAGGACTCCATCATCGAAACTGCTCTGCAGGTGCCCGTATCTGGCGAAACTGAAGCGCTCGTTTCCCCCATCCACCGACTTCATGTAAATCAATTTACCCCCCTTCCCCATATCTCTCAAATTGCAGCCCATCTCTTGGCAGAATGGGGGGAGGAGTATCCCCTTGCGGAGATGGAAGCTGAGTTTCAAGGGGCCCTACGAGAGGACTCTTTGCCCCGCATCCATTATGTGATGGATCGTGCTTCGGGACTGGTGGTAGCCACCGGCTATGTGATGCATCAAGATATCCATCTATTCCCTACCCTCACCCCGTGGCTCAGCAACATCTATGTAGCCCCCTCCCATCGCAAACAAGGACTGGGAGAATGGATTTGTCACGGACTGGTAGCAGAGGCCGAACTGGCAGGATATCCTCGTTTGTATCTGTATACGGACACGAAAACTGCCTGGTACGAGAAGATGGGCTGGAAGAAAATTTCAGAGTTCGTGCACCGCAGTCGCAAGCAAGATTTGATGTGCTTGGATTTTGGATAAAAAGAATATAGTAATGCGAACATGAGGTTTGAAACCCCAGACTTTACTGCCCCTTTGAGCGTAAGCGCGCCGCAACCTCACCTGCTTTAGCAGTGAGTCAAGGCGCTTCTTGACTTACCGTTTTGGTTCCCACTTTCCCTCATAGCGAGTCATGTCGGTAAAGCGTTTAGATCGTTGGATTTGGATCTCTGATGGTGGGGTT
>CANJLI010000010.1 GCA_947475005.1 Deltaproteobacteria bacterium | reverse complement strand
TGACGCGCCAAGGGCAGCCGCTTGGGGGGACCCTACCCGGGTCGAAAGCGCAGCGGACATTCTGGGTTCTCTGACGAGGGTTGGCTCTGCGATTGAGAGAGGGTGGGAGGCCCCGAGCGAGCGCCGGCCTTGACGTGTCATCTTGGAAAAAGATCCCCGTTCTCCCCTTGCGTGGCAAGGAGGGTTTTGGGGCAACTGCGCAGCTGGTGCCCCAAGAAAAAAAGAAAAAGAAAAAGAAAAAGAAAAAGAAAAAGAAAAAGAAGAAAATCGACTACCTGGGTAGGTACGTATTTTTTATGCACTCGTTTCACTTAACCGGTTCAGCATAAGCTTCGACATCGCAATAAAAACAATCCGCTGCAACCGGGTTGCAAACGGAGCCCCTTCCAGTATAAAGTCCTCCCAGAAAAGGGAGATATAACTATGCCAGCTCGTTATGCCGTATTATTGTTCGATACTTTCCCCCAGGCTCTTGCCCAGCGAGACAAGATCCTAGCAAAATGCGCCGACTGTGATCAGCTCAACGTAGTGATTCAAGCGGAGGGGAATATGGATGACCCCGCTTTATTGGGGATTCATGCCAAGGTGAAGGTCTATGCAGGAAAAGCATGGGCCTTGATCCACAAGCGCCGCATCGAAGAGAACTGGTATCCGGAATGAGATAGGGGACAGCTACCGAACGGCGCTTCCTTAAGGGGGCACTCCATAATTCTGTGGGGACACCCGATGCGAGTGTCCCCGTTACCGCATCGCATCGGGTGTCCCTGATCTCATCCTTTGACCCCAACTTTGGGGCAGATGTCTGCTAACACACAAGTCCCACAGGCGGGGCGTATGGCTTTGCACACATAGCGACCGTGCAACACCAGCCAGTGGTGCAAACGGGGCAAGGAACCAGGCGGAGCCAGCTGCAACAGGGCCTTTTCCGCCTTCAGGGGATTGGTCACTTCGTGGAGTCCCAACCGGGCAGAGACCCGCAGCACATGGGTATCCACCGCCAAGGTCGGATACCGAAAGATCTCCCCTCGAATTACATTCGCAGTTTTGGGCCCTACACCGGGGAGGGCTTCCAGATCCTTTTGTCCCTCCGGTACCTCCCCTCCATGCTTTTCCAGTAGAAGGCGCGTCATCGCTACCACATGGCGTGCCTTTGTAGGTGCCAATCCGATAGTGCGAATATGGGACAAGAGCTTTTCCTCGCCCCATTCCAGTACCGTAGCAGTAGAAAAGCCAGCTCGGTACAAAGGTTCCATACAACGATTGACACTTTTGTCTGTGGTTTGAGCAGAAAGCAGCACCGATACCAGAAGCTGATAGGGCGTTTCATAGTAGAGTTCACAGCGAGGATTGGGATCCACAGCCTCCCATCGGGCGATGGCTTGGATCAATCGCTGTTTGCGTGCAGTGATGGTTTTGTTATTCGGAGACTTCAAGGGTAACATCACCGAATACGCGGCATTGGCAAGCGAGACGCTCGTTTTCTTGAGCGGCCATGGTTTCGAGGAAATCTCGCTCGTTTTCATCCATCTTGGAGATATTCTCGGCTCCGCTCACCACGCGCACCATACAGGCCCCACAGGCTCCATCTCGGCATCCGAAGAGGATGGAGGTATCGTACTCATCGCACATGTCGATAAGCGGATAGTCCTTTTTGACGTCAATCGTGAGGTTGTCAGTGGTAATATGAACTTTCGGCATAGATAAAGGCTCTTACATAGTCAGTGAATGGTCGATGCCGCTACTATACCGATTTGTGCGAAATAAAAAAGGCGATTTTTTAATTTCGGCGATCGTTGAGCTTCATCAGCAGTCTCAAAATCTCCATATACAACCAAACCAGGGTCACCATAAGGCTGAAGGCTCCGTACCATTCCATGTGCTTAGGGGCACCCATGCGAGAGCCTTGCTCGATAAAGTCAAAGTCCATCACCAGACTCAAAGCGGCAATGGCTACTACCACCACGCTGAAGCCGATTCCAAGGGGACTGCTGCTGGCTAGAAAGGACATGCCACCGCCAAAAAGGCTCATAATCATGGAGGTTAGGTATACCAGCATCAAGCCACCCATGGCGATCATCATGCCCGTGCGGAATTTTTCCGTGGGACGGATCAGATTGGTCTTGTAGGCGAAAAGCATGGCTCCCAATACTCCGAAGGTCAGTGCTGCGGCTTGGGTTGGCAATCCTGGGTAGCGCATCTCCAACATGGTGGAAATAGAACCCAAAAAGAGTCCCTCTGAGATGGCATATACTGGGGCCAGTGCAGGGGCCCAATCTTGCTTAAAAATCAAGATGATGGCGCAAATAAACCCAACTATGAGTCCACCTGTCATCCACGGCATGAGTAGCCCTGGATAGGTGACAATGGCTACCTCTCCGTATCCGGTGGTTCGGTAGGCCAAGCTCCAGATCCACCCAGCAGAAACGAGCAATAAGGCAAGCAAAATCGCCGTCTTATTCACAGTGCCTTGCACCGTCATCACGCCATCGCTGCCGCGCGCACGCACGCGGGCCTGTTGAAATATATCCGTTCGCAATGCGGGGTTAGAACTTTGCATTTGCATCTCATCCTCCTCTTTCATCTTCTGCCAAGTCAAAATCACATATGTACAAGCTTCAGCATAAGCCTGATTTGAAAAAAAGCAAGTCCCACGTCCTTATAACGAGACCCGATATCGCAGCAACTGCAGTGAGGGCAAGGCCTCTGAGCGAAGTGCAAAATCTTGATATCGCGCGGGTGGATTCTCCCATTTGTCCCCTTCGCTGGTGGAAAAAGAACGCCCGTGGGGGAGAAAAGGAAGTGGCACGTACACACCGATCCATTCCAAACTGGATTGTGCCCAGTTCTGCCGAAAAGACACCTGTACTCCATAGCTATAGGCAGCACCCCGTACCCATCCCGTGGGGCCGTTCGAGGTGAAAAACATCTGTCTGCGGGCCAAGGCGGTGCCGATGCTGTATTGAGGGGTAACCTCGTAGCTGCCACCGACAGCCAGCAGGGAAGGCAAAACCCAACTCTCTTTTTCCTTCAGTTCTGCTGGGGCCCATCCAACGCCCATAGCTGCGGACAATTCCGGTGTCCATCGCAGTCCCTCGAGGGGAAATTGGGCCACAAGCCCCAGAGACGGGTACGGCACTTGCACGAAACCTGCCTCCAGCAGAATGGACAACCAGCTGATCTCGGGCAGCTCCGTTTTGCCTCGCAGATGATCGATGCCTTGTACCAGTCCGATCTTATATTGCTCGTATCCAGCTTGCAGAGAGGGGAGGTTGTAGTAGTCGTATCCCAGCAACACGCCTGTTTTCTTCCCAATGAGGAGCCCTGTGGAGAGGCCCCACACATTCTCGTGGCCTTTGAATTGGGGCAGGTAGATATACATGGGATCTACGTAGGCAATGGCATTTGAAGTTAGATCGTAGGAGAAATAGGTGGCAAGCCCTCCGTAGTAGGTCTCGGGAGACAACACGCTCATATTGGGCATTGCACCCGAAGCTCCAATCCCTACTTTCCAACGCTCGCCCCCAAACGAAGCGCATTTTATATCCACCAAGGCATGGTCCATATTGAGTCTCAGCCCTGTATCAAAATGCGAGGAGAGTCCATAGCGCATCCCCACACTCCAGGTCGAGGAGAGCTGGGTTGTCTCAAAGTTAGAGTGAAAATCTCCCTTTACACGCCTCTTTACAGGGGCCTCGAGATGGTCGAGGGCCACATGGTAGTAAGCCCCGTAGAGGGTTTTGCCAGTATCTACCGTGCGTGCGGTTTGAGAGCCATGGTCGAAGCTCGCACAGGCGCTGAATAAGAAAAATAGGCTCAGTTTAAGGAGTCGCATCGATTTGCACCTTCACCAGCACCGGCAAGTGGTCGGAGATCCTTGCCTCTTTTTTCCCCACCGTGCGCCATTCTTGGATGTGGATCTGGTCGCCGAAGTACAAAACATGATCGATCCTGCGTTGAAGATGGATACGAGGAAATGTGGGCTGATCGGGTTGGCCACTCGGGAAAGAATCCTTCCATCCATCGGAAAGGAGGATCGGGTATCCCTCTTCATCAGGGGCAATATTGAAATCACCGGTTAAGAACAAGGGGGCTCCACTGGCTCGCTCTTCCTCCAACTGGGATTTAATCCGCTTGGCTTCCTTATTCTTGATGGGTCTGCCATCGAGATGGGTACCTGCAAAGAGGAATTGTCGACCGGAGGCTTTGTCTTCTAGCTTCACCCAAATTGCGATGCGACGAAAGAGGGGCACGTATGGATCCCCCAAACCCCAATGCCCACGTTCGAGTAAGGTAAACCGATCTTTCTTGAAGGCAACAATGGCATCAGGGGTGTAGTTCACGTTGGCTACGATGGTGTAGGTATCTTGAAGCCTGGCGCGTAGCTCTCGCAGTTGTCCGGGGGAGCACTCTTGAATGGAAAGCAAGTCTGCATTTTGGGCTTCGATGATGCGCAACACCTCTGCCTTCCTCTGAATCCACGGGGGATAATGTTGCAAATTCAAGAGGTCAAAACTCGTCATAATATTAAACGTAAAAATGGAAAGGGAAGTGGCCTGGCCTTTGTTCTCTAAAGGTACATGGCTGTCTCGATCTCGAAGACCCAGACAGGCCGTTAGAGCCATACACAAAAGGATCGAATATAGGAATTTTCGCAGAGGGCGCCTCCAGTAGAAGCTTCTTAGAAATTTAGAAATAATGAAGCAATCCAAAATGATATTCTAGCGTCTTCTGATTCCCGTACTTCATTCCTGTTTGCACATCCCACTGAGGCACTCCGTTGATACGCAGCAGACTTTCTATCTCGGTATCGATCACACGCCACCGGCGCCCGTAGAGGGCAAATCGACGCGCTGTAGTCATCCACCCGATGCGATCGAAGGGTCGCAGCAAGAGACTGAGGGACATCTCGGGGCCGATATAGGCTCTCTTTTTATCATCCACCACCCCCATGCGAGGGCCCACCATTGCGATCGCTATGGCACGAGAACCGAGTAGATCCACTCTTTTTCCGACACCCCCTTGTAGGTAGAGCCCTATACAAGAGTGATCCCCAGATTGGCACCACAGGGGATGATCGAGGCCCATATCCAATTCCCAGGCGTACGAATTGATCAAAAAATAAGAAGGGGGCGCCGACAGAATTCGCAGCGCAGTAAATCGGTTCAACTCAGCCCGATGCAGCTTGGGGTAGTAGCGCAGTTCGGTGTCCATGAATCGGATTTCCATCCCATCGCCATATCCAAGGCTCTCGGAGGCTACGTCATGAAAGGCGGGCCTCCATTCGAATAAACCATAATTTCCAAATTCAGTATGACGTCCCCCACCCAGTAGAAAAAAACCCGAGTGATGTCCCAACTCCGGTTGGGTAGAGAGAGGAGTGACTTCCTTTTGTTCGCTTTTAATCCCTGTTTTGGCACGCGCAAGCAGCATCTGCTCTCGCAAGGGCCCATACTCTTTGGGCTTCATGCTCCCAGCCAAATGCTCTCGGTAATCGATGAGCTCCAGGCCTGCATCCAGCACCTGGGATTGACAGATTTTGTCACAATTCTGATCGGAGGCTGGAGGCATTGGCGCACCAGGTTGGCTCATTTTGATTTTTAATATGTCCCGTTGTGTGGGCGTCAGCTGATTTGCGTAGGATACATATCGAGATAAATTAGAGGGCCTTGATTTTACCCCCCGAATCATTTTGGCCTCTTGCAAGGCGCGCACCGTATCTGCAGGAATGGTATAGAGCGGCAGCATGCCTGTTAGTCGAACCTCAGGTTTGGCTGCCTCCAACAACAAGAGCAATACGTAGGAACAATTTTCATCTAGGAAATAGTAGTCGGAATAAAAAAAGCCTTGCTCCCATAGCACCAAGCTCATCCATTTGATTTCTTCATGCGTTAGTGTCAGTTCATATTCCCACAAATCTCGGCTTTCATAATTGCTGTATTCTTGCAACTTTGTGAAATAGGGCATGATGGCAAATCGACCAGGAAATCCCCCTGCCAATCCTTTAAGGGCATATAAAACGGGATTGCTGTTATCGGGATAGGCAGAAAAGTTAACTGCATCATCGAGTTGGCCTGTTTTTTCCAATATAGGTGTGGAGCCTCGATGGTGCATACGCAGGAGGGTATGGCCAAACATCGAGGAGGGGCTGTTCATAAAGTAATGGGAAAAAACCACGGATACACGTTCGTAGTCTGTAAATTTCAGATACTTCTCAAAGGAGGGGCATTGGGGTTTATCTGGAAAACGAGCATCTAAATTTAGATGCTCGTTTAAAAAACGATAGCGAGCGGGGAACACGCAAAATACGGACTGAGAGGTTTTTTCCCCTGTCGGAATCATGCGGTTTTCAAAAAAAGATTGGAGTGTGGCTCGCAATTCCGTCGCAGGAAAATGCTTGCCTCGAGGGCCAAGGAAAAAACGAGGGTCTTGGATCAGGGTTTTGTCGCTCGCATAGGCGCGATCTGGGATAAACAAAATTTTTCGCCAACGGGGAGAATCTGCAAGATGCAAACTCTCTGCCCGTTGAAGTAACTCTTCCAGAGAGGAAGGGGCACGAGACTGCGCAAACAAAGTCTGCGCAAGGCGATTACCCAGCAGACACCACACGGCTGCAACGAAGAGATGACGCGCTAAGGACCTGATGATAGTTCTCCACAACATGATTGGACTCAGTGCCTGCAAAAATGGTTTCAAATTTGCTTTGACTGACTTTACCAAAGGCGTCTACATCTGCACAGCCAAAAACTTCAGCCAAGCCAGTAAGACGAGCGCCTTGGCCTCGAGCCGCATCCGCCTTCAGGTCGTTCAAGTTAGCACCGATGTATACTTCTTGCTCTAGCTTGGCATAGCTTGGCGTATGCTCTACACAGTTAGAGGAACCTGTAGTCATCGCAAACGTATTGGTCCCGTAAATTGGGTTTGTTGTACCAGCCAGGATTTGCATCCCTTGGGTATTTTCTTTCAAAATAACAGAACCGAGTCCGCAACCGGCCATCCCATAGGCAGGATGTTGGTATTTCGGCTTTGCTGCTTCTTCTCCAAAAGCGGAGAGAGACAATAGAGATACAGACAAGATTCCAACGCGAATCACCTGTTTCATAAGAAAATCCTTTTTGTAAAATTGTAAATTAAATCAGTTGTGCACATTTTGCAGGCAATACGGCATCTGTTTTCAGGGTTGTGCGAATGGAATTCAACACGGCCATGGCACCTGGAGCTTGATAAATTTCGCCGTAGGAAGCTTGTAGCTTGCCTGCAAATGTAGAAAACACTGCCTCGTCACATCCGAAGGTACCTGCGAGAGAGCGTAGAGATTCGCCTTCCCCTTTTGCCATTTCTTTTGACAAGGTAGACAAATTCTGTGCCACGAAATTTTCTTGGGCTCTCAACGCTGCCATCTGCGTACCAGTCATACAGTTGGAAGTACCGGAGGTAATACCAAATGTTTGGTTACCCAGTGTACCGTTAGTGGTAGCCGCAGAGATTTGTCCCCCCTTCGCTCCCATTACGATTGAACCCAATCCACAACCAGCCATCCCGTACTTA
Source organism: Deltaproteobacteria bacterium (assembly GCA_947475005.1). GTDB lineage: Bacteria > Bdellovibrionota_B > Oligoflexia > Oligoflexales > Bog-1112 > CANIBL01. Next base: position 45,920 of record CANJLI010000010.1, on the reverse strand, counting down.
GGCTCTGCCATTGCAAAAGAACTGCACGCCAACACACCGACTCCGATCAGGAGTACTTTCGAGAACTTCATCCATTTCTCCTTATCCAAATTTTTGGTCACGATCAAAAGAGGAATTGTATCATAAGTTGTGGATGTCCACAGTCGATTTTATGGGAAACCAGCGCCGCTGGCTTTGGTGGGACGGCTGCAAATGGGGGGTCAGTTTTTTTGAGAAAATTTTTGAATGGATCGAAGTCTTTTAGAGGCAAACTGGAAAAGAATACTGATTTTTCGAGCAATCTATCTGTATCCCTCATCCCCAGCGCCTGAAGGGCGCGTCGGGGATCCCCCTCGATCGTGGGAGATGCCCATACGGCCGAGGCGGCCTGGGCATGACAGAAATTATGCAGAACGGTTGAAAAATCAGCATTCTTTTCCAGTTTGCCTCTTATAACCGACAGCGGATGCATTCCTCTTTAGGATATATGTCTCCCCCTTGCTTTGAACAAAAAAGTATGGCGAAAGCTGCCTAAATCCACTGTCCGTTTTTTGCGGGGAAGCTCAACACGGATCCACCACCCATTCCGCTTAAAAACAAACCCGGGAATTCCAATCCCCTTTAGGGGGACTGATATTGCTTCATTACGGAGATGTAGTGCTTGGCAGAGTAGTCTAGGTAAGCCAGTTCTTCCGGGGTGAGCAAACGCTTGGCCCTGGCGGGGGAGCCGATGATGAGGGATTTCTCCGGGAAGGTCTTGTTGGGAGACACCACGGAGCCAGCTGCCACGAGGCTATAGCGAGGGATGATAGCCCCATCCAAAATGATAGACCCCATACCGATCAAGCTATAGTCCTCGATGGTACAGGCATGGAGGATGACACTGTGCCCCACGGTGACATACTTCCCCACCAGGGTGGGGTTGCCATTGGTGGTCACATGGACCATGGTGAGGTCCTGGATATTGGACCCCTCCCCAATGTGGATACGCTGGACATCGCCACGCAGGACGGCGTTAAACCAGATGCTTACATCCTTCTGGAGCTCCACATCACCAATGATTCTGGCCCCATCGGCGACAAAAGCCGTCGGATCGATGCGAGGACGGATCCCATTGAAAGGTAAAAGAGAGAATTGATGCACGGCCCCCTCACTTTCTGTTTAGCTAACAAGCGGGTATGATAGGAAAAGCATATTTTTTTACTCCCGGGGGCTGATTTTTCTTTATTCTCGTAATTTTTTACGTTATTTCTGCCCAGGATTAGATCCCCCCTACCATGCAGGATTTATTGTGTCAGAGCTAGTGTTTAGCAAGTGGCGGGCCCGGTTGTGGCCCATACATCATCAAGAGCTGAGGAAGATCATACCCCTCTTGCTGATGAAGTTCCTCATCTCCCTCAATTATGCCCTCTTGACTGGCATGAAAGATGCCATGGTGGTCACGGCGCAAGGAGGCGGAGCCGAGGTAATTCCCGTATTGAAAGGGTGGGGCGTGCTGCCCGTAGCCATTTTGGCTGCGTTTCTCTATGCCAAATTATCCATGCGACTGCGACAGACTACGCTGTTTGCCATTATCCTATTTTCGTTTCTGTCTTTAATTGCCCTCTATGGCTACGTGCTCTATCCCAACATGGATGCCCTGAGCCCCCATCACAGTGCAGATGCGTTGCAAGCCTGGTTTGGAGAAGGCCGCGGGCAGCACTGGGTGGCCGTATATCGCAACTGGATCCCCTCCCTTTTCTTCATCATGGCGGAGCTTTGGGGTAGTTTTGCGATCTTTATCCTCTTCTGGGGCTTTACGAGCCAGATTCACACCCTTTCTGAAGCCAAACGCACCTATACCCTCTACATCGCAGCTGGAGACCTGGCTTCTATTGCAGCTGGTCGGATGTTGGTCCATTACTCTCAAGTCAGCCCCCAGTTCTTGAACTCCCTGCAAAGCATTACCTTCGCTATTCTCGTCTTTGGCCTCATTATATTTGTCTTATATCAGTGGTTGGTGCGGCGTGTTTTACCTGCGGGATGGGACACAGCCCCTCTGCTTGCCACCGGGACATCTACACAGAAGGCCCTTTCTTTTCGCAAGAGTCTTGTCCATCTATTCTCCTCCAAGTATGTGCTCTGCTTGGCTGTAATGGTAATTTCTGTGGGCCTCACTGTGAACATGATCGAGGTCTCTTGGAAGGCCAGCCTGAAGCTGCTCTACCCCGATATCATTCAGTACCAAGCCTACATGGGAACCGTTACCTCCCTGGTCGGTACGGTGGCGCTTATCACCGTGCTCCTCATCGGAGGGGGGCTCATCCGCTACCTCGGATGGTTTGTTAGCGCTTTGTTAACCCCTGCGGTCATCGGAGTCAGCGGGGTCCTATTTTTAGGCCTAATTTTGTTGTACCGCACAGAATCTACCTGGTTCTTTGGGATGCAGGTTCCATTAACGATGATCGTATTGGTAGGCGCTGTTCAACAAGTGGCTGCCAAAGTGATGAAATATTCCTTCTTTGATTCCACCAAAGAGATGGCCTTTATCCCCCTCAGCCCCGAGGAGAAGACCAAAGGGAAAGCTGCCGTAGATGTGGTGAGCTCTCGATTGGGTAAATCTGGGGCTTCCTGGCTACAAGTCGGCCTTCTCGATCTCGTAGGCACCGGCTCTATACTCTCCATCTCTCACTTTTTGCTCCCAGTTCTCGTCATTGCCGTAGTGGGATGGATCTATGCCATCAAGACATTGCGACCGGCTGTGGCAGCCTCTGAGGCGCTACAGTGATACTACCGCAGACGTGTCTCTCCGATCTGCGCCTGCCCCATCTCTCCACCCTGTTGGAAGAAGCCTTCGGGATTTTACCCCCCTGCCCTGGCATCGACACCGATCCCGCTCCTATGACCGTACAAGAACTCGCTACCCGCTCTCAACAATCGATCTCAGTGGTCTGCGCAAGACTTCAATGGATCCAGAGGGAAGTGGAGGATCTCTTTTTGCCCTTTGCCACTGCGCAAGAGTTACAGGAGAAGGGAGAAGCTTTTTTCTTTGATGCGCGTACCTATGGGGAACGTATTGCCACACCCCTTCACTGGGCCTATTCGTTTACGGCCCCGCGCCTGCTCAAACTCCTCGGGGCTTCAAGCCCACGCCTTACGGTGCTGACGCTGGCCACCGAGGAAGCGAAGGGCATGAGCGCTGCGTTATTTTTGCGAGGGCAAGGGATTGCGGCCAAGACCTTGTACACAGGGATTTCCCCCGCAGAATGCGAGATCCTAGGGAAGATACCCAGCACTACTTCACGACTCCACCTACTTTTGCCACCAGCCCTACGATTTTCTCCAGCATCTCCCCTTTAAACCCACGATGGGTAAGCGCAATTTTCTCCTGGACCAAGGTCCACTCATGGAGGGTACCGATCTTCTTATGGCGGAAATCCAAGGTAGACGTGCCCATTTTTTGAATCGTAACCCGCATATCCTCCCCTGTAAGGTCAAACCGCACCATATCTCCAAGCTTTCGATGCTCCAGCTGCTCTTGCAGCTTATGTACCACTTGATCGGGAGGGAGGTTTTCAAAACATAGCTTCATTTTTGCCTCTCTTTTGTAGCAAAGTCCATTCTGTGTATGCTGGTAAAAACCCTACCCGTTCTGCTTCTTCTGCCGCCTAAAGCGCAACGCCAACACGAGGATCAGCAGCACCAGGGCCCCTTGCACCAGCAAGGGCTCCCGCACAGGGTAAATACCTAAGAGATCCAAAGAAGTCAGCCCCTCAAGCGGAGTCGGTACGATGTACCCAGCCTGCATCAATTCAAATACCGCTTTCCCCGCCAAGACCACGGATAGAACCAGCATGAGGATACTGGTGCACACAAAAAACTTCCGCATCGGGATGCGCACTTCAAAATGAATGATGCTAGCCCCCAAGAGACCCAATGCCAGCAGACCCGCAACGAATCCCGCTCCCACCATGGCTGGATGCTGAGCTGTGGAGAAAAGAGCTACGTAAAAGAGCACCGTTTCTGCTGCCTCTCGAAATACCGCAATAAACGAAATCCCAAAGAGGGACCACAAGCTGCGTCGATCCAAGCACCAGCAGGTTTTGTCCTTGAGAAATCCTTGCCATTTGCGCTGTTCCGACTGATTAAGAAGCCAAAATCCGGTGTAAAAAAGCAAGACCACAGCTACAGAGGTGATGGCAGCCTCGATGGTTTCTCGGGCGCCCCCTGAAATATGCAATACCCCTTCCAACACAAAATAGGCAGCAATACCTGCAATTACAGCACAGATCCAGCCAGCATGGATCCATCGATACGCATGGCGCGCGCCCACATTGCGCAAAAGAGCGAGCAAGGCAAGGATGAGTAAGAAAGCCTCAAACCCTTCTCGCAAAATAATCAGAAGCGAGGCAAAAAAATCACCCCACTTGGATCCAGCAGACTGGGCTGCGATCTTTTGCTGGTACGCAGATCTGGCATGTTGAATGTAGTTCTTCAACCCCTCTGCAGCAGAAAAGAACTCAGGCGCACGTCCTGTCCTTGCATAGGTACGGGTGCGCAAGAATTCTCCCTCAATTTTACGCAGGAGAGGCACTGGAACCGTACTGCTCAAGGCTCCTTCCAACTTCTCAAAGCCATCCAAATAGCCTTCCAAGAGCCGGTGATCGGCCTCTCGATAGTCTTGCTGGTTGAACAGGGCCTCAGCCTGGGCGATTTTATCCAACGTGAGGCTCAAAGCCGCTTCTATCTTGGCTGAGGCAGCGGCCACTTTCTCTGCTTGATAGGGGGCCACCGTACGCAGCACCTGCAACTGGGCCCGTTTCTCAGCCTCATTTAGGCCTTTCATACCATCTAAATACGCCTGGTCCGTATTGCGTGCCAACTCTGCCAAAGATGGGGTAACGCCTACCTCTTTGTGAGTCTCAAGCTTGGCAGGAAATTGAAATCCAAATAGAAAGAAGCTCAAGCTCCAGAGCTCATGCTCGGTGAGGTAAGCAAAAGCTGGCATGCCCGTCCCTGGAACCCCGGTGATGAGGGCATGGTAAAACCCACTGGGCGAGCGATGGGTCATCTTGGCTACATCGGTAAAGTCAAAGGGTGGGGGCTGCAGGGCCGCAGCCATGGGAGTCTTTGAAGCTCCATCTTGCCCATGGCAGTTGGCACAGTGAGCTGTGTATAAAGAGCGCCCGAGGGGTAAAGAGGGGGCCTGTGTCGGCGTTACCTCGATATGCAACAAGGGGATGAGCGCATCGCGAAGTTTGGAGGTGAGAGCTTCGATACTGGCCACAGGCTTTTTCTGCTTGATCTCGCTCTGAAGCACAACCAAGTCACGTTGCACGACCTCCAGTTGAGACGAAGAGGGGATGCCCCCTTCTTTGACCAATTTTTCCAACAGCTGGGGGGCTGTCTCTGCAAAATTCGACATTTCCGCATACTCGAGGTCATTGATGACCTTGCCTTCCACAACCGCAGCGGAGTAATCAGTCCCAATATAATCAATGATATGCAGGAGGGAATGCTTCGAAACCTCACCGGCTGGCATACTAGAGACAGCAGGGCACGCATAAAATAGCAGCATCAGACCGGCGAGCACCTGGATCATCCTAGATTCCTTAGACAGATTATTTTCCATAGAAATAACAGGCCGATTCTAGTTGAGAATGAGAGTCCTTTTCAATTAGAATCTGCGATTTTCCCATGCGAAGCTCATTTACCCTTTGTTTCTTCTATTGCCTTATGGGGGCAGAAAATACGGCGAGGGACCTCGAGGAAGATCACATTTGCCAACTCTGCATTGCCCACCAGCTCAGATAACAAGGTTTCGTGGTAACAAACGGGGTGCCCCTGCCATGTCTTGCGAGCTAGCAACCAGTAGGGATGCTCTTCCCCCCGATACATACGGGGATCCACCCATTCTGCACAGAGATACACGGGGTTAAAGTGAGTAACCTGTGCAGGATCCGAAAAATCCGCCCGGCTCTCGTCGGCAATATGTGGCAACTCCAAGCACACTGCCACTTCCCCTTGCGGAGTGCGTACCACCACGGGAGCCCCTCCGATGTCGGTCCCCAGGTTGCGCACTACGCCAAGAAGATTCACGGGCCGTGCCAATAAAACGGCAAGGGGCTGAGAACGCGCAATTGAAATCGGCAGTTGAAAGACCTGGAACAAAAATCGCCACAGCGCTTGTACCTCGGTATCTTGGTTCTGCACAAATGCCTGCTCGTGAGAGGCTAACTCCCGTACAGGAAACCGCGCCTGTAGGGCCGCAGCCTCGGCACTTGCTGCAGCAAAATCCCCCTGGACTGCGTAGAGACGCAGCTGCACCATGCTTGCTCGTACGGCTTCGTGGGTTTGCAAGAAGGGCACGGCCACGGACAAATCCCCCGTAGCCGTGTTGTCGATATTGTGAATCCAGACTGATTTCACCTCGGCAAAACGCTGTCGGATCGCAGCGAACTTCTCCAGCAACACCCCATGTCCCGCAGGTACAGGGGAAAGGGCACCGCGAGCCTCCCGCCAAGGCTCTCCCGTTTTAGGGTCAAAGCGCAGAGTGGAAAGGGATGCATCCTGGGTCTCCCATAGAATGGGAGGGGAAGTTACAGGGGGGGGGGCACGCTCAAAGTCTTGCAAGAAACCAGGGGGAATCACAAAGACCTGCCCCTGCAGGAAAGAAAACGAGGCATGGGCCTCGATTTTATGAGCCAAGAAGGTAGTACCAGAGGAGGAAAAGGCTTGCAGAGCCTTGGGTAAAGAGAGAGCCGCTTGCAGATTATCCATGGCCTGTCTCGAGGGCACTTCCTCCTGCACAATGTCTGTCAAAGCCCCTCGGAGCGGAGAGGTTAGCGCAACATCGGCGGTAAGGAGTCGATATGCCTCCTTTTGTAGGCACAGTAGATCCTGAGTCCACAAAGCCACTTGCAAATCCCCATAGGATTGAAAATAGCGCGTAGAAGCTCCCGCTGCGAGAACCATAGCTACGATGTGGGAAAGATCCGTTTTGGAGAAAGCGGGTGCCACGGTTTCCAAAGAAAAGATGCGCCCGTTATCTAACCTGCACGGTACCACCATAGGGAAAGAAACACTTTCCTCCTGATGAGCCTCTAGCTGCGCTACAATCCGACGATGATGCACAGAGAGGCGATGAGGATTTAGCCCCATTTGCTGAGCTTCCTCGAGCACCTCTGCAGACAGAACAGGTTTCATACCATGCCCTCTCGCATTTTAATCTTAGCTGTGAATACAGTACCTACATTGAGTTTGGACTGCACCGATATGACCCCACCGTGGAGTTTTACCAAGGCCTTCGCTAAGCTAAGCCCGATACCCACCCCACCGGAAAACCGATTTCTTGCCGTATCCGATCGAAAAAAAGAATCAAAAATATATCCCAAGTCTTTCTCAGGAATACCTTCGCCATAATCTTGAACCGAAAAGGCGATCATACCATCTCCCAGCTCTTTATAAACCCGAAATACCACTTTGGAATCCGGTTCAGAATGTTTGGCTGCATTGATCAAAATATTTTTAAGAGCCAGCGCCAAATAACCCGGCGCGCAAGTGAAGGGAGCCTCATGAAAGGTTTCCACAACCTCAAGGGTAACTTGATGTTGCTGAAAAATGGGATGAATGCTGCGCACCAACTCTGCGAGAAAAATATCCATACCGATGGATTCCCACGTTACAGCTACAGAATTGCTCTCGGCGCGGGCGAGCAACAGCAAGTCCTCCACGATGGAGGTCATGTGACAAGCTTCTTTTTCTACGGTCTGCAAGGAGATGCAGTAAGATTCTGCAGGTCGTGGTTTGCGCAAGGCCAGTTCTGCTTCTCCTCGAATCACAGCAAGGGGTGTACGCAACTCATGGGATACATCTGCGGTAAATCGCCGCAGCCGATGCACAGAATCTTCCAGGCGTGCCAAGAGTTTGTTGAACCCGATGGATAAATCCCGCAGCTCATCGCTAGCAAGAGGAACGGGAAGGCGCAGGTGCAATTGATCCACGCTAATTTTTTCTGCAGTTTTGGAAATGTCTTTAACCGGTTTTAATGCACTCGTGGTAAGGGCATATCCAAATAGAATGGAGACCAGAAGTACAAAAGGCAGTACGACCCACAAAATCAGGATGAGACCTGCAAGGGTATCCTCCGTGTGACGAAGGGATGCGCCCACTTGAATGAGGTCTCCCGTAAAATGCCCCACCTGCATCACAGGCATGGTAACTTGTCGCAAGGGGGCATTGTCTTTGAGTGTGAAAGTTTCGATGGTAGACAATCCATTTTCCGCTCGGCTCAAAGCTTTCGGCGTTACAGGCAAGGTAGCTGAGACGTTGTCGGTTTTGGAATGCACACGACCGGAGATGTTGATGATCTGTGCAATGGGCCGTACCACGCGATTGCCAGAGAGCTGTTCCAAATAGGCAGGATTTTTTAACATCTCTTGCAGCACGGTATTTTTATCTGCGTGTTGAAATGAATCTCCCGTAAATCGCGCTTTTCGAATCGCGCGAGCAGAGGAAATCAGGGTTGCATTCACGGAATCATTCAGATTGGTTTCCACCAATTTGAACACACTGATCCCCATGCCGATGAACAGCAGCGCCATCCAAATTGCATGTCCAACCGCCAGTCGAAGACGCACAGGAATGCGCTCATAGAAAATCATCATCCGCCCTTTTATGTACGGTGGGTCTCATTCCTGCGGACCATATACTTTTTTACACTGCCTGTCGATTCTCATTCATTCCTCTTGATTTTACTTGTCTTTTTGATACGGTATCTCCAGACAAATTTCACAAGAATAAAATCTGGAGGCGCTCATGCGAAGTCGAGGAATCGGTATTTTTGCGTGTTTATTATCAACCCAAGCATCGGCGATTTCACTGCCGAGATTGATTCAAGCCCCGGTGGACAAGGTTTTTGTTATAACAGATGGATTTGATAACAATGACAATGTCGAGGTGGTGATCAAGGGGAATTTTAAGAACTCTTGTTATCGTGCTGATAAAGGCTCTGCAGAAGTAGACCCAGCGACCAAAACCATCCGCGTATCAGCCACAGCCTATTTTTATCCCCAAGAGATCTGCATCGACATGCTCGTTCCCTACATTCAAGTAGTGAAAGTGGGTGTTTTGGACGTAGGCACTTATAAAGTCTTGCCAGAAGGTAACGAGCGATTGGCCCGCAGCTTTCATATCAAAGAAGCTAATACCGCCAATCCAGATGATTACTTGTACACGCCGGTCACCTCTGCATATGTAGAAAATGATCTACAAGGAAATCCAATACTACATCTGCAAGGCCAGTACCCCCTTCTCTATCGTGGTTGCATGAAGACCCAACGGGTGGCTACTTATTTGACTCCAGACAACGTGCTCGTAGTGCAGCCCATCGCTGTGGTACTACCGCCAGAAGACTGTGGGCACCAAACGGGGGGAAGCTTTAATATCGCACAACCTCTCTCCAAATCACTGACTGGGGAAACGCTGCTTCATATTCGTACGTTGAATGGGAATGCGTACAATCAGTTGATCCGAGGGGAGTGATTTTTAGAAGGACCTGTCAAAGTTGGGAGGGGACACCCCCTCCGTCATCCCAAGGCTGCGTAGCAGCCGTATGGGATCTCAATAAAAACGCAGGGATCCCATACGGTCCCTTCGGGACCTTGGGATGACGGAAATTACACCGAGGGACACTCGCTGCGGGTGTCCCCGATCTCATCCTAATGGAAATATCAAATGCTTGTATACGGTTTTACGATTTCTTCAAGTCTCGTAACTATCCTGCATTTTTTATTTGCGTACAGACAAATCATCACCTGGAGGACCCCAGCTGGACTTAAAGCGTTAGGTATTGCACCTAATAGCGAAAAACCGTTTAAAGTCCTCGCCCTCCAACAGGGGGTCTATAATATATTTCTTGCTCTGGGACTGGGAATCTCTTTACTGAGCAGCAACTCCCCAATTTCTTATTGGGGAGCTATGTTTTTTCTTAGCTGTATGACCATTGCTGGAATAATTGGTGGATTGACAGCGATCAGAGCAATTCTATTCGCGATTCCGGCAGGAAGTGCCTGTGCCTTGATTTTGCTGTTTTTGAAAAACCAATACTAAAAGCTATCTACCAGCAAACACACATCAGTGTCTTTGGTTTACCTTCATAGGGGTAGGCAGCATCCCCCGTATCAATGGTGGAAGTGGAACAGTCCGAGGCAAGGTATTTTGCCACGTATTTAGTCCCCCCCGCATAAATCGGCATTTGAGATGCATCCTTACTTGCATTGGAAGTCCAGCCTTTGCAATTAGATTTCACATTTCCAACTAAAATACCACTGCCTACAAAGGATTCCAGTTCAAATACTCCATGGCATTCTTGAAACCCCCTACATGTGTGCATTTGTTCCCAATGAAGCCTCATTGGAGACAAGGTGCCTCCGTTAATAAATGTAATGGGTAGACTAGATGGAGCCGTATCATTTGCCAATCCAGTCTTCGTAATTTGATCCGTTGATGAGACAGTAAGAAAGGCATGTACATGATTTATATCTGCACAATAGGTGGGCCTTGCCGGACTGCTGCCGCAAAGAGCGTCAGCACCGGCTCTACCTCCTAAGTCCCCGTTTGCAGGCGCTCCGTAGCTGTACATATAGATGGACGGAGTTATCTGGGTATTCACATTGGTGTTGGTGCTATTGGCCGTGATCGTGCCAGTATTAGTGCCTGTAACAACGCCTGAGCTTCCAGTGCCTGAACCTGCGCCCGTGTCATCAGCTACCTCATTTGCAGGATTTGAAGAGCTTTCAGCAGCCTGGCTATTATCTGCAACTTCATCTTTACTTTCATTATCTACGATCGGATAATCACGGGTATCATTTGCAGGCGATTCTCCTGGCGCAAGATTTACAATAGGTAGCTCCTTCTTCTTATCCCCACTATCCCCATCCCCACTATCCCCAGGGGAACCGGCACCACTATCAGCAGTCTTGTCTTTTCCACTTATTTTTAGGCTCTTGCATTCTACGCCTACAAATAAAATGAAAAGTAAGCTCAAGGAATACCAACAAACTTGCCTCATATTCATTTTCTTATCTCCTTTTGGGTAGATAATAAATTATATCCATAAACTTCTGAACTTGCAAACTTGGGATACCCGCATATCAAGTATCCCAAAATTTCCGTTAAAGCTCCGTCAGGAGCTGAAGCAGATATTCTCCATAGTGACTTTTCAACAGCGGCAACGCCAATGCACGCAAAGCATCCGATCCAATATATCCCATGCGCCATGCGATTTATTCGGGACAACAAATCTTGAGCCCTTGTCGAGACTCTACCGCTTCGATGTAATGCCCAGCCGCCAAGAGGGACTCATGGGTACCCGCATCGAGCCAGGCAAATCCCCGCCCAAATACATGCACATGCAAGTTACCTTGTTCAAGGTAGAGTCGATGTAGATCCGTGATCTCCAACTCCCCTCGAGCGGAAGGTGTTAATCGCTTCGCTAGAGAAACCGCTTGCTCGTCATAAAAGTAGAGCCCCGGAATCGCAAGATTGCTTTTCGGATGAGTCGGTTTTTCCTCGAGAGAAAGTACTCGTTCATCTTTGTCAATTTGCACCACACCATATGCACAAGGGTCTTTTACCGAGTATCCAAAAATACAGGCTCCAGCCTGTGTGCTCGTATTTCGATTCTGCAAAATCTGAATTAGACCATGCCCATAGAAAATATTATCCCCTAGGATCAAACAAGAAGGATGCCCATCTAAAAAATTTTCCCCGATCAACAGTGCTTGTGCCAAACCCTCCGGTTTGGGTTGCACCGCATACTCAATCTGGACGCCCCACTGAGAACCGTCTTGCAACAAGCGTTGAAATTGACCGATATCTGCAGGTGTACTGATCAAGAGAATCTCTCGAATGCCTGCCAGCATGAGCGTTGCCAATGGATAGTAGATCATTGGCTTGTCGTACACCGGCAGCAGCTGTTTGCTAATCACCTGAGTTAAGGGATACAAACGAGTACCGGATCCACCCGCAAGCAGAATCCCTTTTCTCGGTTTAGCAGTCATGGTGTCACTCCAAGGCCAAGTCGGTTTTGTCCATAGCACGTGAGAATCGGACGCCACCACGGTTCATTTTCCAAATACCAAATGACCGTTTTCTTCAATGCTGTTTCAAAAGTCGTAGCGGGACGCCAGCCCAGAGTGGTTGCAATCTTGCTTGCATCGATGGCATATCGGTAGTCGTGCCCCGGTCGATCTTGTACAAACGAAATCGCAGTACGATGTGCAGCTTTGTCAGCACGAGGGCGCAGCTCATCCATCAGATCGCAAAGCGTATGCACCAACTCGAGGTTACTTCGCTCGCAATCCCCCCCGATGTTGTATGTTTCTCCGGGTGTCCCCGCCCGAAATACCAACTCAAGGGCCCGTGCATGATCCTCTACATAGAGCCAGTCTCGGATATTGGCTCCTTGCCCATACACCGGCAAAGATTCCCCATGCAGCATGCGCAATATCATGTGAGGGATGAGTTTCTCCGGATATTGACGGGGTCCAAAATTATTCGAACAATTGGTTAGCACACAAGGCAGTCCATAGGTATGCCACCAAGCCTTCACCAAATGGTCTGATGCTGCTTTCGTTGCCGAGTAAGGAGAATGAGGATCGTAGGCAGTTTTTTCTGTAAACAGCGCTCCATCACCCGGTTGTAAACTCCCATATACCTCATCGGTAGAGACATGATGGAATCGAAACCGTTCTGGATTTTTCATCTGTTTCCAGTAGACACGTGCCGCCTCCAGCAAGCAATACGTACCCACTACATTGGTTTGTAGAAAAGCACGCGGTGAATCGATGGAACGATCCACATGGGACTCTGCAGCAAGATGGATCACCCCGTGAGGTTGGTACTTGGCAAACAGCGTATGCAGAGCTTCTATCTCACAAATATCCACCTGTTCAAAGATATATCCCTTATGCTGACTCACCTCTGCGAGAGAATCGAGATTACCTGCGTAGGTAAGAAGATCGAGATTCACCACTTCGTAGCCGCTACGAAGCAGCTCGCGCACCAAGGCAGAACCGATAAACCCAGCCCCACCGGTAACAAATATACGCATGCCTATAGTCTCCAAGCCTGTATGCCTAGCTCGCGAGCAGCCGTGAGATCATACATGCCCTTTAAATCGATTAATACATTGCGACCTTTTTTGAATTTCTTTGCCAACACCGGCAATGGCAGGTCTTTTGCAAAAGAGCCATGCTTCACCGCCACAATGATGCCATCACAAGGAGGCAGCGCCTCCCACGTCAACACCTTGCGTTTGTAGTGCTCCATGCACTCATCCGGGTCACAAACTGGATCTACACAATGAACTTCAACACCGTATGCTTCCAAAGCAGAGATTACATCGAATACCTTGCTGTTGCGAAGATCGGGGACATTTTCTTTAAAAGTTACGCCTAAGATGCCCACAGTAAGAGGGACAGAACTGGAGGTCGCTTGTTGCAACAACATCTTTATGGTTTTGTCTGCGACAAATTCGGCCATACTGTCGTTGATTTTTCGACCTGCCAAGATGACCTGGGGATGAATATCCAACTTTGCAGCTAAGTGGGTGAGGTAGTAAGGATCCACACCGATACAGTGCCCACCGACTAGCCCTGGAGTGAAGTCGAGAAAGTTCCACTTGGTACGTGCTGCTGCCAAGACTTCGTGAGTATCCAAGCCACATTTTTCAAACAACACGGCCAATTCGTTGATTAAGGCAATGTTGATATCTCGTTGGGTGTTTTCAATTACCTTGGCTGCTTCTGCAGTGGCAATGGAAGGCGCACGATGAATGCCTGCAGAAATCACAGAGCCGTAGATTTTGGCTACTGCTTCAAGAGATTCAGGAGAAGAAGCAGAGACCACCTTCATGATTTTTTCTACGGTATGGGTCTTGTCCCCTGGATTGATTCGCTCAGGGGAATATCCGAGGTCAAAGTCTTTCTTATACACAAGACCACTGTGCTGTTCGATGACCTTGCGGCAATCGTCTTCTGTACACCCTGGATACACGGTGGATTCAAACACCACGATGGTACCGGGCTGTAAGTACGTCCCTACAGTTTCGGAAGCTTTGATGAGAGGGGTTAAATCCGGGCGTTTGTACGCATCCACCGGCGTAGGTACGGTGACGATGATGAAGGTACAGCCGCGCAGAACCGCTGGATCTGTGCTGTAGCTGAGAGAGGGTTGCAGCATATACGACTTTTCTTCGATCTCTCGAGTGCGATCGATGCCAGCTCGCAGCTCCTTAACGCGGACCTCGTTAATATCAAATCCCACCACTTTGTATTTTTTCGCAAGCAAGCAAGCCAAGGGCAAGCCCACATACCCCAATCCGATGATCGCAATTGAGGTTTTTTGCTGTTCAAGGTCCTGCACAAGAGTCGTCGTGAGTGACATAGAAAACCCCTCTATTGGAGATTATTTAAACACGCGGATGTACCGAGCGGTACCATTCGATGAAGCGGGGGATACCCATTTCAATGCCAGTGAGGGGATTATATCCCAAGTTTTTTCTGGCCTTGCTAATATCTGCGGAAGTTTCTACCACATCCCCAGATTGTAACGGGAGATATTCTTTATCCGCTTCTACGCCAAGGGTCCGCTCCAAAATTTCAATCATATGGAGGAGCTGCTCTTTATTACCGCGTCCTAAATTATAGATCTGTCCCTTCTCTGGGTGCCTTGCAGCTGCGAGAATACCGGAGACGATGTCGTCGATGTAGGTAAAATCCCGGATCATCTGCCCTTGGTTGAAAACAGGAATCTTTTCCCCTCGCTCCATGCCAGCTACAAATTTAAACAAAGCCATGTCGGGTCTACCGTAAGGACCATAGACGGTGAAGAATCTCAGGCCTGTATTGGGTATATCGTAGAGATGGGTATACGAGCGAGCGACCAGTTCATTGGCAAGCTTGGTTGCCGCATAGAGACTAATGGGATTTGCTGTCTCATGAGATTCAGAGAAGGGAAGTTTCGTATTGCTTCCATAGACAGAGCTGGAAGAGGCATACACAAAATTCTCGGGTCGATGCTGGCGTACCAGCTCGATCATATTCTGAAAACCTACAATATTGGCAGAAATGTACGCATGGGGATTTTCGAGAGAATATCGAACTCCAGCCTGTGCAGCCAAGTGGATCACATGGGTCGGTGCACATTGGGTATAAGCAGCAGCCAGCTTGGGGGCATCTTCGAGCAACCCTTGGGTGAACTGAAATTTGGGATAGGCGCGCAGGACTTTCAGTCGGATTTCTTTGTAGAAGGGGTCGTAATAGGTGTTGACGCTGTCATAGCCATGGACCGCGTGACCCTGCTCAAGCAGGGCTTTTGCGGTGTGGAATCCAATAAACCCAGCTGTGCCGGTTATAAATGTCTTCACTTATTTCCAACCGTCCCGTAATGACACAATCTTATTAAAAATCGGATTGCCATCCGGTGTGCGCTCGTCCGTACAGCAAAAATACCCATGGCGTTCAAACTGAAACCGAGATTCCGGAGTTGCCTGTCGCAAGCTTGATTCTACATGAGCCTCTTGTACCCGCAAAGAGTCGGAATTGAAAAACTGGGTGAAGGGCACCCCTTCTTTTTCCCGAGAGGCTGGCTCTGGAACCGTGAACAACCGGTCATACATGCGCAAAGGCGTTGTAAAACTATGCTCGATGCTCACCCATTGCACCACCCCTTTGACCTTGCGCCCAACTGGGTTTACTCCTAGCGTCGCAGGATCATACTCGCAATGCAGCTCCGTAATCACGCCCGTCTGTGGATCTCGGATCACCTTGTCGCACCGCATCACATAGCCGTAGCGCAACCGCACTTCCCCCCCGGGGCGCAGACGGAAGTAATCCTTGGGAGGGTCTTCCATGAAATCCTCCCGTTCGATATAGATCTCTCGGGTCAACACCAGGTCCCGCTTGCCGAACTCTGGGTTTTGGGGATGATTGGGAGCCTGTAGGATCTCTGTTTTGCCCTCAGGGAAGTTGAGGAGCACCACCTTGAGTGGATCCAACACGCTCAACACACGTGGCGTCGTGTCGTTTAGCTCATCGCGCACACAACCCTCGAGGACACTCATCTCGATGGTGGTTTTTTTCTTGGAAACCCCGATCATTTCGCAGAACTTGCGGATGGCACTGGGAGGAAATCCCCGTTTGCGGATCCCTTGGATCGTGGGCATACGAGGATCGGCCCAACCGGAGACCCAGTTTTCTTCTACCAATTGCTTCAAGCGACGCTTGCTGGTCACCGTGTAGGTAAACTCCAAACGAGCAAACTCGATCTGTTGCGGATGACATGGGGTTTTCAACGTTTCCAAGCACCAGTCGTACAGGGGACGATGATCCTCAAACTCTAATGTACACAAGGAATGGGTAATTCCCTCCAAAGCATCGGAGACGCAATGGGTGTAGTCGTACATGGGATAGATGCACCAGGTATTGCCGGTTTGGTGATGCTCCACATGTCGAATGCGATAAATCACCGGATCCCGTAGGTTCACGTTCCCCGATGCCATGTCGATCTTCGCGCGCAGCACATGGGCCCCATCGGGAAATTCCCTGGCTCGCATGCGCTGGAACAGGTCAAGGTTTTCCTCCACGGTGCGGTCGCGGTAGGGGCTGTTTTGCCCCGGCTCCGAGAGAGTCCCACGAGTCGTGCGCATTTCCTCAGCGGAGAGGCTGCACACGTAGGCTTTGCCCATGCGAATAAATTGCAGGGCATACTCGTAGAGCTGCTCGAAGTAATCCGAGGCGTGGTAGAGGTGGGGCCCCCAGTCGAAGCCAAGCCAATGCACATCGGTCTTAATAGAGTTCTTGTACTCGTCGCTCTCTTTTTCCGGATTGGTATCGTCAAAGCGCAAGTGACATCGGGAGTTGAACTCCTGTGCCAAGCCAAAATTCAAACAGATGGATTTGGCGTGCCCGATGTGAAGGTATCCGTTGGGCTCTGGGGGAAAGCGGGTCACCACTGCACCACCGTTTTTGCCAGTTCGCAGGTCTTCTTTAATGATATTTCGAATAAAATCTGTAGGTTGCTCTGTGGTCATGTCACTCTTTCTGCTGCATTCTTTCTACGCGGTACCGTTCGGCAGTTTTGCTTGCCACACGCTCAGGATCTACGCTTTTATGCCCTTTACCTGCCAACTGTTCCAGTCCTACTAGGGCGGCGAGTCGATTTCCGCTCCCTTCTACGTACTGGAACAAGTTCCAATTTCCCGTCCACGGGGTTTCATAGTAGACCACATGAACTTCAACCCCTTGTTTTCTCAATCGCTTTGCATACTCCACGAATAGAGTTGTGGTCGCCCGATGGGCAGGGTGCTGATCCAAGGGATGCGACAGGAAAAAACAAACGGGGCGAGATACCGGCATAGGCACAATCTCGGCAACTCCAACGAGATCTTCCTCGGTAAGCTTATAATCTGGCGCCTTATAGAATGGCAAGTCCGCATGTATGACAACCGCGTCTTTGTGAAGGGAGTGAATGGCCGCTTCGGACTCTGTAGCACGGATCCATTTCTTGGTCACCGTATCTGTGATCTTTCCTGCAGGTAAAGCCTCGATCCTCTCCCTACGTACCGCATCATAGCTGGCGAGGTACGGTCTAAAATCTGCTTTGTCCATCTCCGCTCGATAGCCGGTGGTGGCATTGATCACGGTGACCGGTAGACCCTCCTCGGCTAGAGCGCGGAGAAGCCCCCCCATGCCAAGCTCCACATCGTCGGGGTGAGGGCCTACCGCAATGATTTGGCTGGAACGTAGCAAGGTGAATAGCTCCTCTTCCCCAGAAGAAGTCCCACGTGCCTCTTCCCCCACTGCCTCGAGGGTATAGAGCTCCGCCGCCTCCCCAACTGACTTCCAACAACGGCCTAACTCCCCTGTCGCTTCGACAATGAGGTCATAGGGCGTGCGTGCAATCTGGGAGTGATGGTACTGGAGGGCTTTTTTCTTCTTTTCGAGCCAACCTGCTTTAAAAGGCACAACAATTTTGCTGCTGGATACAGGGGTTTCATATCGGATCAGCAGGGGGGCATCTCCTCCCTGCGTTTCCCACCAGGATATTGGCAGCCGGATCGAAAGGGTATCTGGCAGCAAGAGGATGTCATAGGGCTTTCGCTCTCGTACATTGCGAAACCATAACCCCTCCAAATCTTCCTCCCCCTCCAAATCGTTGCAAGAAGTGCTGTCCACTAGGTTCTGGTTCTTGCGTAGCAGCTCAACAAGACTTGGGTGCGGGAGGTGGGATTGGGTGATTAAGAGGATGCGTTTGCCGGTAGGTAAATTAGCATACTTCACCCCTTCGATGACCTCCCCAATGCGGGTTTCTACGAGGGCCACTTGGCTGGAATCAGCAAGGGTAGAGAGTGGAATGCTGGTGCGAGGGTCGTCCATGCGAAACCTTTGTTGGAATTCGGAATCTTGTTGATGTTGCAACAAACTCTCTCCTTCTGCCCCCACGCCATACGCGAGAGAATCGAGAAGAAACTCCACCTTCTCGGATTGGGTTCGCAAGAGAGAAGCTGGAACTCGGTACGTAGGTTCAGACACCGAGAAAGTTTGAAACAGGGGTTCCACCTTGCTTGCCCCTGTAGCCAATACGACAATTCTATCGGCCCCGAGGATTTCTTGAAAGCCGATGGTGATAGCCTGACGAGGGACAGCTCCCACATCACCTCCAAAGTAGCGAGCATTGGCCCGTCGGGTACCCTCTGCCAATGTAACCAAACGAAAGGTACTTTGGAGAGCCAATTGAGTTTTTTCTGTTTCTGAGAGAGGCGGCTGCCAATCTTGCTCCCATGCTCTGACGTTTTGGAAATCATTGAAGGCGATATGGGCGGGATTCGTACCGATACCGGCGAAAACCACCACCCGCACATGGGGTTGACGTCGAAGTCCATCGAATTTCCTTCGCATTCTAAGGGCTTCGGCGTCACGGTCTTCTGCAGCACTCTGGGCAATATGCCATTGATCAAGTTGGCGAAATCCAAAAAGATTTCGAATCAAATGGAGGTCCATATAAGAACGGTAACTGTTAAAGTCCACCCTACCCAATCCCATATATTCATCCATATTCACCAGAGAAACATGATCCAAAGGCAGAACGCCTTTTTTGTACAAAGCTGTAAGTTTTGCATACATCCCTTCTGGCGTCCCCCCGGTAGGGACCACAACCACGAGAGGGTATCCGGCTTCATCGGCAGCAAGGGCTTCTGTATGAAAAATGTGAGCCGCGTGTTCACTCATGTGATCTGCGGAGGCAAACACACGCACCGGAATGGGAGTAGCCTGTACCATCCAACTGAGAACGCCTACACCGACAAGAGACAGTAGCTGCATTCGCATCGTCATCCTCCGAGCTGTACATACCTATTCCAATCAAAACACGTAGTTGTCAGTACTCATACCGAAGGATGTTGTCAAGAACCGTTGTGTGCCCCCTATCTTTGACCAGATGTATTTCTTTATTGCATACTTTCTCGATACACGACCGATCGTGGCTGATCATGACGAGGATACCGGGATACAAGCGCAAGGCCTCTTCCAGTACGTTAATAGCAGCGAGATCCATATGGTTCGTGGGTTCATCGAGGAATAGAATCGGAGCACCTTCCACGATGGCTTTTGCGATACTCAATTTTTGCCACACCCCTGGGCTGGGGCTGCAACCTGCAGCCAAGGTTTTGGGATCTGAGCCCAAGCAACTGACCAGGGTCATAATCTTTCCCCGACTCTCGGTGTCTAGATGTTGAATCTCCTGGGTAAGCACGACAATTTCTTTAGCTGTAACCTCTTGGGCCACATAGGTGATAGGAATCGGAGCCAATGCTGTGCGCCATGCTTGCATCAAGGTGGATTTGCCAGTTCCGTTGGCACCGGTAATGGCTAGCTTATCTCCTGGATTTAGGATCACCTCCGGTTGATGAATCGTGAGGTAGTCAAAGTTCAAGTCTGCTTCAGGCAAGTGAATGCGCTTCTTTGACTGAAGCTCACCGAAGAAAACCCCCAATTTGTAGGTTTTCTGACTGTGGATCCCCTCCAACTCCTGGGACGCTTTCTCTAGCTTGCGAGCCAATACCTGTTTTTTGCGGCTGTCTGCCCCATCCGCTCCCGTTAACTTTGCCAGATTGACCTTGGCCTTGGCATCCGCATCGTGTCGACCGAGATTACGCTTACTTAGGTTCTTTTTACCCTGATCGATTTTCTCGTTCTGAGCTTGCACCGAACGCTGTAACTTTGCCATCTGGTCTCGGGTTTGCTCCTTGGTGGCATGCAGATGCTGGACTTGTTGCTCCATTTGTGCCCTGGCTACGTCGTAGGGCGCATGAAACCATGAAGCGACACCGTGTTCCAACATGACCGTGGAGGTGCACAACTCGTTAAGCAGCAAGCGATCATGACTGATCAATACGCCGACACCTCGAAATTTTTTAAGCTCGGATAAAATGAGGGCCTTCGTTGCCTCATCCACGTGGTTGGTGGGTTCATCCACGAGCAAAATATCAGGGGCCTCTGCCAAAGCGCACGCCAGTTGCATGCGCTTACGCTCCCCCATACTGAGGGTGGGCCACCGCTCCCACCAGTCTGCTTGGATGCCAAAGCCTTCACAAAGCAGAATCGTAGATCGAATATAGCTAGAACGAACGTCCTGCCAATTCCCAGGGGGAAATTCCGTACTTTGAGGCACCAATACCGACGTGCCATGAGCTTCAATGGTGCCTTGTGTGGGGGATAAGGCGCCCTGGATCAACTGAAACAACGTGCTCTTGCCACACCCATTCACCCCGCAAATGGAAGTCCAGCCGGTATGCAAGGAGAGGTTCACATCCGCTAAGAGGTCATGGGTCAACTGGGGATAACTGAAATTCACATGATGAAACTGGATAAAACGAGACATACTTCTCACCTGCTAGGGGGGATTCCTTATGGGGACACTGAATGGATTTGGGATTGGGTCCACCTACCTTTTTGGGGATTGGGGATTGGGTCCACCTACCTTTTTAGAATAGGGACGACCAAATGGTCGTCCCTATTCTAAAAAGGTAGGTGGACCCAATCCCTCTAGGATTCTAAAAAGGTAGGTGGACCCAATCCCTCAGTAAGCGAAGTTAGAGTGCAGGAAACACCTTTACAACAAAATCCCATCGATGCAAATAGTCCACCAGTCGCTTACCGAAAGGGCTGTCTCCTGCAACAAAAGCAGCGGTATGCCCCCCACCTGGGACCACCCACAACTCTTTCTTTGGATTTGGATAGGCATCGTACAGTTCTTTGCCCATAGCAAAGGGAATAACAGGGTCTTCAGTTCCATGAATGACCACGAGAGGAATCGTCAGCTGACGCACAAAATCCACAGGGCTGTACGTGTCAGAAACCAGATAAGACAATGGGATCTGCAAAGGCCAGGTCAGAAAAAAACCTTGTAATTTGCTGCGAGCCACCTTGCGGTAAGAGGAGAAGGTGCTCTCCACGATAAGGGCTTGGATACAGCTTTTTTCGCGGAGTGTAGCCAAAGCGGGAACTGCAACAGCCCCCCCAAGGCTTTGAGCAAAGAGAAAGACAGGAGCCTGTTGCGTTGCACACGTATGTTGAATCATGCGTTGGGCATCCTCCACCAGTCCGGCACGGGAAGGGCTACCGCTGGAGCCTCCATACCCTCGATAATCAAAGGCCACCACCCGATAGCCATGGTCCACAAGCCAGGCTGCATAGAGGTAATGGGCCGTTCGGTTTTGTGCATTGCCATGAAAATGAAGGATGGTTCCCTTTACTGGGACAGAAGGAGGAGGAGAGAGGACCCAGGATTGCAAGTGAATCTTGGAGTTGACGTCAATGGTTTCGCGCTGATAGGGGATATGCAACCGATCCGGGGTGGAGTACACCCGATGATCGGGATAATAGAAAAAGGAATTGCACGCACAAAGGGAAAGGCTTGCAAGTAGAACGAAAAAAGAGGCCCGAATCGAGACTACTTGTTGCATGAAAAGTGAATCACATGGGCGCGATTGGCACCGATCATCGAAATCCCTCCGTTGATGGTCTGGGGAGTTACCTCTTCTTCTTTCTCAATTTTATAGCCACGATTTCCACAGATGATTTTGACTTTGTCAATCGCATCCGTGCGACGGACAGTGACAAGTTGGGGGAGTCCATCTGGATTGTAGGCTACTTTCCCTGTACCCGGTTCGGTATGGGGGCTCGGTTCAATCACATTATTCGGACCGTTATTGGAGAGTACGGAAGAACATCCAACCAATCCAAGAGAGAGCAACAGGGCAGATATAAAAAATTTCATGGGAGATTCCTCTATGTGTGACATCCTTACTCAACTATCGAAGTATGCAAAAAGCCAGCGATCTCGTCAACGAACTCTTTCTTTTCATGGACTTCTTTGGTAAAAGTCCCCGACCTAGCCCTTCCAAGGAGACTCGATACCGTGTCCACTCATCCAACGCAATGTCCTGTTTTTACATCAATCTCTTGTGAGCTAGCAAAGACAGCTCGGGAAAGCTACCATCGCGGATGGTCCCCAGCCACAAGTACCAATTTCTCCGTACGCCTTCCAGGGGAAGAAATGCGGATTGCTGTGACCCGCACAGGGATCGACAAATCAACATGTGGCCCTTCCGATATTTTGATCGTAGATGAAAATGGCGTTCCCATCCCAGGCTGCAACCATCGCCCATCGGCAGAAACCCCTCTCCATGTGGCATTGTACACCCACTCTAGCGAGGTAGGGGCTGTACTGCATACCCACAGCCTCGCAAGTACCGTATTGTCCATGGAAGCTTCAGATCGAGGACGCATTACTTTTTCTAACTTCGAGCTATTGAAAGTGCTTCGCGGGGAAACTACCCACGAGACCTCCCATGATTTGCCGATCTTCCCCAACTCCCAAGATATGACGGAATTGGGACGCGAAGTCGTGTTCCACCTCGAAACCGTATATGCCCGGGGCAAAAGATGTTTTGGGGTCCTCATCGAGGGACATGGTCTCTACGCCTGGGGACAAGACCTCGCAGAAGCCAAGCGGCACGTAGAAGCCTATGAGTTTTTGCTGGAGTGTATTTTGTTGCAAGGACAACGCCAAGGGAGGATTCGATGAGTCGATTGCATCTGCCTGACCTCAATCAAACGATCACCCAGTATGGGGAAGTTCAACAGTTCCTGCAAGGCAAGGGCATTCACTATGAACGATGGGTGCTCCCAGTGGCCGTGGCACCCCAGGCAGATGAACGCACGGTTCTCTCTGCTTATGGTGATTTTCTGACGCCCTATATGAAAAAAAATAAGTATCAAACCGCAGATGTGATATGCATCCGAGAGGATATGCCTCAATTACCCGAATTAAAAAATAAATTCTTGCAAGAGCATACACACAGTGAAGATGAGGTGCGGTTCTTTGTAAGCGGGAAGGGTCTTTTCTGGTTTCATATTCCTGATGCCCCGATTTTCTCCGTGCTATGTGAGGCTGGGGATTTGCTGTCGGTGCCAGCTGGGATCCGGCATTGGTTTGATATGGGGGAGAAACCCTACGTAAAAGTTATCCGAATGTTTATCGACCCCCAAGGCTGGATCGCCCAATATACAAACTCTCAAGTTGAGACCCGGTACACAGAGTTCTCTCTATGAAGCCCACTAAGCTCATCTTGTTAGACATTGAGGGTACCACCACAGACATTACCTTTGTGCACTCGGTTTTGTTTCCCTATGCGGCTCAACATCTGGCTTCTTTCCTGGAGGCTCATCAGCACGAGCCTCGTATCCAAAACTGCCTGCAAGATCCTGAACTGGCTTCTGCAAGAACCCTCGCAGACTGCTGCAACCTCTTGCAACAGTGGATCGCAGAAGACCGCAAAGTTACGGTGCTCAAAACGATTCAAGGATGGATCTGGGCAGAGGGATATGCCAAGGGGGATTTTGTGTCCCATGTCTATGAGGATGTGCTGCCTGCATTGACACGCTGGAAAACAGAGGGCATTGCCATTGGGATCTATTCCTCGGGGTCAGTAGAAGCCCAAAAGCAGCTCTTTCAGCATACGCCTTATGGGGATTTGACTCCGTTTTTTTCGTGGCATTTCGATACAAAAATAGGGGGAAAACGCGAGACTCTTTCTTATCATCGCATTGCGGAAGCTGTCGGAATCGATCCTGCTCAGATTTGTTTTTATTCTGACGTAGAATTGGAGTTAGATGCAGCCTCTCAAGCTGGGTTTTCCACCTTTCAGGTGGTACGCCCAGGAACTGTGCCGAGTCAGCATCATCGGGTGTGTGATTCCCTATAAGCCGGAAACTACACAGCACCTATTCAGGATGAACATAGGGAGAGGTCAAATCAATCCCATCCGTAGGAATGCCCAGCAATTGCAATCCGCGTAAGATAGCATCTGGATCATCTTGTTCGAGGCCTTTGAGGAGATCCGGAGAGAAATGAGAATAAATAAATTCTCGAGTTTTTTTCTCCTCGACTCCCTTTTTCTGTTTGACGATTTCAGTAAATCGCATATCGATCCTTATAGTTGATCTTGGAAGTCCAGACCCTCTTTTTTATGATACGGCAGATAATTGCAACCCTGGTGGGGAAAAATTTACCCACCATTAGCCCCCTGCGTCATCCCAAGGTCCTGGTGGGGAAAAATTTACCCACCATTAGCCCCCTGCGTCATCCCAAGGTCCTGGTGGGGAAAAATTTACCCACCATTAGCCCCCTGCGTCATCCCAAGGTCCCGAAGGGACCGTATGGGATCCCTGCGTTTTTATCGAGATCCCATACGGCTGCTACGCAGCCTTGGGATGACAAGGGATAACGAGTAGCCCTAATAAACCCAAAAATCCGTTAACAAGCCACCCGCTACAAGAGCCAAAATAATCCCCCACGTGGATAGGGGCTCTTGTCGAAAGACCCGAAAACTGGATTTGCGAAGTTGCCACATTGCCAGTCCGAGTGCAAATAAAATCCCTGCCAACAGCCCCACTCCATGAATGCTATTGGCTACATGTAGAATTTTTGCGGCACTGAGTAGCCAGCAAGCCATATACCAGAGAAGGAAAAACTGCAAGGTTCCCTCGTCAAATTCTCGAGATTCGCGAGGAGAAAATTTTTGGTAGGCCCATAAAAATCCAAGCAATCCATAGATTACGCCCGACATCCCCACAAAGTGAGGCCCAATCCAAAGATAAAAGACCACATTGGAGAGAAGACTCACCCAGAGAACCGTGAGCAAATAGGTCCTACCCCCAATTTTACTCTCCACCACATGCCCCAATTGATGGAGCCAGTACATATTGAAAAGCAAATGCAAGGGACCTGCATGTAGAAAAACAGGGGACACCAATCTCCATATTTCGCCATTACGAATTTCTGGAAAGACGCCCACCCCAAGCAAAAATTGACGAGGGACATTGGAAAAGGTAAGCCATGCATATACGGTGCCGGTGGAATCAAAAAGAGGGATCAAAAAACAGAGAATGCAAATTGCAATTAGCTTATGGGTCCACGTTTGCAGCCAAAAGGTTTCGCCCTGAAAATTGGGTAATCGACTGATTCTTTTTAACAAAAAGTCTCCTTCGTCATTTTCTTCGCTTTCAAATCGCGGGCAGTATATACTGGGCGACAGCTTCCTCTCTATACTTTCTTTCTGGTCGTAAGCAATGAAAAAACAAAACTGCAATCCGTATGTGCCAGACCTCTCTGATCCTCTCACAGGTAGATTTGTTCTGCAAACCGTGTTGGGGTTCTTATCGATTCACTTCCTGATCTGGGCCGTAGTCGCACAGATGTTACAGGTGGAGTGGCTCCAACTGCTCAATCATTGGGATTCTCGCTGGTATAGCGGTATTGTACAAAAGGGGTACGCTGAAAAAAGTTTGGCTTTCTATCCTTTCTATCCTTTTTGTATAATCGCAGCGGCATGGGGTACAGGGCACTGGGTTCCAGCTCCTATTTTGGGGGCGTTGGTATCGACCCTACTGTTCCTTGCCTTTTGTGGCAGTATTTTTTCCACAAAAACTTCAGGGCCTTTACGCCCCAAGACAAAATTGGGGTGGCTGTTGTTCTTGTGTTGGCCGGGCTCCATGATTTTTCACTCCCACCATACAGAATCTTTGTTTTTGTTTCTCACCTTTTGGACTTTTTTCCACGCCCAGCAACGCAGATGGATTCTAGCTTCTCTACTAGCCGGTCTCTGCGCACTTACTCGTTCTCACGGGGTGTTGGTTGCCATCACCGCGGGGGTATGGGTAGCTATGAATGCCCCTACCCTGGGTTGGGGGCCGAGAGTTCGACGCTTCCTACTCTCAGGATGCCTCAGTGCCAGTATCTTTTCTCTCTTCCCCTTGTTTCAATACTACCGATTTGGAGATCCTTTTTTATTTCTCAAAGCCCAATCTCTATGGACCCACGCGCAAACCTGGAAAGAATATATTGGCACCTTTTTCTTTTTGAGCCCTCATTGTGTATTTACATACATGCAGGTCACGCACTATATTTTTTTCCTTGGGCTTTGGACTTGGTTTGTGTACTTTCGAAGGCAGCACCCATTTTTTGCCCTCTATTTGTTTTTGGTTTTGATGTTGATTCCTGCTCAACTGGAAGTGGTCAACGTGTTTCGCTTCGGAGCGGTTTTGTTTCCGATCCTTTTTATTGCGGGAGATTGGGTGGCCCTTACCTTTCCGCGAGCAGGACAGTGGGGGCTTCTTTTTTACTTTATCGTGCATAATCTCATTATCACGATGAATTATGCCGCCTCCAGATGGAGTTACTAGTGATATGGCAATGAATTTTTCTGATACCAAACTCGCTTTTTCTCTTTTAACTCCAGCACAAATGCGTCGCTACGCCCTTCTTTTTCAACTCTTGCAATATCGAAGATGGGTGCAAATTGGTGTTGCCCTCTTGCTGCAGGCACACAAATGGAAATTGCCCATTCATGGGTTAATCAAACGCAATTTGTTTCATTATTTTTGTGGAGGCGAGACGCTACAAGAGTGTGTCCCTATTTTGCAGAAGTTACGAAGTAAAGGCGTGAACGGCATTTTGGATTATGCGGCAGAGGCCAAATCAGGAGAAGTGGCCCATGCACAGACCTTCTCTCAACTTCAAGAGACCCTTTCTTTTTGTACAACGTCCATGGGACCAGGCTTCTTTGGGGTCCTGAAATTAAGTGCGCTATGTGACATTCAGGAGCTAGAGGTTTTCTCAACCTGGCAGCACACACACTCCTGCACCACCGTGCAGGATCGATTGGCACAACTATGTACACAGACACAAACAGGAAAAGGTTCCTTGCTCATCGATGCAGAGGAGAGTTGGATTCAATATGGCATCGATGCGCTTACCCTGCCTCTCATGGAGCGATTTAATAAAGAACGAGCCGTCGTTTACATTACCTTACAGATGTATCGCTGTGACCGATTGGATTTCCTGCGCCAGCTGTTGCAACAAGCCAAAGAAAAAAAATTCTTTATCGGTATTAAACTCGTACGAGGGGCCTATATGGAGAAGGAGCGGGCCCGCGCCTTGGCTCACGGGTATCCCTCTCCCATTCAATCTTCCAAAGCCCATACAGATTCTGCCTACGAGGCAGCCCTCGATCTCTGTTTTGCCGAGCGCGATATTGTCTCCGTGCTCGTAGCCACCCATAATGAAGTCTCCACCCAGCGATTTGCAGACTTACTTCTTCGAGAAGGGATCTCTCCTCAGGATACTCGCTATGCCTTTAGTCAGCTCTACGGCATGAGTGATCCCATTAGCTTTTCCTTGGCCCATGCTGGATTTCGCGTATGTAAGTACATTCCTTACGGCTCTGTGGCAGAGGCACTCCCCTATCTAACCCGACGGGCATTGGAAAACTCTGCCATGCGGGGTTCTGCAAACCGTGAGTTTCAATGGATTCAAACTGAAATGGCACGAAGAAGGAGAGAAAAAGGATGAAAACAAGTTGGGTTCTCATTTTGGCAGCCCTCCTCCTGCAAACATCGATGGTGGCAAGAGGGGAATCTACCTCCGTTTATCTTGTACCTGCAGTCTTTTGGGAAGGGGAACCCCTTGAGGAGGAAAATTGGAAGGCCTTAGCTGCCTTTCAGAAAGCATTTCCAAATGTGCCTCTCGCTCACTTCTTTACCCCCGTGTATTTCATGCGTCCGACAAGCAAAGATGGAGTAAATCTTGCTGCAAAGTGGAAAGCCGTACTCCGACCGGAAGATACCTCCGGTCTCCAGCTCAGTGGGTGGAAGTCTCTGGTGGAGGGCGCTGGTGTTACGTTCCTTTCCGAGCCCACTTTTTGGGGAGCTCCCCTCTTGCACTGCGATATGGATTGCGGGCACGAGGTGCCATTGAGCGCTTATAATGACGCAGATTGGGTCAAAATTTTGAAACATGGCGTAGGTACACTGCAAAATCAAGGTATTACACCCAAGGTCTTTCTTGCGGGGGGGCACATGAGCTCGGAAGCCATGATCCAACATCTACCCGAAGTGGGTATTTCTGCTGATTTTTCCGGGATTGATCCCAAGGTGCTGACAGCATCTTTTCATCCCTACCCCTGGTTTCAGATGGTCACCAATCGATGGTCCACCGTCACACTCTTTTCCGTACCGAAAAAAATCCCCACCCCCAATGGGGCTGTTACACAATTTTATCAGAGCCTTGGCCCTATTGATGATCTCTCATTTGAAACGTTTCAGGAACGATATACGCAATTGGCTCTCTCCACACAACCAGGGCCTCGCATTCTTTTCTGGGGCTTCCACTTCGAAACCATTGGAAAAAACTTGAATAAGGTGCTAAAAGCGATGACTTTCGTTCAGCAGTTCCATAAGGAGAAGGATCTCCCGTGGAAGTCGTTGTCAACCTTATTGGAAGATGCGTCTGCTTTTCCATACTGATTGTAGGTAGGTGGTGCCATGCACAGCGCGTATGTGGATGTTCATTGTCATTTAACCGAATCTGCGTATGAGTTGGATCTGGCAGCGGTGATCGAGCGTGCAAGAAGTCGAGGGGTTACCCAACTTGTGGTCAATGGGGTGGACCCAGCCTCTAACCGACAGATTTTGCAGATGCAACGTCAGTACCCAACGGTACGGGCTGCATTGGGAATCTATCCCATCCAAGCCGTAAGTCGATACCTTTCAGCCCCTCTACCGATTGCGGTAGAAGTCTTGCAAGATCCGGATGCAGAAATTCGGTTCATTGCAGAGCAGGCTCAAGCGGGAACGATTGCAGCTATAGGGGAATGCGGACTCGATGCCCATTGGTTGGGGCCTGATACCTTTGCCGAACAAGAACGGGTTTTTCTTGCCTTGGTCGACGTGGCCAAGCAAAATAAGTTGCCTGTGATCGTTCATTCTCGGAAGATGGAGGTTCGTACCTACGAACTGCTTCGAGAGACAAATCCGGAGCGGGTGGTATTTCACTGTTGGGGCGGGAGGGTAAAGAAAGCGGTGGAGATCGCACAACAACATCCAGGATGGGCCTTTTCCATCCCAGCCAATGCCCGTCGAAATGGGGCATTTGAGAAGATGTTGTGTGAGTTACCGGAAACGTCAATTTTGACAGAAACGGATTCCCCGTATTTATCTCCGCAGCCTGCGACTAGAAATGAGCCCCAGAATGTGGTAGATACGATTGAATTCCTCGCAGTATTACGTCACTGGAAGGTCGAGACCGCAAAAGATCTTGTGTGGCGTAATTTTTGCCGTATTTTTGCAACCTGAGATCCACAACCCCGGACATGTTTGTCCGGCGGGTCCCTTTAACGGAGGTGATGAGAGAGTGAAACAGAAAATTGGGATGCCTGAGCACGCGTTTCAAGGGGTGCACATTTTTGGTGAATGCTACGGCATTCAAGCTGACCTGCTGAATGACATGGAAAAGCTAATTCAATGGCTGTCCATGGGCATCGAGCGTAGTGGAGCTACGCTTTGTAGTATGCAGCAAAAGCAATTTTCCCCCTCTGGAGTTACCCTGTTGGCGTTGCTATCGGAATCCCATGCTTCGATTCATACCTACCCGGAAGAAGGGGCTTTCTTCTTCGACGCTTTCACCTGTGGGCCCATCTGCCGTCCTCAGGAGATTGCTCATTTTCTCATCGAACAATTAAAACCTACGTCCCATCATCTGCAAACTGTCCACCGTGGACAGTTTGCCTCCAGTACATGGATGGGATCTTCCCCACTTGTACAAGCCGATCCAGAACACTATCCTGCGACGACACTCTCTTAGAATAAAAGTAAAGAGGATGAGCACCTATGGTACAGCCAATGGCTTGCGATGTTTTTGCTGTGATTTTGGCCGGTGGAAGCGGGACTCGCTTTTGGCCCCGGTCCCGTCATCATACCCCGAAGCAGCTCTGTCGCATCGGGTCTGCTTCTCACACGTTGATCGAAGGAACCTTGCAACGCTTGGAGGGATGGATCCCACCGGAGCGTCGCATTTTGGTCACCCATCACGAGCAACTGGAACAGACCCGAGAGATTTGCGGGGACCGGGTAGGTACCTATCTAGCAGAGCCAAAAGCCTGCAATACCGCCTGTGCTCTTACATTGGCTGCTTTGGAGATTCAAAAACAAAATCCCAATGGGGTGATGGTCTCCTTGCATGCTGACCATGTCATTCAAAATCAAGCTGCATTTCATACCACGGTAGATCTTGCGATTGCTACCGCACGCAATGGGTTTCTAACCCTGTTGGGTGTGGTGCCTCAATACCCTGAAACAGGTTATGGCTATATCGAACAGGGAGAGCCTCTACCTGGAGACCCTCAGGGATTTCAGGTAGCCAGTTTTCGAGAAAAACCAGAACTGGCTGTAGCTAAAACCTATGTGGATAGCGGTAACTTTTTTTGGAACTCTGGCATTTTTGTGTGGACGGTCCCCACCTTTTTGCAAGAAGCGCGTACTTACATTGCAGATGTGGTTGCCCCCTTGGCGTCCGTCGCAGCCTCTTTCGATGCGGTGCCTTTTGCCAAATGGGTAGAGGCCTACAACCAAACTCCTTCTATCTCTATCGATCATGGGGTATTGGAGAAGAGTCAACGCATCGCTGTAGTACCCGCTCGTTTTGACTGGCTCGATGTGGGCAGTTGGGGGGCCATGAATCGGGTGAGCCCCGCAGACTTTGAGGGAAATTTGCTCTTTGGAGATGGGGTCTTGTTTGACTGTAAAAATACGACCCTCGACACCGACGGGCCATTTGTAGCTGGCGTTGGAGTTGAAGACCTTGTGATCGTTGCGTCCAAAGGGGCCGTATTGGTCTGCCGCAAAGATCGAGATCAAGATGTAAAAAAGGTTGTCACCTATTTGCAGACAAAAGGTCGTAAAGACCTTTTGTGATTTTTTTCTTTTTTTTCTTTTCTGGGAAACCAGCTGCGCAGTTTTCCCAGACCCTTCCTTGCTACGCAAGGGGAGAACGGGGATGTATTTCCAGGATGACACGTCAAGGCCGGCGCTCGCTCGGGGCCTCCCACCCTCTCAAAATCGCAGACAAGACCTTCGTCATAGAAGCATTCTCTCGGCTGCGATTTGTGACCCGGGTAGGTCCTCCCAAGCGGCTGCCCTTGACGCGTCATCCTGGAAATCTATCCCCGTTCTCTCGCTGCTACCAAATCTTTACAGCTACGGGAGAGAGGTCGATTCCTTTCGATTACCATGAAAGGGGCCAAGGGCAGCCAGGTAGAAGGGTCCCGACGGGTTGTAAATCGCAGCCTGGTTTTCACTGTCCATGACGAAGGTCTTGTCTGCGATTTCAAGAGGCGGGAAGAATCTGCCTGAGCGCCGGCCTTGGCATCTAACATGGTAATCGAAAGGAATCGATAGCGCTTTCCCCTTGCGAAGCAAGGAGGTGTGGAAACTGCGCAGCTGGTTCCACAAGAAAAAAAGAAAAAGAAAAAGAAAAAGAAAAAGAAAAAGAAAAAGAAAAAGAAAAAGAAAAAGAAAAAGAAAAAGGCAACTACCTGGGTAGTTATCTTCTAATCAATACTAATAAAAGAATAAATAACCCCATCCAGCTTCTTCTCGCTGGTTTTATAAGGATGAACTCGTAAGCTAAACTTCCCCCCTTGACGAAGAAATACCTGACGTTCAATTACTTGCGCATTATCAATTACACTCTTACCCAACTCAGCTAAATCAACTGTATCCAGGCCAAGATTAACATCCGAAATATGGCGACCCATATCAGAAGGAGAAAAATTCAAAAACTTTTCTGCTGCAGGAGTAAAAATCCGAATTTTTAGATCACACCCAACCATAACAATTGGAATTTGACTCGAAGCTAAGAGGTTAGCAAGATCGTCAAGAGCGACCCGGAGTTCTTGGTTGCGCGCAATGATTTCATCATTGACCGTATGCAATTCTTCATTGCTGGATTGGAGCTCTTCCTTTGCAGTCTCCAACTCTTCATTCGTCGACTGCAGTTCCTCATTAGCAGATAAAATTTCCTCATTTGAAGACCGCAATTCCTCATTCATTGCATCGCGCTCTTCAATGGCAGCTCGCACCTGTTCTTTCGACTTTTCTAGATCCTTCAATGCTTTTTCAAATAGGGCTTCGGAAGGGCGCTTCCATAAATTGGCCCACCATCCTGAACTCTTTTTCTCTGCTTGAGAATTTAGTTTTTCAAGTGCAGAGCCCGGTTTGGAAAAAACGATAAGAAAATACTCCCCCTCCACACTCGGGCCCACAATCGGCATCACTTTTAAAATATACTGTTGTTTATGAGCTCCCATCTCAACTTCAATATTCTTTGAAATTGCCCTGCCGCTTTCTTTTGCCTCACTGACATAGCGACGTATATCAAAACGTAACTCAGTACGCACAATATCCATCACATTGAGGCTAGAAGAGCCCGGTGTTGGAGATAAGAAAGGGCTAGTATCTCCTCGAAATTGTACAATTCTTAGATTTTCATTGATCAGGAAACCAACAGGCGCAAACTGGTCCAGTAGCATTTTATCGGTTTGCCGAATCGCACTTTCTTCATTGTTCAATTTGCCTCCCTGACCATTTTGCTGTTGGCCAAATGACGTGCCATTTGAATAATACTGTTCAATTAGCATATCCGCATATTGATGAGTTGGCGATGCTGACCGCGTAAATATCTTCTGTTTGGTATCAATACAGGTGAAGAGGTCGGAGCGTTCAACCGCGCTTTCAGATGAACCCAGGAGCAAATATCCAGCTGGACGGAGTGAGTAGTGGAACATCGCCAATACACGACTCTGCAAGGTGGAGGAAAAATAAATTAAAAGGTTGCGACAGCTAATGAGGTCAAGATTGGAAAAGGGGGGATCTTTAATCACATTTTGGGCGGCAAAAATAATGCGGTCCCGCACTGATTTTTCTATCTGGTATCCACCGTCCACTTTGGTAAAAAACTTTTGTCTGTATTCTTCGCTCACAGTAGCAAGGCAATCATCCCTATAGAAGCCCGTTCGAGCCTTTGTAATCGAGGGGCTACTAATATCCGTGGCAAAAATCTGAAAATCGAGAGGAAATTTATTTGCCTGTAAAAAATCCATAAAGGACATCGCGATCGAAAAAGCCTCCTCACCTGTTGCACAGCCTGGTACCCAGATCCGAATGGGATTCCCAGCAGAATAATTCTTCATCAACGCTGGAAAAATTGTAGTCCGTAAGCCATCGAATACGTCAGGATCTCTAAAAAAAGAGGTAACATTGATTAAAAGATCATTGAAGAGGAGTCGAGCCTCTTTCGGATTTGATTTGACAAGATCCACGTATTCCTCTAGAGAACGTGCGCGCAACAAAATCATGCGCCGCGTAATCCGCCGACCTATGGTCCCTCCCTTGTAGTTGCTAAAATCAGCGCCAGTTTCTTTCCGTAGCAATTTAAATAATTCGCTAAGGGATGACTCTTTAAAGTCAAACACCCCATCTGGTTTTGTAACCGCGTGAAGAAATACAGGGTCACCACAAAGCCGTTCAAGCTGCTCAACAATCTTTTCTGGAGGCAGTACAAAGTCGGCTCCGCCTACTGCAAGTCCTGCACTAAGCGGCATTTCGCTAAATTTTGCTGTATCTTCACTCTGGACAATCGTGATGCCCCCTTCATTTCGAAGGGCGCAAAGACCTAGGGTTCCATCCGCACCGGTTCCCGAAAGGATAACACCGATTGCTTGAGACTTCTTTTGATCTGCCAGTGAAGTAAGAAAAGTATCGATCGGCATATGGGGAGGTAGCCCACCAGATCGAGATTGTAAGACAAAAAGCCCCCCTATAAGCGTGACATCTTCACTGGAAGGAATCACATAGAGATGGCCCCGCTGAGGAGACGCGCCCGCTACGACTTCACTTACCGGTAGCTTGGAAATGCGTGATATAATTTGTACGAGGTCGCTTTTATGCGCGGCAGAGAGGTGGGGCACAAAGACAATCGCCCCGCCAAAATCGGCGGAGAATTGCGCGGCCATCTTCATAAAAGCTTCTAGCCCACCAGCTGAAGCACCTACTCCTACAACTGGAAAAGGAGCAGGCTTAACTGCCGCCATTTTAAAACCCCATAATATTTAGCAAGATGAGTGTTATAACCACTTAGTAACACTTAAAAAAATAGCGGTAATTAATATACCGCATACAACCTTGCTTATAATTTTAATAAATAAAAAATCTCACTATGGCCTTATATTATCCCATATGAAAATATGCTATCTGAAAAGAAATCTAATGTTCGCCGAGAACCTGCAATTTGTTGTGCAGCTTAGGGCGTATTATCTTCCATCATCCCAAGGCTGCGTAGCAGCCGTATGGGATCTCGATAAAAACGCAGGGATCCCATACGGCTGCTACGCAGCCTTGGGATGACGAAAAGAATGACACCCCTCCGCCATCCTGTTGGGAGATCCCTTCGCTACAGCGAGGGAGGCCCCCTCCCTCTCCGTCATCCTGAGCGCAAGCGAATCTCCTAACTTTGTAGAAGCTCTTATTTTTATAGAATAAGATCCTTACCCAAGATAAAATTTGGAAAATAACTGCTTCATTATTATAGGTATAAGGAATTTTGCATGGAATTTGTACGATCACACTGTCAATGGCTCATCATTCTGAGTCTTTCAGCCACTTCTTGTTCGCCAGGTAGCAGCAGCAGTGAGTCAGCAGCTACACCGCAACCAGCCGCAATCGCTGCAATCCCAACCCCGACTTATACAAAAACCGATACAGGACCTTCTCTACAACTCACTGTGCAGATTACAACCAATGACAGTACAAATTGCACAATAGACTGGAGTACAACCCTTCAGCTATCGACGACGATAGATCCAATGAAAGCGTATTCGTATTACATCTATGCACTCACAAGTAACCCGGGCACCACCTGGACAGATATCCAAACAGCTTTCAATGCGGTACCTGCACCCGCACCTGTTGCCTACGTACCAGCAGGCGCTCTACTTTCTGCAAAAGCTACCAGGCTTTCCCCAGCCACATCGTACTACTTCGTGGTAACGGGAACGGATGCCCACAACAAGCTCGCCGCCTATGGGGTTGCAACTAGCACCACACTTGCTGCTTCTAGTGAGACGGAGACGGAGACGGAGACGGATTCCAAATAATAACTGTTTGTTCTTCAGGGGACACCCGATGCGAGTGTCCCCTTTATTTAGCTGTTACTTCTTTTGCTCAGAAGCAGGCGCCTCATTCGTGGAAAGAGGTGGCTTCACATCGGCTTTTGGCGCCTCCGTTTTGGCTCCTTCCTTCGGCTTATCCATCACGTAGCCTTCCAGTTTGATATCCTGGAATTCCTGTACCGCAAAGGATCGAAGTTGGAACGTATAGGCAGGAAACTTAGAGATCTGTAGATAATAGGTCTCGGGTCTCTTTTTTTCCTTCTTTGCAGCCTCAGGAATAACTTCTGCAAAGTAGTGATAAGAAACAGGCTGCGCCTCTCCCTTAACAGTTACGGTGTAAGAAAGCACCGGTTCCCATTTCGCTGGTTTTGCAATCACATCCTCAAAGGTCGGCAGAATTGCATGATCCAACAAGCCCTTTAGCTTACCCTGATCTGGAATTTTCCCCTCAGGAACGCCAGGAATGGTGAGAACTGCATCTTTTCTGGTAACTTTTAATGTTGGCAAGTCCAACGCTTCGATGTCTTCGACTTTCACGCTGTAGAACTTTTTGTCACACCACTCGGAGGCCTTGGTGGGCACATCGTGGGCATTGAAGGCAATGGCAAAGGTTTGTGTGTCTTCGTTTACCCGTGCATACACTTGACGAAACCCAGGGGAGGTACCGATGTATAGGGTAGCCACCACTTTATCCTCTTGAAACAGTTGAACCTTGCGCTCAAATGCTTCCGGGGTCACCTTAAATTGCTTGGCTGCAATCATGGTTTTCCCTGCAGGCCAAGATTTCTTAAACTCTTTCAGTTTATCCATCACCTCTTGGATTTTGGTACTCGCGACCGGAAATCCAAAATGCTCGGGCATCTGCCACGCCGCATCTTTCTTCAACAAGGTCATGGTCTTCTTGTCCCCCTCTTCGATCACCACCTTGTCGATCTTGTCAAAAGGAAGGCTTAGTAGTGCCTCGGTCTTGTTGAAGGTCATCAAGGGCTCACTGCTCTTCATCTGTAGGAAGAGGAACAACCCGACTTGTCCAGCCAATATGACCGACAGAATTTTGCTTGTTTTATTCATTGTAATCCTCCTTCCTTATGCCAATTTCATTTTTTCAAATTCTTGTTCCATACGACTGCGACGCATGCGGTAGGCTCCATAGACGAGGAGCAAGGCAAAAATAGCGAACCCATAGTTGGCAAATTCCCAGTTGCGTTTTTGCACATCTGTCAACGGCTCCAGCGTACGAGCAAAGTGACTGCGGCTACGAATCCCAAGCAATGAACGATCTTGGGTGGACCAATCCAGCGCGTTTTCAAGCAACTGCATAGAGTTGGTGTACTGAGAGCCACGCAACATGCTGGAGATTTGAATGGCGTCGTCTGCCAAAAACTCGTTGGAAGCAAAAATCATAATACGAGCACTGGAAGGAGATTTGTCGATGACACCTGCCACCTTGGCATCTTCCTTCTTGTCCTTGTCTGCATCCGGCCCGTGATCATCGTGATCTCCGTGATCGTGGCCATGAGGGTCTTTCGGTTTGTCAGCGGTGCCTTTTGTCAAGAGCGGAGAATCTTTGCCTTTGAAGTAGGAGCTGAAGCTTCCTTCAATCACAGCACCCAATACAGAAGGTTCTTTTTTCTCTTCTTCTACAAATCCCAACTCCGGATAGAGGGTACGATCCGCTTCGATATCGAGATTCTTGCTGCGCCAAGATTCCTTGGAGCTGGTGATCAAGGTAGTGACCTTACGATCTTTGTTGGTCTCTCCATTGATGACCAATGGGGATGCCCATGCCATATTCACTTGGGCAAGTCCGGAGGTAATGAGGTTATCGGAGCTCAAGCC
This sequence comes from Deltaproteobacteria bacterium, assembly GCA_947475005.1. GTDB lineage: Bacteria > Bdellovibrionota_B > Oligoflexia > Oligoflexales > Bog-1112 > CANIBL01. The sequence continues at coordinate 8,494 of CANJLI010000010.1, read as the reverse complement.
CTTCTCACGTACGTCGATAAAGAACGGATACGGAGCCAAGTACGGTTCCTTCACGGTAAACCCTTGTACCGTACGCTTGCGCATGGCAGGGAATCCGGAGTTGCGCTTATCGAGAACGAGTTCCTTGGGAATTTCGATGCCGTAACTTCCAAGCCATTTGTCGAGTCCGCTGCTCTGCTCTTGGGCTGTAAAGCTACGCTCTTGACGCTCCACACCTACAGGAGAAGTGGCAAGAATCACGGTGCCACCTTGCATCAAGAATTGATCGATAGCAAAAATTTGCTTTTCGCTCAGATCCTTCGGCGCCAATACAGCAAGGATATCCACACTGCTCGGCACAACCCCTGACTCGAGGTCCACTTTTTCTGTGGTGTAGTTCTCAGCTAGTTTTTGCTCCAAGGCACGGAAGCTTTTTCCGCCTTGAGGCGCTTGTCCAAACTGAGCCATCATGGGATTGGCAGCAGGGGCAGCAGGCAATACCAACCCAGCAGTACGAAGAAACCCGGGAACCATACGCTTAAGCGTGGCATCCATGTTCTTTCGAAAGCCAGTTACGCTCAAATCTTCCGGCACGCCCAAGGAGTAGATCTTATCCTTGTCCTGAATCGTAAGGTAAAAATAGAAGCTGGTGTCAGAGAAAAGACCCATAGACTGAGGAGAAAATCCATACTCCTGGGTGATCTTCTCAGCTAACTTAGGATCCTTAGAAGGATCTAGGAATTCAGCCTTGAGTTTGCCTCCTGAATCTTTTTCGTATCCCTGCACAGCTGTCTTGATATCTCCAAGGAGAGTTTGCAGCTGCTTAGGTAATGCGCCTTCGGAGACATAAGCTACGAATTGGATATCGTGATCAAGACCAGCAAAGAAATTGTCGGTCTTGTTGAATTCATGCAACACCTTCTGAATGCTACGGCTGATGTCGTACTCGAGGTTGCGCAATTCGACTTCGATGTTGCCCACATTGTCGTGTTTAACTTCGATAAGGTTTTCAAAACTCAAGACTTCATGTTGATCCCCATATTGTACGACGATGTTGAAGTAGGAGTTAATCATAGAGGCAGAGTGACGGTCGTTCACTTGGAACGGCACCGGCTCAATGTTGTACTTACGGTGAGCTTCTGCCTCGATCTCTGCATTGTCGCGAGGATCGATAAACTCTACCTGTACCTTGCCTTTGCCTACGATCTTGTATTCAGACAAGAGGTCGCGCACCGTAGGCACCAAAGGAGCGAGCAGCGGGTGGGTTCTCTCACTGAAATATCCACGAAGCAACAACGGCTCTTGCAAGTGGGAGATTATGTCCTTGGTAGAATCCGAGATGGAATAGATGCGATCCCGAGTCACATCTAAACGCAAGGCAGGTACTCGATTCAACCAAAAGTTGCCGACGAGCAAGTTAGCGATCAACAAGCTTACGGTGGTTCTCCAAACCATGTGCGCTGGCTTTTTGTCAGCCGACCATTTCAATTTCTCTAATGCACATACGTTGGCTACCAGGAAGACAGCTGAAATACTCACATAGTAGTAGATATCTCGCAGGTCCAAGATACCGCGACTAATCGAAGTAAAGCGAGAACCGGAGCCAAACAGACGAAGAACTTCTCCCATTTTATTGCCGAAGAAATTCACCATCATATCGGCACCGATGATGTAGAAGAAGAAACCCACTACAGTCGTTGCAAGTAAACTTACGATTTGGCTGTCGGTCTTGGAGCTGATGTACAATCCGATGGAAATGTAAGAGGCCGCAAGCAGGATCGATGCCACGTATGCTGTCAAAGCAGGACCCCAATCCAAAGGACCGAGTATACCCACGGTGATAGCCAATCCGAAGGTCAGGGCCAAGGCCAAGACCACCATCCCCATACAGGCAAAGAATTTCCCTAGAACTAGCTCATGGGTTTTGACGGGCAAGGTGAGCAAGAACTCCACGGTTCCCATCTTGCGCTCTTCACTCCACATACGCATAGTGAGGGTGGAACAGAGGAAAATCAAAAGAATCGGCATCCACTCAAATAGGGGGCGCAGATCGGCAATGTTACGAGAAAAGAATTTCTCGACCCAGAAAAAAGCGAAGAGACTTACCAATAGGTAAGCTCCCAAAAAAATCACGGCTGTAGGCGAAGCGAAGTAACTCCAGAGTTCCTTCTTCGCAATGGTCCATGTTCTTGACATGATGCTCACTCCTTATACGTTGCCTCGGTTAACTTCTTTAAATACCGTCTCTAGGTCGCGATGTTCATGATGGAGGCGATAGAGATCCCAGCCTTGTTCCACCACTTTCTTCGCAATCGTAGACGATACTCTCTCCATACTCGAACTCTCGGTTTGCAAGAGGTAGTGATACACATCCCCCTGCGCGCTGGTTTCCTCCACATTGGTGATGTCAGAGATACCTTTTAGTGCACCTGAGACCTCAGAAAATCCGCGGTTTACAGACAGGTGCAGCATGTTGCCTTTTTGTAGGTCGGTCATGGAAGCATCCAGGGCCAACTTTCCATTGAGGATGATCAGCACGCGGTCACAGATGGCCTCCACTTCCTGCATAATATGGGTGGAGATGATCACGGTGGTAGACTTACTTAAGTCCTTGATCAACTTACGCATCGCCAAAATTTGGGTAGGGTCCAATCCGTTTGTGGGTTCATCTAGAATCAAAATCTCAGGCTTATGCACGATAGCTTGTGCCACACCAACACGCTGGCGATACCCCTTGGAGAGGGTGTGGATCGGCGCGGCGACTTTAGGTTGCAAGTCGGTGGCGACCACAGCATCGCGGATGGCCTTCGCGCGGCGCTCTTCTGGAATCCCGCGGAGCTTCGCTACGTAGTCCAGATACTGCCAGACGGACATTTCAGGGTAGAGAGAGGATTGTTCGGACAGATATCCGATCTTTTCCTGTACGCGGAGCCGATCTTCTTGAATATCAACTCCGCCGATAAGGACTCGACCCTCTGTTGGCTCTAAATAGCCTGTAATCATTTTGAGAGTCGTAGTTTTTCCAGCTCCGTTATGACCCAACAGTCCTACAATTTGGCCCCGAGGAATCTGAAACGAAACTGAGCGTACGGCGGTGAAATCGCCGTACTTCCGAGTCAAGTTCTGCACGCTGATCACTTGGAACTCCTCCAGATATTGAGAAATCTAACTCTAGGCATACTATTGCGAGACACTATAGCAAGCAAACATTTTTATGGCGCTTCGCAATGGCATGGAGCTGCTTGGATAGCATTGTCATGGATAAAACTCAAGGTTGGTTTTTTTTGTGGAACGAGAGATTGGGTCCACCTACCTTTTTTGGTCCTGGGGGATTGGGTCCACCTACCTTTTTAGATAAGGAGACCCACCAAAGGTGGGTCTCCTTATCTAAAAAGGTAGGTGGACCCAATCCCTAAAAAAATAAAAAACAAACCCCTACCACAACCACAAGAAACCAAAGAAAAAATCAACCCCCATCAGAATCCACCCCCCGAATGTCGAAGAGAGGGCAACAGTAGTGATGTCCTGGTCCACATTAACCAAGGAGTTCATATGAAAACCCTACTTAACAGAAACAAACGGTCCTTCTATCGAGGGGGTGCAGCAACACTGATTGCCTGCGGTGCTTTCTTGTTACCGGAAGCCTGTGGACCCACAGGAGAACCAAATAGTGTAATTACCGCCTTTAACGTTGGCATGACAGATCAAGATATCAAACTCGACATGGTATTCTCTGACCAATTCCAACTAAACATGGATGCTATGATTCCCATCATAAACAACTTCACTGGGGTACGATATGGGGAGGTCGATCTCGTCACCAACCCTGGTGGTTCCGGATTTACCCTGAGCTTAGCTGTTGACCGTAGCCAATTGCCACAGTTTGGAGAGTTGGTTGAGTTTGAACAAACTCAAAAACTCCCCAACGGACAACCCATGTCCAACTACATCAATGCACCTTTATATCGTTTAACCTTTCATCCAAATCCAGAGATCGAAGTTTCGATCTACCTTGGCCCTACCAAGGATAATTTTTACTTAGGTGCCGCTGTGGGATTTGCTTTTATGGATCAAAACTTTCCTCCCGAACTGGTATTAACCCAGTTGATTCAAGACAAAGAAAAACGAAAAGTAGCTGCTGCATCCATCTTTGGTCCTAAAATCCAAACAGGAATGGTATTGGCCCATGGTGGACTTTTTATTGCGACGAACATAAACAAACTCATCGAATACTATCCTCCAGTAACAACGAACCCATCTATTGCCAAATCGATCCCCTTGCAACCGTATAGCAAGCTGGATGTGCAAGGACCAAATGCAGTCTTTTATCGCAACCCGCACAACCTGTTGCCCCTCTTGAATAAGTTCAATAATGCTTCTGAAGGGGTATATCCAAGATCAAAACCTGCTGTAATCATTCGCGGGGACGAATAGCCCAACGGGGGCAACCCCTCCGTCCTTCTAACGGGGACACTCGCCTTTGGTGAGTGTCCCCGTTTTTATTCCCGCTACTCCCGCCACACAACTCCCCCCTTATGTCTTGGAAAAAAAATGAGAACCGGATACCATTTTGAAAATCCAATTCAAAATATTTATTCATAAGGGATCTCTCTATGAAGCAAATGGGCGCATCTATTTTTTGGCTCTTTTTACTCTCCATTCTGCAGAGCCCCCTTGCTCTCGCCAACACAGAAAGCATGCCAAAGGAAAAATTTGGAATTTCACTTATGTTTGATGATGATTTCCTCGAACAATGGTGCACCATGAGAGATTATTTTCTAAAAAATAATGTAAAAGTTACTTTTTACGTCACTCGGTTGCATAAATTAAATACAGCTAAGAAAAAATGTTTAAGCCAGCTGATTCAGGATCAACATGAAATCGGTGCCCATGGATCCGATCATAAAAATCCGAAGGAATATGTAGCGGCCAATGGGATGGCTAAGTTTCTCATCGATGAGGTGGAAAAACCTCTGGCCTTGATCAATGAATTGGGTATTTATCCTATCTCTTATGCCTATCCGTGGGGAGGAGATACACCTGAAATCACCAAAAAATTGGAACACTATTTCTTCATTCAACGAAGTACGAATACGATCCACACGAGCAATATATATTATGACTGGAAACAAGCGACGATGGTCAGGGGAGCTCCCATCGATATTGGGAAAGCAACATGGCCACAAATCCAGACAGCAATCGAAAATGCCAAAAGTAAAAATAAGGTACTGCTCATTTACGGCCATCGCATTTTGGAAGATCACCCAAAGAGCCATGTGACACCTGAACTCATTCACAACATTGTCGAGCTGGCCAAAACCATGGAGATGCCTTTCTACCGGTTTTCTGAGTTGTGGTTCAAAGATCAATTTCAATCCGCAGAGCCCTTTCCTGGAAAAGAGCTCCTCTACTCCTGGTATCGATCAACCGGTTCGTTAAAACTGGCTGATCACATTATGAAGAATGAATGGCAAGTCGCGCATCGGTTTCCTGTTGTCACCCTTCCCTCTCCTGAGGAGATGACATGGAGAGAAAATCCCCTAAATGAAAATTATTGGCGCTTTATTTTCTATTCTCTACGGCCGTTGAAAGAGCTTACCTTTGCCTATGACAAAACAAAAGACCTCAAGTACATGCAGAAACTGCAAGAAGTAATCACGAGTTTTCTAGAAAAAGGAACCAATTCTCCTCTTATTTTAGAACCGCATACTGCAGGATTTCTGGGTATCAGCCTTGCCTATTTTTACAATCGATTGAAGGGTGAAAATCTCCTTACGCCATTTATAGAAGAAAAACTACCTGTCTTCCTCGAATTTTTGGGACACCACCTGCAGAATCCAGCCCATTTCCAATGGGACAACCATGGAGTGGCAGAAGCCATGTCTTTGGTTATGATTGCAGTGAATTTTCCGAACTTGCCCCATGCCTTCGACTATTTTCAGATGGGCAGAACGCGCATGCTCCAACTTATGGATAAGTTGGTAGACAAAAGCGGCGTACAGATCGAACAATCTCCCTTTTATCACTTTTATTCCTTGCGTGGCCTTTGGGATATCTTCACCTACTCTCAAAAACTTCCGATCTTCAAAGCAGAATCCTTTCAATCCCGCATCGACAAGATGGTAGATTTTGCGAGCTATGTTACCCAACCCAATGCGCAGGTTCCACTGATTTCCTCTTCTATCTTTTATGACATCACTACCCCAAAAAATCCAATTATTGAAGACATTGCAAAGCATTACCCTCATTTCCAGTATGTCTTAACCAAAGGAAAAAAAGGAACCCTTCCGGAGCAATCCTCCAAGCTATTTGTAGAGGGTGGATTTTCAATCCTCGCTGGAAAAAAAGGCTGGGCACCCAAGCTGGAAGATAAGATGCATATTGTTTTTGATGTAGGTCCTTTCCGGACCAATCACAGCCACTTTGATGCTCTTTCTGTGAACATCTATGGGCTTGGAAAAACCCTCTTCCCTGATTCTGGCTTGTATAGCTATGAGAAGGGGAAACAGTTTGAATATTACTCCAGTTCTCGGGCCCATAACCTCGTCACTGTAGGCAAAAAATCGCAGATCAAAGGAGCAGCCATACCTCAAACTTTTTGGCAAAGTGAATTTGGGGATTATCAATCCGGAAACCATGAACTGTACCCGGGATTTATCACCAAAAGGGGCGTCTTGCTTTTAAAGAATAATCTCATCGTGGTCGTGGATGAAGTCACCCCTAAGAATCAAATAAATGAAACCCCCGAGGAGTTCCATCTATATTGGCATCTGGATCCAGAGGCGACAGCACAACCGATTGCAGGAAGTGAGACCAACAAAGCGGTGCAAATTTCAATCAAAAATGCCCCTATTGCAACGCTCCAATATTGTGGGGCGCCCATGCGAAATGCAGAGAGTCGCCAGGCTAGAGGGGAAACTGCACCCTTGCAAGGCTGGTTTTCATCAAACTATAAGGAAGAAGTTCCAAATAATGTTATCGATTTGAAAAAAATGGGCACCTCTTTTCAAGTGGTATCTCTCATTCAATTTTCAAAAAAGAAACTACCTTTACCCACCTGCGATCTTACCTGGACCAATGAAAACGTAGAGGTAAAAATCGAGTATGGACTTGCTGCAGCCAATACCCAACGGGCAAGCTATCTTTTTAACATTCAAAATTTTTCTCAAAAAGAAGAGATCCTGAATATAACCTCTTCACCATAAGGGAAACAGAGGATGAGAAAAAAATATTTCCTATGTATATGCTTCACCCTTGTGTCTCAAGTTTGGGCACAGAATGTAGCTGCTATTTACGCAGAGGATGAGTTAATCCTCACGTCCTTTGGGCAAGGGCACCCATTTAAAGTCTCTGCAGGTGGAACGCACAATCTACGAGATCGAAAAGATTATTATCCCGACATTGGAGTTACAGAATCTGTCTTTATTCAGTCTGCAGGCAATGGAACGTCCAAGACCCTGCGAGGGTTAGATATCGGAGACTTTGATCTATCCACAAAGATGCTGAAATTGTGGTTTAAGCTGGAAGAGGTCCAGAACATCAAAGATGTTTCCATTTCGGTTGGTAATGAGAAACTGCAAAATTTTGTGACATTTAGTTTGCTCGGAAACCAGGGGCAAAAGTGGCTCACAGAAGGAGACTGGGTGCCGTTGGCATTTTCTTGGAACCCGTCGGCCATTTCTAAGAAAAAATTGCAACCAGGCACGACAATTGAAGACTTACGCAAAAACATCACGGATGTTCAAATCCGATTGGTAGACAAGGGCACAGGCCCTGCTTCCTTGCACATCAGTCGCATCAGTGCCATGGAAGAACCACGTACTAAATATCCAAACGGGTTGATTTCCCTCACCTTCGACGACAACTGGGCATCCCAATATCTGTATGCCAAACCGAAGCTGGATCAGTATCATATGGCGGCTACTGCCTATGTAATTACGGGTTTTCTAGGAACGCCCAATTACATGACACTAGCACAATTGCAAGACTTGCAAGCTTCGTCCAAGTGGGAAATTGCTTGCCATGCCTTTGATCCGGTGATGCATCTCACTGGGTACAACAAATATCCAGCTGAAGCGGTAGAGAAAGATATGTTGAAGGTAAAAACATGGCTTTCGGAGCACGGTTTTGGATTTGGTGCGGATGGCAAACATGGCCTTGCCCATTTTGCCTACCCCAAAGGAGAGTTTAAGCGAGCTGGAGAAACCGATGTTCTCGCTATTGCGCGCAAGCATTTTATTTCAGCACGCACCATCAATGAAAAGCACCGAGAAGTGTGGCCTGCTGCAGATCTTCATAAATTGCGAGTGCTCTATATTACGGGGCCCAAGACGCCCGAGGCAGTAATCGCAGAGATCGAGCGAGGAAAAAAAGCGGGCGAGTGGATGATTTTGGTTTTACATGATTTGGTGGAAGAACATCAGAGAAACGACCAATGGGAGATCTCTAAATTCAATCAATTGATGGACTATATTGGTACCCAACAAGGGGAGACTCCCGTCAGGGTGGTGGGGGA
>CANJLI010000009.1 GCA_947475005.1 Deltaproteobacteria bacterium | reverse complement strand
GTTTGCGTTTTGAGAGAGACGGGGGGATCCGACCGTCGCGCCGGCCTTCCCGCTGCCATCTTTGCCTTCATACACGGTTCTCCCATTGCGAGGCAAGGAGGGTTTGGGCAACTGCGCAGCTGGTGCCCAAGAAAAGAAAAAAGAAAAAAAAGAATTAAGGGAGGTACTCCCGTGTCAAATTACGATGGCCGTTGGCCATAACATGCACGTTATCCTCAATGCGAATCCCCCCACAGCTTCGCAGTTTGTCGATCAGGGGCCAGTTGAGCTGGCCTGTTGTATCTTCTGCGCGAGCCTTCTCTAAGAGCATCGGGATGAAATAAAAACCGGGTTCAATGGTAACAATTTCTCCCTCTCGTAATTTGCGCAATGTACGGAGACGAGGGTACTGGACAGAGCGTTTTTCAGGCTCTCCCAGAGCATTTTTTTGGAGCCCACCCACATCGTGCACCTGAATCCCCAGCATATGCCCAAGTCCGTGGGGCAAGAAGGTGGTGGTTTTGCCGCTGGTGACCGCTTCCTCTACGCTGCAGTGACGCAGAAGTTGCGTCTCGATCAGAAGTGCTCCGATGGCCATGTGGGTTTCGTGATGCAGCTCAAGAAAGGAAACACCAGCGTGGACTTTTTGACAGGTCTGTTGCTGGATTTTCTCCATGCCCCTCAAAATGTCTTGGAATTCAGCAGGCGCAGCTGAGGTACAATATGTACGTGTAATATCAGAGCCATAACCTTGATGCGGAGCTCCTGCATCGAGGAGGAGTACCTGTCCGTTGCGAGGTGCGGTACGTTTGTACATGTAATGTAGGATCGCTCCCTTTTCATTGAGGGCTACGATGGGCGTGTACGGGAGATCAACGTCTCTACATTGGACGGCTTGTAAGTACGCTATATGGATTTCAAATTCACTGCCACCTGCTTCAAAGGCAGCTTTAGCTGCCAGATGCCCTTGGGCTGCCAGGCTGGTGGCTTCCTCCAGGCACAGCACCTCATAGGGAGTTTTAATCCCGCGATCCCAATCTAAATGACTCACCAGCAGCGAAGTTTCAACCTGAAAGCCCCACTCTTGCGCAATGGCAGTTTCGGGGCCGATATAAGCCCAGCGTCCCACTGTAGGCAAGGATTGCCAGCCGGTGCGGCTGTCTGGCACTTCGAGGATATCAAAGCTAGCGCACCAGTAGGCATCTTGGGGGCGGACGTGCTCTTCCCAGTAATCTTGGGGGGACCAGCGTACAAGCTTCGGTTTTTTGCCAGGTTGTAGCACGAGAAAATGATGGGGCCCCGGTTGTGGACACCAGTGGGCAAAGTGGGGGACTGGATGAAAATGGGCCTCCATGTCATCAGCGAAGTATACGTGGGGGATGCCAGCACTAATCACAACCCCATCAAGGTATTGAGATTGGAGAGCAGCCTCCAGACGTTGTTGGAGGATTTGGACGTGGACAGCAAATGGTGCGGCGAGATTCATGAGGGGAGTCCTTTCGAGATCAAAGCTTTCGTCTACAGGTATACTGGAAAGAAATAGATCTGCACAAGGAGGTTACGTGAAATATTTGTATATTTTACCGGTATTGATCGGGTCTATGTCCGTGAGCTGTGCCTCTTCGAAACGGGGCAATAAACAAGACGCATCTGCACCAAATTCGCCCACCTCTCCTTCAACCCCTGATCTTCGGGAGAAAAAGACGCCCAATCCTCCGGAGGATAACAAGAAGCCCGAGGAAGATGGCGGTGGTGGCGGTGATGGTGGCGGTGATGGTGATGGTGGCGGTGATGGTGGCGGTGGAACTGGTGGCGGTGGTGGCGGTGGTGGAGCAACGATTGATGCGCAGGGGTTTGACACAGTAACGGGCCTTCACCAGTTCTTGGGTGTAGACCGCAATTTGGCTTTACCTAATGCCGAAGCACAGGCACAGCTTCAAGCTTTTAAGCTGCGTACGTTTGTAAACACCTATGGGATTACAGATAAGTACTACGATCAACGGGAATTATACCCGCAGGGGTATGAAATAAAGAAACGAGTTCGCAGTCCTTATCAGCAACGGCCTACTGCGCCTATGTTTCATGATTATAATATGGAACGTACTGTAGTTATTGATCCTATTAATGGTATGGTCGAAATTCTGGAAGACCAACCCAAATTTTTTGCTTTTTTGCCACCCGCTTCCTTGGCTTATGTGCCTGACGAAGTCAAAGCAGCTTTGCGTCCCTACTTAGCAACTCTACAAAAGATCGAGATCGCTTTTGTGCCCCAAAGACGCCTGGATTATTGCACAGATTTCAATAGTGGCCTGAAACTTGGCGGCGTCAGTATTCAGCTCAAGGCCCATAGTTGGGTACGCTCTGATATTCCCATTGCTTTTAAGGGGGGTTACTATGGTAGCACCCCTGCTGATACCATCCAAATGGGGCTTTTTGCAGCCTCGATTCCAGCGGCTTCTCTAAGCGGAGCGGGCGTAGAGGACCCACAAGTCGGTAGCATGCGACCCATTGGGGTTAGCATTCATGATGACACCCTCTCTGGTCCTGTGGGTAACCTCTTCATGCCCGCTATATTGGCTGAAAATGAGCCCCACTGCTTCTTTTCTACCTATTCCTTGGTCGTCCAGCCTGCAGAAAATCGCGCTATCGTGACGCTACACTGGGTTCTAGAAAAGAATTTTTATGATCAGGTTTTGGCCTGGTTTGCGCTACTCCCCGATGTCCCCGATGCGCGAAAGGATATCGAGCATTTGATCAACTACGCCAAATCTCATATGGCATATAATGATCCAAATGCACCGCTGCTGATGAAATTTCCTCAACTCGGGGTTGAACAGCTAGAGCGGCTTGCTGGCTTTGCTCCCTAGTCCTTCCACTCGAAGGTGAGTGTCTGCAGGTTCTTGCGCACCTTCCCCGCGGGAAACAGTTGGTTGTGGAAGGAAATATAGATCCCCGGGGCTGCGAGCTTGGCTGCCATGAAGGCCTCAGCCACGTTTTGAAATGCGTCTGAATCGTGCATCCCCACAGGTCGCATAGCCCCCGTGAGGATCACGGGCACGGAAAGATTCTGAATAACCGACTGTAAATACTCAGCTGTTACTGCCATGGTATCTGTGCCGTGGATGATCACGATGGGGCATCCTTGGGGCAGATGCGCCTGTACCTGTTGGGCAATGAGAGCCCGATCCGTAGGGGTCATATCCAAAGAGTCCTTGCTCATAATCGCGACTACCTGTAGCTGGGTATATGGCAACCGCAAGCGATTGCAGACCTCCCGCTCCAAGATAGTCTCTCGATTTTGGAGCGATCCATCGTGTTCATCATAGGTTTTTTCGATGGTGCCCCCAGTGGTGAGGACAATAAGCGTACGAGCTGTCATTTTTCTCCTTCTATATATCCAATTGGCCTGTGCTGAGTTTCCATTATATATAGGGCTCTTGCTAGGGCAAAGCTTTGACGAAAAGGAACTTTCATGTCCCAGTCGCTACAAAAACCGGCGCGTTTAAAAGGGTTTCAAGACTTTCTACCTGAAAAAATGCGGGTAAAACAACAGATGATTGCGACCATCCTCGACGAAAGTCGCAAGGCTGGGTTCCGCCAAATCGATACGCCTGCGCTGGAATACACGGAAAGTTTGCTGGGTGTCGGGGGAGAAACCGACAAGCAGGTGTTTCGTTTCCTCGACAACGGAGGCCGGGATGTGGCGCTGCGCTTCGATCTTACGGTGCCATTTGCTCGGTTTGTCACCGAACACTATGGGGAGCTCGTCTTCCCTTTCAAACGCGTGCAAGTGGGCCCTGTTTGGCGGGCGGAAAAACCCCAGAAGGGTCGCTATCGGGAGTTTTATCAGTGTGACCTCGATATTATCGGCGGAGATGCTCTGCTGGCGGATTTAGAGATCCTGCTTTGTTTCCAAAATATCCTTCACCGCTTGCAGCTTGGTGCCTTCACCATGGATGTGGGGCACCGAGGGGTGCTGTCTGCACTGCTGCAAGCCCTGTTGGGGGCAGAATCTAAGGCCCAGGAGCCGCAGATCCTGATTCTTCTCGACAAACTCGATAAGATTGGAAAAGCCGCTGTGCAGAATTCACTGGCGGAACTCGGATATGAGCCACAACGCACCCAGCGCCTGCTCGAGTTGCTAGCTCCGGAGGATCGGGAAGAAACGGATCTAGAGGCGGTTAGGGGGCTCATACAGGGGCATGCAGAGGCATTGGCCCAGCTGACTCAGCTTCAAACCTTGCAACAGATGATTCGCCCGCTGTTGGGCCCAGCCCATACTGGGAAATTTCGCATCCGTCTGGGGATTGTACGGGGACTGGGATATTACACCGGTGTGGTGTTTGAGACTACGCTTGCAGCTCACCCCGAGTATGGTTCCATCTGCTCTGGGGGCCGCTACGATCATTTGGCAGACCGCTTCTCCAAGCAACCCCTTCCGGGTGTGGGTGCTTCTATTGGGGTAGACCGCTTACTGGCAGCCATTATGGAGGATGAAAAAGAGAAGGCGGAGGCCTATGCAGGGTTTTTTGTAGCCGTTGCCACAGAGGATGCCTATCCCTATGGATTCCAACTCCTGCAAACCTTGCGCCAAAAAGGTGCGGTAGCAGAATGCAGTTTGAAATCGGGCAAAATCGGGCAACAGTTCAAATGGGCCAACCGCATGGGATTTCGGTATGTGCTTACCGTTGGTTCTGAGGAACGTACAGCGCAAACCGTACGTCTGCGAGACATGCAAGCGGGTACGGAGAGTGAACTTTCTTTGGCTGCACTGTGGGAAAAACTGCCAGAGTTAATCTAGCTCACACGCAGGAGGAGCCTCTTTTTGGAAGAGGCTGCTGCGTACAGTTTTTGCATGTTCTATTTCTTGCGCAACCTCCTCAGCTGGCGTTTCCCCTGCTTTCCTTCGGGTAAGGTTACAATGTGCACAAGTTTTTCGAAGTGGACTTTCGTTATAACTGTCACGCAAAAGGGTTCGTCGTTCAGGGGAAGACAAACTTGCAACGTCAGGTTGTTCTAGCAAGTCATCCCTTCGCAATGCCCAACGCTTTGAATGATGATCAATGTGAATGGCTCTTGGGTTGGGACTCACCAATCCGGCACATCGAAAACACACAATGTGGTGCCCCCGTGGAGTCTCTTGTTGCGCTGTCAATTTTCGTTTAATAGAAACTCGAAATCCGGGGCGATACTTACGTTTTTTACAATGAGACTGGGGTTGAATATAATCAGGATCGTTTTCTTTATTGTCCTCGGAAATATCACAGCCTTTGTAATCAACAGCAATGCCATCTCGAAGCCAATAGGGGCTATTTCCCTGGATCTTATACCCTACCTTTTGAATAGAGTGGGGAGAACTTGCTATAGCAACAAAGGATGGCATCAAAAGCCATGTACACGCGATCATGTGGTATATCAATTTATCACCTCTTCTCGATGCATTATAAATCCATTAATTTTACTGGGAGAATTAGGAGAGTAACACAGAAAAACTTAAAATGCAAGATAAAATCGATAGTTACGATATAATGGCGGTTGCAAGCTGATTCACCAAAGATTTTGCCAGATTGTGGTCTGAGAATTGTTCATTCCAGGTGAGGAGAGTGGGCTCGGTTTCTTTCTTTCCTGAAATCTTTTCTTTTATTTTCAGGATCTTGTCTGCCATATCGTGAATATCCCCCTCTTTAAAAATGTAGTCGCGGAAAGCAAGTACGTCGGGAATTCCTCCGGAGTCAGACCCCACTACGTGTACCCCACACGCTTGAGCCTCTATAATGACCCTGCCAAATTGCTCTTTCAAGTGAGGGAGCGTTTTGGATGGCACACAGAGGATATCTGAAATTCGAAACAACTCCGGCATCTGCTCTTGTGGGAGAGGGCCTAGGTAGAGAATCGTAAGTCCCAGCTTGGTAAGACCAGGGAGGCGATCCAGCACAGCCTGTTTTTCAGGGCCTATCCCTGCAATCAGTACGGTAAAATCGGATCTAAATTTTTCAGAATGGAGCTCTAGACAATCGAGGAAATCGATAATGCCTTTTACTGGAGAAAGGCTGCCTGCAAAGACCAAGACAACCTTGTCCACAATGTGGGATGCTTGCAAAGCCCCGTCCAGAATCTGCTCTATGCGAGTCTTATCTTTTCGACCTTGGGGATGAAACATGCGACTGTCATACCACAGCGGGAAATTGATTCTTTTCCCTTTATACTGACACTGCGTTAAATAGTCGGATTGTCCTTTGCCAAGCACCAACACACCATCCACGCGTGTAAGCAGAAATTGTTGTATAAATCGTAGGGGCCAGGGGAATTTTTTTACGATATTTTGCGCACAATAACAAAAAAAATAGACTTTTCCCCGTGCCCACAGCTTTGCATGCAACCAGAGCAAGAGCGTAGTGATGGCGTAAGGCTCTGAAATCGCCAAAACAACCAAGGGGGCGTCTTTCTTTTGGGTAAGGCGTCGAAAGAGCCGGCCCATGCCGGCATACAAAACCGCTTGGGTATGGAAGGTAAGAGTGGGGGTACCTACAAGCTGAAGGTTATCTGGTGCTGTGTGAGAGGGTGCTGATAAAGCGACCGATTGCCCTCCGCTTTCTTGAAATGTATTGGGACTGACAAGTACCACTTGGTCATCAATCCATTCAGCTACATCTTCAAAAAAGCTATGGTAGCCTCTTACGACTAGGGCTTGCCAAGCGACGACCAATTTAAATCGAGCTTTTTTTTCTGTGCGTTGGTGTGAACCATTCATAAAAAATCTCCCCACTTGTTGTAAAAAAGGGTTGGTTTAGATCACCCGTGCGGTTTTCCAGGGTCCCCAATAAAAACGCAGGATGAAGAAGAGAGACTCAGCAAAGGCTCCATACACAAAGAATTGCCATGTTACCAAGGGTGGAAACTGCCAATACCGAACGGATAGGTATACAACCAAAAGTAAACTCCAGTGGATAGATATACCGGCATACATGCAGGCTCTGGTATCCCCAGCAGCTCGCAAGGTAGCCCCTAACACGAGGTTAATAGAGTGAGCTACGCAGTAGAGTGCCACCAGACGGAGCATGGGAATCCCAAGGCCCAAGACTTGGCTTCGGTCCAGTGTCATCGTTTCAGGCAAGAAGACTTGCAACAACGGCTCCGGAAAGAGAGTAAAAGCGATTACAGAAGCACCTACCACTATAGCTGCGACTTTAAATCCGCTCCAAGTGGTACGCAGTGCAAGGTCTATATTACGAGCCCCGAGGTGACGTCCCACCAAACTCATGAGGCCAATGTTGAGCCCCCACATGGGCAAAAAGCTCAAAACATCCCAGTTCTGTACCGCTGTCATGGCCAATGCTGGGCCTTCTCCGTAGGAGTGGTATAGGGAGGTAAAGCAGGTAAAGACAATGAAAATGAGAAAAAACTCTGTCCCTGTAGGCGCACCGTAGCGAAACAGTTTTTTCAGCAGAACTGGATTGATGTGTAACGAGGCACGAAAGCCGTAGGTCTTGCGCATGTGAGGCTGTAGGTAGAAGTACAGGTACAAGCCCAACATAAACAGAGCACTCCCTACAGCGCCGATGGCAGCTCCTTCAATCCCACTCCAATATCCCCCAATCCCATAGTGAATCAGGTAATACCCCAGGGGGGCGTTGACGAGGCAACCCATTATACTTATCAGCATGACCACCCAGGTTTTGCCAATTCCAGCAAAAAAAGCGCCCATTGCAACGTCTGCCAGGGTAAAGAGGCATCCCACATTCATGATGCGAAAATACTGCTGAGCAAGATGAGCCTCCTCAGCAGGGAGACCGGCCCATGCGACGTAGGGGCCAAATCCCAGCCGACCGATGAGGAGAAGGAAAGGGTACGAAATTCCAATGATAATAAAAGATTGAGAAAGAACGCTACAGGCGTATTCCGGTTTTTTGGCGCCCACATAGTGCCCCACCAATGGGGTGACGTAGGCCACCAGTCCGAGGCAGAACATGATGAGGGTGAGAGCTGCAAATCCGCCCGCCATAGCCGCTGGGGAATGGGACTCTCCGAGGACTCGCAAGAGGTATCGGTCAGTGACCATGATGAGGCTGCCAGCAGATTGAGACACGATAGTTGGCAGAGAGATCCAGAGCAATTCACGGACACCACCGGGGGACCAGGTAGATTTGGTAGAAAAAGACATATAATTCCTTCGATTGCATCAGTAAATGGGTCTCGAGACAGTTTCTTATCCATAGCCAGTTGAAAAAAAGAACGGGAGAGGGGCAAAACTGAAAATTAACATAGAACTCCCCCCTTGACATTCTATTGGGGGGTACTATGTTCCTCACTGCATTGTACGGGTGCATTGATAAGTACCGTTTACGGCTCGCCCCTCGATCTGGCGGTGGGCCGATACACCTGTTTCAGCTACATCATGAAGGAGTTCCCCATGAAGATCAGACCGTTACAAGACCGAATCCTCGTTAAGCGTTTGGATTCTGAAGAAAAGACTGCTGGCGGGATTTTCATCCCAGATAACGCCAAAGAAAAGCCGATGGAAGGCCTCGTGGTTGCAGTAGGCAACGGCAAGCGCATCGAAGGCGGCACTATCAGCAAGCCAGACGTAAAAGTAGGTGACTCTGTATTGTTCACCAAGTACGCAGGTTCTGAAGTGAAGATCGATGGTATCGAGCACTTGGTCATGCGTGAAGATGATCTATTGGGTGTACTAGAGCGCTAGTCTTTCGAGTCAACATCTTACTTTTCAACTAATTAGATATTAAAGGAGTTATAAACATGGCTAAGTCAATTAATTTCGGCGAAGAGTCTCGTCGTAAGTTACTTAAAGGTGTGAACACCCTCGCAGACGCAGTAAAAGTTACCCTCGGTCCAAAGGGTCGTAACGTGGTAATCGAGCGTTCTTTTGGCTCACCAACCATCACCAAAGACGGTGTGAGCGTTGCTAAAGAAATCGAACTAGAAGACAAGTTCGAAAACATGGGCGCCCAGATGGTAAAAGAAGTTGCTTCTAAGACTTCTGATACTGCGGGGGACGGAACTACAACTGCGACTGTATTGGCTCAAGCGATTTATCGCGAAGGCGCCAAGTTGGTTGCAGCAAACCACAGCCCAATGGAATTGAAGCGCGGCATCGATATCGCAGTTCAAGCCTTGGTTAAGGAATTGGATGTGATTGCACGTCCGACCAGCAGCCAAGCTGAGATCGCTCAAGTGGGTGCCATTTCTGCAAACAACGATCCAGCTATCGGCAAAATCATTGCAGATGCTATGGACAAAGTGGGCCGTGACGGTGTCATCACTGTAGACGAAGCCAAAGGCATGGAAACCAGTCTTGACGTAGTAGAAGGGATGCAGTTTGATCGCGGCTACCTATCTCCTTACTTCGTGACGGATTCTGAGCGTATGGAAGTTGTGTTGGAAGATGCCTTTGTCTTGCTACACGACAAGAAAATTTCTAGCATGAAGGAATTGCTTCCGATCCTAGAAAAAATTGCACAGACCAATCGTCCTTTCGTGATCATTGCGGAAGACATTGACAGCGAAGCCTTGGCAACTCTTGTTGTGAACCGTCTACGTGGCACTCTGAAGTGTGCTGCTGTAAAAGCCCCTGGCTTCGGTGATCGCAGAAGAGCCATGTTGGAAGACATTGCAGTGTTGACCGGTGGACAAGTGGCAAGCGAAGATCTTGGTCACAAATTGGAAAACCTCACACTGGCTGAATTGGGACAAGCGAAGACCATTACCTTGACGAAGGACAACACAACCATCGTTGATGGAAAAGGCGCTCGCAAAGACATCGATTCACGTGTGAAGCACATCCGTGGTGAGATTGAAAAGACAACTTCTGACTACGATCGTGAGAAGTTCCAAGAGCGTTTGGCCAAATTGGTTGGTGGCGTTGCTGTAATTAAGGTTGGCGCTGCAACTGAAATGGAAATGAAAGAGAAGAAGGCTCGCGTCGAAGACGCCTTGAACTCAACTCGTGCTGCTGTTGAAGGCGGAATCGTATGCGGAGGTGGAACTGCTTTCATCCGTGTACAACACGTTCTTGACGGACTTAAAGTTGCCAACAAAGAGCAAGAGTTCGGTGTTTCTATCGTACGTCGCGCCATCGAAGAGCCAGTTCGTCAAATCGCTTTCAACGCAGGCGCTGAGCCAGCTGTTGTGGTGAACAAGGTGAAAGCCGGTAAAGACGGATTCGGTTTCAACGCATTGACCGAAGAGTACTGTGACCTGTTCGCTGCTGGTGTAATCGACCCAGTTAAAGTAACGAAGACTGCGTTGATCAATGCAGCCTCTGTTGCAAGCTTGTTGCTTACAACCGAAGCCATGATCGCTGACAAACCAGATGAGAACAAATCATCTGGTGCTGCTGGTGGTGGTCACGGTGGTGGTATGGGCGGCATGGGTGGTATGGGCGGCATGGGCGGTATGATGTAGTTTTCTCCCTGTTAAATCAGGGGGCTACACGCCTCTCATATCTCCTGGCCACAGATTTTGGCCACAGATTTAGAACTGCGGCCACAGATTCTGGAATAGTCTAACAAAAAGAGGGGCTTAAAGCCCCTCTTCGAAAAATCCGAATTCGTCCGATGTAGCTTTACCGAGAAACAATAAGACGAAGACCGGTTTGAGAAGGAATAACCTCCTGTGGTTGTTCCTTTTTTTGTTTACGGTCATCGCGTGACCACTGTAGGGATGCTGTATCTTGGATCAAATCGTTATGCACATAGCGCATCGTCGTCTTGATGTCCGAGTGTCCAGCGATCTGTTGGACCTTGGGTAGTGCCAGTGGCTTGTCCATGCCGTAGCCGTTAGCCAGGTTGGTTAGGCACGTATGCCTGAGACTATGGAAATGAATTTCTTTTACACCAGCCCAACGACAGGTTCGCGGAAAGAATTTGATCGAATTCATGTGGATATTGAACAAATCTTCTTTTTGCGCCTTGAACTTTCTCCGCTCCAGAATTTCTCTAACGTCCCCATTGATTTCAATCCTGCGGGATTTCTGACTCTTGGTGGTATTCTTGCGAATCCCTTCCTTTGCACAGTACGATCCTCGAACGATAATGAATCCTGCGGCTAGGTCAACATCCATATTGCGCAAGGCACCAATTTCACCAAGACGCATTCCAGTTCGCAGAGCAACCAGGATAATATCTCGAAGCTCCTGTGAATCACGCACTTGCATCCGAATCACGCTCTTTGCCTTACCTGCTTTCTTGTATCGGGTCGTCTCGGCTGCGTAATATCCCCCTGATTCAATCCAATCCATGAACTGGTTTTCTTCTTCCAACTTCCAATAGTCATAAAGATGCTCAGGAGTCTTTGGGAGTTGAAAATGTTCGAATGGATTTTCATGAATGAGTTTTGGGCGACGCTTATAGGCCCAGCTTGTAATCATGCACGCGACTGTGAGAATTTCACGTTGAAAGGAAAGGCTGAGGCGCTGACCATCGTCCCGGCTTGCATCCCATCGGCTTTTACGAACCGCTGTGTAAGAACGAGTCTTTGGAGCTTTTTGATTGATGATTCGAGCAAGGCGTTCGAGATCTTCTATCATCAATTTCCGAACTTGGGTTTTTCCAATAACCGGAAACACATGATTGCGAAGATGAGACCGATAATTGATCAAGCAGGAGAGAGAAATTCTACGAACATGTTCTCCATGATCAAGCCACTTTTCTGCCAAATCCTCGAAGGTGATTGGGGTATGATTTGTTCCCACTTTATCTACGAACCAGTAGGACAAATCATCGTTTCGAAGCATCGCGCGTTTAAGATTTTCTGCATCAGTTTTGGTTTCACAAATCTTTTCCCGATAACTTTGCTTGTCGTCATCGTAGAAACGGACCTTCCATCGACTACGGCTATTTTGGTAGATTTTAGGTTCTTGTTTGTCATATTTTCTCATTGAGCTCCTTCAATAGCAGTCAGCACTTCGCTGACTCGAAATCGCAAGGAACGGCCAATTTTATGGTACGGAATTTTCTCTTGCTTTCGCCACTTTCTGATAGCATGCACTGAGACTTTTAGGTGCTCGGCAAGCTCATCAGCTGTAACGAATTTCTCAGAGATTCGATTGTCAAAGAGCACTTCTCCCATGGGTAAGCCTCCTACTATAGTGATAACATCTTGTTTTTTCAACGGGTTGCTAGAATGCTTGTAAGATTGGGTAACTACAGGTCTACCTGTCCTCAGGAATGGGGATTGGACTCAACTTTTTGGGTTGGGAGATTGACTTGGGGGATAGCAGCAGAAAGGATCTTTTTTAGAAATTCATCCTTAGAAATTGTCCCGTGAAGCTGGCAATATTTTCGAAACTCAATTTCGAGTTGATCGGCGCTCGAATAGGTGGCTGACTTGATTTCCTCAAAATGGACCTCCTGAAGAAGGCCAAGGGCCTTGGCTATTACATGATCTGCTTTGACCTTCTTACCTATGTTTTTCTTATTGAGCTTGGTAACCATGGAGGAAAGGAGGCGAGCGGTGGGCTTGTGGATACGGATAGGAATAGTGAGAGAGGGGGAGGATTTGGGAGCAGGTGTAGTAGGAGAGGCGATAGAAATGGGGTCCATATATACACTCCATATAGGGGTGGATGAGAGTGGCGAGAGAGGGGAGACAAGAGGCAGGGGAAAAATGAAAAAAATGAGTGAAACAGCATTCAGTCAGTAGTAGAGAAGAAAGGATTTTTTATATTTATAAAGGGTTTCATGGATTTTTGATTTATCGGTACCGATATGCTACCGATATGCTACCGATACGTAACTTACTCACTAAATGTAAGGGTGGATTGATTTCCATTTTCAAAATGACATACTTCATTTTTGAAGAAATTTTGTTTCAGTTGATAGAAGAATTTTGGCTTATCCCAATTGAATAGTTCTTTTTCAAGTTTTACAATTTTATCTAGAATCAGCTGGGTATCTGCTAGTAAAAGAATCAGTGGAAACTCACTATTTTGATAATATTTCTTCAAAAAAGGCTCGTAGCGATCCTCCTTTTTTAATGAAGCTTCATATTCAATTGGAATTTGTATCGGAGTAGATCGAAGTTGAAACAGCATCATGGCATCACAATTTAAGCTTCGATTTTTTAAATCCCACGTCTGTATTTGATTTTCTGTCTGATAATCCAAGGTTCTCTGAAATAGAGAGAATCTATGGCGGATATCTACAAGAACCAAATCATGCTGAATCGCATCGCTTTTTAGTTCAATCTGAATTTCTTCTCCTTTCTTAACAAAGTTATCAAAGGCTCTTCTCGTAAGAGAGACCGTTCTTGCTCCATTGAGTAAAAGACGACTTCTTCCGGCTTCCAGCAGTCGATTGTCTTCTAATTTTCGAATTCGACCTCCAACAGAATCAAGACCTATGCTCGTATAAATATCGCGATGGATTTGGCCATAGGTAGCTACTTTTACTGCGTGTAGGTATCGAAATAACTGAAGATCTCGATCATCCAAATACATACCGTGTATTTTTAGCTTCATTTTCTCTCCTCTACAGCACCGTATACATCTTCCATCATTGCTTTATCTACAGTCTTCTCTGTCTCACCAATCATTGGGTTGAACATCTTTCTTTTTCCTTCCTTGAACAGTGTTGCTACCTGCTCGCACCTTTCTTTGATGATTTCTTCAGCTGCATAGGGGGATTGAATGATCATTTTCCGAGTTCCATAGCTCCAGATGCCTCGACCGGGAATTTCAGGCAGTTCACAGGCATCCTTCGATCCCAGCACAATCATGCTTCCCTGGAGGGAATTGGCACGAAATGCCATGCGTCCGGAAATGTTCTCGGAGACGGAGGTCGGAATCACTTGGCGATCGAGTTTTTGGGTCGCAATGAGGAGGTGGATGGCTGCTGCTCGAGATAATTTGGAGATCGAGTCTGCAAGGCGCCTTGCATCGAGGGAGGCCTGGTAATCAGGATCATGTTTGCTTCGGGTCATATACAGAACGGAGGCTTCATCTACAGCAACTACAATCCGGTCTTTTTTGTCTTCTTCCGGGGTAATTTGCTTCCGATTTGATTTCTCCAGATATGCAAACCGATTTTTCATCTCTCTTTCGATCAGACTGAGTAAATGCACAGCTTGATCCATAGTTTTAATCACTTTGACATTGGGAGCGCCTACAAAATCGATCATTTCAAGCCCTCCTTTCAAGTCAATCAAATACATTTGAAGGTAAGGGGATGATTCAAGTAGGCCAAGAAGCGCTTGTTTAAAGAACACACTCTTTCCTGAGCCCGTAGTCCCTGCGATCAACATATGCGGGAGTTCGGCTATCTTTTGGGTTTTGATTCCTTCTACAGTGACGCCCAGGTACAAGCTTTCTTTGGGTAGACTCTTTTGTGCCGCCAGGTCTTGGTACAATACACGACTTGGAAAAAGCTGCTTCGTAAAAATAACGGCCACTTGTCCATTGTGCTTGGCGTGTTTGATGGATTCGATGTTGCAACGAAAGTGGGATTCAATTCGCTCTTGCTTCGCTTCAAACTCACTCATCCCAATGCCATTGGCATCAAAAACGTACCGAATTCTGTATTTATCAAGCCTTTTTGAATAGATCAGCTTGGGGGTATCCCCCACCCCGTTGGTCAATGCAGCTTTCACGAAAATGTGATGAAATTTTAACCGAATGCTTCGGGCTACCATACCGAGGCATAATACAAGGGGGGAAATGCCAAGGCAGAATAGAAAGGCGGCATGATACACGGTCTGGATTCGATACATCCAGGCAAGCCTGGGCCAGATAAGCAGATCTGGCTCCAGATCATGGAGGTATCGGATATGAAGCCCTCTTGTGGCCACCCAGAGGCTCCCCCAGGCAAGAAAAGCTGTTAGTGGTACAGTCACAACGGATTTTCTAGAAAAGAAGGACTTGAGTAAGGCCCACATTCCAATACTCGAGACTACAATCAGCTCCTGTAGTGTATCCGTGACCGCGGCACCCAGTAGATCTGGTTTGGGGGCATGCTTGCTCTGAACTGGGCGTGGATTTTGGTGCATAGCGTCTCCAGGGTGAAAAATTAGTTAAATTAGGCGGTGGGGCAGGAAAGGATTAGAGGATACAAGGCTGTAGATGGTCCATCACCTCTGGCGCTTTTATGACTGATTTTGCTGTGGAATTTGACGAGTAGAAAAGTCCGGTATTCTGCTGAAAAAACAGGTAAAATTTAAAAAAACAAGGACTCTCTTGCCTTCGCTACGTTCTGTATGGGAGAATTTGCCCACTATTGAGCAATGTTTATTCAAATCTGATCATTTTTTAAATAGAGGCAACTTTAAATGAATATTTTGTGCATATCCTTATTCGCTTTTATTTCATTCACTTCTGCTTTTGCATCTGAAGAATCTGCCGTGTGCAAGGAAACAAATTCAAGCGAGTTAGCTTTTAGTATTGATGCGGAAGATAATGAAAAAAATCCTTTTTTTATCATGATAGTTCAAGACTTGAGGGAGGAATTGCGATTGCGTCCTTATAGGAATGCCTTACTTGGATCAGATATTTTGCTACGGCCTATCTTTCCTGAAGATTATGAAGGTATTTCTGTTATTTTGATGGATCCAAAATCCATGCAGTATTTTCAAAATGGAAAGACCAAGACCTTAGCAGAGATAAAAAAATAACTTCTGGCTGGGCACAGAAAAATTTATCGTCTACCACCATCAAAGAACAACGCTGGGCTATCATCTCTCGTGATGGAGTTGCCGGCTATGTATTTACATTTGTTTCTCAAGATCCAAAACAAGACCCTGAACGGACAGAGATAGCCTATTGTATGTCCCCTTCTTTTTCTGGACGTGGTTTTACAACCAAGGCCTCTCAAATGGTGATAGAATATGTGGGCGGATCTTTCATGGCCACTGCTCACCCAGAAAATATCGGATCGAGGAAGGTCCTTGAGAAACTTGGGTTTAAAATGGACCCTACTCGGCAACGCGTTCCTAAATTTGATTCAGTAAGAGATTATTTTTTACTGGATCAGGAAGAGGACTAAATCTTTAATAGTTTACACCCGCCTCACCACAGCAGAAGCAGCCCCTGAAACTCCACCTGTTGCAGCAGCCATTCCCACATCTTTGGTTGCCGTTACCACAGAAGGGGCTTCTTCACCCTGAGAATCCTTGATAAACGAAGAAAACAGACCATACCCCAGAATCATGGTAGGAAGCGGTCCCACGATCAGCTGTACCCATGAATAAATGCTGTAAAACTGATAGAGCTTGGCCGTGATGAAACTGGAAGAATATAGGGAGACCCCATCTGAGATTTTTCCAAATTCCCGCATTAACTCTGTAGATAGAGCGATGCTCGTCATTAGGTGGTACATCAACGTCCAAATCGGTGTCCAAAGCAGTACAGAGACGTACACACCAAACCATGCGATCAGGACTCTCCACCGACCTGCCACTACCAAGAAAACAAGCCAAGGAAAAATAGCGATGAGAAAGAGCTGTACCAATCCTTTGAGATGGGGTGCACGCTGCAAGTATTCAGAGAACTTCTCTGCCCGTTGGGAGGTCAGAACTGCCCCGACTTGATCTCCCTGCCCTAGAAAACTAAGAAATCCATCAAAAGACCAAAAGCGGCTCCAGCCAAGTAGAAAGCTTGCCAACTTCCCCTCTACTTTCGCGCCTTCTTGGGTTCCCATACTGTCTTCTGTTTTACTCAGGTAGTGATTAACCAATGCCCCAGAAGCGATGAGGTTTCTCTGATCCTCTGCTGTAATTTGGCGAAGAGGCAGGAAGTACTTGCCTCTATATTGCGTAGAAAATTTAGCCCCCTTTTCCTCTGCGTAGGCCCATAGGTGAGTGCGCACCTCCTCTTTGAGGTTCAAGCAAGTGATCTTTTTCCCATCTTCAAGCTGAATCGGGATGTGCTCTAGCTCCCGATCCACCACCCCATTGTTTTTAAAAAACTCATCGATTCTCCCCTCTGTTTTGGCTTGGCCCAGTAGGGGCAATACTTTGTCAAAACAGCTATCCGTATACACATCAATCTTGTCTCTAAGTCCAGGATCATCGATGGTTTGGGAACCTGCGTACAAGACCGCTTTATAAAAGGCAGCGGGCGCTTCTAGCTGAGAGTTTGTTTTGGCAAATAGGCGGTCGACTACAATACTGGCAAACCTTGCGATTTCTTCTGCAGAACGGGTCAACAGGTCAAAAACAAAGCTCACCCGGTAGGAATCATCCACTGATGGAAACCGAGAATTGATATAGGGATTCGTATGCCAAGACATCCGCTGAAAATTCCGTACGTGGCTGGAGGAGTCTACCTTCAAAAGGGACATCCCAATGAGGAAGCAGGCCAGGATTTTAAAGAAAAAAGTGATGCTGACAGTTCTTCCTCTACCAAATAGGCCTGGCATATACTTCGAGAAATAACGCCAGGATCCCAGAAGAAAGCTGACTCCCAAGATTAAAACCAAAATTGCGATAAAAAACTCTTGGGACGTGATGATTTTGATGGAGGCTTCGTGTAGGTAGATTCCGATGTATGTGTAGTATGCCTCGTAAGCTGTGGATGCAAACACGGTGACCTCCTAAAATTACTGGGTACAACCAAGACCATCTGCACAGTCAAAAAACAGATTGTCTATCTGTCGATTTAAATGAGTGTCCTGGTCCGACTGAATTTCACGTCTTGATGCCGTATTAATATACTTTTCTCCATCTTTATTGATTTGGTACAAAACTGTATTCAAGGGAGAACTATTCTGATTTTCCATAGCCAGGGTAAGTTCAATTTGATCTTTGAAAGCCTGACGTTTTCGATCTACATCGAACTGTTTTTGGGTGGGTAAGTGGGGGTTTGTAACCAGTTTTGACGAAATAAAGTCGAGAGTTTTACCCATATCCTCCGTATAGGTACCCATAGCTAGGGCATCTGAGAGCTTGCGACAGGCGATGGCTCTCTTTTTATAGGGCATGTAGGACAAGGACATGAGGGTTTGGCGATCTAGAGTGAAAGCATTGGAGCCACTTACACTTTTCAAATCATCGTCAGAAACTATTCTGTAAATATTGGCTCGATACCCTCCTGCATTGATGATTTTAGGCAAAAGATCTTGGCACAATTTCTTGAAGCTAGAAGTTTTTACATCCATCAGGTAAGTCCGGGGGGTAAATTGCACCTGACTGGGCCCGAAATCTACGGAAATAGAGCCACTCTTGATGATGGTATCTCCCACAAAGGACTTGGTAAGGTCCACTACCCGTTTGGCCTGGTCTCCCTTAAATCCCGCCCATTCTGCTGTTGATTCAATCAGTCTGTTTTCCTTGGTTTTGGTGTCAGAACCCGACCAATTTTTAAAGTCAATTTCCCCGTGGTTTTGGCAAGATTCCATAGCAGTCTCAAAATTTCCATCATTGGCCTTAATGGATTTTTGTACGCATTCAGAGCGTTCTTCATAGTAGTCAGATACTTTCTGATCCATAAACTTGTTGATGGCATTGCACTGGTTAAGACGTAGCTGAGCAAGCAAGTTGGCTTTAAGTTGCGCATGCTTCAGAATGGCACACCATGTAGGGCTGAAATAGCAGGTCAGTAGCATGGGAGAGGCAGCCAGAATATCCCTACCCATATCTTCCAGATACTTTGAATCGAGAACGTTCTTCAAAGCGGCCCGTAAGGTATTCTTGATATTGATCCGCCCGCAATCGGACCCAATTCCGATATCTACGTTGAGTTCTATGGTGCGGAAATTGTCAAAAACTGGATCCCCTAAGCTACCGGATGGGGTAAGTAGATAGTCCGAAGCTTCCATTTTATTATTGGAACGGTAGTCGATATCTTCTCCAAAAATTGATAATGGATAGATCATTGTTACAATGAAAATAAGGTGTTGAACCATACTCCTCCTCCTCTTATCTACGAATTTGTTATTAAGTTGATTTTTTGTAGAATCACCCGTAGTTTTGATTTTTTCCCAGGAATAGATAATGACCGACTCTATGGATGCACTTATTTTTGACCTTGATGGTACCCTTTGGGATACTTGCACTACCTGCGCAATTTCCTGGAATGAAGTGGTAAAACGAAACAAAATTCCATTCCGTACAATTACTGCGGATGATATAAAAAAGGTAACCGGTCTTCCGTATGAACAATGCGTACGAAACGTATTTTCGAATGTATCGGAAACTGAAATTCAACTCTTACTTTCTGAAGCACAGACAGAAGAGAATCTCCTGCTCGAAAAAACCGGGGGTATGCTTTATCCTGGTGTTTTGAGTGGAATCAAAGCACTTTCCACTAAATTCCCCTTGTTTATTGTAAGCAACTGCCAAGCTGGCTATATCGAAGGATTTCTCCGACAAACAGATCTAGGTTCATACTTCAAAGACTTTGAATGTTGGGGTAATACGAGAGAATCGAAAGGATCCAATGTACGCAGTGTAATGGAGCGGAATAGACTGCAGCGACCTGTTTATATCGGGGATACGCAAGGAGATCAAATTGCGGCTCTAGCATGCAACATTCCTTTCTGGTTTGTGTCCTATGGATTTGGTACCTGCTCCAGCTATGCAAAGAAATTTTCTAACTTCGATGAAGTAAAAAACACAGCTTTGGAAACAGAATAACTTACTTAATCCCCACCAAATAATTCAAAGCCTCCCATTTATTTTGGAACTTTTCAAACGCCTGCAGTGCAGTCATGGCATCAAGGGCGTTGGTGGGACTCATCCAACGATCATAGTTCGTTTGTCGGAATCGAAAGGCCCCTTGCTTGGTCTTGCTCTTATTCATATAGAAAACATCCGCATGTTTTCCCTTAATGGTCCGCAGAGAACGGATAATCTCCGTACTTGCCTCGTCCAAAAGGGAGGATTTTTCCGCAATGTAGTCCACATTGTCAGAACTCATCTGTAGAAAAACAAAGTTATCTGCCACGCCCCAGAAGGCCTTGCCAACTTCAAGGTCAAAGTAATTTTGGGGACGGGGGGTTAGCGTAATGAGCCAGCAGCCCCTCTTTCGCATGGTTTCTGCAAAATCGATGGCAAAATCGCGAAAGGCGGGATTGTTCCGCCCGAGCATGGCAAACTCTTCCATCACCAAAAATCCAGGCCTCCCCTGATTTTGAGGCAAGGAAAGAATGCAACGAATCTCTTCAATCACACTCATGGTCATGAGGGTTTGCAGGGTAGGATCCCCATCCAAAGCATCCAGGTCATAGATGTAGAACAAAGTTTGCTTGTCGAGGGTGCTGGTACTCCCTTGTGTGAAAAACGGCGCATAAATGCCATCTCCATAAAAAGGCCTGAGTTTTGCAATCAGGGTCGATATGGCTTCTTTATCTCGATCGTTCTTGCCTTGCACAAGGCTGCCAAGCTCCACCACAAAATCATTCATATCAATGGCGACGGGATCTTTACTTTCATTCTTTACAAAGTCTCCATCAACGAATGCCAGCCCGTGGCGATCGAGTTTTTTGAGATACGCCAGCTTCAAGGCCTTATTAATCACAGTGGTGTGCTCACTTTCGATCTCAAAACTGGGCGAGGTCAGTTTCACTGCCATCGTGATCATTTTGGTCAAGAATGCGATTTTTTCCTCATTGTATCCGCCTCTAAATGGAGAAAAAGGGATGCGTTGATCTCGCTTAAAGACAGTCAAATCCCCATCAAAGTACTGGCTCAACATCCCATAGCTTGATTTTTTATCGATGACAAAGACGATGGGTTCTGGACTCATCCGTTTGGCTGACTGGATACAATCGATGACAAAGGCCGACTTTCCTGAGCCTGTATCAGCCAGAACCACGGTGTGATTGGAGGTTTCATTTTCTAGCAAGGAAAAGGGGACGAGGGTATTTTCTCGCGAGAGATATAGACTCACCGGATTTTTAAGGCCACGAAATGAGTCAAAAAGCGGGATGAAATTGCTGATATCAGATCGCAGAATTCGGATTGCACGCCTGGTTGAATAGTCTGCCTCAGGGGTATAGTTCAAAGGCAACGCATGGAGCCAGAGACCGAGTCCAATATCCGTCTCATCAATGACCTCGCACTCGAGATCATGATGAAAGACATTGCATACCTTGCGAGCCTTGTCAGCGAGCTCTTCCTCGGTTTCTCCTTCCACAATGATGCTAAAGGTCATCTGTAGGCATCGATCGTCTCGTGCCAACCGTTCTTGGATTGCCTGAATTTCTTCTTTTTGTATGCGAGCTCTTGCAGAAAGTGCATTTTCAAGAAAAAATTCTTTAGCCACCAAGAACTTTTTTACCTCTTTTCCAGAGGGAAAGGAGATATTGATGCTGATCTTAAAGGGAAAATCTAATTTTACAAAATAGGCCATCCCACCAGGAAAGGAAAAAAAGGGAGATGTTTTGAGCGTTAAGGTTTTGGATTTGGCACCTTCTCGAGTGATGCCTCCATAATCCAGGGTGGGCGTACTAAAAATCAGCTGCTCTGATAAAGATTTGTTCCGATTTAACGGTGCAAACTCTCGTTTAAAGTAGGATTTTGGATTAAAAAATCGCCTCAAAACATCACAAAGCTGATGATGATCCAATTGTTGAATACCGAGAGAGGTATTGCTCGTAAAATCTTTCAAAATGTAGAGGAAAGAAGCCACTTCCTCCCGAAACGCTTTCACCTGTTTTTCTAAGACCTGGGTCTCTCCTTTTAAATCCCTTACTTTCATAGCCGTTTTTTGCTGTAAAAAATAACGAATGGAGACAAGCAGTCTTCGTTTGAGGGGAGTGGTGTCACTTTGACTCTTGCACGATTCCAGTAAAGTTTCCATTTTCTTTCCAAAAAGAAGCTGAGATACGGGGTGAGCATTGGGGTAGCTGGTGCTCAATCGACTGATCTCTCCATCCAAGACCGAATAGTAGGTACTGTCATATAAAATCTGGAGAACGCAATTTTCCGGTAGAGAAAACCAATTTTTGATAGAGCTGATCACGCGAATGATCTCTTTTTCTGTAAGGGGTTCATGTTGAATTAAGTCAACTTCAAAAACAGCGCCGAGAGACCCATCTTTAAGCTGAAAGATCTTTGATTCAGGCAAAAAATCCTCATAGGGCAATAAGGCTCCAAGGGAATCAGGGCGGTCAAAAAGCGCTTTCGTATACAAGCTTCTATTTTGTAAAGAATTTGAAAGAATGGGAGGCAATTCAGTCGGTTTACTCATGGTGATCCCCCCTAGATAGGCTTTTTCGATTCTTATTTTCTACGGGTTCTGGCATCAAAAGAGATTGTTTCTTCTCTTCTACTTGCCAATAGGCTCGGGTCACCACAGTTCGAATCCATCCGCCTCGAAAGTAGTCTCCGTTGGCTAGCTCATGGGGATGCACCCATATATCCGCAATGGTGGGTGTGGTCCGAGTGGGCACCAAAAGGGGTCGATCGACTTCCTCTAGCGCTCCTTTTATTTCGTGAACCTTTTCATAATCCGATCGTTTTTCTAACAGATTGGCACTTGGAGCCCGGTTTATGGCGCAAGCGTTGAGGAGAAGTAATAGAACAGTTACAAATAGTGTACTTTTTCGCATGAGAACTCCCTATTTCATGAGGTTGCTGAGGAAACTAAAACCACCATTTTTTGTAGGATGGACTTCAAAATACCAATTGGGTAGGGATACGGAATCTTGCATGATGACCCACACGTCTTGACCTGACCCTACGTTGATGGTGGGTAGCAGGCTTTCTGCATGCTTGAGGTACCACTGGGTAACCGTAGAGGCTGCACCACCCGCTCCATTGGCTGCAATATATTGGGCTTGGTCTCCTGTAACTGAAGTTGTGCCGCCACCCAAGGCCCCTGCTGTGGTCGTGGTCTGTGCCTGGCTGACAGCTCCACTAATGCCTTGGACAATGGAAGCCAGAAACGCAGTCGCTGCCACTCGATCCTGCTTGCTATTGACATCTCCCATCACGGCAAAGGAGTTGTCTTTCCCATCTGCCACATATCCACTGATGTCTCGTTCAAACATTCGTCCCGATTTAGAGACACAAGAAAGCTTGGAAGTTTGCATCTCCACCCGTTCAATGGATAAATTCCCTGTAGATTTTGCGATGAGAAAGCACCCAGATAGATCCACTCGGCTCTTATTGGGTCCAACAAAGGCATAGTCTGCTTGCATCAAAACAGGGAACGCCTTGCCTTCTGGTGCTTCGATGCCGGTTAAAAGCTTCGCCTTTACAAAGGAGCCAGCAGGGATTTGTACCGTGAGGTTGGAGGGTTTTTCACTCTTTGATTTTACGGGGAAGGAAATAATACTGGGAGGAGGTAGCCTTGGGAGTTGGGCTTGGGGCTGAAAGCCCATAGGGGCTGCTGTTGGATAAGGTGCAGCCATGTTTGGAGGGTAGGCTGCAGGATTTTGTGGGTATTGAGCATGTAGTTCCCTCGGTGGAGGTGTGAAGCTTACATTGGGAGGGGATGCCTCTAGTGCCTCTGGAACAGGAGGTGGAGGTTCTATCGGATTTTTTACTTCCGCCACCTTGTTTTTCTCCTGAGTCTCCAGACGCTCGGTAAGCTCTTTCAACTGCTTTTCCAAGGTTTCAAGCTTGCCTGATACGAGCTGTTCCTTTCGTTTATAGAGCTCCTGGTTACTGGAAAGGACACGGGCATTGGAGAAATCCGATGCGTGTTCATACGTGATGGTTTTTTGATCTTCATGTTTACTTACCAGATAGATAAGGGTGAAGATGACAAAAAAGGCACCCAATGAAAGAGGAATCGGTTGACTCCTGATCTTGCCCATTAGCCGAATAAATGCTGGATGCTGCCAAGGCTTCATCACGCTCTCCTTATGGGTGGGGTTATTTTTCTAGAATAGGGGCTATAGGCAATGTAACCGAGTGATAGACTGCAGTGGGCTTTGCGACAATGCGCAGGAGGGTAGCCGTTTGCTCGTGAGGGGCTGGATAAAGGACATTTTCATCAGCTTGTGACAACAGGGCTACATTGGGCCGTCCTAAAGTGAGGCTTTTGACATCCAGTGCGTAGGTTTTACTTTTACTCGTATTCGTTACCTTAAAAATATATCCATGGTACTTAGGGCCCGTATAAACTTTGACGAGTTGGGCGGCAACGCCTTCAATCCCCGTATTGATCTTGTCACTCATGGCTTGATCTGTGTAACCGATGACCTTATCTGCGCGAATCATCGCTTTCATCAGCTCGATTTCAGAGACACTAGAACCGATACCCGCTTGTGCCGTAGGGTCGACTTGCAAAGATTTGGCTTTAAAATCATAGAAAGAATCTCGTTTCTTCAATAAATTTGAAGTCACCACCGAGATTTTCGTATTGATCACGACATCGTTTGCCAAGATAAAGGTAACGCTACTGGATCCTTTATTTTCTCGAGGTTTAATGGTGAGCACCCGATAATCAGGATCTTGCGGGTTGGCAGGTTCAATTTCAAAATTGGATGCCTGGGAGATGGTTTTTACTTCCTCATCAAACCGAACGATAGTGGATTCCCCAAAAACAAGGTTGATGGATTCTGGCTCAGAGCCATAATAGAGTACATTTCCTCTTACAGTCTGGCTGAACAAGACAATCCATATTGCCGCGAGTTTCTTATTCATGTGTGTCTCCAGCAGTGGGTTTTTCAATCAAATTACGGCTGCGGAATTTTTCAAGTTTGCTCCAAGAAATCGAGATAATTTGCAAGTACCAACGCTTTCCCCGTTCTGGGGGCACAAGCTTCAACTTCATTTCTACGACCTGATCCTCATGGCCGAGATACTGAGAGGCCGCATAGAAATCAGCTTGAACAAAAGAAGTCACCCCGTAGGATCCCTCTTGATTGGCTACGATTTCCAGTTTTTTGGTTCGAAAAATCTGGGCCAAATCCTCTGACTTTACCTGTTGAATCCAATCTTTTGCATCTGCATCAAATTGAATCTTCAGAGGTTCACTCATGAACCGTTTTAGACTCGCGTACTGCTCGATGATATTGCTGGCATTTACATTTCCGAGGTTGGATAAAAAATCACTTACGGCATCATGCACGTAGGAATCAGGAATCGATTGGGGTGTAGCGGTTGTAAAATCCAAAACTCCGGGTGCTAAAATGTACTCTTTTACCCGCATTTTTGCATAAAGATTGGAGATTTCTACCCGAGAAATCACAAAATAAATCAAAAAAAGACTGGAGATCAAAATACATAGATAGGTTAAAAGAAGCTTTTCTCGAAGCAAAGCGGCCCGATACGCGATGTATTTGGGCAGATTCTTTAGATGTTCTTTCCCTGTATGCACGCCTTTTGGTAGATCAGTAGGTATTTTCTCAAACTCTTTTTCTTTAGGTCCAATCATAGATCCCTCCTAATCTGAATATTTTTTGTTTCCACGAGGATTCACAAGTCCGGGAAGAGACATCCCTAGGTGTTTGTAGGGCCAATGAAAGAAAATCCCTTTCTTATTTCGCCTACGAATCACAGGTCCAACACCAAGCGTAATAAAGAGGGACAAAAACATGAGTTCCCACGAATAAATCACGATGCCAAATATTAAGAGTGCAAGCAGGCCGGTAAATACTTCTCCGAGTTCAAAGTAATCAAACACCATGATGGGACTGTCGATGGTTTGGCTTACACGAGTGGAGTGCTTTTGTTTGAGGGAATCGTACTGATGCATGGGACCTCCTTAAGAAAATAGGGTTCCACCGCCCATTTCAAAGATATTTTTGATCCACATGGGAACCGTTCCCAAAACAATAGCTGCAAGAATAGATACGATTGCCATGGCAAAACGTTGTTCTTTCAAGTTCCAACCGGCAGCTAGGATGGACAGACCTGCCAGAATTCGAGCCCCAAATTTAAAGATGAAACTATCTACAAGTCGTAGAAGCGTTCCAGCTGCTGTGAGCTTGTCCATCTCGTCAGTGCCGGGAAGCCGTGGAATATCCCCAAAGAGAAAGGAAGCAAAAAAGATCGAACCGACAAAGAGAAGGACCAAGCCATGTTGCCAATTGAATTCATACAAATGGATCCATTTTTTGAGTAGATACCGCATAAAACCTCCTTATTTTGTGGCAAGAATGCTGAGAATTTGTTGTGTGGGAAAGTATCCATTGATCCGATACACCAGCTGTTTTTTGCTATCCCCAATGAAAAGAACAGGCCAGGATGCAATTTTTTTGTCTGTGAGCTCCTTTTGTGAGGCTTGCACCACAGGAAACGGGAGGGAAGGCTGTGCTTTTACCTGATCGATCTGTCGTACCTCTGTGTAAGAACCAAGAGCTTGTAGCTCTTTCAGGGTTTCGATCATGTCTTTACAGTGGGGACACGTAGATTCAAAATAGAGCCGGAAACGAAATCTTTGTACGTCTACGACCGATGGAGTCAGGGATTGTGTGCTTTGTTGCAGGACCGCTTTTTCATCCTCCTTTAACGGGGGTTG
Organism: Deltaproteobacteria bacterium; assembly: GCA_947475005.1. Taxonomy (GTDB): domain Bacteria; phylum Bdellovibrionota_B; class Oligoflexia; order Oligoflexales; family Bog-1112; genus CANIBL01. Next base: position 29,151 of record CANJLI010000009.1, on the reverse strand, counting down.
GTTGGTTTTGAGGTACGTAGCCATGCTGCTTTGCAAGCGAGCCATCAGTTCATTCTTGGCTTGAATGAGTGCAAACCAATTTTTCATGTTCTCCTCGCTTGGATTTCGCATCAATTCCATAAATGGCGCTGGTGGAGTGTGCTCGCCTTCTTTAAAAAATTCTTCATTCTTTGGGTCATTGTATTTAGACCAATCAAATTTGGCAGGCGGTGCTGAAGTGGAGGGTTGTGGTTTTTTTTCAACAACCTGCGGATTCTTTTCGACCTCAACCGGTTTTGGCTTATTCCAATAATCAATATGATCCGTGAAATAGTTGAATGCGTAGAGAGCGGAAGGGAAAAGAACGACTGAAAGTAAGATAGTTTTCCTCATAAAAACGCCTCCTATGATATGGATTCGACTTCTGAACCATCGATAATTCCTTTCTGTGCAAGCTTTTCACATTCTTCTTTCAGTGTGGTTACCATCTGGATTTCCCCATTTCCCAAATTTTCAATCTGCGCTCGCTCCAAGTATTCGATGATCGCGATCCTGCCTACGACGCCCCTTTGACAGTAGTGGCAACCTTTCTTTGTAAAATAACGATATGGTCCCTCGGGGAGGCTGCAGTGGGGGCAGATTGTGCGCAGTAGTCGCTGAGCAACAGAAAGGCGCAGATTGGTTTTGATGGAAAAGAGGTCCAACCCCAGATTCATCAACCGATCGATAACCTCTCTTGCCCCATTGGCATGAACGGTGGACAAAACCAAATGTCCCGTAGAGGCGAGCTTCATACTGAGTTCTGCCGTTTCTTCATCTCGAATCTCTCCTAGCAAGATAACATCAGGGTCTTGACGCATGAGAGCTCGTTGAAAATCCGTAAAATCCTGAGAGGTAGAAATATTGGCCTGGTTGACCCGAGTTAAGCGCTTTTCTACGGGGTTTTCGAGGGTGGAAATGTTTTTCCCCAATCGATCCATTTCCTCGAGCAAGGCATAGAGGGTTGTGGTTTTTCCGCTACCGGTGGGTCCAGAGATGACGATTAGTCCATCTCGTTTTTGGATGGCTCGAAGTAGGACATCGATTTGAGTGGGGTCTAGACCTAGGCCGGAAAGCGTGAACTTTTGTTCCTGATACTGAATCCGAACCACGATTTTTTCTCCTCTATTCGCGAGAGGCAGGGAGTTTACCCGTAAATCGACGCGGAGGGATTCCAGGGTTGCCCGTGCATCTTGAGGCTTGGCAGCAATGGCAAGATCGAGGTTTAAAATCCATTTCAGCGTATTGGTTAGTGGCTCTGCATGTTCAGGAGTGAGCCTCTTCCACTCTTGCAGCACGCCATGGATTCGAAAGCGAATCAAGTATTCAGAGTCAAAGGGCTCAAAATGAATATCACTGGCTTTCTTTTCCATGGCCTCTTGCAAACAACTCGCAATAAGTTCGGCATATGGGTTGGATTCATTCAGCTTTTTTTCACTGGAGAGCTCCGCAGAGAGGATGATGTCGGATTTGGCAAGAATGGCATCTTCTGAGTTACAGGCTAACAGACGAAAAATATCGTGACTTACGGTAAAAAGCTGAATTTCGAGTTGAAAGAGAGATTCCAGTTGCCGAATAACCTCATCTGTAAAGGCGGTGGCTAGGACGATAAGAGCGTGGGGCTTCCTTTCAAGGCCGATCACTTGGTGTTTGGTAAGGAGGGGCTGAATTTTTCCATCAAGCTCAAATCTTCGTTTTTTGGTGAGCATCTCATGGTACGGCCATGGTGCAACTGGGTTTAGATATTCAATCAATACTTGGTCCAAGGTCTCCTTTCCAAAATATCCAAGTTCCACCAGTAAACGTCCGAGCTTTTCTTTGCGAAATTGAGCCACTTTTAAAGCAATTTTCAGCTCTTCTGCTGTACATAGGCCCTTTGTTGTTACAAAAGTACCGAACATATTCACAACCCCTTACAGGCAGATTGAAGGGTAGCTAGCCACGCATGAGCTTCCGCTACAAAGGGTAGGTCACGAATACAGGTTCTTTTTTGCCAGATGACATAGAGGTAGTTTCTAAATTTCCCCCCTATACGTCCCAGCTCATTCACACCTTTGACCCGCAGATAGGCAATATTTTGCCCTTCACGAAAGGAACTCGATGTTTGGGGGTAAATCATTTGCCATTTTTCATCCTGTTCAATGGCCAAACTTTGAAATACCTCAGCACCCAAGCTTTTGATCCGTGAGGCTACGATAAGAGAAGCAGTCGTCTGGTCAGAGGATGTAACCGTGCCACTACGGGGAAAATGAATCCCCCACCCCGTACAAATTGCCTGTAAAGAAGGGGGATATTTTGGCAGCCATTCCAAACTTACCGAACACAGTTGGGGCACACTCGCTTGTTTGGCTGTCCAATCTCCTGTGATGGAAGTCAAAGCTCCTTTCACCAGGCAGGCTTTTGGAGATAGGCTCCAAGCCAATAACTTGGGTTGCCACATATCAGGGGCTCCGGTGCTCCAATGGGTCCCGAGATGTTCACTCATGACAGAAAGGCAGAAGAGATCCGGTGCCCCACCTCCACAGGGCATGGGTGCCAGGGCTTCTTGAGAAAATGGGATATGAATGACGTGGGCATGAAAGGAATAACTCTCATTGTCGTCCTCTGCTGCAAAAGGGGCGATAGCCGTGTTCAATGTAAGTTGGAGCGCTACACCTGGGATTTTTGAAAAGAAGGACTCTCGGGGGTTATTCACTACCTCTACAAAATAATGAGGCACATAGTAGCTGATTTGGGAGCAGGGTCTGGCTGGAAACTCACAAGTAGCAGGCGTTGATTGTAGGTTCACCTCAAACTGGAAAGTAGGCGTGTTCACCACGTCGCAGATGGTGGGGAAAGCGGCAGATGCAAATACCCGGCTGGACAGGAGGGACCCCCAGAGGGCTACTCGTACATGCATAGCGCCTCCCCATAGGAAGTAGGGATACGCGGTGTCAAAACTGCAAGAATTCGTTCCTTCAAAAGGTCCAATGTATCTTGGAGTAATAGCCTGACTTCTTCGACAGAAAGCCCCATTTTGTAGCTGATTTCCGGTTCGGATAGATCCTCCCAGAAGCGAAAATGAAGTAAAAATTTTCTTTCTTCAGACAGATTTTCGAGCAAATCGCGGAGCAGGAGCTCCAGATTTTCAGGCAAGGAGGGGGCCTCCGTAAAGACCTCTCGACTGGTCTCCAGATACTGATTCAAAGCGATTTCATCATAAATTCGATCCAAAGACTTTTGATCCAGATATTCGATGGAGGGGTTGATTTTGTACATATTCACCTCACCCTTGTTCAGATTCATGGAATACGTCGACTCGAAATAAAAACCGAGGGGGGAGAGCTTTCAGTCTTCCGTGATTTTGGACGAAAGTTTGTTGGTTATAGGCCCAGAGAATCTTTTCAATGTGGGTTTGTACCGTTCGTTTGGAATTTGGAGGGGTGATACCCGCTTCAACTCTGATTTGTGAAACCCCCAATTTCTCAATCAAAGAGACTGAAATATGGGCATTCAGGCAGGGAATGTTTTTAAACAACAGGTACAGGTCTCTTTCAATGAAGAGCACAAGCTCTTTCGTAGAGATGGATTGAGTTTCTTCAAAGTAGACTCCCCTACAAGTCAAGCTGGTTGGCATTTCATTTTCGATTCGAATGAACGCAGTCATGATGTTTCCTCATGGGTGGAAATTTTTTCTCCTACCTATGGGAATTTGGTCCAAGTGGTCGACATCTGGTCGACAAGAAGGGGGGGATTAATGCATAACGTCATTTAAGACATCATGCATTAGTTGATTTTTTTCATTGTATTGGGTAGTGGTGGCACTCTATGCGGGAAATTCATAACTTGGCGGGATTTTTTTGCTAACCTCAAACAGTACAGAGGGTGCGCCCTATAGCTTCGATTCCTAGAATCGTTCAATATATTTGAAAATCTTATTGTTTCTAATAAAAAATGTACATTTAGATTTTAAAACTTTCTTCGACCCATCTTTTAAGATCATATCAATATCATGCTCAACATAGAACTCGATAATTCCTTCTTTTGTTTTTGTCTCAATCTTTGCAAAAGGCATGATTTCAACAAGTTTGTGTCCTTTGTTTTTATTCTTAGTATAACCCTCTACCATGGCAGGTAAACCACTAGCAATTGCTCTGCCATCTACTTCAAAATAGATATCAGTAGCGAAAAAACTTCCAAGGGTTGCTATGTCGTTTTTATCAGTTTTTCCCGAGAAAAAATCATTATGCCACTTTACAAAATCATTGACGACTTGGGGCACATTTTCTTTCTCATTTTTCAATGAGTTATCTTTAGAGGTGCTTTTTGGCTCCTCAGCTGGTTTGAGTTTTACTACATCCCCAACCATAGTCTGTGAAACAAAAAAAGCTGAAAACAAAAATGGCTTGAAAAATTTATTCATTTTGAAAAGACCCCTTATTACAGAACTATTGACCGGTATTGTAACTTAATGCAGTGTGAGAGCAAAGGCTTTCTTTGTTGAGGCAAAAACAAAATCCCCTTAAATTTTAAATAGATACACAAACAACTAGGGTGTGCGTCCTTTAATAACGGAATTTCCTAATGGATCGCTTGCAAAAAATGGACGCCTTTTTTAATGGCTCCACTCAGTAGAAAATCCCCTAGCTTTTTGAGGGCGCGTTCTCGATAGATAGAGAGGGATGTTTTGGCGAGGTCAAGGGTTTTAGCCGCCTCTCTTTGGGAGAGACCATCCCAATAAAGGGAGCGAATCACTTTTTGCTCTTGGGTACTGAGCGAGCATAAAGCCGCGTTGATCACTCTTTTTAGTTCAGGGAATTCCTCTTGGGCAAGAAGGGATTTGTAGATTTCTACGCAGTTTTGGCTGGGATCCTGGCGGATCTGATCTATATCCGGCGTTAAAAATTCGTTCTGGCAGGATTCGAAGTTTTTGAGGTACTCTTCCCAGACTTTGGGGGGCCAACTCTGACAAATTTCTTTGAGCTCAGCATCAGATTTCACGCTTCCATTTGAAGTTAACCAAGGTGTACTCTTCAGTTCCATGGGGTTCTCCTGCTGCGATATTTCTAAAGTTCGCTTATTGGATAATATATTCAAATACATCCAGTAAATGTAACTATCGTCACCCTTACTTGGTTTGTCAATCAGTTTCTGTTACATTTACTGTGAGTTGATTAAGCCATTTATCCGTAAAAGAAACTCACATACCATTGGGGATCACGAGGTACAGCATGCCCGCTTATAACCGCGCCTTTTTGACCGAAGATGAAAAGGAAAAATACGGCCGCCGCCTGTCGCACTACTTGGAAGACTACTGCTATAAAAATGAAGTCACCCATTTCCAAGCTGCGGAAAAACTAGGTATTTCTCCCAATAAATTTTCCCAGCTCAAAAGTGGCGGTGAACAGGGCCGTTTTATTACCAGCCTCGATTACCTAAAAAGCCTAGCTGGCCTCGACGGAATGTCCCTCGCCGAGTTTTTGATCTATCTGGATGGAAAGGGTAACTTGGACACCAAGTTGCGATATAGTTGGCAGGATAAAATCTACAAAGCCTTAGAGCCCATCTCCATTTCTTACCGTAAGAAATTTGTAGATGCTTGCAGCATGGCTACCAAAGATGCTACGAAACGGGTAGAGCTCATGTGCCGCCTGTCAACTGCAGTCGCAGGGAAGGATCTGGGAGGGCTTGAAGCTCTGGTAGAGGCGATGGAACGGATGTGAGCATTTTTTAATAAGGTGCAACAAATGAATTTTAATAAAAAATTAGTTATCTCTCTTTCCATGGCCAGCATATTATTTTTCTTTTATCTCAAGAAAAATAATCCAGAATTACAGGAAAGTGGCAGTAAATCAGAAGTCTTACTCCAACTAGGGGAAGAAAACACTCAAAATAAGCACCCCCTCGACAAGAAACGAGCAGAGCTCTCGCCTACTTCCATACATGAGGATACGCTCAGTGAACTCCAGGCTAAGAAAGCGGATTTTCAGAAGAATAATGCCTTAAATCGCGTGCAAAATTTCAAGGATACAATCGAAGAAGAAGCCTACTTCCAAAAAGAACTGGACCTCCTTTTGAAAGAAGGACTCTTTGATCCTTCACAAGAAGTCCTCAAAAAAATGCGGGAATTGAAAAAATTAACGGGTGCAGAAAATGCAGGTGTAATTGAGGAGTATGCCGATGGAATTGAAAAGAATAGCACTTTACTTAACAATTTGTTTGCTGAAACGCTTCGAGAAAAGGCTTTTGAACTAAAAACTGGAAAGCCCACGGCAGACTATGTGTCAGAAAGAAGAGCCTGCCTTTATACACTGCAGGGATCGGGACTTGTAGTTGATGTTATACGACACCTTTCTTCAAAAGAACAATATGCTTACTTTCAAAAAGTTATAGAATTTGGCGAAATTGAGACTCTCCTCACTTTTGATAAAGTGAAAACTGCATTAGGGGAAGAATGCGTAGAGGTGTTATCCAGATAGGTTGGTACTTACCCTTCATTTCTGAATTACGGTCATGGTAGGTTAAAAATGAATTTTTTCTTGGTAAATGCTTTCACAAAAGATGCCTACTGTGGGAATCCAGCTGCGATTTGTCTGCTTGAGTCACAACTCAGTGATCACGAGTTGCAGCGTATTGCTACGGAAAATAACGTGCCTGCCACTGTCTTTCTTTGGAAAAAAGGAAATACAGAGTTTGATGTTCGCTTTTTTACGCCCGAGTATGAACTTGATATCTGTGGCCATGGACTCTTAGCGGCAGCACATATTGCCTTCTCTGAGTTGGGTATACTTGCTACCAAACTTAGCTTTTACACTCAAAAGAAGGGCTGTCTACATGTGCGTGAAGAAGGGGGAAAAATTTGGGTTGAGTTTGATGCCCTGCCTGGGAGCCTCATTCATATAGATACAGTACCCAATATTTCCGCCTATGAGGCTCAGGATCGATGCTTTTTGCTTCTTGCAACAGAAGAAGAGGTCTTGGGCTATATTCCAGACTTTCCCTTGCTTGAAAGCCTTGGGTATCGAGGTGTGACGATTACGGCTCCCAGCTCTACTTTCGATTTTATATCCAGAACTTTCTATCCAAAGAAGAAAATCAAAGAGGATTCTGTATGTGGAGCTGCTCACCGATTTCTTGCCCCATTCTGGGGAGAGAGGTTGAGGAAAACAGTTCTTTTAGCTAGGCAGGGATCTCCAAGAAAAGGAGAAATTGAATGTCGATTGGTAGGTAATCAGGTCCATCTTGGAGGATATGCATATACTTCTTTTCGTGGAGATCTATTTTGGTAGATACGACGAAAAAGGCCCTTTTATGGGTCACAAGCCTTCTTGATAGGCTAGAGATTCCGTTTCAAATTACGGGTGGTCTGGCAGCGATTTCCTATGGCTCTCAAAGAAAACTCTACGATATCGATCTTGATATTCCAGATGATTGCTTTGAAAAATTGAAGTCTGAAATCCATCCCTACCTGATTTGGGGGCCGGGTCAATTTGAAGATGAACATATGTCTCTTCTACTTATGACAGCAAAGTTTGATGATCAGCTTATTGATATCAGCGGTGGATGCGACTTCAAAATATTCAGCAAGAATACCAATCAGTGGGAAGCCTATCCGACCGATTTCTCTTCTCCTGAAATGAAAGTTCTATACGGCATAAGACTTCCTATTTTACCCCTCGATAAACTGATTTTTTACAAAACTGCCCTTAGTCGAGAGGTCGATCTTCTTGATATAGAACAACTAATTAGGAAGTCGGCGCACCGAATTTCCTAATTTAATTAAAGAAAAAATATGAAGTCACTTCTTTCTATTCGCAAGATAACTGTCACCGACATCCCTTATATCCTTGCCTATTGGCGGGAGGCTTCCAATGAAGATCTTATCAGAATGGGGGAACTGAAACGTCCGGACGAACATGAGAACCAAAAATTCCTAAAATGGTTCTGCGAAACTAACCACACTCTCGAAGAAGCAGGAGAAGATATTGTTATTTGGGAAATCGATGGAAAAGCGGTAGGTTATTCAACATTGAAGCAGTTTAAGATTCCCGAGTATGGCCAAATACATCTTCACATGTGGGAAAAAGACATAAGGGGTAAGGGATATGGAGCAGTGCTTTTCTGTTTGTCTATATTAAATTTCCGCAAAAAATATCGGATTCGCGAACTTTATTGTATGCCAAAATCTGATAATCCGATGCCCAATCAAATGCTAACTCGAATCGGTTTTCCAATTACTGATAGCAAGAACTGTACTGATCGCGAGTATTCTGAGGGCGTATTTGTGAAGCATACCAAATACGCCCTCACTGATGAGGTGACCCGCAAGTATCTTGAACTGGCGTCGGAGAAGTTCAGGTTTGAAAGATTAGGGGCGCTCACCGAATAGGAGAGGAGGTAGGTATCGCCAATTTCCTCATTAAAGAATAATTTAGATTAAAAATGAAAGCCTTAAACCATAATGCTGGAAAAACCGGATATCCAAGACGAAAAAATTATCACCTGTTTGCAGGAAACGTACGGGGTGGTTGTTGTCCAAATTACCTTTTTGCCGTTGGGCGCTGATGTGAATGCAGCCGTCTATCGCGCTGTTGCTGACGATGAGGTTGTCTACTTCGTTAAGTTGCGCCGCGGCGCCTTTGATGAGATTGCCATGACCTTGCCCAAGTTTTTAAGCGAGCAGGGCATTACGCAGATCATACCGCCACTGGAGACCAAAGTCGGGCAGTTTTGGGCAAATCTGGATGCCTTCAAGGTAGTTCTTTACCCCTTTATTGAGGGAAATAACGCTTATGCAGTTAACTTATTAGCTCGCCATTGGCGTGAACTGGGCGCAGCACTCCGACAGCTTCATAGGGCTTCCTTGCCGGCAGCGCTCACCCAACGCATTCCCCAGGAGAGCTATTCTCCAAAGTGGCGTGAAAGCGTCAAGATGTTCCTGGGACAGCTGGATGAGTCTTATGTTGACCCTGTTGCCATCAAACTAGCGGCCTTTTTGAAAACCAAATTCGCTGAGATTCGTGATCTTGTGGAACGGGCTGAACGGCTGGCGCTACTACTCCAGACGCGCCCTCTGGAGCTAATTGTGTGTCATTCTGACCTTCATGCGGGCAATCTTTTGATTGATACTGACGGTGTTCTTTATATTGTTGACTGGGACAATCCAATTCTGGCACCAAAAGAGCGCGATCTCATGTTTATTGGGGGTGGTCTAGGAGGCGCTGGCCATGCTCCCAAGGAAGAGGAAATGCTATTTTACCAGGGGTATGGTCAAACACCAGTTGATCCCCTGGCATTGGCCTATTATCGTTATGAACGGATCATCCAGGACATTGCTGAATTCTGTGAGCAGATTTTTTTGACAAACGACGGTGGCGCTGATCGTGAACAGTCGTTGTACTATATGGCTTCAATGTTCTTGCCTGGCGCTGTTTTAGAGATCGCTTGTCAGTCTGATAAAAGCCAAGGAACGGTATAGTTCGACCCGTGAGGGTGGAGTAAGCCCCTTCTAAAGGGGGGCCCCCTCCAACTGGAGACTCAAGACAGCTTCTAATGATAAGTTTTACAGAAAACAAGATGGCTTAATATGAACGAAATAAATTCCCCTTATGAATTATCAAACAGCACCGACGAGGAGTCTGACTATATAAGCAACGAGGTCATGCACTCCAACAATAGCGGAGTACCATTGGCGCAAAAGAAGGCGCCCATATTGAAGCGTTACGTTCTAAAAGACAACGATGAAATTATTGCAGGTATCAATGCATATATTTATTGCTGGGGCATCATGTACATCGATGCGTTATTTGTAGCAGAGGCCTATAGACACAAACAGCTGGGAACCTATCTCACGAAAAAGGTTGAGCAGGAAGCTAAGGCGCTTGGTGCAACCCTGTCTAATTTGACTGCGTTTGATTATCAAGCGAAAGACTTCTATATTAAGCAAGGCTATGAAATTTTTGGGGTATTGGAAAATTATCCGTCGAATCACAATCTCTATTTTTTAAAGAAAGCACTTTAGCTTACACATGCGAATCGCTATGTCAGTGACTGTCAATCGTTGGGTGAGAGGGGGCCATAAAAAAATTGGCTGCGAATCAAAGTTGAGCATGAGATATAGTGATCCTTTTCTAAGAAAATACTTTGAGTAGATTTCTCAATCCCCATAAGCCTTCTTGTACTAAAAAATCATCATGCACATGCATTCCCCTTGCGGCTATTCCTGATGCACTGTAGAGGGCGCGGAATTTTGCTAGCATCTGGGTATCGGCATCTATGGCACCATAAATTTCAAAAAATATTTTTTGCCCTGATTCTGGAAAAAATGTATAGACAATCTGATAATCAATCGCAGGATGATCAATATCCATATCTCCCCAATCGATAATCCCTACGAGTCTTTTTCTGTTGTTTAGAAGCAAATGCCTCGCATAAAGGTCACCATGCAGCATGGTTTTTTTACTTCGGTCTATTTGTTCTGGAACTCTTTGCAAGAAATCTAGAAATGGTCCCATATCTGTGAGTAAATTCTTATTTTGTAACAGATGGAGATTTTCTTTTATTCTTCCCATTAATAAATTTGGATCCATTCGGTCTTCTGCACATCCTTTAATCTCCCATGTTGTAGCTTGATCTATGGGAACTGCATGCAGTTTTTTCATAAAGAGCGCTAATTCTGGTGCTAACTTGATACGATCCTCTTCATTCAAGTTAAAACTACATGCGGATCGGCCTGGAATTTTTTTATATCCACAAAACGAGTAGGGGAAATCTTCGCCAGAATTACCTACAAAAATGGGACGAGGTATTTGAATAGAAGTGCCCCCCACCCATGAATGAATTTCAGTTAATACGTTGATCTCATTCTGCAAAAGATGGCATGCTTCTTCATGCTTAGGGAATCTGAAGATGAAGGATTCATTGACTTCGTATGCAAGGTTGTCCCAACCTTCGCCAATAAGTGAAATCGTATCAAGTTGGAGGTTTGGAAATCTTATTTGGATTCTTTTTTTGACTAATTCTTCATCCACCTTCATTTCTGTAATCCTGCATGAATTTCAAGTAGCAAAGGGGCATGGTCCGAGACTTCGTCATTTAGAACTTCGAAATGCGTGAGCTTAATTGCCGGTGAGATAAGGATATAATCTGCAAATTTTTCGTCTTTGGTGTACAAACTTGTTCGAGTCGAAAATACTTTGTATTCAGTAATCAAATTACGCATACCACAGTTCAAAATGGCCATACTTTCTGTGTCGGGTCGAAGATTAAAGTCACCACAGACGATTACAGAATCTACCATGGAGCTTATATAGTCTTTAATATTCTTGGACTGCAAGATTCTAGCGTCGGAGTCGGTTTTACCATTTCCATTCCACAAGCCATGAATATTGATGATATACATCTTGTCATTTTTGAATTCGAACTCAAGATGTTGCAAAAAACGAGAATGAGTGGGCCCCCTACCTATATAAGAAGGATTGTGATGAATCATGTGGTTGTTATGAGCTAAAATCTTCATTTTTGAGTGAACAAGCATCGCTATACCATAGATGCCATCTACGATAGGGAAAAAATAAATTTGATGATTAGGAAGTACTAAACCGATCTGTGCTAGAATATTCAATGTTACGGGCGAGTCATCTGTTGATACTCTCGCTGTGGCATTGTGATAAACCTCTTGCAGGCAAAAGATATCCACATCTTGGTGTTTATCAAAAAAATCCAACAATTTTTCTTTGCAGAAACCACCCCAAATATTTAAAGATAAAACTTTCATAGTAACCCTACATACCTCCTAAAAAAAGACTGAAAATAAATGCAACAACTTATTTATTAGATACCCAACCAATCCTGTTTAAGGATTGCAAGGTAAAATAATCTATTCCTATGATCAATAGATTTAATTTCAGTACTATTCTTTTCATTCTTCATCTCAAAATCCCTTCCAACCGTTCCCAGCTCAAATCCCTCTTATGGAGCACAGCATCATAGTCCTTTCTGATCTTCTCTTCATCCTTTAGAAAATACTCATGCAAAGAACATAAAACCAATTTTCCCTTAAATTTCAAATCGTTTCGAATATATTCTGCCATTTGGCTTTTGATGGCTGTTCCGGTTCCATAATCATAGTCCACCAGGATGAGATCAACTTCTTGTATATCACTGGGGTTTACATGTTGTTCAAAGTCATTAGGACCTAGAAATAGCTTATAATTGGCCTGTTTTTCAATCTCCATGCGGATTTCATCCAAATAAAACTGATCATCATCAACGGCGAAAATAAGCGGTTTCTTAGCCATTTTCTTCTCCTTTCGGTAAAGTCATATGAAATTCCACGTAATCATCTTTATATCTTTTAGGTACAGTCTCTCCTTTGGAGGTATAACCATTGCTTTCAGCCCAAACTTCCCCACCATAGTCATGGATGAACTTTTCTACGATTGCCAAGCCTACGCCACTTCCTTCTCTTTTTCCCTTTGTGAAGAAGAGATTGAAGATTTTATCTAAATCATCTTTCTCAATGCTTGAACCTGAGTTTCCTACAATGATTTTTACAAATTTTTCCAGATCTTGAGTTTCCATCCAAAATCGGCAATCAGTTTTCCCAGCGGTTGCCTGACGAGCATTTTTGATGAGGTTCTCAAAGACACGTTTGAGATGGAAGAAATCGGATTTGATAGGGCCGCCATACGTAATTGTGTATTTGTATTTTCCATTCGCCATTTGGGGTATGAAGTCACATAGATGGGTTTCACCTGAATAATCGTTTTTGCTTCCAATCGCCAAAAGCTCAGATAGCATTCCTTCCGCTGTTTTTATATCTTCACCGATAGAGGAAGCTGATTTCAGCACATATTGAGGAACCTCTTCAGGAGAAAGTTTTTGAATCCGATTTAAAAACTTGGTCATTTTATCAAGTGGGCGTCTCACATCATGCGCCATCATGTTCGTAGTGTCAAAAACAGCCTTATAGACTGCGGATTTTTTCTCTAATTCCCCAAACTGCAGCTTCGATTCCAACCTAGATCTATGGAATATTTTAATTTTTTGGTGGATACCAAAGGTTAGAAAGACAAATTCAAAAAGCGTTGAGATTTTCATCGAATTTTCAGTAATAAAAGAAGATTCAATGAAATTTGTTACACTCAGGGAGTAGACAAAGAGACCTACAAATGAGGTAAGGCCTGCAGCCAGCATAAAAGGAGCGAATATCTTATCTCTTTTCAAGCTAAGCATGGGTAAAGCAATCATTAAGATTGGCGTTCCAAAACTGACTATAATTGTAGGAATATTTGTGAAATGTGGGTCAAATATGAGTAAGGAAAGAGCTAATAAAAAGCATAGCCCCACATAGGAAAAGCAAATAGTTCGAATCCACCAGCTTTTTATCTGTAAAATATGAATGAAATAGGAAACTCCAAAAGCCATAGCAATGGAAGCAAAGACTCGTACAGATCTATGCTTCCAGTAGGTCGCGTTGGGCCAGAAAAACTGATAATTGATACCATCGCGATCCATGAAGAAAAACAGGATGGATAAGGCGAATAAACCGTATAGTAAATACGCCTTATCTCGAAATGAGATAAAACTATGAAACCCAAAAAAGATAAAAAAGATCATAATTCCGTAGAAAAGTCCCAGAAGAAGGTAATCAAGAGAAACCTCATTAACAAATTGGTCTCGAGACACAATTGTTAGGGGAACTGTCATGGTGGCACTGCTTTTTAGGGAGATCAGAAACTCTTGATTCTCCGTTCTAAAAGGAAAGGTATAGTGTCTGGTTTTATAAAACCGATTCTGAAAGGTATGTAAATCCCCCATTTGGGATACCTGGATCGGTTTTTCCTCCTCGACATGGTAGATTAAAATATCATCCAGCTGGGGATTTGCTAATTCCAAGATACATTTTAATACCTCTGGATTGTCCTTTACCTTGAGATATATCCAGACTGTACCAGCGGTGTAGCCATAATGAAGATTTTGGGGTGATTTTTTGAGGGGTAATTTTCTAGATGCACTCAGAGCAGAGGAAACACTCAATTTATTGCTGGAGTCTAAGAAATAGGTCAGGTCTGTATCTTCTGCACAAGATTCATGAGCTGGAAAATCCCACCCAGCGAGACCATTTGTAACCAGTAAACAAAGAAATGCTAGCCATTTTCCCCGCATAATAATTCCACCAGCTCTCTCGGTGACCTTGCTATATAGGTTGGTTGATAGGAGGCCAATGCTTTTTCTGAGTTGTACCCCCACGATACCGCAAGGCTTGGAATGCCTACCGTCTCTGCTGCCTGTATATCCCTCGTTTCATCGCCAATGTAGATGGCTTCTTTTGGAGTGGATTGAATTTCTTTCATCAGCTTTTCAATGCCATGGGATTTTCCAAAAATAGTGAAAAAACTTGTGATCCTAGAAAAGGCTTCTCGCAACCCATGGTTTTTAAGAAATTCAGCGATATTTTCTTCTGAGTTTGAAGAGACGATATAAAGGGGGTATCCATGTTCTTTAAGAGAGAGTATAGCCTCTTTCACCCCTCCAACCAGGGGTTGATCTTTAAGTTTACGTTTAAAATCTGCCCGAATTTGAAGTATCAATTTTGGAAGGTCGAATTTCGAGATCCCCAGAGCATGGACAACTTCATTTGAAGGTAGATCACGTAGCTCATTCCAGCTGAGGGTACAGTTTTTCGTATAATGAGTGAGGTTGGAGTAGATAAGAGGCCCAGATTCAGCGATGGTGCCGTCAAAATCAAAGATAAGATGCTTCATATTGCCTCTTTTTTAAAGGCATAACCGTTATATATACGGGGAAAATTTAATGAAATTTCCTGTGCTTGAACGTATAGAATTTACCTGGCATATTAGTCAATCTGGAAATGAGATTTTTATAAGAGCGGAAATGAGAATATTCATGATATAGACCCATGCAGCAGCTAAGGTTACTTTTTTCAAGCTTTTAGCGCCTTTTTTTAAAAAATATAGGGAATCGATTCGGAGAAAATTATGAGCATATTGATTGATCAGAATGGAAAAGTTTTTGCAAATAAAGAGAAGGCTAATCAACTGCTTTTACCTGTAAAAATCGGTAAATTTGAAATTAAAAGTGAAACAAAAAAATTTATTGAAAATGATCTCAATGAATTAAATGTAGATACATTGTTTCAATGTATCCCTACAGAAATGAAAGATTTTTGCCAATACAAAAAAATATTCCCAACTAAAGCCTCTATTTTTAAATCAAAACAACAAGAAGAAACAGAAAAACGATCAGAGGTTAGCCAAATCCCACACATCAACGCTGGAGATGAGATCCATTTTTTCTTTGGCGGAAGCTATATAATCTATTTCAATCAAAACGGTCAGCATCTCTCCGTGATCGTGGAGGCAGGTGATTGGATGTTTATACCTGCTGATGTAGAACATTGGATTAAAGAAACGGGTGACCAATATCTTGTGATTGTCAGTTACCACTGCGAACCGTTTGATATTTTCCATTCAAAGGTAAAATATACCGCCACTAAGAGCCGAGCTTACCTGTGAAAACCGCTATCTAAAGGCTTGATAAACAATTCCGCCAGCATTCGATTGGTACGTGGCTTCATGTCTTAAAATTCGACTGAATCCAGTTTTTTCAAGAAAAAGTTCCATTTCAAAGGGGAAATACCAAGTGATGGGTAAAAGCTCGAGCTCTTCCTCTAGAAGTTGTCCTATTCTTGTCTTTCGGTAGGTATTTTTGCATATAAAAAACTGTTCCAGTGGATGTGGCTCACAATTGGACTCTATTTCTATCTGTGTTACCTCATCGAATTGTACAGATCTTTTACTTTTCTCGCTTTCTCCACGTACAGCTTCCCAAGGGATAAAGGTATCTAGAAGCAGGAATCCAGATGGAGTCAAATGGCGATGCATGGCTTTCAAGCTTTCCAATGCCAGAGAGCGATCAGTTATGAGCTGAAAAGAGCCAAGAGGGATAAAGATACAATCAAAAGCTAATGGCATTTTCAGTTGGCTGAGATCTTGACGCTGCACCAAAGGCTCAATTCCTTTTGCTGCACATCTTGTTTTCAGGCTTTCCAGCATTTCATCTGAAGTATCGATTCCATGCAAATTCAGACCTTTTTCCCGTAAAGGAATATAAAGACGCCCTGAACCAACCATTGCCTCCAGATAGGAGCCATTCTGTTTTATAAAATTAAGGTAGAAATCTACCTCGTCCTTTTCAGCATATGGTTTATCAATATCGTAGAATTCTGTGCATAATTTTTTATAAGAAGACATGCTGTGATTTCCAGATGGTAAGGGGATCAATCAGTTTTGGGCTATAGCTAAGCCTCTTTTCTCTTTTACGGGTAATACCATGGGAAAAGCAAGTGGACGTTAGCGATTCATTCGTAGCGAGGGGTGGAGACGGATGACTTCAGAGGATCTACCAGTTGGAGGATTGATTATTTCTGTTCGTACCCAGCCGTATTCTTTGAGTACTTTTACGGCTGCATCAAACTATTCTGCTGTTGTAAGGTCAGAGAAAGATAGTGAAAGCTTACCTTAAAGCGGGGTTCAATCGAATCACCTCAGATCTTCCTCCCGTAGCTGGGGTAAACATCTCAGTCCTTAACCAGTTATTGGCTTTGAGCACCTTAATTGCCATTTCAAGCTCTTCACCTGTAGAAAGGCCTTTCCATCCTCTACGGTAGAGATCACGACAGCGATCGTAGTCTCTAATATGACCTTCCTTTAATTTTAAAAGCAGATGACGACCTGCTACAGCATCAGGTTCTAGGTGCTCGCCATATGATTTTCGTGCATGTGCTTCCAAGAACACACACCATTTAATAGCTAGTTCGACAAACTCAACATCAATGGATTCGGGTAGTTTTTTGATTAAGTCAAGCGAACTAGTGGCAGAGAAGATGAGAGCCAAGGTGGGCATGAGTGAGCGGTACTTACCTAGATGAGCTCCCATGAGAGGTGACGACATCCCAAGTAGTCGCATCTCCAATTCTTTGTGCCAGGCATCTGCGACAAGCTGTGCTTCAGGTGAATACCGAATACGAATTCGCTCAATTTCCCCATCATCATTGCGCTTTGGGGCCGGTAGCTGATCGAGAAGTGCAATAACTTCTTCAACTTTCAATTTGGCAGATCGATCGGGTTTTCTATCAATTTTTTCCCACCCTTTTCTAGGTTCAGGGTAAAGAAGCATTTGAAAACGCTGCATGAAACCATCGTCGCTTTTGCCACCTTTCGCTACAGAAGAAATGTAATTGGCAAGTTTGCCAGGCTGCAGACCTCCGAGGACAGATAGGCACATACCATCCATGAAGGTGCTGCCACGTCCAACACGGTCCATGGTGTAAGGATTATCACCATTCCACGCTTCTAGAAAAAACTCACGATCCCCTTCTCTTCCTGATTTAGTCATTGTTTCGAGCCAACCACTAATTTCGTCACGATACAGCAAAATACCTTGAGGGTTATCTTTTAGAATTGTTAGGAGCATTTCAATGGTTGGATCGTTGGTGATGTAACGCTTTTCTGCTAGAACGAATTTCTCTCTATAATCCTTTAATGCCCCAGCAAGTTGCTGCTTCTTCTCAGCTATAATATCCTTTTTGCCACTTCTAACGGCAGCTTTTAGGGTGTCACGCAGTGCTTCAACCTCTGTTTTTGCAACGACTTCATCTTCTTCTTTGATCGATTTTTCCTGAAGAAATTTCTTGTTTGCCTTTGCTGCTAATTTTTGAAGAAGCTTTATTACAGAATTCATAGCGGGAGTTTTGAGCGATCCAGCACGCGAGACAATAATTCCCCATAAGATTGGTATAACTTCCCAATCATCTAGTTCCTTAGGACATACAGTGATACGTCGACCGATGAGCGACGCTAACATGACCAATGCTGGTCCTGCTGTGAATTCCAAAGGAACTTGAAGACGGTCTGCAATGTCTTCGCACCATATTCCAAGAGGACCGGGTAGCATTCCTCGGGAGAGAGCAGGTGCTTTTGGGACTTCTGTTAACTCTTGTAGAGGAAGCCATGACTCTTCCTTGTACCCATTCAAGCTGGCAAAAATTCCTTGAATCTTGTCTTCTTCAAGCGGTGGTTCGCAAACTTGATTATTCACCGCCATAATTGTTTTTGTAATGATGTCTAACGGGACGCCTTTCGCAGTTAAGAATCCACCGAGACTTAGAAGAGAGTTATTGCGGCAACCATCTTGTAAAAATGACGGTTGTATATTTTGTTTTGAGCTGTCTTTCCGGTTGTTTTTTTGCTGCAGAATCTCCAACAGCCATACTGGCATAGGCGCAATTTCACCTGTTGTTTCGTCCCAGGCATAGCGTCGTTGGCTTTTATGAATACTAGGGGGCGCAACGATGTAGCCTCCATCCCCTCGTATGTCCAATCCAGGACGGAAGCCTACCTTATTGGGAACCCGAGTCCCAGGATGCTTGAAATAGTAGTGCCAGCCATTACCACCGGATTTGACGGCAACCGTAGGTGGTAGAGGGCCAAACTCTTCGATCAACTGTCGCAGTGATCCTTCACCGTCATGCTTTTGGTCTACATCTAGGACGATGAATCCTGCGTCTTTACCAGTAAGCAAGCCAAGATTGGAGTTTCGGTCACGTTGCCACCACCGCTGAATGGTGCGAATGTCGGTAGTTGCGTCTTGAAATCCATGGTCTGTCATAGGGTGTTTCCCAATGTCATCGCAACTTTTACCTTTATAACAACTACACCCCTGTGCCGTAGGATAGTGGAGCGGAAAAACTGGCAGTCCCATTTCTGCAAATAAAATCGCGCTTTTTAATTGGGAACTCTCGTGATTCCTGAGAACATTACTAAGAGAAGGTAAAGTTTCCATACTGATGTTCCTTGTTGACTGCTATTCAGAAGTAATTGAGTGCTATATAATATTCATATTGGCATGCACTTCCCTCTGAAGTCAAACATCCGGGAATGCATCAAATTTGGTAAAAAGGAGAAAAACGGATGAGACCGAATAGTGTTACAGATGAATACAAAGTTCTATTAACGCGAATTGGTGAGAACATTGCGGCAGCTAGAATAGCTCGTGGGATTACTCAACGAGAGCTAGGACGAATCTCAGAAAAGAATCAGGCGATGGTTGCTAAGCTCGAAAAGTACCCTCCCTTGGATATGACTTTGCGCAGTATGTATGAAATTAGTCGTCATATTCCTGTTCCATTAAGTGAAGTGATTGGTAAAGCTGAACGTGATCTGGAGTTATTCAGACCACTCGAAGAATCGAGCAAAATGGAAGAACGTATAGCTGCCATTTTGGAAAAGCTGAATCAATTACCCCATGCTGAACAGATTTGGTTGGCAGGAATGGTCGAAGGGCTATTAGAGCGAACTAGCTCGCCGGTGAAACTTATAAATGCGCAGGTAAGTTTTGGCAACTCGACCAGCTTATAGATTTATCTCCCTGGCCTCTACCCCTAAAAACGAACCGACATAACTGACAATCGCTCACCAAGACCTTACCTATCAACGATTAGAACCAAAATTTCAAAAAACCGACACCTACTGACAATCGACAACTCGACATAATAAATATCTTTTAATAACAACATGTTGCTTAAATTTTTCTTTTTTAGCTTCACCGACCGACACCAACTGACAATCGATGTGAACAAGAAACGAAAGAACGTTTGTCAGTTGGTGTCTGTTATTGGGCAACTGACAAACGATTTTTGAGATGTACCTAAAGAGTATCAAGGGTTCCAGGGGTTCTTTTTCTCCATTTTTAATCGTTCGTCAGTTGGAAGCTTTTGTAGTGATTTCTCAGGTGGAAGTAAGGGTTGGCGAGCGATTGTCAGTTATGTCAGTTCGTTTCAGCAGCAGTGTGTTCAAAGGCAGCGACTCCTTCTTCGATTCCGTATTCTTTACAGAGCCGAATCACTTCTCGTTTGGCTAAAGCTGGGATGCGATGAATTCCAAAAGCCCATTTACCCACAGTTGCTTTCGAAACACCTAAATGTTCTGCTACTTTCATGTGGCTTCCCATTGCTTTGTAAAGTTCTCGCCAAGGTGAGGGTGCTGTTATTGGTCTACCAGCTCCCGGTTTATTTTTGCGCATGCTTACTCCCCCATTTTTGAGTCTCAAAACTAATTTTAATCGTTTTGATGTCAATTTTCTATGGGGGTAGTTGTAAAATAAACCTCGTATCGAGTAAAATTATATAAGGGATCTGTAGGTTTTGGACCAACACATCCAGCCAGATCTGCAACCAAACAAGATGGGGGTACAAATGTCAGGAGTCCGATTGTTAGAATTTGGTCCAGATCTGGAATCTGGGAATCTGGGATTTCCAGATCTGAAAAAACGTCTGGAGAAACATCTGGGTCTTTCCCAGACGCCTCCAGATCTGGAACAACTCATTTTCTACTTAAATGGGTTGATGAAAGCAGCTGGCTACTCTTCAGAAGAGCGCTATGAGTTTAAAAAACTGCGGCAAAGAGCCTATGATCGCAAACGAAATCCAAAAACAGACCCCAAAAAGGTAGAGACTCCTCGATTATTTTCCATCCAGACGAAAACTCCAGATGTCTCCAGATCTGGAACTCAGATCCCAGATCTGGGGAAATCTGGAACTCAGACCCCAGATCTGGAGACATCTGGAATCCAGACTCCAAATCTGGAAAAAGCCCAAATTCCAAACCAACCATTCCAAAAAACTACTATCAAAAAGGAGGCAAAAAAAATGGACCCCCAATCTCTCCAATCTGGGGATGTAAAAACAAAGCCCGATTTCTGGACCGGTGCCAAGCAAGCATTTGAATCCATCGACGGAGAAAAATTTGTAACAGCCCTGCCCGGTTTTTTACTCCTTCTTCTGGGGGCAGCCGCAGTGATTTGGCTCCTCTGGCTCCAGTCTCTGGAGCTGTACAAATCAAGCGGATTTTCTCAGCCTGAGCTTGCATCTGCAGGGGGCCTCCTCATGGTAGTGGGTTTTGCGATCTACCGTTCGGTTACCCGCTCTAACTTAGCGCTATTACTGTGTCTGTATGCAGGGGGATATGAAACCTATTTTATGGTCTCTGGAACGGTTCAAGATGAAAAAACAAGCCATGTAGTCAACGTTGAGAGCAGCCCAGATTTAAGGTTCTTGCTTGAAAAAGCAGATAAAAATAGAGAGGCTTATCTTTCCTTCAAATCTCGTTACGATGATCCAACTTCCAAGGTCTATCAAAATGAGTGGTTCAAAGCAAAATATCTCGATCCAGCTTGGAAAGAAAACGAAGCAGCGCAAATCCAATTTGTGGAAAAAAAGGATCTGCTACAGGAACAAGGAAAGACCCAAAGTGTAACGTGGCTCAAAATTTTTTATAGGCTGGGATTGGTTCTCTTGTGCATGATTTTCGTCCACAGGCTAGCAGCTTTAGGAAGGGAATATCCTCTCTAGAATGAGAGTAGATTGAAAAAAGATAGTTATGTTATAGATTTCTTTCTTCCTTTTTTTAAGAAACCACATTTTGGACACCAATGTCCCATCTTTATTGTAGCTAGAGTTGTTTTCCATTCATGCCCTTCAACACATCTCCACTCTAGATGAGTTGTTGTATTTGTATAGATTTCAGATAAGCATTTCCCACCTCGATCCTCTGCTATATTTTTCATATCTTGAATTGTGTATTTTGGCATTGTGCTTCGAATTCGAGCGCACTGTGGGCACCAACTTCCTTTTTTTATCGTAGATGAAGTAGCACTCCACTCATGCCCTTTTTTACATTTCCATTTAAGTTTTTCCCTCGTGCTTTTATAGGAACTTGATAAACATGCTCCTCCTTTAGAAGAGGATAACGCTTTCATGTCATCAATAGTGATTTTCGTAGCATGGGCACACTTTGCGCACCAACTTCCTTTTTTTACTGTCGATGGAATAGCCTCCCATATATGTCCATTAGCGCATTTCCATTTCAGGTGTTCTACCGCATTTATATAGATATCTGACAAGCATTGTCCACCGCGGCTTTCTGCTATTTCTTTCATCAAATCTATCGTCATTTTTTTTGTTCCTGCGCAAACGGGGCACCATTTCCCTCCTTTTATATTACTTGGGCTAGCTTTCCATATATGCCCATAAGCGCACTCCCATTCTAGATGCTGACTGTTATCTATATATGTTTTTGACAAGCATTTTCCATTATTATTAATGGCTATCTCTTTCATTTTTTCTATTTTAGATTTCCCCATTTTTAAATCCGAAATTCTTATGTTTTTTAATTTAAAATTTGGGTGTTTTTTTCTAAGGCTGGTTGAAATAAATGCAGAAAGGCTATCTATCTGTATTTCATAAGAGACCTCAATTAATTCAATTCCATTTTCTTTACATAATTTTTTCTTTAATTCATCTCGGTTTTTTAGTTCTGATAAGCTATTTTCAAATCTATGGAAAGTTGGTGTGTTTTTATAATGTTGCACCCCCTGATACTCAAACGCCAATGAAAGTTCTTTACAATATCCATCTAACTCAAGCTTATAACCTGTTGCCGGGTTTTTAAGGAAAATAGGGCGACATTTTGGAAAGGAATATCCGGTTATCTCTTCGAATAGTAATCTAGAAATTTCTTCTTTTTTTACAAATTTTCCATGACAGAGAGGACACCAATAACCAGATCGAATTTTTCTCCAAGGCGCATAAAAAGTATGTCCTTCTGAGCAAATCCAATTCAGATCGGTCGCTATATCTGTATATTTATTTGATAGACATTCTCCCCCATTAAATTTTGCATATTTATGAAGATTTATAAGGGTTTTAATTTTCTTCTGATCGATAGATTTTTTTCGACATCTCCCACAAGTTGGACACCAACTACCATATTTAATACTAGAAGGGCGTGCTTTCCATTCATGTTCTTTTGAACATCTCCATTCAAGAGGTGTTGTTGAGTTTTTGTAGACTTTTGACAGGCATTTTCCACCGCGTTTTTCAGCTATATCTTGCATATCATTAATTGTATGTTTTACCATTGTGCTTCGAATTCGAGCGCAAATTGGACACCAATGCCCAGTTTTTATTGAAGATGGGGTAGCTTTCCACGTGTGTCCTTTCGAACACTGCCATTCAAGATGCAAAACTGTTTTCTTATATTGCTCTGATAAGCATAACCCTCCTTTCAATAGTGCTAGTTCTTTCATATCATCAATTGTAATTTTTGTAGTGAAAGCGCACTTTGGGCACCATTTTCCTCTTTTTATATTATTTGGATTTGCCATCCATATATGTTCATTACAGCACTGCCATTTCATATGTGATTTAGCATTTATATATGTATCAGATAGGCATTTACCTCCGCGTTTTTCAGCTATTTCTTGCATATTTTGGATTGTAAATCGCGCGATCTTTTGTCGACTATAAAAACATTTTTGACACCAGCTCCCATTTTTTATAGAATTTGGAGTGGATCTCCATATATGCCCTTCGGAGCATTCCCATTCAAGATGCGTAGTTGAGTTTATATAGATTGTCGAAATACATTTCCCATGATTTATTGATGCGATATCCTGCATAGTTTTGATTGTGATATTTCGCCTCAAAAATTAACTCCCTTATAAAAAATAAGATGTATTAAATACAGTGATTTTCAGGATTTAATGGAGAGACGTTTATTGTATAAGAAATAAATTTTATTGAAATTGATTTTCAAAATCCAATCATTCTTGTGAAAATATAAATCCATAAACAATTTGGGGACACCTGACTGCAATGGCATTCGTTTAAGAAGACTTGCAAGTCCATCACCCTGAGCACAGCTCCCAACTTTATAATCAGCTTTAGCTACAAAGTTGAGAGCTACGCTGAGGATGACAGCTAGTTGGGGGATATCGAATTAAATAGGTTGAAATGACGGGCTGTACAAAGGCTCGCCTGCTCAAAGATTCTTAGGCGATTGCCATTGCAGTGGGGTATCCTTTAATCCCTAAAATCATGTCATCCAACGAGGTGTGACATGTGCCACTGTCCCAAATGATGCTGCCGAAAATATCTTCCAGGTATTGCAATATACCCATAACTTGAACAATCTGTTCCGCTCCCAAACTCTTTGGCGATAAAATAGGAGAACAAAGGTGTAAACCGATTTTTCAACCAAAGGAAATCTGTATGATAAACTATTTAAATAGTGAGAAATTATAAATAAGGTGGAGGTCTTTTATGGGAAGCCGTTTGACGGGAATTGAAGTCGATTCGGAAATCCGTCTAAAACATCACGGTAAAGTCTGGATGCTTGAACCTACTGAATATAATGGGATGAAAAATCCACAGGTATTTATTGATGATCGATATGGAGAGAAACTGTCGTTTAAATGTAGTCCTGCAGAGGTTCGAAAAGGAAGTGGAGCTAGAAAATATCGAGAAAGACGCACTTTAGAAACCAAGAATAAATTAAAATCAGCTTGCTTACGAGAGCGGGCCATCGAGGTCGATAGACAGATTAGAACGCTTACGAATAATTTGATCTTTATGGAAAACATAGAGGCTTTTAATGGAATTTCTTTCTACCAATTGTTCATCGATAATTCTATGGGTGAATCGGTTGTATTCAGAGCTAGGAGCGAAAAACTCATAAATGGCTCTGTTAAAGGGGCCCCAAAGTATCGTGCTAAACGAATGATGGAAACAAGGTATGATGCTTGGACAGAAGAGAAAGTTACAGAAGAAGCAAGTAAATATAAAACAAGAGCAGAATTTAAAGAAAAATCTGGCTCTGCTTATGCTCGAGCCAGAAAAACAAGGATTTTAGATAAAATCTGTTCACATATGGAGCGAGTTGGAAATCGTTACAATCGATATATCTATTCAATTTCGTTGGAACAAACAAATGAGATATACATTGGACTATCCTATAACCCAAAAAAAAGGTTTGAAGAGCATAAATTGCGAGGGAAGCTCTCTGTTAAAAGAATCATTCAAGAGGGTGCAATATTCACCATTCTAGCAGGCCCCCTCTCTCAAAAAGATGCCGCAACAGACGAACAAAAATGTATAGAACAGTATAAAGAGGCAGGATGGCTCGTTCTTAACACAGCCAAAGGTGGAGGCCTAGGAACTCCAGATAAAAAAGATTGGATGCCGTTTGATAAAGCTCAAGAGTTTGTACATAGTTTGAAAATAACAACATCCGCTGAGTGGGGCGCATATATTCAAGGTGAACGAAGTGATTTACCTGCCCCACCTGGAAATCTACCTTTCGATCCAAGAACCGTTTATCTTGATTCTGGATGGGACGGATATGGAGATTGGCTCGGAACAGGCATTGTTCCATATAAAAACAAAGAATACAAAAGCTATGATGAAGCAAAAATTTTTGTTCATCCTTTGGCCAAACGTTTAAAGATAGATAGTGTTCAAAAATGGCGAAAATTTGCGAGAGGTGATTACGCCCAATTGAAAAAGCTTCCGGATAATATCCCATCAACTCCAGATAAAACCTACAAAAATGCAGGTTGGCTGGGATGGGGGGATTGGCTGGGAACCGGTACTGTAGCCCCAGGTCAAATGGTGTATAGATCCTACCCAGAAGCAAAAGATTTTGTCCGCACACTTGGGTTAAAGAGTATGTCAGACTGGGGAAAATTTACAGCTGGAAAAGATGAAAGCCTACCAATATTTCCACAAGATATTCCAAAGGCGCCACATGCCACTTATAAAGATCAGTGGGAAAACTGGGGTGAGTGGCTCGGAACCGGTACTATAGCAGTATTTAACCGTATCTATCGACCCTACGAATCCTCGAAAGAATTCATTCATACACTACGACTCAAAAGTGGAGCTCAATGGTCCAACTACCTAAAAGGACAATACCCAAACCTACCTCCACTGCCAAAAGATATTTCACGCTACCCTCATATTACATATAAGAATAAAGGGTGGAAAGGCATGGGAGATTGGTTAGGGACTTATACAATCGCTACAAGAGACCGAAAATATATCCCATACCAAGAAGCTCAAAGATTTATTCACTCTTTGAACTTAAAAAATTATAAAGAATGGAAAAAATATTGCAAAGGACATTACATTTCTATCCCACCTTTATCTAGGGAAATCCCCTCAAATCCCAATATCACATATGCAAAGGAATGGAAAGGATGGCCAGCGTGGCTATGTAAGAAGAAAGCTAAATAGAAATTCTATCCAGACCATTGACGAAAAAACTGCACGCTCTGTGAAATGGCTCTCTTGCAAAGGGTTTCTTAGGCGAATGCCATTGCAGTCGGTTGGCCCTTAATTTAATCTCTACATCGTGCCGCATGTTACGGGCCACAATTTAGCCACAGATTTTGTACTTCTGAGTATCATTCCGTACCGAATTGGCCATTCCTAGCTACAAATTAAAAAACAATTTTACCAATATATATCGATTGGTACCTCTCAGTACTATGCTCATAAGAGGTTGATTTGGTTGGGCGGCATGGGCGGCATGATGTAGTCATACATCAGTGCTACCAGGGGGTTGCGAGGCCTCCTTTGCTCCGCTCCACAGATTTCCTCCACACGTTGGGGGTTAACTATGGAAAATGACGCAAAAAAAAGTGTGGAGCGAACTTTCACACTTTGAAGCTAGGGCTCAGGACTGTTAAAAACTCTTACCGGAGGCAACAGTTCTGAGCCTTTTTCTATTGGCGAGGCTGATGAGCTGCCCTGTTATCAGCTACCACCGCCTTTAGCCCCAGAGGGGGATACCCAATTTAAGGGGTGTTTTGAGGCGCTGGGAGTATAGCCTCTACATATTTGAAAATCTTTCCATTTTTGACCATGAAAGTTGCTTTCGCCTTGAGTATCGTCTTAACTCCATCTTTGGCCACCAGCGTTACATCATGCTCAACAGCGACCTCAATGGTACCATCCCCCAGCTTATTTGTATGCTCGCTATCGAATCTTTCAATGTCTACAAGTTTACGCCCTTTTGCCTTGATCTTCTCGTAGCTAGTCACAAGTTGAGTAAGGTTGCTTGCTATTACTTTGCCATTGACCTCGAAATGCACATCATTTGAAAAGTACTTTCCTAAAGTTTCTTTCTCGATTTTGTTGTCTATATTCTGACGGTAATAGCGATTGTGCCACGCAACAAACCCTGAAATTGGGTCATCAACACTTGTTGGAGGAACATAATTGGAGTCGAAGGTAAAAACCTCGATGAAACGATCAATAAGTCCGGACTTATTGAAATGTGTGAAGACCATAGCTTTAAGAGAACGTTCAAGGTTTTTATTCGTTACAATCCTCTGATCAAAACGAAGAATTGCTTGGTCTTGCGAGACAGCAATCTCCGTGATTGGAGATTTGAACCATGTATGAGTAGGGCTTGAGAACATGGTCTCATACATCTTCAACACTTCATCTATATTTTTTGCTCGAGTAACATCATTCACGACAAAGTGAACGTCGCCCGCAAAGAATTTCTTAAGCTCATTTAGTGTAGGTTTACTTTTTTTCTCACCATGGGTCTGATCATGCCAACTTATGAACGAGCGAATGGTCCGTTCGTGATCAGCGGTTCCCCACGCGATAGAAGTGAACGCAAAAAATCCAGTTAGTAGGATGGTGTTAAAAGCAGTCATTATTTTTCCCTCATTTATTTACTTGATATATTCTAAATATTGTTGTGGATTTCGTTATCTAGGGCTTTGGGTACATCTGTATCACAATCAAATTTCTCGATGAATTCAAGGATATCTCCAGGCTGACATTGCAATTCGGAACAGATTGCAGACAAAGTTGAAAAGCGAATGGCCTTCGCCTTTCCAGTTTTTAAAATACATAGGTTTGCTTCTGTAATGCCAACGCGATTGGCTAATTCCTTTAACCGCATTTTGCGTCGAGCCAACATTACGTCCAATCGTACGATTATCATTCAAGTACCCCAGCCTAAATCGTTTGATCTGCATCATCTTGAAGTACCACCGCCTCAGCAAGAATATCGCTCAAGGCCCATACTGCAATGCTAAGAATGATCGGCAGAAGATTGTGAGAAAAAGTAAAGCTGAAGCGAAAGATCGGTTCTCTAATTGGGTTTTGAAAGGTTAAGGCATAACTAAGCATTGGGGTAGAAAAAAGCGGGTAAATTGCGTTCAACAATAAAGCCCATGCGACAGCACGAATCGCTACAACATTTTTCGATTGGAAAAAGATCCCTTTTTGAAAACGCTGGAATAGTTTTCTGAGTACCCAGAAAACTCGCATCAATAAAACGACTGATGGGAGCGTGATCAGATAGCCCGCTATTCTTGTCCAGCTGTTCCAATGTACGAGTTCAGAACTTACGGGAAGAGACTTAAAGAATTCGGTCGGAAGATCCGGAGCAAAGCACCAATAAAAGAGGTGAGCTAGTGGGTAAACCAACAAGCATGCCATAAAAATCATGGCTAAAAACTTTCTATAGTGACTTGCTTTTTGCATTTCGAGTTTCCTTAAAACATCATGAAACACTGCTATACAGGAATTAATTATTGTTTGTCAATAATTAATTCCTGTATAGCAGTTGTATGCCATAATTGTTGATAAATATTAGGTTTTCTTTTTGGCTATAGCCTACTCTTACAAAAACCCCTGTAGGGGCTTTATTGCCTAATTCCAAATGTAGCAGCTGTTTTCTGATTGGTAGGGCATGTTAGACCCTGTATTTGGTGTGTCCTACCCTAATCAGGCAACAAAGCGGGTAGTTGCTACTAAATCTAAAAAAATACATCGAGAGCCATGTGTCAGAACAGCTGTGCGTATAAGTTCGCTCCACAGTTCCTCCACACTTTTTGTACTTTTGAGTATCATTCCATACTAAATCGGGTGGTCCCTAAGACCTCTGTGATTGAAAATTGTACCTGTAAATACAGCTCAGTACCTGCTTGTATCCTACCCATGGGAGGCGCTGAACAAGTGGCGGTATGGGCGGCATGATGTAGTTTTCTCCCTGTTAAATCAGGGGGCTACACGCCTCTTAAACTTTGTGCCCACAGATTTCGCCCACAATCTCAGGTTAGCGCCCACAGATTGTGGGAATAAGAGGCTGCTTAGTTAATTTATTTCACAATAATTTTAATAGAGTATAGGGCTTCAGATGTTTGGTAGTATGCGTCGCGTATATTACCAGCGGAGGGCTCGTATGCTTTATCCTTCAGATCTTACAG
>CANJLI010000008.1 GCA_947475005.1 Deltaproteobacteria bacterium | reverse complement strand
TTCAATTACTTCCCACTGCTTGTCTGTAAGATCTGAAGGATAAAGCATACGAGCCCTCCGCTGGTAATATACGCGACGCATACTACCAAACATCTGAAGCCCTATACTCTATTAAAATTATTGTGAAATAAATTAACTAAGCAGCCTCTAAGGATATAATTGTCATCTTTTGCTTACGTTCAAGATGGCAACCCATCCGTCATCCCAAGGCTGCGTAGCAGCCGTATGGGATCTCGATAAAAACGAAGGGATCCCATACGGTCCCTTCGGGACCTTGGGATGACAGATTTCCAAGGAGTTAAGCAAATAGCACGCTTAAGGAAGCGCCATTCGGGACAGTCCCCGATCCCATACCTATGCAAAAGCATATATTTCATATATAATGTACTTACGAACAAGTACAAAGGCCATTATGCAAAGTCTACTCCAAACACTTCGCCATGAATTTGAAATCAAAATCAATCGGTTGCAGCAAATTGTACACCGAGATCTCGTTGTGCCTGATATCCCGGGAAAAATCAAAGTCATTGTGGGCATGCGTCGAACCGGGAAAACCTATTATCTTCTCGAAAAAATTCAGGATTTATTGAAAAAAGGCGTGCCATATTCCCAGATTTTGTATCTGAGTTTAGAAGACGATCGTATTCAGCAAATTAATGCCAAACAACTTGCAGCCCTTGTGGATGAATTTTATACGCTGCATCCTGAAAATCATCAGCAACCCTGCTACCTGTTCTTTGATGAAATTCATGCAGTAGAGGGCTGGTCCCAGGTAATCCGGCGTCTGCAAGACACAAAAGAGGTCAATCTTTATTTGACCGGGTCTTCCGCAAAACTCTTGAGTAAGGAAATTGCCACAGAACTTCGAGGACGTTCCATTGCGTATGAGATGTGGCCGTTTAGTTTTACTGAATATCTACGCGCTCTGAACATTGAATTCAAAGAACCCAAAAGTCGCATTGACTTCGATTACTGCAAAAAATATTTACACACCTATTTATCAGAAGGGGGATTTCCAGAAACCACATTGCTGGCATTCCCAGAAAAGAACACCATTCTTCAAGAATATGTCAATGTGGTGATTTACCGAGATGTTGTGGATCGATATCATATTTCAAATCTTTCTCTCATTAAATACATCATTAAAACGTTGCTGAAAAATCCAGCGACATCGATGGCAACTAACAAACTCTACAACGATATAAAAAGCCAAGGCTATGCGGTAGGAAGAACCACCGTCTATGAATACCTAGAATATATTACCGATGCCTATCTCACCTTTATGGTACCGCTCTACTCGGAATCTGTGCGCAAAACACAGATAAATCCTAAAAAAATCTATGCGGTGGATCCCGGTCTCAGCCGAGCGTATACGTTCAGCACCTCGTCCAATGTGGGGCATTTATTTGAAAATATGATCTATCTCGATCTCAGACGTGCTGGACAAGAAATTTACTATTATTTTACAAAAGAAAAATATGAAATTGATTTTTTCACCCGTTCCCCTGAAGGTAAACTCCACCTCTATCAAGTGGCCTGGGATATAGAGGATCCCAAAACCCTCGAACGTGAAACACGGGCGCTAAGAAGTGCAGAGCAAGAGCTTGGCATTCCAGGCACCCTCCTCACCCCAGAGACATATTTTAGCTGGGCACGGAAGCAAAATGAAATCATTTAAAATAACAGAAGCGAGAGCCCACCTATATCAACTGCTCAATCAAGTGGCCCTTGAAAATATACCTGTTCATATCCAAGGAAAGAAATCAGGGGCTGTTCTTGTTTCCGAAGCAGACTGGAGTGCCATTCAGGAAACTCTCTATCTTCTCTCTGTTCCCGGCATGCGTGAAAGTCTTCTAGAAAGCAGAAAAGAAAAACTATCTGCATGCAAGGAGGAGCTGAAGTGGTGAAACGATGGAAACTCGTATTTACCAAGCAAGCACAAAAGGATGCAAATAAAATTTCTGCACCCAATCTCAGAAAAAAAACAGAAGCACTACTTGAGCTATTGAAAGAAGATCCTGACACCTCCCCACCAAGCTCTGAAAAACTGGTAGGGGATCTTTCAGGTTTTACTTCCAGAAGAATCAATATTCAACACAGACTCGTGTACGAAGTTTATGAGAAAGAGCATACAGTCAAAATAATCAGAATGTGGACACACTACGAGTAATCAATAAAGCAAACACCCGAATGCGAACTCTCCAGTCGTTGACCATCGGCGCTGCGTATCTTCTCCAAGATAGAATATAGTAGACCCAATTCGGACTGGATTATCGTTATATTGCCAGCCAACCCCTGCTTGCATATAAAGTCGAGGAGAGGCAAACAGCCATTGGTACCCAATGAGGGCTCCGTAATGGTTGTTTTTGTAGTGATCTACTGTGTCATATTCAAGCGAGGGCCCTTTTGGAGTTTCAACGGATCTCTCATGTACACGAAAGCCTGACCTGTACCTGCGATGTTCAGCAAAAATTTTTCCATAATAGCCGTAGTCTGTTGCCCCATTAAGATGGTAGGCGTATTCAAACCCTAGTGATTTGTAATAAGAATAGAGATAATAAGTAGCCAACGCATTTGTATAAAGCCCAGCTCGGTGATTTCCTCTAAATCCTCCAATCGTTACATTACTAGGTATAGGCTGTACTTGAAAGAACGCGCCTACAACTTTGGTCTTTGGCACCTTTTTCGAGTCTGAGCCCAATAACCCTATAGAAAACAATAACAGTCCGAACATAAAGCTTATTTTGAAGACATGCACAAAAAACCCCTAGTTATTTACAATAAACGAATTCTGATGCCCCCTTCATGAGTAATTTGGAGTTGGGTCCAATTTACTCATGAAGGGGGTAACTTTAGAAATGACGCACATAACACGCAGCCTCATAGAACCGAGAGAAGCGAGAGAAGAAGAGAGCTCGTTGCTTCACGATAAGCGCAGGTCCAAATAATACAGAGGCCCAGTGCTCGAGCTGGGCCTCTGGTGCAGCCTCTTGCAGGAGAAAGAAGTAGAGCAACCCTAGAGTTCCCCCTGCTCGATCAATGCTGTCCTTGCAACTGATATTGACGTAGGTAAAATCTTGGCTGATCTCTCGAATTAACTTCGTATAGAAAATCTCGATGTAAATACGTCGTTCTTTGGGGGAGAGCCCAAAGCTTCTAGGGAAGAACTCAGCTTGTACCGCTTCAAGCAATCGTTCACATCGCTCTCGCACTCCATTCTGCAACAAAGAAGCATCCCAAAAGAATCCGGAAGAATTCATTTCAAACATCTGAGCTAAAAAAGCTGCCTGAAAGGTCTTCACAGGTACAGTCGCTACTCCATACACCCCTTTTTGGTGGTAGAATAGCGAGTCCTTGTCCAGGGTCATTACAGAAACCGTCCCTGGAAATTGGGCCCCCAAAGCTTCAATGTGAGCACATCGATAAGCTTCCTCCTGAAACCCAACTGATTTAAAGAACCCACGCCAACTGTAATGGGCCTCTTTGTGACTGTGTCGACGGTCCTGCAAGTTGATATAGAGATGACGGGAGTTTCTCTCTTGCAAAGCCTCCAAGTAGGCTAAGAATTCCTCTTGCAACTTAGGGGCTCCGTTAGACCCTCGCGTAGGGGTCGACATGCGCAGGAAAGTCGTAGAGCCAGCACAAAAGGCCACATAGGGGAAGCTCGCTTGCAGATGCAGGTCCAAGGACTTCCACAAAGCAATCCCCTCATAGCCCCATCGCATCCGTTTCCACCAGGAGAGTCCAAGTTGATGTTGAAGGCTGTAGAGCTTTTTATAATCATGTGGCAAGCACTGCAGCGTTATGTCGATAGACATGGGCTTTTCAGGCTGTTTGCGCTGCAAAAGAGTCCCCAGCAACGTGCTCAAGGCATCTTCCATGCGTCGACTCGTATAGAGTGCAAAAGCCAGATCCCGTAAGAGAGGCTTTTGCTCTCCCTTTTGAAATCGGACTCGAAACTGCTGGAGGAAAAAATGAAATTTGGATTGAGGGGAGAAAGCAGGATGTCCAAGCCACGCCTCTCGTTGATCCAGAGGAATGTGACGGGTGATCTGAGCCAAAATTTCTTGGTACTGAGAGGCTTGCCAAGCCGGGAAATCAAGATACGGCTGCGGGTGCTTCATAGAGGGCAACTTTCCGATGGCTGCGCGCCAGTGGCAGCAAGAAAACAAATATAGCGCCGGTACAAACAAGCAAGGTGATAAAAAAACCTTCCCATCCCCAGACATCGATAATTTTCCCCAATGGGTACCCAGTCGATGCAGCACCAATATAAGCACAAAAACCCGCAAATCCATTGGCTGTACAAGCCGCTTTCTTATCCACATATTCAGCAGCTGCCAGCCCAACCAACAACTGAGGGCCAAAGATCAAGAATCCCACGGTGGCCATCCAAAGGCTGTCGATCCAAAGGGCTTGCCCAGGATACTGCCAGTAAGCTCCGCAAATCACCAAAAGACCTAAGGCGCATAGTAGCATCACCGGTACACGACGTCCGCGAAAGATTGCATCCGAGGCCCATCCGATACCCAAGGTCCCCAAAAAGCCCCCCACTTCGAACCAGCTCACGGCACCAGCAGCTGCGATGTTGCTGTAGCCCTTGGCTTGCACCAAGTACAGCACACCCCAGTCGTTGACCGCAGTACGCACGATATAAACAAAGAAGTAGGAGAGGGAGAGGATCCAGACGTAGGGGTTGTTGAGAACATGCTTCAGCAAGAGCTCCCGTACAGGAAGGTGGGCTGCTGCCTCTTTTGGATCTTCGGCAATCACAGGCTGTGGTTCACCACGAAACTTCTCAATACAGGGAAGTCCCAAAGTCTGGGGCACATCGCGCAATTGGCGCATCAACCAGAACCCGGCAACGATACAAATCGCCGCCGGAGCCCACAAAGCCGCACGCCAGCCCCAATGGGTAGCTGCAAAAGCTGCGATTAACGGGATCAGTGCTCCACCAAGGTTATGGGAGGTACTGTGAATGCTCCACCAACGGCCACGCTCCGAACGGCTAGACCAGTGCATAAGCAGCTTGGTACAAGGGGGCCATCCCCACCCTTGAAACACCCCATTGAGTCCCCAGAAGAGAGCAAAGAAGAAAAGGGAGGAGGACATCCCAAAGAACAAGTTACACAACCCGGTCAAAATGAGGCCGATTCCCATCATGTAACGGGGGTTGGCTTTATCGGAAAGGATACCACTGCCAAACTTACTCATCCCATAAGACAGATAGAGAACAGTGCCCAAAAATCCCAATTCAGCTTTGCTCATTCCCAGCTCGGTAATCATCGAGGGCATGGCAAAGGTAAAGCTTTTGCGGGTGAAGTAGAAAAGGGCATAGCCCAAATAGATCGAGTAAAAAGTCCGAATGCGCCAGTAGCGATAGTCAGACTTCACCTGCTCTGCATCTGTAATTTCAGGCAGATACGGTGTCGGCTCGAGAAAAAAGAAGAGTTTCTTAAGTACCTGCAATACCCACTCCCATTCATCTGTTAAGCAAAGGGAAACAGCCCTTGTAACACGGTGGACCGATTTTTCAATAATTTTGGAGGGAACAATAGATAACCGATGGAAATCAATCGAAAAAGAATAGGCTGTGGCGATGGGATTAAGGCTTATCTAAGGCGCGGTGGAGAGCGGATCCGAAGAGAACCAGGCCAATAGCCAATAGAACGAGGGGGATGCCGATAACGGCCATGCCAGTGGCGATTCCAAGGAGAACCTGCATGCATACCTCCGGTGTTAGAGAGCCAAGAGAGTTTGTCACCGGAATCAAACTATGTTAAGTTGCCCCACCGAATCAAGTAGGATTTCCGCATATGGGCCTCGAAAACACTGCCGACCTCGGCCAGCTCCGCAAGAAGGAGCACCTGGATTTTTGCCAGCAAGGCGATGTGGAGGCCTCCGACCGCTTTACCGGCTTTGAAGCCTTTTCTTTTCTTCCTTACGCACTTTCCGGCCTGTCTATGACAGGACTGGACACACAAGCTTCTTTTTTAGGCCAGCGCTTTTCTGCGCCCTTTCTCATCACCGGGATGACGGGCGGTATCGCCAAGGGTCATGAGATCAATCGCCGGCTGGCGCAAATGGCATGTGCTCACAAGATCCCCATGGGGATTGGCTCTCAGCGGATCGCCTTGGAAAACCCGGACTGCCGCTCTGTCTTTCAGCTCAAAACGGACTACCCCGATCTATTCCTCATCGGCAACCTCGGTGTTGCCCAGCTCCTGCATCCCCAGGGAGTGGCCTGGTGCCAACAAGCCGTGGACATGATCGGAGCAGACGCCCTGGCCCTGCACCTCAACGTAGCCCAAGAATGCATCCAGCCCGAAGGGGATCGCAGTTTCATCGGAGTACGGGAAAAAATCGCAGAGGTTTGCTCGCGCTTATCCGTCCCCGTGCTGGTGAAGGAAGTGGGATCCGGGTTGGATATCGAATCTGCCAAGGAACTCCTCGCAGCCGGTGTGTCAGCACTCGATGTAGGAGGGCGTGGAGGCACTTCTTGGCCCTATATCGAAGGACTGCGCAACTCAGACCCCTTGCGTCAAGAACTGGCTCGTGTGTTTCGCGACTGGGGCATTCCTACGGCCTACAGTCTCCATGCCCTGCGCCAAGCTTTGCCAGCCGGTACACCGTTGGTAGCAACAGGTGGCATCCGCTCTGGACTCATGGCTGCCAAAGCCATCGCCCTCGGAGCTGACATGGTAGGCGTAGGCCTCCCGCTCATGCAAGCCGCACTGGAATCAGCAGAACGAGTCGATGCGGTGTTTCTTCACCTCCTAGAAGGACTTAAAATCACCATGCTGGCCACCGGGAGCCCTACTCTTGGGCATCTCGCAGGACACCTGCATCTAGGGCGTCCCTACGAAGCTGAACTGCAGCAATACTTCTCCTCCAAACGAGATCGATAAAAAATGGGCGTCGTTCAGGTTCGAATGCCAGGTAAAATTATGTTGGCCGGAGAATATGCCGTTCTACGTGGCGGCGCGTGCATCGCCTGCGCCCTTGAGCCCCATTTAGAGGTCAGTTGTGCACCCCACGAGGGCTATCGATTAACCTCCACCCTCTGGGATACCCCACAAGTATTCTCTCTCCCCCAGCTCGAAGCTCTCCCCGAAGATTGCGAGCCCTTCGCCCAGGTGGTGCAAGAAGCAGAGCGGCGCTGGCTCTTGGGCGGAGCTGATATCGAGGTGCGCTCGGGATTAGAAGTTAAAGCAGGCCTGGGGTCTTCCTCTGCTCTGCGCGGCTGTGTACTCGCAGCCCTGGCGCATTTGCGAATAGAGGGGACACCCCGCCCGAGTGTCCCCATCTCGTCCCAAGAGAACTTGATCCAAGCGGTAACGCGACTGCAGCGCGTAACCCAAGGCGCTGCATCTGGGTACGACATCGCCACCCAGGTCCATGGGGGCCTGCTGTGGATGATCCCCGAGACGGGAGACATACGTGCTTTGGCTGCCGACCCAGTGCGGTTTGAGACCTTCTTTGACGTTTGGACCGGGGGAAAAGGCGCTCCTACGGGTCCGACCATGTACGATACCCTCGCCTGGCTCGATCAAGAAGATCTCTGGCCTGATCTCCTTACGCACTCCCAAGCCATTGTGGATGGTCTCGTGGATTTTTTTGCAGGCAAGATGTCTGTGGCTGACCTACTTAAGGAAATGGGGCGATATCGTCAGTTCTTTGCAGATTCTCCCCATTTTCCCACTTCGGTAGCTGCAGAGCTGGAGGCACTCCCTGGCCTCGATGCAAGCTGGAGCTATAAGACGACGGGAGCTGGAGGTGAGGATTCCCTGCTGGTTCTGGGACACCCTGAGGCACGCAAGTCTGCGGGCGCATGCTTGCAACGCTTGGGTTGGTATCGCTTGCCTGGTAAATGGGGCGTAGCAGGGATTGAGATCAAGAAAGGGGACCTATGGCACCCGATGTTTACCTAGCGGAAGCACCGAGCAACATCGCTTTTTTAAAATACT
Organism: Deltaproteobacteria bacterium; assembly: GCA_947475005.1. Lineage (GTDB taxonomy): Bacteria > Bdellovibrionota_B > Oligoflexia > Oligoflexales > Bog-1112 > CANIBL01. The sequence continues at coordinate 48,049 of CANJLI010000008.1, read as the reverse complement.
GGGGCAAAGCAGACGCTGCAGCGCAGTGGCCTGCCAACGACTCCCTTTCCATGACCCTGCGCCATGCACGCACCCAAACTCGGCTACAACGCAGCGCCAGTGGGCACCATGAAATCCACTTCGAGGGCAAGAGGCTTGCAGCGCAGGATCCTTTCGCACAAAAGATGCTGCGTCACCTCACGTTTTTAAGCGAGGCCTTGGAAGAATCCCAGGTACCCTTGCACATCGATACGCACAATACCTTCCCCGCGAGCTGCGGCATTGCGAGCAGTGCGAGTGGCATGGCAGCCCTAACCATTGGTGCGGTGGCCTGTTGGCTCGAAGCTTCCAGCTGGGAAGCCTTGACGAACAAGGGAATTTCTCGAGCCCAACTCGCCTCGTGGGCACGCAGAGGCTCGGGCAGCGCCTGTCGCAGTCTCTGGGGTGGATTTGTCGTCTGGGAAGCTGCTGCAGGTCCCGCTTCTCAGCGGGCGTATCCCCTTTTTCCCTCGGCTCATTGGGACCTGTGCGACACCCTGCTTCTCGTCTCTACCGCACCCAAGTCTGTATCTTCTTCTCAGGGACATACCACCGCGTGGGAGAGTCCTTTATTTTTACCCCGGCTCTCTGGGCTCCCGACTCGTAAGCGAGCCATGTTGGAAGCACTTGCGGACTGCAACCTTGCCCAGCTGGGACCGCTATTGGAGCAAGAAGCCCTGGAGATGCATAGCATCATGCTGAGCGTCGTCCCCCCGATTGTGTATTTGCTCCCCCAAACCGCCTCGTGGATTGTCCAGATCCGTCGCTGGCGTCAAGAGGAAGGGCTCGAGGTGTACTTCACCATCGATGCGGGACCCAATCTGCATTTGATCTGTGAACCCTCGACCCAACCAGCGCTTCTCGCTCGCTTGGCCCAAGCGGGGGCTCAATGGCTTGAGGATGGGATTGGGGAAGGACCAACGCTGGGGATGGGGAGGAATAAGAAATGGGAATGAGATCAGGGACACCCCGCCCGAATGTCCATAGTGCGATGCGGTAACGGGGACACTCGGGCGGGGTCTCCCCACAGAATTATGGAGTACCCCCTTAAGGAAGCGCCATTCGTGGGTGTCCCCGATCTCTCATCCCTCCTACGAATAAAGAAAGAGAAACAGCTATGGATCTGATATCGACACTACAGGCACAGTTTCAGAGTTCACTGGATACCTTCTGCGGCCGCGCCTATACGGAGAACTCGGATCTTCACCGCGCCTGCACCTACGCCCTTCAAGGGGGAGGCAAGCGGGTGCGCCCGATGCTCACCCTGCTCAGCAATGCCGCCTGCGGAGGGAATGCAGCCCAAGCTTTTATTCCCGCTCTCGCTGTGGAGCTGGTCCATACCTACAGCTTGGTCCACGACGATTTGCCAGCCCTGGACAATGACTCCCTGCGACGTGGGCGACCCACGGTGCACGTACAGTTTGCAGAATCCACCGCACTCTTGGTCGGGGATGCGCTCCTGTCCGATGCGTTTTCCCTCTTTGACCCACAGCTATACCCGTGCGGTGTATCCGATTCCCAATACCTCGCCATGAGCCTCGAGTTGGCTCGTGCCATCGGGGGAAGCGGCATGGTGCAAGGGCAATTTGAGGATGTGGACTGGACAGGACGAAGCGACGGAACCCCCGAAACCTTGCTCGAGATTCATCGCAAGAAAACGGGACGGCTCATGGGAGCCGCCTGCGTAATGGGTGGGATTTCTGCAGGCGCCTCCGCCGCCCAGCTGGATACCTTGCGCACATTTGGTGAAAATCTGGGTGTCTGGTTTCAGCTCCAAGACGACGCCTTAGACGGAGCCCCCGACACGGGAAAAACCCCGAATAAGGACCTGGACCAGGGGAAACTCTCCCTCGTCCGCCTTACTAGCGCGACACAGGCCCAGCAGATCACCCAAACCTACGAGACCCGGGTGCGAGAGACCGCCTCGCGCCTTGATCCCAAGGGCACCGGGTTGGTTGCTTTGATCCACGCCTTAGCCCAACGGCGAAAGTAATCGCGCCGTGTACAAAGAGACCCCCACGCGCGTACTGGCTATCGATGACCATGGCTCCTCCGCCCGCTTATATCGCAAGATTTTACAAGAGGGGTCCAATGCCCTGGAGTTTGACCTGCGCCTCGTCTTCTCGGGGAAAGAATTCAAAGAACTCTACGCAAGCTTTCACCCCCATATCGCCATCTTAGATGTGCACGTGCCCGATATGTCGGGCCTGGAACTATGCGCCTACATCCGGGCCAATCCCATTCCTCATTCGTACACGGGCATTTTGTTTGTCTCCTCTGCTACCTCCCCCCTCCTTACTATCAAAGGATTGAGTGTGGGTGCCGATGACTTTTGCACCCGCGATCGCTCTGAACTGGAGATAAAAACTCGAATCTACTCTGTAAACCGAGTCCGGCACATGGCAGATTCCCTCACCAAGGCCAACCGCCATTTGCAGGACTCCAATGCCAAACTGGCGCAGCTCACCATCACCGACGAGCTCACCCAGCTCTACAACATGCGTTTCTTTGAAAAGCGTGCGCAAGAAGAGTTTGCACGGGCCTCTCGCTATGGAAAACCCTTGTCCCTCATCATGTTTGACCTCGACCACTTCAAGGCAGTGAACGATCAATTCGACCACCTAACCGGCTCCTCTGTGCTGCGACAACTTGGCGCGGTCATCCGCCAGTCCATTCGTACAATCGACATTCCCGCTCGCTTTGGGGGGGACGAGTTTATTGTGCTCCTACCCGAAACGCCTTTGTCCGGCGCTCGCACCCTGGCTCGACGTATCTCAGCCAATCTTGTCAATACAGAGTTTTGTGGCGAAACATTTCGCTTGCATGTAAGCGCGTCTTTTGGAATTAGTACCCTACATGGAATCGCAGAACCACCACAGTCCGCTACCGATCTGATCCGTCTGGCGGATCGGTGTTTATACCGGGCCAAGCATCAGGGGCGCAGCCAGATCGTAGATCCGCTTGAGACCTATGTGCAGCCCCTTTTTTGCTAAAGGTCCTAAAAACTCAGTTCGTCACTCCTATAGAAAGAAATTGCACCATGCTTCCAAGTCAACCCCTCTCCTCCCATTGGGCCGATACCACCGCATTCTCCGTCGTGAGAACCAAAGGCGACAAGCCCCGCTACGTAGTCTCCAGTGGCATCACCCCAAGCGGCAAGGTACATGTGGGCAATTTCCGCGAAGTCCTTACCGTGGCCTTGGTAGCACGCGCCCTCCAAGACCTGGGCAAAGAAGTGCGCTTTCTCTACAGCTGGGATAATTTCGACACCTTCCGCAAGGTGCCAAAAAATCTCCCCGATCCTGCAGCCTTTACCCCCTTCTTGCACCAGCCCATTATGCGCATCCCCGATCCATGGGGGCAAACGACATCTTACGCCCAAAAATTCATCGAACAGTTTGAGGCCGAGCTTCGGATGCTAGGCATGCAACCGGAATACCTCTACCAGGAGAGCAAATACAGCTCCGGTACCTATGCAGCAGAGATTCGACAAGCCCTAGAAGCCACAGAAGCCATCAAGGAGGTCCTCAACCGCTACCGCACCTCCCCCTTGGAGGACAGCTGGGTGCCCACTGCGGTGTACTGCGGTCAATGCCAAAAAGACGAGATGACCTACCAACGGTATCTAGGGGAATGGAGCTATCAATATCAGTGTGCCACGTGCCAATTTGAAGAGACCATCGACATTCGGCATACCCGTCAACTCAAACTGAGCTGGCGAGTGGACTGGCCCATGCGCTGGTACTTTGAGCATGTAGACTTTGAGCCAGGCGGCAAGGACCACTCCTCCGATGGAGGCTCCTTCGAGACCGGTGCAGAAATCATTCAAAAAGTCTGGGGGGTAGCACCACCGGTGTACTTGCAGTACGACTTTGTAAAGATCAAAGGTGGCAGCGGTAAGATGAGCTCCTCCTCCGGAGAGCTGCTCACCATCAGCGATGTGTGTGAAGTCTATGAGCCACAAGTGCTCCGTTGGATTTTTGCTAACCACCGACCCAATCACGACTTTGCCATTTCCTTCGATGAAGATGTGATCAAGGTGTACGAAGAGTTCGATAAATGTGAACGTGTGGCTTTTTCAGAATCTGATGGAAAAGCAAAGTGGCAGCAGAATCGTCGCATCTACGAATTTTCACTTTTAGGCACCGCCCCCCTCACAGCTCCCCAACGAGCTGGATTTAGAGCCCTGTGCAACAATTTGCAACTGTGCGATGGGGATATCGAAAAGACCCATCAGCGATTCTATAGCACCTTTACAGGAGACTCCCATACTGCGTTTATCGCTCGCTGTGAGCGAGCCTGGAATTGGCTGCAACACCACGCCCCAGAGGAATTTCGCTACCAGCTTCATCGAAATCCTGTAGAAATTCCGCTTTCTACGGCACAAGCAGAGGCTCTTTCGCTACTACGCGCCTTTCTTTCCCAAGCGGATCTTGCTACAATGGACACGAAAACCATTAATGAGCAACTCTGGGCTCAGGTGGTAAACTTGGTGTCTTGTGAGCCTAAAGATGTCTTCACAGCCATCTACCAAAAGCTCATCGGACGAGACCAAGGCCCTCGTCTGCCTACTTTCTTACAAGAGATTGGCAAGGAGCGCCTGCTCGAGTTGCTCTAGGAGATCCTATCGTGAAAGCATTTTACCTCTGCCTATTTTTAATGTTGCCCCAGTGTGTCTTCTTCAAGGCACTGGTGGGGATTCAACCCCGAAAGCCAGAAGTAGAACTCTTGAAACTACAAGTGAAACGGGCAGATTTAAAAGGTGTAGACGTAGTCGCACAGCTAGCAATTAAAAACCCCAACGATTTTCAGCTGCGATTTTCCGACGTAAAGTACCAACTGTCCTTTCACGATAAAGTCGTAGCAGAAGGTGTTTATCAGGAAGAGTTGCTCATTAAAGAGTTAACTACGACTACCCTCGATGTACCCATTCACTTGAATACCATGGAAGCCGCCCAGAGCCTCTTTCAATTCTTTCAGGATCGAAAGGGGCTTGCCAAATGGACCGCAGATGCAAACTTCATCTCTCCCCTGGGGAAAATTGCAATCCATCTTTCCGATGAAAAAGAACTACATTGAAATAACGCTTCCCACGTGAAATCACATTTGATTCTCTTCTAACTTTCAAATCTACAAAATCACAATCTTCAAGAAATATCAAATGCTTCCGATCCGATGGGGCACGGGTAACCCAAAAAAGAGGCATATATGCGGTCAATTAAACATGGAATTTGTTTCGTCCCCCTTGTACTTCTTTCCACCCAATGCGGCAGGGTGGGCATAGATGAGGCTGAGAAAAAAGTTTTTACCGAAGAAGATATAATGCAACTGAATGCATCGGTTCTTCCCATTGGTTTGGATCTTGCCCCCTCTGATAGCATCGGCTACACCATCAATATGGAAGGTTGCGTATCTGGACTTAAAAGTACAGCTACAGATACGGCTCCCCTACTCAGAGCATACATCGGTGACCGCGGCTGTATAGCCAAACTCAGCAGCCTGCAATTTCGTAACCTTACCTGGACCATATCGACGCAACAACCTTTCTCTACCTACAAAATGGGCGAAACAGCCATCTTTACAGCAAACAACGATGGAGTCACCCAGTTGCTTGTGACAGTGGGAAATCAGTTGAGCACCCCCGTGGTAAAAACGGATACAGTAGGTTACTCCTTTATAGAAAAAGTGGCAGGATCCTCTGGAACCGTTGCTGACTTTAGAATCAACCCAAACACCACCGTATTGGGTCGCGGCTCTCCTGCCTTCATACTGAGACAAGCACAACTCACAAATATTACCACTACAGGGGCCGGTCAATTTTCCTTTACACTCGAATGTGACCAATCAATCACGACGGAACAAAGAATATCTTTTTGTCATGACGCTCAATTGAGCCAAACCACGTATATACTTATCAAAGACCCCATGGATCGTCAGTTGAGCTTCGCTGAAGTGACTGCTCTATTTGCATCTGGAATTGGAGTTTTTTCGGTAAAGATCCCTGATGATTTTGTTAGCCCGAGCCCACAGTACCCAAACGGAGGATTCGTGACTAAACAAGGTAATGCTGCAATTCTTGGGCCTAGCAGCTTGCAACAAAGTACAAACATGATTTTAATCCTAGCCAATGCAGGTGCATTTGAGCTGTTTAAGATTACTCTCAGTTTGTACTAAGAAAATGAACCCCAGTGAAACTCATTTTTTTAGTTACACTCCTGTTCGGGTTGCTCCATTGTGGAAGAGTGCCCACTATTTCTTCTCCTGAAGATACGATATCCCCAGGAGATCTTTTCCAACTGGGGGTCACCATGACCCCCTCCAACTTCGAACTAGCTGCAAACGAGCCCATCGGATATACCATCCGCATGGAAAACTGCAAATCGGGACTTACTGCTACAGCAACAGATAAAAACCCTTATTTGAATGCCTACCTATTGGATCGTAGTTGCATTGCCAAACTCTCGAGCATTCAATTTCGCAATCTTACATGGACATTATCTACGAAACAGCCTTTTTCTACCTATAAAGCAGGGGACAAAGGAACCTTTATCGCAAATAACAATGACAACAATCAACTGCAAGTCACTGTCGTAAAGCAATTGAATGATCCAGTTGCAAAGACGGATACTGTATCCTATTCCTTTGTCACAAAATTCCTTGGCAATGACGGTGCGATTACTGACTTCAAAATCACAGCTCAAACCAGTGTACTGGGACCAAAATCTGCTGCCTTTGTATTGCGAAGTGCACAACTACTTACGCTTACAGATTCCGGGGCCGGTCAATTTTATTTTGCCTTTGAGTGCGAGGATGCTATCACCAAAAACGAACGCTCCCAGCTATCCTGTCAGGAAACACCCTTGGATCAAATTCGGTATCTTCTCATCCAAGATCCCCTGGATCACGCTGTCAGCTTTGAGGAGTTGGAGACATTATTTGCAAATAGAACTGGTATTTTTTCTGTAGAAGCACCGGATGATGTACTCCGCCCCAACCGACTCTATCCTCATGGAGGATTTAGGACCAAACAAGGGGCGGCAGCAATTTTAGGGCCTGAGCCATTACTTGATACGCAATATTTACTTTTGATTGTTGCCAATGGGGGTTCATTTCAACTGTTTAAAATTCAGGTGAATTTACGATAGGCCTAGGGCGGTCGATCCGATTCTCGAACAAAAAAGTTGCTGGGAATTGAAAAAGAATGCTACTGGATATGAAATACTGTCGCCTGCCTATACTCAGGAGGAATAGTTGAAAAACAGTTTTACGAACTGGATGGTATCCTGCCTATTTTTATTCACACCCCCTATGCTGGCTAGTGAAGGTGCAACCGCTCCCCTCCGACCTGGCTCCTACTGCAACTACACCGATCAACAGCTCGAGACGCTGGCCCTAGAATCAGGGAGGTCCACGGTATTTTTAGAAATTATAGAAAGATCAAAATTTGAATACATCCACATTACACCCCACCTTCACAAATCAGCACAAATACGCTTTGCAACCTCGTTCATAAAAGGAACGGTAGGAGCAAACGGGCGTTTTCACAACGCTAAGGGCATCAGAATCGGAGCCACACAAAATGAAGACGGCACGATTACGCTTACTCGCCAATACAGAAGTGAAACAAAGACCTACAAGCTTGTACCAGGCACCGCCTCTGTCTATGAGCATTTTTTGGATCTTTTTGCTTCCGTATATTGAATTTTTTTTGAATATAAGAGGCAAACTGGAAAAGAAGGCTGCTTTTTCGGGCAATTTATTTGTATCCGTCATCATAATGCTGTTCGTTTAAGGCTGAAGAGCGGGCGCTGCAAGTGTCACTGCCTTTTTTCTCTGAACCTCCCTCCCTAGGTCTCCCGGTGTAATTTTTGTCATCCCAAGGTCCCGAAGGGACCGTATGGGATCCCTGCATTTTTATCGAGATCCCATACGGCTTCTACGCAGCCTTGGGATTGTAAAGGTCAACTAATTCATTGACAGATTTTCCTCTAAGAAATGTTTGGATACTTGAATGCTCGACAGCTTGAAGATGACCAAGCGCTATTCTTCGAGTATCACATTCGGTTCCCTGAAAAAGTGAAAGTCGACTATGACCAGTTGTTGTTTAACAATTCTAACCACTGACAGAATGACAACGCTGCTCCCGGCTATACTGAATATAACTGTTATTATCAATATGAGGATGGGAAATGGCGAAATACAAAAACTGGAACATTCCCATCGTTCATCCAAACACCTGGAGGAACGATGGGAATGTTACGAGTATTTGCTATCGCGGTCGCTATAGTAGTAGAGACTTCGGACAGCCTCTTACCCTCTCCACAACAACAGTATGTCCCCCGCACAAGAGAGACTTACCTTTTACCCCAGCAGAAACTAATCCCTATAACGGCAGCTCAGAAGAAAAGAGGGGAGGTTCACCAACGCCTGAAAAATACAATATATAAATCTGATCCAAATCCTAAATAAACTACCTCTGACATATAGCTGAAGGTTAGACAGACGGAGTTAATTCTTTCAAAAGAAAATAGGGCTTTTTTTTCATCAATGCAAATAGGTGTGCAATAGAGGCTAGGGTTAGATTAGCTTGGCCAGATTGAATTTTTTTGAATTGAGAGGGGCTCGTGCCGAGCAACCGCACCATATCATTAAAACGAAGCTCAGAACGTGTCATGAACTCCTGCACAGCTTGAGAAATCTGAGATTGCAAATCAATATAAAACTGAGCCTCTACTTCTGCAGCCACTTCTAATTCCTGAATTTCCTCTGCAGAGAGTCTTTTTTTCAAATATTCTTCAAAACGCAATGTTTTCATAACTCCTCCATCCTCAGTCGTGCTTTTTTTATATCTCGGGTTTGGCTTTTCTTATCTCCAGCACAAACCAAGATCACGCATTTGTTCTTTTGGAACGTGTAGTACACGCGAAATCCAAAACTCCTCTCTCTTAACTCAAATAACCCACCTCCAAGGGCTCGACTGTGTGGCATGCCCAGCATACTGCCGAGCCTCTTTAAAAAAAGCAACTCCTTGGTTACCAGCTTAAACTGAAAGGTAGTAAGAGAGTCTAGCCATTTTTCTACCTCAGGCAGATATCTGACTTCCCACATTAGGTTCGGCTCCTCGAGAGAAAATCTTTAAAAGGACTACTATATATAGTAGTCCTTTTTATAGCTGAATTCAATGATTTACTCAACCATCTATATTTATTGTAAAAATAAAAACCAAAGGCTGGGAGATTCTTCGTATAGCGGGGGATGACGAATATTTCGAGAGCTTGCTGTCAAGCTTCCGTCATCCCTCGCTGTGCGAAGAATCTCCCAACTTTGTGAATGACGCGCTACCTACAGCGGCAGCTCAGAAGAAAAAAGGGGAGTATGCAGAGGTGCGTGAGAGTCCTGTGTCAGCATCATTTGCAATTCTTCGATCACATTGAGAGCCTGAATCGGCGTCATGCGATTGGGAGAAAGGCGCTCAAGTTTTGTGAGCACAGCCTCTCGCCTCGGATCGACAGGTAAGGGGCGAGGCGCTGGCACGAAAGACCTCTCTGCAAATACAGGGGCCGGCTTGTGCCCCTGTAGAAATTCTCGCGCAGAAAGAAGCACTCGCTCGGGGATCCCAGCCAAACTCGCAACTTCAAGACCGAAGGAACTCGGGCAAAATCCGGGGATGATGCGGTGAGTAAACGTCACCCCTCGCTCTGATTCCAACACTTCCGTTTGAATGAGTTTTACCCGAGGCAACGCGCCCGCCAAGGGCACCAACTCGTGATAGTGGGTGGAGAAAAACATCCATGCTCCTACTTGGGTCACCAACTCCTGAAAAATGCTCCACGCGAGAGCCAAACCATCTTCTGTAGAAGTCCCTCGGCCCACTTCATCGAGAAGCACGAGACTGTTGGATGTTGCATGACGCAGAATCGTAGCCGCTTCATTCATCTCTGTCATGAAGGTCGAAAGCCCACGACTCAAATCATCACTCGCCCCTACACGGGTATAGATTTGATCAAATAGAGGCAGCGTTGCTTCTGCAGCAGGTACAAAACAACCGATCTGATTCAGCAATGCACAAATTGCAGTCTGACGCATGAGGGTAGATTTCCCCCCCATGTTGGGCCCCGTTAACAGCAGAAATTTTCCATCTTGGGACATCTCGATATCGTTAGCAACAAAATCGGAGATCCCCACAAAAGCTTCCACCACCGGATGTCGTGCTGCACGTAAACGCAATGTGTTAGGTGAAAATTTGGCTTGGGTATAGTTCTTCTTCTGTGCCAAAACAGCAAACGAAAGAAGAAGATCGAAAGAAGCCATGGTAGAAGCCGTTTGAAAGAGGGCTTCTTTTTGTGCTGCCAGTTTCTCGAGAAGTTCCCAGTAAACAGCAGCCTCTCGCTCAATAGCAAAACGGGTAGCATGAGAGAGTTGCTCGTCGAGTTCTTGCAAATCCTCCGTCATAAACCGTTCGCAATTCACCATGGTCTGTCGACGAATAAAGTGAGCGGGGATTTTGGTAAAATGAGTCTTCGTCACCTCGACCAACAATCCAAAGGTATTGTGTCGTTTGATCTTGAGGCTGGTGATGCCTGTTTCTGCACGCAGTTTGTCTTGGTAGGCCTCGACTTTTTCTTCCCCGTGCAACGTATCATGCAAGTGCGCATCGAGGGTTCCATCGATGCCAGAGCGAAATACCTTCGTGCCCTCTCCCAAGGGACCCGGCTCTTCTTGTAAGTATGGCTCTAACACCTCGAGAGTAGCTGCCCCTTGGATGCAGTTGCCAAAATGCTGCAACAAGGCCTCTGAAGCAGGGCTTCTTTCCTCATGCAAACGAGATGTAAGAGCTGCCATCTTACGCAGGGTATCTCGCAACACACCGAGCTGACGAGGGGTTGCAGAGCCAGCAACAAGTCGTGCGGTAAGGCGTTCTAGGTCTCCACATCCTTTCAAAGCAGTTTGCAACGTTGCAAAAGTTCCCGGTTGGAGAGCAAGAAAATGACGCACGATCTCGTGACGCTTTGCAATGGAAGAGGCTTGCAAGAGAGGGTTCTGCAAGGACCATCGCAACAACCGCACCCCCATAGGGGACTGACAACAGTTGATCTGGGTCAAGAGACTCCCTTGAGAACTGCGATCTCGCAAGGTTTCAAAAATTTCTAAATCTCGAAGGGCAATGGGCTCCAGGGAAAAAGACTCGGGATCCCGAAGGGCTTGTATCAAACGAAAGGGAAGCAAAGAAATTTTCATCTGCTCTACATGGCTCAAGACACTCGCAACGAGAGCCTCGCCTCCGGGCACAGCTCCACAGGGATGAGTAGGTAGTGGTTTCTTGGGAAATACCCGTTGGAGCAGCTGGGTCTGCTGTGCAGTATCGTGCAGCAGGGTTTCTGGCAAGGCACTGAGTACGGGAGTGCGCACCTGGAGCGTGGCAAGCTGCTTTTGTAATGCAGTTTGATAGAAGCGACGCACCAAGATTTCCTTGGGAGCCAAGGTTTCAATCCACCCTGGGATTTCGGATTCCAACACAGAGGCCAGACGCAACTCCCCTGTGGACACATCCGCTACAAGCAGAGACAAAGCTTTGCTCGTCGGCTCTTCGTAAATTGCCATCAGGTAGTTGGGAGAGGTAGACTCCAATCCCTCGAGATCATCCACGCATCCAGGGGTGAGGATCTTGGTAATCTCTCTGCGCACCAACCCTTTACCGACAGAGGCGGCCTCCATTTGATCCGCAATGGCAATCTTGTATCCATATCGAAGAAGCTTGAGCCAGTAGCCTTTGGCGCTGTGATGAGGCATACCGCAGAACTTAATACGCTGCTGATCGCCTCTTTCTCGACTCGTAAGGGTGATATCCAAAAGCGGAGCAACCAGTTCTGCATCGGCACCAAAGATCTCAAAAAAATCCCCCATGCGAAAGAGGAGGATCGCATCGGGGCAAGCGGTCTTAAGATCGAAATACTGACGCATCATGGGCGTCATGGCAGCAATTTCAGAGCTCGTGGGCACCATAGTTTGCGGGGTCATATTGAGCACGTCTTCTTTCCTCTTCTGCTATTATCGCCTCTGGGCTACGCAGTGCCTCAACCGTGTCAAGGAGAGAGTTCAACCTTACGTTTGTCGAACAACTGCGGAGAGCTGCGATCAACCCACATTCGTTTTTATGCTGCTCTTCAAAATCATCAGCAAAAATAATAAAGAGATCCTCCAAAAGAGGGGAAGCATAAACACAAATCATATCCAATAAAATCCGGCTGAAGGCGTAGGTCATGGTGTATGTACCTGAAGGCCCTACATACACCTTTTCTTTTTTGTCTACATCTGGCGATCCCCAATCGATCAAAACAAAGGCGCCGGAATCTTCCACCATAATGCTTTTTGCTGACAGATCGTTATGCCACACTTTCTTTTCTTGCATAACCTGAAGTGCAGTTTTTATGGTGTCGGAAAAAATTTCCAACCAAGCTAAGGTGATAGGCTTCTTCTTAGCAAGAAACAACAATCTATAGGTAGATAGATCAGGTCGTGTTTTCTCCATACACAGGTAATAGCCTGACTCCTCAACGCCGGCCCAGGCCCCGTAGAACTGAGGTGTGATGCCACTATTATGCAAACGGCGAAGGATCTCAACTTCGTTTTTAAAGGCAGCACGCCTCGTGGGTTTTTTTTCCCCTTCAACACCGTATGGTTGAAGCTTTTTTACCACTCGATTCGCACTAACGCTGTAAACGGTAGAAAATACCCCCTCTCCCATTGGCTTCTTTCGGGCACATTTCTCTTCCAAGGCAGCAGCCCAGACATCGGGCTCTTGCAAAGGGAGATTGATATGATAAAATTCCTTCGCCTTTTTGGCCTCTTGCAACTCTGCTAGTGTTCTTTTTACAGGTTTTTTAAAGGCAGATGGAGGTATGGCGATTTGCATTGGAGACGCTGTAGCGCCTGCGTCATCAGCCGCAAATGAGAAAGAGCTGAAGAGCCAACAAAGGACGATACAAAAGCGAATTTGAGTGAACATGTCTATCTCTTTAAAAAAAATGGGGATTATGGCAACCGAGCCTGGCGCCTTCTCATAAGCTCTGCTTGTACGACCTCTGGTTTTCGCAATTCATTCACCTGGGTAAGAAGAGCTACCAGTCTGTCGGAATCAGGATTGGCATCTGCATTCAACTTAATGCGAAGAGCGGTCATCCACTCTTGTTCCTTTTCATCGTGTTGTCGATAATCGGAAACTTGAAGCGCTTTAAAATCGACTTCTTGCTGAACACAGATCATTTCCAATAAAATCCGACTGAAGGCGTAAGTCGCCGTGAAATCACCGATGGGGCCTATATACCCTTTCCCTCCTTCATTATCTGGGCTCCAATCGATCAACACAAAGGAACCATCACCTTCCACCATGATGTTTTTTGGCGCTAGATCTCCATGCCACACTTGCCTAGCCTTCATAACCTCAAGTGAAGTAGCGATTCTGCCTGCAAATGTTTCCAACCAATCGAGAGTAATAGCTGGTTGCGCTGCCTCAAGAACCCGTTCTGTATATTTTTCCAAGTCTCGTTCTTTTTTTTCCATCAATAAATAAAATGCAGTGCCATCAAAACTCGTCCAGGCACCGTAGAAAGCAGCGGTGATACCAGAGCCATTCAAACGGTGCATACTCTCTGCTTCGCTTTTAAAAGCCACAGGACAAGTCGTGTCTACTGACATCTCTTTTACTACTAGATCATGAATTGGCGGATTATCAATTGGTAGATTCTTAACATTAACGTTGTATACAGTCGAGAACCCTCCGCGTCCCACTTTATTCAGTAGAATGCATTGTGATTCACAGTGATCGGCCAACAAATCTAACTTTCGAAATTGAAGATAATAAAATTGTCTCCCTTCTACCTCGTCTGCTTTTCTTTTTTGTTGTACCGGTTTTTGGGGAGCCGCTACAGATCGAGGCATTCGCGGCGGAGAATTTGGCGGGGTTATCTCGCCTGCAAATGCGGAAAAACTTGGAAAACAACAAAATACGATACAAACTCGAAGAAAAGTAAACACGCACACCCCTTATTTTGGAAAATCGTGCTTGTTTATGGCAAAGAAATGGCGGAAAGACAAGCGTAACTAGGGACGGAATAACCGTCCCGGGAAGCCTTTCCACAAAGCTTCTGTGAAAATAGCAGGATAGAGCTGCTCCCACCCTGGATACAGGGGATATGGCGTAGAAGCAGAAGGCTGACGCAGCGAGGCTCTGGCCTCCATCATCGCAGTTTGTTTCCCTCCCCAAATCAAACTCCCATCGTGAGTAGAAACAAGCAACAGCAAGATCCCCACCGCACGCCGGGAGGTACCGACCCCTCGATCCTGAAACTGCTGCTCTTGGGCAAAAAGCAGGAAGGGCAATAAAACCGCATCGCTATAGCGGGTAGATTGACTCACTCGTTGCAGCCAACTCAACCAGTTCGGTTGGGCCATGGATACTTTTTTGTAAAAATCCAGCGGTGTTTCACAAGAGGGACAAGGGGGACCTGCCCACAACGCCTTCATTTTCTCTATATAATCAGGAAAAGATGCTTCCATCTGCTTGGCCACAGACTTGGGCGTAAATCCACTCATATAGGGCTGTTGCAAAAATCCCTCGAGCACCATTTGATCGGTTCGCGTGCACAGCACCTCTCGGTCCGCTAGCGATGCATTGCCAATGGGTTGAAACTGATAGGTAGCTTGTTGGGGCCACACTTGGCAGGGCAACACCACAATTTGCCCCGGAATAAATCCTTGGTAGAGAGGCTGCAAGCCCCACTGTGTCTCTACGACCCCAGCCCCATGTTGGCAGCCGACGAGGAACAACAAACCGATCAAGCCTACGATGTGGAATATCCTTGCAACCAAAACGAGGCCCTTTCAATAAATTCAGTTTGTGGGGACATCCCGTTGGAGTGCCCCCCGGATACAGGCTATGAGGACACTCCAACGGGGTGCCCTCTCCATACACGAATGGTATCAAATCGTCGAGACCTACGCTATCGTACCCTTTCGATACCCAACAGGAGCATGCCCATGATCGTACCCAATTGGATCGGTGGAACGTGGAAACCATCTTCCGCCACAGAAAAGGTCCACGTACTGAATCCCGCTACTGAAGAAATCCTTGCACATACCCCGTTGGGTACACAGGCCGATGTCGAAGAGGCCGTGGCAGCTGCACAAGCTGCCTTTGTTACCTGGCGCCGCACACCTGCTGTGGAACGTGTTCAGTATTTGTTTCGCTTTAAAACCTTGCTTGAGGCGAATCAAGAGGCCTTGAGCCGTATCATTACCCAAGAACACGGCAAGACCCTGGTGGAGTCCCGCGGATCTGTGCGACGCGCCATCCAAATGGTGGAAACGGCCTGCGGCATCCCCTCGCTCCTCCAAGGAGAAAGCAGCGAGGACATTGCCTCCGGCATCGATTCTATTTCCATTCGACGGCCTATGGGCGTCTTCGCCGGCATCGCACCTTTTAACTTCCCTGCCATGGTCCCCTTTTGGTTTTGGCCTTTTGCCATCGCCTGCGGAAATACCTACGTACTAAAAGCCAGCGAACGGGTACCTCTCACCAGCGTGAAAGTATTTGAACTGTTGGCACAAACAGGCTTGCCACCTGGGGTGATGAACTTAATCCAAGGGGGCAAAGCGGTAGTGGATGGCCTGTGCCAGCACCCACAGGTCAAGGGCATATCCTTCGTCGGATCCACGCCCGTTGCCAAGCACGTGTACACGCTGGGGTGTGCCCACGGCAAACGGGTGCAAGCCCTAGGAGGCGCTAAAAATGTAATGGTGGTGCTCCCAGACAGCCTCCAAAGCGAGACCTGGAAGAAAAGAACCCTGCACACCGCGGTAGAATCGGTGATCGGCTGTGCGGGAGAGCGCTGCTTAGCGGGTTCTGTAATCTTATCCGTGGGGGACAAAGCCTACGAAGCCTTTCAGGCGGGCGCTGTAGCTGCGGCCGAAAAAATCCGCGTAGGAGATGGGCTGGAGACAAACACAGATATGGGCCCTGTGATCTCGCAAGCCGCAAAAGAGAGCATCTGTGGGCTCATCTCTCGGGCCCTAGGAGAAGGGGCAACGCTGCTATTCGATGGGCGAGAGGGTGTGGATGACATGCCGGGTTATTTCCTACGACCCACTGTACTGGCAAACATCCAACCCCATATGGAGATTGCACAGAAGGAGGTTTTCGGTCCTGTGATTCTACTGGGAAAAGTGGATTCCTTGGATGCCGCCATTGCGTGGATCAACGCAATTCCCTATGCCAATACCAGCACCCTGTTCACCACCTCCGGTGCCGCAGCACGCAAATTTGCTTACGAGGTAGATCCCAGCATGATTGGGATTAATATCGGAGTCCCGGCACCGATGGCATTCTTTTCATTCGGAGGAAGTAAGGAGAGTTTCTTTGGGGATTTGAAGGTACACGGCAAGCAGAGCATCCAGTTTTTCACGGACACCTACACCACCTTGTATCGTTGGTATGACAGTGATGCGAGCATTTGGGGGAGTTGTTGACGTCCTCCCAAGGCTGCGTAGCAGCCATATGGGATCCGTGTGCAACTACCAGGCACTCCAAAGAGATCCCATACGGTCCCTTCGGGCCCTTGGGATGACGGACACACACCCTAGTTCATATTCTTACGACGAAACTTCTCAGCTAAGTCAGCCTTGGCTTCGTCGGTTTTTGCATACGCTTCAATCTCCAGCAGGAGCTCCTGAGCTGCCTCTTTATTTTCAGCGCCATCTTGCACAATCAAGGCCTGTACCACTGCCATTTGAGCCAAGGCAATCTTTTCTTTCCCTTGATCAGGCTCACTGGCGTAGACACCGCTCTTTTGGTTTTCCTTCTCTATTTCCACATTGGAGCGATAGATCTCCACAGCTTCTTCCCCAGCCCCTGTGGCAGCCAGAGCACGGGCATATTGCTCCCGGCCTGCAACATCTTTGCTGTCTTTGGTACCATCTGCCAAGTAAGTCAGCGCCTTGGCTGGATCCCCAGAGTCAAGCAAAGATTTCCCAATGGCATTGGCAAGCTCTTTGCTTGGTTTTTCCTCGTACATCTGTTGCACAAGGTTCGTCCCCACATCTGGTTGGCCCATCTCTTCATAGGCCCCCAACATCTCCGACATCACCACCTGGTTGCCTGGATTGACGCGAAGGGCTCTTTCTAAAAGAGGCACAGAGGCTGCAGGATCCTTGAAATCAAGAAGCTGGATCATGGCCAGTTCTACAAGAGCCATCTCGTTCGTAGGCTCTTTCTCCAAAATTTTATTGAGAATCGGCACCGCATCTGCAGGCTTTCCGGTATCCACCAGCTTCATGGCAGATTCCAGCTCCACCTTAAACTGAGTCGGTGCAGCACCAGCAACAGAGCCAGGCTCACCAGGAGCAGGAACCGTTCGAGCTGCTGGTGCGGCAACTGGTGGCGCCTCATCAGGAGCAGGAGTATTGCTAGCAACAACAGGCGCAACACGCTTAGGGGCGACTGCAATCTCAGCAGGCTGTGCAACAGCAGGTGCAACTTTTCCATTGGCAGCAGGCCCACGTTGAAACCATTGCGCCCAACGGTATTCTTTTTGGGGCGGGTACACCCACAGCACCGTAAAAATCGAGCCAAGGGATAGCAATAGAAAGGAGAAAGAAGCGATACATTTTACCATCGAAGTATTCGGGGTATGCATATGCGACCTGCCTTATGTAACCGGGGAAAATCCCCCTTAAATATAACTAAGGATTCTGGATATAGAAAGTTGTACGCTTTCTATCGAATCGACTCAATCTACATCCTCATTTTCTTTATATAACGGCTGGTTATACTATTTATTTAACCGGAAACCCGCCGGTTTTTCGAGCCTGAAAGGCCAACATCGCAGGCTCCAAAGCTCGAATCACTTCCTCTACCGTTTGACACAGGGTCACAGACTGAAAGTCGGACTCGGACATCAGCTTTTCCTCCAAAGGCCATTTTTTCATCCAGTCCATAAGTTCCGGCCACATCTCACCGAGAAAAATAATCGGCCGAGGCTCAATGTGATGCACCTGTAAAAGCTGCCAAGTATAGAATAACTCGAGAATGGTTCCGATACCACCCGGGGTCACAATCACCGCATGGCTGATACGCATAAACTCATCAAGGCGGGAGGAAAAACGACGATGTTCCCGTTTGACATCCAAGTGCGCGTTCGGGGAGCCCTCAAAAGCGTGCAGCTGAATCGATAAACCGATAGAACGACTCCGGTGCCCCTCCACCATCTTAGCCCCCTTATTGGACGCCTCCATTAACCCCGGCCCCCCCCCCGTTACAATATCGCAATTACGCAAGGCCA
This sequence comes from Deltaproteobacteria bacterium, assembly GCA_947475005.1. Lineage (GTDB taxonomy): Bacteria > Bdellovibrionota_B > Oligoflexia > Oligoflexales > Bog-1112 > CANIBL01. Next base: position 29,696 of record CANJLI010000008.1, on the reverse strand, counting down.
ACTCATAAGCCAATTCACAGACAGTGCGGTACATCGGCGTGTCCGGCTTCATTCGAGCAGACCCAAATATACTAACTCGAAAGAAGTTTGTTTCCATTTTTGTCAAAAGGCCATCGATGTCTGCGATGATGTTATTGAGTTGCATAATCTTGCTGGAGAGTACTTTTTGTACCAGTTTAGGGTCTACGCTCATAATAATCCTCTTGAAGAGAGTGCTGTTGAGTTTTGGATCGATGTGCCGATATCGAGGAGGACGCCTTTTGGAAGGACAACTCGTGACACATCGACTTTTGTATCATTTTAATCGCAACGCAGTTGTAGTAGTGACACTGTTACTCTCTATTTCACTTGCAGCCAATGACCCCCCCGTCCCAGTTCCAGTTCCAGTTCGGGTCTCGATTGCGACACTGCAAATGTCCATCGTCGGTTCCATTGTCAGCAAAACCAAGACCTCCAGCGTCGTACTTCTCAAGTATCTCACAACCAATGAGGTAAAAGCCCATCGCGTAGGGAGCGTTCTACTCGGCAAGTATACTCTCTTTGAGATCACAGAAAAATCCATTACGTTGCAAAGTGAGAAGCAAGGTCACACAAGCCTCACCATCGCCTACCAAGATAAATTCTTTCAAGAGTTGAAAAAAGCTGCGCCTGCAGCGCTGGCCCCCACAGGAGCTTCAGATAGCTATAAAGAAAACGGGTTTGAGCGAGATCACGGCGAAATTCGTATAACAGAGGCCTACAAAAACGACCTTCTTTCACCATCTAAACTTACAGAAACCCTCCTGCATGCAGCTGCAGAGCCATATATAAAAGATGGTCAGATGCTGGGATTCAAACTGGACCTCATCGATGAGGGAAGTATTTATTCCAAATCAGGCCTGGTAAACGGAGATGTTATTACAGAGATCAACGGAACTCCCTTAACCGACGCGGCATCTGCCATTCGCCTGTTGCAATCCTTGCGCAATGCCAAATCCCTCTCGCTATCCTTCCTGCGGGGTGGTGTTGTAACACCACTGAACATTTCGGTTCAGTAGTTCTTTTCTTTTCTTTTCTTTTCTTTTCTTGGGAACCAGCTGCGCAGTTTCCCAACCCCTCCTTGCCTCGCAATGGGAGTACGGTTGAATTCCTTTCGATTAACATGTTAGATGCCAAGGCCGGCGCTCCCTCGGGGCCTCCCACCCTCTCAAAATCGCAGACAGTATTTTAGTCATGGAAGTAAGCCCTTGACTGCGATTTGTGACCCGGGTAGGTCCCCCCAAGCGGCTGCCCTTGGCCCCTCAACTGTTAACCGAAAGGAATCTAACAGCTCTCTCCCGTAGCTCCAAAAATCTGGTAGCAGCGAAAGAGCTGTGCATGAAGACAAAGAAGACATAGGGAAGGGCAGCCAGGTAGAGGGATCCCGACGGGTTGTAAATCGCAGCCTGGATATTGGTTTCGTGACGAGAGTTAACTCTGCGATTTCAAGAGTCGGGAAGAATCTGCCTGAGCGCCGGCCTTCCCTCTGCCGTCTTTGTCTTCATTCATCGCTCTCCCATTGCGAGGCAAGGAGGCGTGGAAACTGCGCAGCTGGTTCCACAAAAGAAAGAAAGAAAGAAAGAAAGAAAAATCACTCAATCGGCTTGGTCCCATGATACAAATCCAAATATCGTCGATAAATGGCAATAAAACAAATGGACGAAGCCAACAACGCAACCAGGTGCAGGCCGATCCCTTGATGTTCCAATACAATATGCCCCAACGCATCTTGCCCCAAATAGGCAAGTGACCCCGGAGCCCCCAGAAAAAGCAACAGAAGCGTAAAAATAAATCCAGGCGTGTTTTTCAACCCATCAAAATGCGTGTGCAAAAAGACCGTGACGGCATGACGAGCTCGAATGAGCCGCACATCAACGCTTTGTAAATACAACAGCAAAACCATCTGAAACAAAAGGCAGCCCCCACCCACCCACCGGCAACGGGTATCTTCGCTCAATAACAAAATCGTGTACAGCTGAGTAAAACTTTGTGCGCAGTAATACAAACAGCTGGACCAACGCCCTGTGACCAAAGAAAAACAAGCAAAGAAAATAGCCAGAAATGGAAACACCAAACAGATGAGCCCATAGTAGGCATGTCCAATTTTTAACCATCCACAAAGTGCCATAATAATCGACTGTAAAACACCAAATCGGAGCAAGAATAAAAACCGTCGCTTTGCCTTTTTCTTTGGAATCAAGAACAAACCATGCAAAACAATATTTCGTTTGATTCGATAGACAGATTTGACAAGAGAAAGAAATCGATCGGCGATTCGATGCATCAACTGTTCCACAAAGAAACCTTGTTGGGCCCACAAATACGCAGTCTGTGTCCAAGAAGCAGGCACCCAACGAGTGAGACTAAAATAAGAACGATATTTCATATCCTCTGCCACCATGGGATTTTTTTGAAAATCTTGCAGCAAAGAATTGGCCCGCAAGAATTGCCAAGAGCGAAGTAAACTGTGAGTAAAGAGATGATAGAGAGCCAATCGAGGGCAGCCAAAGGCTAGCTCTACGTAGATCAATCCTACTTGGCAAACAGCAGCATTTGCCAGTTTGGTTTTTACATTTGCATTCACCCGCCCACTCATGGTGGAAACTATAGCGCTGAGCCCCCCAATTCCACCTACCAACGCACATAACCATAAGGAAGGGTGCCAAATGGGATAGGTACGTAATAACAAAAAAGGCCCTAGATGCAAAGAAAGGGCTCCGTAAAAAATTGCACTGGAAGGGGATGGGCCTTCCATAGCTCTCGGCACCCACCACTGAAAAGGAAATTGTCCCGATTTTGCAATGGTACTCAAAATAAGAAGCGTTGCGATAAGTAAAATTTGATGATGAGTGGAAGCTGTGACATCCAGCTTCGTATACAAATTGTCCCAAAAAACATGGTGCCCCAGATTATGACTCAAGCCAACTGCCACAATTAAGGCAAGGTCACATATTTTGTAACATACCCATGCACTCACACTGTTGGCTGCAGCTCGCGCACTGTGACGAAAGAATGAGATAAGCAATACAGAACTAAGCCCCACCAATTCCCATCCAATTAAAAGTACATCGATGGTAGCTCCCAAACAGACCAACCCCAGTCCAAATCTAGCTACACCCAAGCATACAAAAAATCTCGTAAACCCCGCATCCCCCAATAGATAACTGGAGGAGAAGTGTACAATAATCACGAGTAAAAAATCACTCATGCACAGATAAGCAGCTCCCAAGAGATCTGTTTGCAAGGCCAAGGGAAACAGATCATCATCCAGTGGAAACCATTCTCCAAAATCCAAAATTTGTGCAGGCCCCATTTGAGCATGCAAGAGAAGATTAAAAATAGAAAGGCATAGCAAAAGGATGCACACCAATCGTAGACTTGCGATTAATAGATATGTTTTTTTTGGACCGATATTTCCCCAAAAAAAGAGTAGGGCAACTACCACCCAACCTAAGGGAAGCAACACCAACGAAGAAATGAGCGCAGACAACATGGCAGACTCCCGTTACTCGGATCGAAGCATATGGAGACGCTTTTGAGAAGGTTGATTTTCAAATCGGGACGTATAAATAGACGGGGGATCCTCATCGAAATCAAAATCACAAAGGGCTTGGACAGGAGTCCACCCAGCATCACTATATCCTCGCATTTGCTGTGTATAAGGATCGATACACAGCAGACGTACCCACTGATTTTTGACCAAATTTACAAGTTTTTCAGAGCCCCAAATAGCCTTTTCGAGATGCTCCAGTTTGGCCTCCACCACCATCAAGCAACGGATGGGCTCATGCTTTTCAACCATCTGAGCCGCAAGACCAATCCGCAAATCTCCACCTCCACCGGTGACCACTCCCAGCAAGGCACTGATATTGAGAGGGAGCTTGGAACCAGCTCCAAACCCTTGATTGTCTAAGGCAGAGAAAAAATAATCCAAATTAATATTGGCACAAACCGGCAAAGCGGCGATCAAAATATCCGACAGTATAGAACCATCGAGATCCAAAGTGGCATCATAAGTGACCAAAAAAGACCGGCGATCAAGAAATAGATCTTCTGTACAAGAACGTCTGCCAAATATAGCCATCGAGACCCCTGTATGACCATACTCAGGCCGAGGCTCTGCCAAGTTCAAAGAACGCGCATGAACATGGGAAAGAGCTACTTTTCTTTTGTGAAAAAACGGAGCATTTGGAAATCGTCGAATACGTTCATGGGCATTCAGCTGCGTAGCTTGATATAAATCTTGTTGCAACACCTTCAACTGTTCTCGAAATTTTTCTGGCACAAGAAACTCAGAGAAAAACAAAATTTCATCTGTGGTGGTATCATGTTGGGCAGGGATAAACCACACCGACTCAGAAAGGATGATTCCACGTTGTTGCAGTTGTTCTCGGACTTGTGGATTATTTGCCATTTTTGAAAACAACCTGGCATATTCACCACCAGGTTGCCCCCCACAGGCCCCACATCCATAGGATTGGCAAAAAGGATTATTTGCACTGCTTGCGCCATGGGCCATCAAAACAACCATCCCGTGGAGTTGATTTTGCAAACTTGACAGACGAAAGAAAGAAGCCACCACGTCAGCCTGTTGTTCTAAACTATAAACGGTGTTCAATCTCTTTCGTCTTGCATGATGGAGCACAAGAGACGATTTGGAAGGCCATTGTTTCTTCCACCGAGACAACAGTCGCCCACTCCATCCCGGACAGAGCACACGCATCACCAAGACAATGCCGCTAAAAGCTCCGAGGAAAAGAGAATGGAAAAACTCCCAGACCAACCCTTTTCTTCGATAGAAAAAGGGCCAGCGCCCTCGCCTTGTAGTATTCTCCTCTTCGACACCTCGCTCCACACCAAAAAAACCGAGCACCCCATGGGTATATACATCAGGTCGAAGTTTCTCCACATGTCGACGTAAAGACTCCTCTCGATCATCGATACAAAATAGAATGTGAGCTGCTTGTTTTTCTTTTGAGGAAACCCGCGAAACCTTAGGGGCAGAAAGAAGAGCGATTGCTTTTTCGTAGATCTCGATCTCATAGGCTTCGTGCCAAATTTGATGTAATCGATGTGGCTCTAATCTCAACACGGCTTCGATAAGGGAATTAAAAGAAAGTGTCCATCCCCACTCTCGCAATTCAAATTCGCTATAGGCCTGAATAAACTCTCGCAATAGAAAAGAAAAGACATGGAAATTGGAAATGGGCTTTTTTTCGTATAAAAACCCAGGTTCATGCAATTTTACATGACAGCTATGCAATAGAAAAAGAACGACTACCAAGAGCTCTTGCAATGCAACCGTAGAACTTCGAACCGGCGCAATACTCGGATTGGTTTCCAATCGATTGATAATCCCTGCCCAGCCTTTAAGGAGAAAGGCCGCTTCCACCAGAAGGGGTTCCCACAGGTCTTTGGCGCAGTGAAAACGCGAAAGTGCTTGATGAAGGGCGACCTCCGTATCCAGCTGTTCTGCTCCACGTAACTCCATGGCCAATCGTTTTTGCCAGGGAAAAGCCACCCATTTTTTGCTCGCAAAATAGGCTGCCGCATAGCCAACGAATCCTTTTTCGATAAAGGGATTCGCCCAAGGTGATACCCCTTGATCCATAAAGGATTCAATGAGGCGTGAAATTTCAAAAAGCCCCGCATAGCAGCCTGAGTTTGGCATCGGCTCTGCAAGCAGCGGTCCCCTTTTTTTTCCATTTATTTGAGGGACTGTACCTTGGCACCACTGCTGTACCTGTGGATTTTTTTGAATTAAAAAAGTGAGCCATCCATTTGGAATTTGGGTCGGACGAGCCAAATGGGAAAAGAAACCAGACTCCAAGCGCAGCAAAATAGAGGCCAACACTTGTGTTTCTCGAGAGAGCGTTTGAGAGGGAATCCACAGGTCTTTTTGGCGCAAAAAAGAATCACAAGCTTGATAAAAAGCCGGTTTTCCAATTCGTCCACTTTGATAGGCCTGGGTATAAAACTCAAACTCTCGATACGGTTTGGCTCGGTATAGCGTCGCAGCTTTTTCGGTGGCCTGCCAAAAGGGTTGGTCTTCCCACGCCATGAGAATGTTGTTGTGAACAAATGTATGCAGTGGGTTTTGAAGCGGAAGTAATTTCCGCACCTCCTGCACGGCTTTTTGTAAGATTTTGCGGTCGGCAGTGTCCACCTTCCCCTCCCTACTTACAACATGATTTTGGTAGATGCAGGATCTTTAGAGACCGACCGATGATCATCCAGTCCTGTAATAATGAGATGATCAGCACCTAGCTCTTTTTGTAAATCAAGTATTTTTTTTTGCACCGTATAGTCCACCAACCGAGAGGAACAAAAATCCAATTCTACGACAGTGTACTCTTTTCTCGCAGCGAGAATTTTTCGTTTTAAGGGAATGTAGGTCGTGAAAGTGCAAGGACTTTCCACTTTAATAATCTGTCTGTCTCCTCGCAGGACAGTAGAAGTTTGAATGTGTACAAGCTGCCCTATGGAAACCCCTCGAATTTGGTGGAGAATCGCCTTACAAAGGAGGCCCACAAGAATGCCCACCAGCAAATCGGTACATAAAATTGTGACTACAGTAATCAAGAAAATAGCAAATTGATCATGGCCCTTTTGAAACGTATGTACAAACTCTCGAGGCGAAGCCAATCGAGAGCCGGTGTACACCAGCATCGCCGCTAGCACTGCGAGAGGAATGTAATGGAGCAGAGAGGGGAAAATTGCCATAGCTAGAAAGAGAAAAACCCCATGGAAAAAGTTGGACCATGCACTTTCAGCACCGTTGTCGATGTTGGCTTTACTCCGTACAATTTCGGAGATCATAGGAAGGCCTCCAATGCAGGCAGCCACCAAATTGCTAAGCCCTGTGGAGAGCAAATCTTGATTTAAATTCGAGGGGATTCGTTTGGGGTCGAGAGCATCCACTGCAGAGACTGTAAGCAAGGATTCGATCATGCCAATCATGGAAAGCAGAAAGATGTACTTGAGAGAGATAAAAGAAAAGACACTTGAAAAATCCGGGAACGTAATTGCTTCTAAAAAATTGGAAGGCAAATTAACCAAAAACTCAGGGCCTATGGCATGGAGCGTACCTCGAAACGTATATGCATGAGAGGTATCAAACTGAAAAAAGAGTGCGAGGGGAACCGATGCACACAAGGCAAAAATGGGAGCTGGGATTTTTTTGAGGCCCTGAATTTTAAGTCGAGGTAATAGAAATAAAATCAATAAGGAGATGATACCGATGAGAAACACCTCTGGGTTGAGATACTGCACACTGTGCGGAATTTCCAACAACAGATCGATGGGGTGAGAACTGGCGGGCATGACACCGCATAATAGATGCAGTTGTTTGGACATGATGATAATGCCAATGGCTGCCAACATCCCATGCACCACAGCGAGTGGCATCATCTCCGCAAAAATACCCAAACGACTGATGGCAAACAAAATTTGAACGAGAGCTGCTCCTACGCCCACAGCTAGGGTTTTTTTATAGCCCAAAATGGGATCTCCCATGCCAAGCTCTTGTACGGAACCCAGTACGATGACAATGAGGCCCGCAGCAGGGCCTTTGATCGTAAGACGGGCGCTACCAATGGCACTTGCCAAACAGCCTCCGATGCAGGCTGTAAAAATACCTGAAATGGGAGGAAATCCGCTTGCTATGGCAACACCCATGGACAACGGCAATGCGATTAAGAATACAAAAAAACCGGAAAGGATGTCTTTTTGATGAAGTGGGCCCATATTTTTTTCCCCATACTCAACTGTAAAAACTGCCCTACTTGCTTAGGATTACACCCGCATTTTTCGAAAAGCTCCTCTTTTCCTAGGCGAACTCACGCATCACACAGGGGCACCGTGGGTTTGCCTGGTAAGTAACATTTGCCACCAGCAAACTTTCCCGCTACAACCAGTAGAACAAGCGACTTTTCCCCTATGATGGAGATTCTATGCAAGCCCGTTACCTCAAGGCCGTAGCGACCTCTGAACAATTACCCGCTCCCGTGGCGTGTGAATTCGGATTTGTGGGGCGTTCAAATTGCGGAAAATCCTCTCTTATCAATGGGTTGCTAAATTCAAAGTTAGCAAGGACCAGTGCCATGCCAGGGCGCACGCAAATGATCCACTACTTCGAGCTGCAGGTCAATCCAGAGACCTGCCTCTTTTTGGTGGATTTACCTGGGTACGGATTTAACAAGACACCGAAAAAACTACAAAAAACCTGGGATTTACTCATCCGAGATTTTTTAGAGCGCGCCAACGTGCGAGAAGTCTTTTTCCTGCACGACATTCGACGCCCCTTGGATGATGTGGATTTGTGCCTACTCGAGGACCTGTTAGAGGTAAAGCGAGTCTCTTTGGTTTTGACCAAGATCGATAAATTCTCGGTTCAACAACAAAAACAATATGTTGCCGCCATCCAAGCCACTATTGCCCCTCTTTTTGAAGACCTACCCGTGCATACGATCTCCAATCTCCACAAGACCGGAGTTGCAGAGTTACGCACCTACATGCAAGAGCAAGTCCATCATGTAGAGGAAGAAGAGGAAACAGAAGAGGAAGTGGATCATGAGGGAAAGTAGGATTCTGTTACTCGCAGATCCTGTGATTGATAAAATCGCAGCTGGAGAAGTAATCGAGCGTCCCTCGAGTGTGCTCAAAGAACTGTTGGAAAATGCAATAGACGCAGGCGCAACGTCTCTACGCATCGAGCTCGAGGAAGGGGGACGAAAGAAAATCCTCGTCACCGACGACGGAAGCGGCATGCACGCAGAGGATGTGCCCCTCGCAGTGAAGCGACACGCCACCAGCAAACTGCGTACCAGCGAAGATTTGTTCTGTATCTCGAGCATGGGCTTTCGAGGAGAAGCATTGGCTTCCATTGCTTCCATCAGTCATTTCTCTCTTCTATCGAGACGTGTGGAAGCGCAAGAGGGAATCAAACTTGAAACCGTAGGCAACGAAAATCCCTCTATCTACACGCGACCTGCACCTGTCGGCACCACGATTCAAGTGCAGGATCTTTTTTTTAACGTACCCGTTCGAGAAAAATTTCTAAAATCTGCCCAAGTCGAATACGCAAGTTGCTTTGAATTGGTGCAATCCCAAGCCTTATCAAATCCCCATATTTCATTTACGCTTTTTCACAATGGCAAAGAAAAAATCTCGTGGCCTCGGATTTCGAGTGAGCCAGAGACGGGACCTATAGCAGAGAGCACCTTGCGAAAGCGTGTGCAGCAAGTGCTCACTTCACAAGAGGCAGGGTCTTTTTTATACGTACACGAAGAGAACCAGTACGGATGTTTTTTCGGTTTGGTTTCTCCTCCGGGCGTTGAGAAAGCCACACAGAAAAACATGTGGACCTTTGTAAATTCTCGGTGGGTGAAAGACAAAACCATTCGATATGGCATGCTGCGTGGGTATCACAGTCATCTACTCAAGGGACAATATCCGCAGGTGGTGGGATTCTTCACCTGTGAACCGAGTCTCGTAGATGTGAACGTGCATCCCACCAAAGCAGAGCTTCGGTTTCAATATGCAGCTGAAGTGCAATCCTTGCTGGCTACAGGAATTCGAAAGGCACTGCGCAGTGCGCACTGGGCCGAGGAGCCTCAAGCTGTATCTCACACACCCGCATCTCACATGCCTTCTTTTTCTGCGAGTTCGATGCAACAGACGAGTCGAAACGTTTCTGTAGACGCACTCGAAACTTCTTCTTTTGGTGCAAAAGAAACTCGGAGTTTTACTTTTGCACCTCTGCGCATGGGGGCTTCGAAGGCACCTGCTGGTATGTCTGCTCCTTCTTTTCTACCCGTGAAGGAAGCGCCTGCTTCCATTTTGGATTGGGACCAATTTTTATTCCAAGGCTCTTGGTTTGATTGCTACCTGATTTTTTCCGATGAGACTCGGGTACTCATGATCGATCAGCATGCCTTCCATGAACGCATTTTGTACGAAAAATATTTGCAAGATCCGACGCTATACAGTTTGTGTCAGCCTTTGTTAATTCCCCATTTGATTGCGTTCTCTCCAGAAGAAGTGGCTCTCTTTGCAGAGAATCAAGCGCAGCTGGCAAGCTACGGGTGCACCTACGGGATTCTCGAAGGCAAGGGCATCGAGGTGACCGGTGTGCCTCCGTTGCTGCGACGTCAGCAGTTTGACACCTTGTTTGCATCCCTGTTGCAAGAAGTGCGCAACCATCCCCATGAGTCCGGTATGCCTGCAACGCTGCACCATCAGGTGTTGGCAACGCTAGCTTGTCACAGTGCGGTACGAGCCGGAGAGAAATTGGAAGAATCCCACGTGCATCGATTAAAGCAAGAAGCTCAGGGCGTAGATTTTGTACACAACTGTCCCCACGGTCGACGGGTATTTAAATGGTTCAATCGATCTGAAGTCGAGGGTTGGTTTGACCGCACCTAACGTACCTCCTTACATTGCCATTGTGGGTCCTACAGCGAGTGGAAAATCGAGCTTTGCCTTGCAATTGGCTGAAGAGCTGGGAGGTGAAATCATCAATTGCGATTCCATCCAGTTCTATCAAGGATTTGACATCGGCAGTGCAAAAGCCACCCAAGAAGAACGGGCCCACATTCCCCATCATGGCATCGATCTGTTTTCGTGGAAAGACACCTTTGATGCGAGCCAGTATCAAAAATTTGCAAGAGAAGCCATTGCAGAAATTTCTGCTCGAGGTGCTGTGCCCATCGTTGTGGGAGGATCAGGGTTATATTTTCGTGCGTTGGTAGGGGATCGGTTCGATGACCTCCCCTCTGATCCTGTGTTGCGAGGCTCCCTGCAACATACTCACAGTGAGAAGGAACGCTACGAGAAGCTGCAAAAGCTAGATCCTGTGCGAGCGAAAGAGATTCACCCCCACGATGAATTTCGTACACTGCGAGCCTTGGAAGTTGTGATGTCCAGTGGGCAAACTTTTGCAGACTGTGTACAGGCTTCGAGACAAGCGCCTTTTCCACCGGCTTGTACGATCTATATGAAACCGGAAAAGGAAATCCTGGAAGCCAACATCCGCACTCGCGTCGCCAGTATGTTGCAAAGCAACTGGATTGCAGAAGTGCAAGGACTCTTGCAAGCGGGGTGCCCCCTTTCTGCCATTCCCATGAGCAGCATCGGCTACCGACAGGTGGCAGAGTTTCTACAAGGGAGACTTTCGAAGGAAAATCTAGAGAGCGAAATTTTTACTGCCACGAGGCGCTATGCCAAAAAACAACGCACTTGGTTTCGGCAAGTGAAATGGGACCTGTGTGTGCACACGATCTCCTCCCCCTCTTGGAAACGCCACCTCTTACCTTTTATACAAGTCCGTCATCCTGAATGGTAATATCCGTCATCCCAAGGTCCCGAAGGGACCGTATGGGATCCCTGCGTTTTTATCGAGATCCCATACGGCTGCTACGCAGCCTTGGGATGACGGAGGGGGTGCCATCCCTCGCTGTAGCAAAGGATCTGTTATGTGATCTGTCAATTGAAAATATGTCCTCCTTCCTTCTGGGGGGGGCAGGGATTGGGTACACCTACCTTTTTAGAATCAGGACGACCAAATGGTCGTCCTGATTCTAAAAAGGTAGGTGTACCCAATCCCTTACTCGGTTTTGGATCCGATGCACCTGCAGCGTATGAGCTGCTAGTAAGGGCAGAAGTAGCAGAGCTAAAACTCCCCACTTGTACCCACATAAAAAAGTAAGAAAAAGGACCGGATTCTTTTTTTGCCTATTTATTCTTTGGAATCCTCTTTAGCTACAAAGTTAGGAAATAATTAAAGGGACACCCGACTGGACCCGAATTATTCACCGCCAGAGTGTCGCCAAACTCCTCTAAGAATCCATCTTGCAAGTTAACCGGAAATACCTATAGATTATAATGGTGTATTTTGACCTTTCCCTTCATCCGGTAGGGCATCGCTATGAACAAGTCACCCGATCGCTTCTCTCCACTCAACAGACAGATCAGTCGAGCTGAACTCGCTGACCTACCGGGCATCTTGTCGATTTTAAATCAAAACTTACTTTCCAAAAAAGAGGCGTTGGACACTACCATTCTGCAGCAGCAGGGATTTTTGATTCATGGTTTTACACAAGAAGAGGCACAAGGAGCCATTCAGGACAAAGAGAACTTTGTTTTTGTTACAACAAAAGAAAACGAAGATGTGATCGGATATGCGACTGGATGCAATATCAAAAAATTACAGCCTGTTTTTCTAGAAGAATTGGATTCGGTTTCTCCGGTACTCAAAGAAAATCTTTTTTCACAGAAAATATTCTATCTCAAACATATTGCGAAAAAAGTAGGGGTGCAAAAAGTAGGGCCCGCACTCTTTCAAAAGTTATTGGAATTTGTAAAAACTGCTGGGTATGACCAGATCGTGTGTCAAATTTCACATCAACCTTTCAAAAATAACGCCTCTATCTCCTTTCACGAGAGACTCGGATTTTCATGTCTGGGTGAGTCGCGAAACGAAGATACCTTTTTCGGGATCTATGCAAAAAAGGTCGTTTGATTTCAACAAGAACAAGCAATCAGCGCCATCTTAGCAAAGTCAAGAGGCTGAAGCGAAGCGCCCCCCACCAGCGCACCGTCGATGTCCGGTTGACGCAGCAATGCTTCCAGGTTCCCACCGTTGGCACTGCCTCCGTATAGAAGCGGAATTCCACCCCGGAGTTTACCGTTGGCTTGTAAGAAATCCTGAATCCATCCATGAACTTCTTGAGCCTGCTCGGAAGTTGCGGACAGCCCCGTTCCGATGGCCCAAACGGGCTCATAGGCAAGTAGACAGTTTGCATCTTCGGATAAAAAAGGCAGCAAAGGGGTCAGCTGAGTCGTGAGCACGGAAAAAGTTTCGCCTCGTTCTCGTTGAGCTTGGGTCTCTCCGATGCACACTACAGCCTGGTGTCCCCGTTTTAAAGTCGTCTCCAGTTTTTTCGCTACCTGTGCATCGGTTTCCTGAAAGTACTGGCGACGCTCGCTATGTCCGATAAGCGAGCCCGAGATTGAGAGAGACTCGAGCAAAGGCCAAGAAATTTCCCCCGTAAATGCCCCTGACTCTCGTTCGTGTACGTTTTGTGCATACACGGTGTACGAAGAAGATGCATGCGCATACACCGATGCAAGCATGGTGTAGGGCACTGCAAAACCCACTTGCACACCCTCAAGCGAGCTTTCCCCCAATGCATCTGCAAAAGCATCGAAGTAAGCCTTGGGCTCTACAAAGTTCATCTTCCAATTCGCAAGGAGGATTTTATCCGCCATGTTCCGTTCTTTTCTCCAGCACACGTAGGCCGGGTAAAGGAGTTCCTTCTAGGAACGCTAAGGAAGCGCCCCCGCCTGTAGACACGTGACTGATACGCGCAGCAACTTGGGCCTGGTTCACTGCAGAGACAGAATCTCCACCGCCTACTACGGTGAATCCGTTGCAACGCGCCACCGCTTCTGCAACCTTCAGGGAGCCTTTAGCAAAAGGAGGCCATTCGAAAACACCCATGGGGCCGTTCCAGAAGACCGTAGACGAGTTCATGATGTAACTCTCAAACAATCGAATGGTTTTAGGACCGATGTCGAGTCCCATCCAACCGGCAGGAATGGCAATGCCTTCCACTACTTGATGCGGAGTGTTTGCATCGAGGCTTTGTCCACAGACGTGATCGATGGGTAAACAAATTTCCACTTTACGTGCCTGGGCAATATCGAGGATGCTTTGGCACAGGGCCCGCTTGTCTCGCTCTACGAAGGAATTACCGATTGGGTATCCCTGAATTTCAAGGAAGGTGTAGGCCATGGCCCCACCAATCAAGAGACGGTTACAATGCTCCAATAGATGCAGAATTACAGCAAGTTTGTCCTCGACCTTCGAGCCACCCATGATGAGCGTGTACGGACGACGCACATTCACAGTCAACTGCGTGAGGGCTGCAATTTCTTTCTCGATCAAGAACCCGATGGCTCGACTCTCTCGAGGGACCTGTTGGGCCGCTTCATAGATGGAACTATGGGCACGGTGCAAGGCCCCGAAAGCATCGTTTACGTAGATATGAATGCCTTTCATCAAATTCTGGGCAAAGACTTCGTTTCCTTCAGTTTCCTCTGCATGGAACCGCACATTTTCCAGCAAAATTACCTGGTTTTTCCCAAGCTGGGCGATCAAAGAATCGATGGGCTCTTCGGCATAATCTTGCACCAGCAAGACTTCTCGCTGCAGGAGTTCGGAGAGGCGCTGGCCCACAGGCTCCAGGCTCATGCTCGCTACCACCTTGCCTTTGGGGCGGCCCAGGTGACTGGCGATGACCAACTTGTTCGTGCGCTCGAGGATATATTGGATGGTCGGCAGGGCCGCTCGAATGCGCGTATCATCTTGAATCACCCCATCGAGGAGGGGCACATTCAAATCCAGGCGAAGGAAAACGGACCGATTGGCAAGGTCCAGTTGGGGTAATGTATTGAAATCCATACGTATATCCAAAATAACAAGCGTGTAGAAAAGTCGAAAAGAAAAGTCCCGCCAACATAGCAGCAAAAGACAAAGATTTCATGTGATTTGAGAAAAAGAGGGAAAAGAATTAAGGGACACCCGATGCGAGTGTCCCCGACGAGGGCCCAGAAAGGCGGTACTCACATCGGGGTGTCCCCTTTTCGTTTCATGGTAAGATAAATCGCAAGAAATCCGATCATGACTGGAGTGTACATATGAGAAGCATAAGCTGGCTGCTGGTTTGTATCTGGACATTGCTGAGCTGTGGGGATCGCAGCAACAATCGCATATGGGTGTCTCCCAAAGACAAAGCCCGTTTTGATGTCCTGCTCATCAAGGCACAGGCCTGCTACGACAGAGGGGAATTCGATGATGCAGCTGAGTCTGCCCAGGCTGCCTATGCTTTCAATTCAAAAAGTGAAAAAGCGGCCCAACTGTTGGCCTTTTCTAAATTGGGGCAAATCGGATTTGATGTTCCCTCGCTGGCCCAATTTTTGATCACGATATCGAATACCCAAAATCTTGCAAACCTTTTGCTCGCCCTCAAGCAGCTATTAAATATTAGAGAGCAGGACCTGCTTGCGATGTCGACGAAAAAAGAGGTGAGTACCAATCTCTATTTTGTAGGCTTAGATCTCTACTTCCCGAAAACACCCGGGGACTATACCAACACATCGGATCCGAGGGGCAGCGTGCCCCTTCTGCTCAAAATGAACGAAGTCATTGCTGTGATGTGCCCCTTTGTGCCAGCAGACCTACGGGGAAGTGGAGCTCGATATGCCTGTACGGATAATACGGGATTTGCTGTACATCCGAGCCAGACGTTGATCTTGTATGCAATGGCGCATTTGGCAGAGGCGGTAGCATTTAACTCGTTGCTGTTCTATTCCTCTAACACCCAAACCTCTACCTCTGCCACGAGTGATCCCCTTACTGCCAGCAACTTGCTGCAACGGATCAACACATTCTCAAAAATTACCTCGGGGGATGAGGATACAATTGTGGGGGCATTCTCAGAAATGGCAACCGCATATGTTGCCATTGTAGATCCGTCAGTGGGCTCCATGGAATCGGAGATCTTGGTAGACTTTTCCCAGGTAATCAATGCATTTAAAAGGATCTCAGGGCTGCCCAGTTCGGTGATTGGCTCTCTCAATACTGCCATGGCTCAACTTACCAATATCCAAACGACAAGCGGAGAAATCACCCAAGCACAAGCCTATCAGAAGCAAATTACTGCAAAATTTTCGGCTGCCTTTAGCAAAGCGGGCGCTCAGATTGCGGCTGCAATCGCCCAGTCCCCCAATCCGGGGGCAGCAAAGAACCTGCAAACGGTCTGCAACTCCATCGAAACCATACTGGGCGGTTCAGACTCCCTGCCGACCGACTGTGATAATCTGTGACTAATCCGCGCTATCCACATCTGACACCGGAGCGCGGCCGGAGCGCTTCATTTTTTCCAGATATTCTTTGTGCTTAACGCTGTGGCGGGTCCAAGGGGCCAACTCCAAGCGACGCTTTGGAATGGGCTCACCGGTACCTTCACAGTACCCATATTCGCCGTGCTTCATCTTGTCCAGAGCACGCTCGATTTGGGTAAGCAGCTTGCGCTCGCGATCAAGCAAGCGAAAGGTTAGATTTTGCTCCATCGTAGCGGAGGCAAGGTCGACTTCGTCCATCATCTCGTTCGAATCCAACTTAATGGATCCTCCCTTGAGGGCCGCCTTGGCATTTGCCAAGATTTTCGCCTTTTCCTTCTCCAACAAGAACTTAAAGCCCTGAAGCTCTTCATAAGTGAAAAGATCAGAGGCATGAATGTCCGAATCCAGCTCTATCTTCTCGGAATCTATACTATTTTTGCTCACCACAACTGACCTCATAACAGAAAAGTACCCAGCCAAAAGGGCTCGGCCTTGAGTAAGGGCGAAACTGAGAACTCAACATTTTACCTGGATTTGAGCTGGTCTTCCAGTGAATTCAAAAAAGCATAGAGAAAAGCAGCGCTCCGCCGTGATGGTGGGAAGGGAGAGGGGCAGCAGGATTATTCCATCGCCTTCAAGCTAGACTCATAGAATTCTCTGATTTCAGGTATAGCTTGAAGATAGCGTTCATCTCCTAAGGGTTCTTTAAGCATGTTTAACACATTTTCTTTGTTATATTCTTGCAGCATTCTGCACGGGACCTCTCTCACTTTTTTCCCAACTTTTTTAAGGATAGGCTGCATTTCGTTCCAAGCTGCTCTTGCTGTTTCAATCCCAATGTCCCTTTCACTTTTCCCGTCTTGTATTGCTTTTATGGCAATAGCCAGCGTACGCAGCGGACGATTCTGGGAATTTTTACTTCTTTCTACAAGAAGCTCCAGGCCCTTCTCTCGTGCAAAACTCATCCCGCCAACATATGTTTGAAAAGGAAAAGGATTAATATAACCAAAAATTGTGCGATGGCTTTCCCGGCTAATACTATTTCCGGCATTACATCGAGCTTGCAACGCCCCACCTTGTCCTATAGCAAAATAAACCTGCCCGTGGATTCTTTTGCTATATTTCTGGTTTTCTGTCTCAGATGCACGATCAGATCCGTTGTATAGCTTAAGTTCTCGGGTTGCATTAACAGCTGAACTCTCAGCTACCAAGCTAAGGATATACAGACTCGTATCTAGTTCTAGAACTTTATAGCGAAAATCCAGGCGTTTGCTTAGATAACAGATTGAACTCGAAGCAAATGCGGCTTGAGCTCCAACTACCACTGTGGATATTATTAACAGCGAAGAATAGAAAAATTTCCTCATTACCTCTCCTTCAGACGTTGTACATATAAGTTTTTATGGAATATGTAATAAGATCTAGCATTTAATCTGTGGGGCGCCCAGATTTAACCAATTGTAATTAAAGAAAATTGTTTGGCGCTCAACTGGACCCGAATTCCCTGTTGCAGCGCTTGACTATTTTACTAGATCAATCTAGTATTATTGATAGATTGATCTAGTAAAACAGGAATCTCAAATGATAACAAGATATTTTGTGCCCACCCTCCTGCAGCGGCTCGCAGACAAACAACCTCTGATCCAGCTCATCCTCGGCCCTCGACAAGTAGGGAAAACCACCGCTGCGAAGCAAATCATGGAAAAATATAAAGGAAAATCGATCTACACCAGCGCAGAGCAGACAATACGCGTCGACAATCTCTGGATTACCGAGCAGTGGCAAGAGGCACAACAGGCAGGTGCAGGTACTCTCCTGA
The DNA here is from genome assembly GCA_947475005.1 of Deltaproteobacteria bacterium. GTDB lineage: Bacteria > Bdellovibrionota_B > Oligoflexia > Oligoflexales > Bog-1112 > CANIBL01. The sequence goes on along the minus strand of CANJLI010000008.1, from coordinate 11,953 downwards.
TCATCGATGAAATTCAAAAAATAGAAAACTGGTCAGAAAAAATAAAAGCGCTATGGGATGCACAATCAGACAAGACACCCATCAAACTAATGTTACTAGGATCCAGTTCGCTACGGATTCAAACTGGCCTCACAGAAAGTTTGGTCGGACGGTATGAGTTGACCCAAGCCTATCATTGGTCTTTTCCAGAATCGCTAGAAGCTTTCAGCTACTCTCTTGATGACTATTTGGTCTACGGAGGTTACCCGGGAGCAGACCGATTTAAAGATGATTTTGAGCGCTGGTTTCAATATATGAAGGCATCGATTGTAGATCCCATGATTGGGCAAGATATTTTAAGCCATCATACGATTACAAAGCCTGCATTATTTAGACAGGCCTTCTCTCTCTTGTGTGCGTATCCCTGCCGAGAAATCAGCCTCACCTCTCTACTCGGTCAACTGCAAGATAAAGGTAATACCGATCTGATTAAGCATTACTTGGAATTATTCGAAGGCGTCTTTATTTTTAAGTCCCTTTCTAAATACTCGACTCGCTTTATCAGTTCGAAAAACTCAATCCCCAAAATCATCTCCATGTGCCCCGCATTTTATACGTTGGTAAAAGGGCCTCAAGCGGTTCAAGACCCAGCTCAAAAAGGGTTTTTATTTGAATCCATTGTGGGAGCAGATTTGGTTCGAGCCTTTGGAGATCAAGTTTTTTACTGGCGAGAGAAAAATGCGGAAGTGGATTTTGTGGTCCAGCATTTTGACAAACTCTATGCCATTGAAGTTAAATCAGGGGATACAAAAAACACGACGGGGATGAAAGAATTTTGTGCAAAATTTACATCTGCCACTCCAATCTGGATTCGACTGGAGAACTACCTTGAGTTTTGCACCGATCCAAAGGGATTTCTTACGCTTGCAAATACGCAATGCCCTTCTCCGTAAGCATGCGCCCCCTCGGACTGCGACTGAGATACCCACAGTACACGAGGAAGGGCTCGTATACCTCTTCGATGGTGCTGCGCTCCTCCCCCAAGGTGATAGCAAGGGCTTCGATACCCACAGGGCCCCCTTGATAACGTGTATGCACCATGGACAGAATATCTCGATCCATGCGGTCGAGACCTTTACTGTCGATGTCCAAGCGCAACAATCCCTCACGCACCACTTCATCATCGATGAGTCCCGCGTGCAGCACCTCGGCAAAATCCCAGACTCGACGCAGCAAACGAAGTGCCACACGAGGGGTCCCTCGAGAGCAAACCGCAAGCTCATGAGCACCGCTGCTACCTAACTGAATGCCGAGCAATCCAGCACCTCGTACGAGAATTTCTTCGAGGGCTTCGACCTCGTAGAAGTCCAGTTTTTCTTGGATCCCAAATCGACTCAAGAAGGGACGGCTCAAGCTGGAAAGGCGCGTAGTAGCTCCCACTAACGTGAAAGGAGATACGGGGATCGTTACCGAACGCGCTGTCGGACCTTGGCCCACGATTACGTCGATGGCAAAGTTTTCCATGGCTGAATATAAAACTTCCTCTACCTGAATGGGCAGGCGATGGATCTCATCGATAAAGAGAAGTGCAGAGGGCTCCAGCCCAGCTAAAATGCCAGCTAGATCTCCCGGTTTGTCGAGAGAAGGTCCACTGGTGCTATGGAAGGGCACTTCGAGCTCATTGGCAATGATATGAGCCAGCGTGGTTTTTCCCAATCCCGGAGGACCGTGAAGGATCACGTGGTCGAGGGGACGTCCTCGTTTTTTTGCGGCTGCTACAAAGATCTTTAGGTTTTCCTTGGCATGCTTTTGCCCCGGATAGTCGTTAAATCGCGAAGGGCGCAGTTGGATGGCTGTAGGTGCAGCTTCCTCTAGTTGAGGAAGAGGACTTACATATCGTTCGATGGTAACGTTTTTTTGGATTTCCATTTTTTACCTGTTGGGGACACCCCGTTGGAGTGTCCCCTTCTATCCCGCATTATCCTGTGGGGAGACCCCGACGAGTGTCCCCTTTCGGAACGCTCGTCGGGGACACTCCAACGGGGTGTCCCCTTTCTCCAGGTTTATTTATCACTGCCTGTTTTTGCTAGCTGGCTGTAGTAATTTGCAAGGGTGTAACGGTCTAACCATTCTTGCAAAGCAAGTTTTACTAAGGCTTGACTAGAAATATTTAGCTCATGACTCGCAGCTTCCAATCGTCGGTGTAACTCAGCGCCATAGTCGATGTTCCTTCGAATATTTCCTATCGGGGCACGAGTCTTTACTTCTTTTTCTCCAGCTATTAAATGGCTTTTGTTTTTAAGCATTGTGGTACTTCCTTTTCTGGATGAGATCGGGGACAGTTACCGGGGATGAGATCGGGGACAGTTACCGATCTCATCCCCAGCTCCCTAATTCGGTAACTGTCCCCGATCTCATCCCCCAACTTTAGCGTATTTTAAAACAAGGATTGGATCGTTTTGGATTTAAGCCGCTGCAAGCTGGTACGTAACAAGTCGGCAAACTTACCCTCGGGGGTCTCTTCTAATACAGCATGGAGGATCGGAGCAATTTCTTTGTCCTTAAACCCTAAGTTGGTCAACGCGGACTTGAGATCCTCTTCGCAGGTTGCAGCTTGATGCGCCGAGGCACCCGCTCGCGTAACAGCAGCAGGGGTAGCCCCCTGAGTGCTACGCACCAGCGCTGCATGAGCCGATTTGGCAAGCTTCACCTTCAGCTCGAGCAAGACCTTCTCTGCCGTACGCAGGCCAATCCCCGGCACTTCCGTGAGCAGGTCCACGCGATTCTGATCTACGATCTGCACCAATTCGCGCACCGTCAGTGTAGAGAGAATCGCCATGGCTACCTTCGGCCCCACGCCATTGATCTGGGTGAGTAGCTCAAAGAGCTCGCGATCGGCCTTGGAGGCAAATCCGTACAGACGCAGGGAATCTTCCCGCAACCGCGTGTGCACCCAAATCTGACAAGGCGCTCCTACGGTTAGCTGGGTGACATAGGACAGGGGTAGGTCAAGGCCATACCCCACTCCCTGCACATCCAAGACGATGCCCACGGGTTTAATATCTTGAATCACACCCGATAAAAACTCGATCATGAAAGGTATCGCTTAAGTTCATCGGTTTTATCCGTCTTTTCCCATGGGAACTCGCTACGACCAAAGTGTCCGTACGCAGCAGTAGCTCGGTACATAGGCTGCCGCAACGCCAAGCTCTCGATAATTTCTTGTGGCTTCAACCGGAAGTGCTCACGCACAATCTCAGCTAACTTGTAAGTTGGAAGCGTCGATGTGCCATAGCTCTCCACAAATACGCTCACCGGCTCTGCTACACCGATCGCATACGCAAGTTGCACCAAGCATTTACTTGCCAACCCAGCCGCTACCAAGTTCTTGGCAATATAGCGCCCCATGTACGCAGCAGAACGATCTACTTTTGTAGGATCTTTACCTGAAAACGCACCGCCTCCGTGAGCCCCGTGGCCCCCGTAGGTATCTACGATGATCTTACGCCCGGTAAGTCCTGCATCCGCAGCTGGACCACCACTCACAAAGCGCCCCGTAGGGTTGATGAGGAACCGGGTATTCTGCAACAGCTCTCGAGGAATCGTAGGCTTGACGCAGGATTCGATCACGAATTCTTTCAGAGTCTCATAGGGAACATCAGGACCATGCTGGGTGGAGATAATCACCGTATCTACGCGCTTTAGAACATTTCCTTCGTATTCAACGGTAACCTGGCTCTTGGCATCAGGACGCAACCAATCCACGACTTTGCGGTGTCGCAACTGGGACAGATTCCGTAACAATTGATGGGCGTAAGAGATCGAAGCAGGCATGTACTCCGGGGTTTCCGTACAAGCATAGCCAAACATCATACCCTGATCGCCAGCACCCTGCTCCTTGAACAAGCCTTCACCTTCGTTAACGCCCATAGCGATATCGGGGGATTGCTTATCCATGCAAGTGATGACCGCACAGCTTCGATTGTCAAATCCGAGAGCACCATCGGTGTAACCGATCTCTCCGATAACTTCTCGCGCCACTGCTTGGTAGTCAATTTGGGCGGAAGAGGTAATTTCGCCTGCAAGCACGACGAGCCCTGTTTTCACCAACGTTTCACACGCCACACGGGCATGGGGATCTTTGGCAAGCAACGCATCCAAAATCGCATCGCTGATTTGGTCCGCAACTTTGTCTGGATGACCTTCACCTACAGATTCCGAAGTAAACAGATGTCGAGAGAATGCTTGGCTCATCTTATAAGCTCCTTTGGAGTCGAATCCGATCCCTTTCTACGCACTTTCCAATTCCAAACGCATGTTCGGAAAAAACCAGGAGGAAAGGACTGCTAGGGATGGGGGTACCATTTGGAAGACAAAGAAGTGAGTGTAGCTCTTTTCCTTGAAGAAGGGAAAGTGCATCTTCAGAGGATTGAATGACAAGTTGAGGAATCCCCGTAAGGCGATGAATGGGAACCATAGCGCGCAGGATGCCCTCGGTATCAAGTCCCTCCAAAGGTACGGTTTGTGCGAGGGTAAAACCAGACGCCGCTTCTCGTACCAATCGATCCACGCGGCCACAGGTTCCCAGGGCGACGCATAAATCTCGCACGAGACTTCGTACGTAGGTGCCTTTGGAACAGGTCATGCGAAGAGACAACAGATTGCCTTCCAATGCATCGATAGAGAGGCTGTAGATTTCAACTTTGCGAACGAACTGCGTAAGAAAGTCATCGGACAACACTTCTTTCCGCGCATAGGCATACAAAGCCTTGCCCTGATGCTTCACCGCTGAGAAAGCAGGGGGGATTTGCTCGATGGGGCCGAGAAAAGCTAGAGCTTCTTTCTGGGCTGCCTCGAGGGTCACATGTTCCCAAGGTGCGGTGGCAACCACGGTGCCTTCTCGATCGAGAGTATCCGTAGCTTCACCCAGAAACACCACACTGTGATAGGTCTTGGGAGAATCGAGAAGCAAGTCTTGTACCCGTGTCGCTGTACCAAAAAGGACCGGTAGGACCCCTTCGGCATCAGGATCAAGGGTACCCACATGCCCCATTTTGACGCGACCCACGATACGCTGCAACACGCGGGAGACATCCTTAGATGTCATGCCGCGAGGTTTATTGATGGGTAAAACCCCAGTACAATCAGGAGGTAAAGGCATGAGAGGGGATTCTCTTTACTCGGCGGAGTCTTTGTTGATTTGTTCCAGCAGGGATTCGATTTTCGCACCTTGCTCGACACTTTCATCGTAACGGAAACGCAACTCCGGGAGCTTTCGAATCTTGATATGGGCCGAAAGGGAGGTACGCAAATATCCAGCACTGCTTCGAAGCGCTGTTTCAGCTTCCGCTAGTTTGCTCGGATCAAAAATGCGAAAGAATACTGACGCTTGTTGGAGGTCACCCGAAAGGCGCACATGGGTAATGCTAATGCCTTGGAGACGAGGGTCTCTCAGTCGGTCCCCAACAAAGCAGTTGGCTAATAAATCTCTAATTTCGTCCGCTAAACGCAGTGTCCGTAATCCCATTATTGTCCTTACTAAAAGTCCAGTACAGCAGCCTGCTCGTCCATCTGGAAGGCCTCGATAACATCCCCGACTTTTACATCGTTGTAGCCTTCGATAGAGATTCCACATTCGTAGCCACGCGCCACTTCTTTCACATCTTCTTTAAATCTACGCAACGAACCAATTTTACCGGTATAAATCACAATCTCGTTGCGAACCAATCGCAACAAGGACGTTCGTGTGATTTTGCCATCCATCACAGAAGACCCTGCAATCAAGCCGATCTTCGGCACACTGATGGCCTCTCGTACCTGGGCATGCCCAACGATGGTCTCTACTCGAACCGGAGGCAACTTACCAACCATCAAGCTCTTTACCGTATCGATGAGGTCGTAAATCACACTGTAATACTGAATGATCGAGCCAGAAGCCTGAACTCGAGAAGCCAACGCACTGATCGCACGCACATTGAACCCAAAGATGATGGATCCACTGGTGTCTGCCAAGGTGAGGTCAGATTGGTTAATCCCCCCTACTGCCTTGTGAACAAGTACCACTGTCACCTTCTCAGACTTGAGCTTTGCAATGGCATCGGTAATCGCTTCCAAAGATCCTTGGGTGTCGGCTTTGAGGATCAAGTTAAGACGTGGAGTTTCCTCGTTTCTCACTTTGCCCAACAGCTCTTCCAAGCTGGTAGCCGCAACACTGCCACCGGTCACAGCCAGCGCATTTTCACGAATTTGGAGAACTTCCTTCATGACTTTTTCGTCTTCCACGACGTGAGCCACATCTCCCGCTGCCGGTACTGCAGTTAGACCCACGATTTCCACTGGAATCGAAGGTGTAGCTTGCTGCACGAGGTTACGGTTGTGGTCATACATGGCACGAACACGACCTGTAGAAGTTCCCGCAACCAACATGTCACCCGTTGCCAACGTACCTTGTGTTATGATCACAGTGGCGACTGGGCCTCGGTTTTTATCCAAATGGGCTTCCACAACGGTTGCAGTAGCTGGACCTGTGTATTGGGCTTTCAACTCCAACACTTCCGTCTGCAAGAGGATCGCCTCTAGCAATTCATCGATACCCGTTCCCTTGAGAGCGGAAACCTTAATGATCTGGTTTTCCCCGCCCCATTCTTCTGACTGAATCCCGTGCTCGCTCAATTCGCTAAAAATACGATCGAGGTTGGTATTCGGTTTGTCGATCTTGTTGATCGCTACGATAATCGGCACTTGTGCAGATCGAGCATGAGAGATGGCCTCGATAGTCTGCGGCATCACACCGTCATCTGCAGCCACAACCAAGACTACGATATCGGTTAACTTAGCTCCCCGTGCTCGCATGGCAGAGAACGCTTCGTGACCCGGTGTATCGATAAAGGTGATCGCTGCATCATTATGCACGACGCAATACGCACCGATATGCTGAGTGATACCCCCTGCTTCTTGCTGGGCGACCTTACTTTTGCGGATCCTGTCCAAGATCGAGGTTTTTCCGTGATCTACGTGACCCATTACAGTCACGATCGGAGGACGCGTACGAGACTCACTTCGCTTGGCATCCAAATGCTCCAAGACATCTGAGACGTTACGGGTAGCATCCTTGCACTCAAATCCATATTCACTAGAGAGCAATGCAGCTGTATCGAAATCAATCGCTTGATTTACGGTAGCCATAATGCCTTGGCTCATCAATTTCTTGATCAATTCAGCAGCTTTAACGCTCAACTGATGGGCAAGCTCTGAAATGGAAATGGCATTGCCCGTGATCTTCACCACGCGATAAGCAGCCCTTGGCGTAGATGAAGCTATCGGCTTGGAATCTCTGCGAGATTTCTTATCTCTGCGTTTTCCACCGCCTGAAGGCGTATATACTTTCTTATTACGACGAGGCGCTTCAAACACCTCGGCAACGACTTCGACCTCGACCTCAGTATCCAGAGACTCGAGCAACTCTCGGGTCGATAAACTTTTTCTCTTTGGAGCCGGTTTTGCGGTCTTCGGCTCTTCTACCACCACACTTGGGCGATCTGTCTTGCCTTTAAGAGGGAAGGCTTTCTTATTGGTACGTTCTCCAAATTCATCCTCTCCCGGTGGGAACGGCATCGGTGCAGGCGCTGGAGCCTGAGAGCCCCTAAACCCCTGGTACCCTTGAGAAGAACCTTGAGCTCCTTGTGGACGAGAGCCTTGATAGCCTCCCCCTTGGGATCCTTGGTAACCGCCTTGGCCTCCCTGAGAAGAACCGGCTGGACCACCACTGGAAACAGAACGATATCGATTGTCAGGACCACCACGAGAATCCTCTCGAAGGGGCGGACGTGACATCGGACGTTGAGGTGATTTAGGCTGAGATTGAACTTGTTGCTGGTGCTTGAGTTCCTCGACCTCTTTTGTCGTGGCCTTTCGAACAATGGTTGCCCCAGAACCTGGAGTGAACAATTGCTTTCTCTCCGCACGAGGTTCCGAAGAACGGTTCTCGGAAGAGCGATTCTCGGAAGAGCGATTCTCGGAAGAGCGATTCTCGGAAGAAGAACGAGGTTCTGAAGATCGAGACTCCGATGGAGTAGACCGACGCACAGGTGCTTCAGGTCCTCGAAGGGAGCGAGTTAACAACTTTGCTTTGGCTTCCGCAATTACCTTGGCGTCTTGCGCTGCAATTTGAGCCAATTGCTCAGGTGTAGTCGCTTTGTCCAGGATCACGTTTGCTGGCTTGTCTTCACCGTCTCTCGACTGTGCAACCTCTGCCACTGCAGCAGATTCTGGCTCGACAACCGTTCCCTCTTGCACGGAGGAAGCTGGCTTTACGGCTCTTCGGATGCGTGTACCGCTTGCAGCAAGCGTCTCTGCCGGGAGCTCTTCACTTGAAACCGGAGGAGAGCCCTCCGCTTCAGATGTAGATTCGACCTTTATTTCTTCGGGTTTGGGACGGCGCCTCACCACAACTTTGGGCTCAGCACTTGCAAATTCCGCAGCTTTTATTTTGTCCACTTGAGCCACTGTCAAGGTACTCTGATGACTTGCGACTTCAACGCCAACAGCTTTAAGCTTTGCAATCAAAGCCTTACTTTCCAGTTTTAACTCACGAGCCAGTTCATATACACGCATCTTTACCATTTCAACCTCTCAACCTGAGAAAGGCCATTATACCCATTTGGGCAGTTTTAGAACCAACAGGCCCCCGCCTCTCTCGAGAGAGGGTGACATCGATGGAAGCGGGCAGGGCACGCTTCTTAGGGATCGATGGGCAGGGGGGTTATCTCACACTCGAACGTTAGGTGGGGGTTATTTTCCACCCTCGCTTTGGTTGGCTTCTTGTAGATAACGATCCGCTGCGATTTGGACCGTTCGAGCGATACCCAGGGAGATCTCGGCTTTTTGCGCGACTTCATCCGCAGAGTCTGCGATGACGTCGCCAATTGTCACATACCCAGCATCTGCCAACGCGTAGGCAGTAGCCTCTCCCACACCGCTTAGTTTTTTAAACATCTCTACGCGAGCCTTGCGTGCATCATCCTGGAAAACCGCTTCTTTTGGCTTTTCAGGCGAAGCTTTTGCATCTTGCGCGGTGTATTCAGCTGTATCGCGAACGCCACCGACTTCTAGCTCGGCAGCCTTCTGACGCGCAGCCTCTACGATGCGCTCCGCATCTTCAGTCTCGAGGTTTAGCAAGCGACTCAAGATACGAGGGTTCATCTCTGCAAGTTCAGCAGGGGTTTTCACACCCTCATGCACCAGAATACCTGCGTGCATGTCTCCCAAGCCTTCGATGGAAGCCAGAACCATTTTCACGCCAGCCAGTTGTTCTTCCAACTTGGCTTCGCTCTTAATGTCGAGTCTCCAGCCGGTAAGCTGAGCAGCCAACCGCACGTTTTGCCCGCGTTTTCCGATAGCAAGAGACAGCTGGTCCTCAGCTACGATTACTTCCATGGCGTGGCGTTCATCATCCACAATTACCTTGGACACCACAGCGGGGGCCAAAGCGTTGCAGACCAATTTTGCCGGATCACGATCCCACGGAATAATATCGATCTTCTCACCGTTGAGTTCTTGGACGACGGCTTGTACCCGAACACCCTTCATTCCCACGCATGCACCAACAGGGTCCACGGAGGAATCCTTAGAGTACACTGCGATTTTGGAGCGGGCGCCTGGATCTCGCGCCGCAGATTCGATGGTGACGATCCCATCGTAAATTTCTGTAACATGCTGTTCAAACAAGCGAATAAGCAAGCCTGGGTGAGCACGTGAAAGCACGATTTGGGGACCACGGGATGCCCGTTTGATCTCCATTACGTATCCCTGGATGCGATCCTTTGGACGGAAACGTTCCCCAGGAATTTGTTCCTTGGGAGGGATGATGGCTTCTACGCGTCCCAGATCGATGATGAGTCCGTTGCGCTCGAGGCGGCGTACATGCCCATTGAGCAGTTCACCAACGCGCTCTTTAAACTCTTCATATACCTGGGCTTTTTCAGCATCACGCACTTTTTGGATGATGATTTGCTTTGCAGATTGCGCAGCAATACGTCCAAACTTAGAGGTGTCGACCTTGACTCCAAGGGCGTCGCCTACTTCGGTTTGATTGTCATATTTTTGGGCTTCGCTTAGCGTAATCTCTGCATCGGAAGTCGGTTGCACGTTATTTGGAATGACGGTGCGAAATTGAAACAAGTCAATTTCATCCGTTTCCTCATTATATGTGGCTTCCAGGTCAGCCTCTAGGCCGAAATCCCGCCTGGCAGCGTGGATCATCGCCTGCTCCAACGCGTCGACAATAATGCTGGTATCGAGATTTTTATCCCGACTCACCGCATTGATTACATTGCTAAGCTTGCGTTCCCCGCTGTCAACAAAGGACATTCGATATTTTCCTCAACTAATTAGTAGCCTTATAGCGAAAATCGCCAGTTTTCTATCCGATCATCTCATACCTTATACCATCCAATACTCTGAGTTGGGAGATTTTCACCTGAAAGGAAGGGCATGTAAAGCCCAACTCTGGTACCCCAACCCGGCGAGGATGTCAAATACCAATTGTAGGAGATCGTTACGGGACCCGCCTTTTAGGGGGTCATCGCCATACGTTCACGGTCCTTGCGCTGTTCTCGGTCCGCCCACACAAAAAAGCAGATGGTCATGCTGAGGAACAACAAGATTCCTCCCGGCACCCACATAATGAGCCCCCCCAGGCGCTGATCATCCAGATGAGACCAGCGATCCCCCCACCAACTCGGCATGGGAATGCCTTCGTAGGCGTACCAGACTTGACTGGAATACGAGAGGCCTGCTGCAAGAATGGAGTCCAGGGTCATAATAAACCCGAGAAAAAGCAACCGAAATCCCATGGGCAACGGAGAGCGAAGCGGATAGGGGTCAATGATACTACGCCAGAGGTACATGGCAGTGACTGCCATGAGGAAGTGTTCCACCAAGTGGATGCCGTCATGGAGGAGGGCTAGGTTGTAAAAACGGGGCACATGCCACAACCAGTAGTTACCCTCGAACAAGAGTAGGGCCACGAAGGGGAATAACAGGACCCGATGGGTACCTCGGGCGAAGGGGCTTTTCATAATGGGTAGGAGAATTTTACGCCGAACCCAGGGGGAAGCCCCTCGCATAACGACGAAGAAGGGTACCCCGAAGAGCATAAGCGGAACGCCCACGTTCACGATGAGCATATGTTGAATCATATGCACAAAGAAGAGGCGATCCGAGAGAGGGTCAATGGGCGGAGACAAGGCGATGATGTTTACGGAGAGTCCACAGGCAAAGCAAACGAGTTGCCACGGGCGCACGGGGGACTTGCCCTTGAACGCTCGCAGTCCTTTTATATAGAGGTATCCCAGAATCAAAAATCCGATCAAGGTCGGATCCCAATCCCACTTCAGTTGGAACAGACCAGGCGGAAGTGGCTCGTACAAGGATTCAGATAGAGAGTGGGCATAGGCAACGGACATGGTGTAGGCCTTTCTTAAGAAGCCGTGAGCCTACAGTAGGGGGGGAGACAAGTAAATCCGAGATTGGGGGACACCCCAACTCTCGTCCGCAATGGCATTTGGCTAAGAAATCTTATGTGTCTGGTATTCTGGATGAGATCGGGGACGGTGAGATCGGAGACAGTTACCGATCTCACCTCCACCCAATAATTCGGTAGCTGTCCCCGATCTCATCAAAATTTTGACATACTCAAAACTATTGAATAGTATTAACCATATTACATGGCTCAATTCTTTACCAGATAGGCTCTTAATGATAAAAAAAGTACTGTTTTCAATTTCTTGTTTGGTCTTTTCTGTACAGCCATTGTTTGCCCCCCCTAAGAGGCTGTCTGAAGTCTAATCATATGAAATTAAAGGAAATATATAGAGATATGGTATAGCATCGCGGTTTACCCGACCAAAGGAACCCCGATGCTATATGCGACCAGCTTATCAGATGTGTCCTGGAGTTTTCTATCGCCATTTTT
>CANJLI010000007.1 GCA_947475005.1 Deltaproteobacteria bacterium | reverse complement strand
CTCGGCGCTACGCTCGATGCTGATGCAAGCATCGAGCGTAGCGCCGAGGGAAGGCGCAGCCAAAACTGCGCAGCTGGTTTCCAGAAAAGAAAAGAAAAGAAAAGAAAAGAGGGGATACCCCTCTTTTCTATCGAAACTCTACCTGCTGTTGTTCCATCAACCAGGTTTTTAAGGATGTGAATTCCTTCTCCACCACATCATCGGTAAGGGTTTTTGTGGCAGAGCGGAAGGTTAAAGAAAAAGCCATGCTTTTCTTACCAGCTGGAATTTGATCCCCTTCATACACATCGAAGATCGAGAAGGTTTCCAAATGCTTTTGACGTGGGTGATGGGAGATCGCTTCTTTAATTGCATCAAAGGAAGTGGTCTTCTCCACCAAAAGTGCCATATCCCTTGTGGTAGGGGGGAACTTATGAAAAGTCAGTTCTTTCTTCTCTGACACTGTAGATATCAAGTCAAAGAGTCGCTCTAGATCCAACTCACAGGCCACCACATTGGGTTGAAGTTCACAATCTGCAGTAACCCCTGGGTGCAATTCTCCGAGCCAACCAAAGGTAACCCCTGCGAAGGAAACCGTAGCAGCCGCATGGGGATGCAAGAAAGGAAAAGCAGCTACGTCGATGGCATGGTAGACGGCTTCTTGCTTCGTAAATGTACGAAGGTATCCCTCGAGTAGCTGTTTTACAGCAAAATAGGTACTGGGTACTTCGGAGCCTTCCCATGAAGCTGTTTTCCAGATGCGGTCACACAGAAACGAGAGCACCACTCGCTCTCCCATACGGAAGGATTCTTGCTGCGCTTTAGGGGTGAAGGACCTGCCAGGTCGCATTCGGTTCTCACTGATCCCCACTACGGTTTGGGCTGCTGGTGTAGGATGGAAATACACCTTCCCCACTTGGAAAAGCTTAGCATCCTTGACACCGTGGTTGCGGTTGTACAGGAGAGATTTTTGCATGGTGGGAATCTGGGTCGCTTGCAAATGCCCACAGGTCTCGTTAATAGGATTAGCCAAACGCAAGGTGGGCCAGAGAGGATGAGCGGGTGTGAGTTTCCATTGTGTGAGGGCTTCTGCTTGGCAGAAGGGGAAGGTAATAACCTCACAGGCCCCTAGCTGTGCCCATACTTGTTTGCTTCGGTGTTGAAAGATCACAAATGGATCTTGGGGCAAAGGCCGCAGATCCATTTTAGGCAAGACAGATGGAATTTTGTCGAAGCCTTCGAGTCGCAGCACTTCTTCGATGAGATCAACCTCTCGCTCGATATCGGCTCGCCAAGCGGGGATAGCGAAGAGCATGCGTTCGTCGGTTTTGTCAATCAGTGCAATACCCAGCCTGGTCAGGTGTTTCACACAGGTCTCAGCAGTGAGCAGGTTGAGCCCTGAAATATCTTTGGCTCGTTGCAATCGCAGGGCGATGCGTCGAGGAGGAAGTGGTTCTGGGTACAGATCAATATAATCACTTGTCATCTGCGGAGCTGGGAGACCTTGTTCCGCACAGCAAGTCGCAAGAAGATGGAGCAAACGATCCATTACCGTGCGTAGATTCTCTACGTTCACGCCTCGCTCGAAGCGAAAGGAGGATTCTGTAGAAAAAGCAAGTCGCTTGGCAGTTTTTCGAATCATCTTGGCATGAAACCGTGCCACTTCCAGTACGACCGATTTCGTAGAGGCTGTGACTTCTGCACTTTTTCCGCCCATCACACCGGCAATACAAATCGTTTGGTTGCCACTTTGGATGCGAATGTCAGATTCCACGAGGGTCACAGCTTGTCCATCGAGGGTTGCAAAAGGCGCTGCCTCTGTAGAGGTGGAGACTTCGAGAGAAGGTGTTGGCAGTTTATCCAGGTCGTATGCGTGACTGGGTTGTCCATATTCCAACATGACGTAGTTGCTGAGATCCACAATAAAATGAATGGAACGTAGACCTGCAGCTTCCAGTCGTTTTTTCATCCAGAAGGGGGTTTTGACGGCAGGGATGTCGTGGACCACGCTGGCTACAAATCGGTCGCATAAACTAAAATCAGACACTCGAATGGAGATCTGAGATTCCGGTTTCGTTTCTTTTGGAGACTCTGCAGGAGGCAATTGAAGGGGCTTTTTCAGCTTGGCAGCAAGATCTCGTGCCACTCCGATGTAGCTCAAGCAGTCAGCTCGGTTGGGTGTGATTTTGAGTTCGTAGATCACATCCCCAGTTTTCATATAATTGTGCAAGGGAGCCCCGGTGGGCCAGTCCAAGGGAAATTCCAAGATTCCATCATGATCTTCTGATACACCCAACTCTCGACCTGAGCACAACATCCCCATGGATTCGATGCCTCGGAGTTTGGTTCTCTTAATCTTGATGCCACCAGGGATTTCAGTGCCTGGGACTGCGAGAGCCACTTTGATACCCTTGCGTGCATTGTGAGCTCCGCAGACGATCTCTAAGGGCTCTTGCCCCGGTAGATGAGCGACTGTGCATACCCGCAATTTTTCTGCATCGGGATGTTGACGGGCTTCCAGGATTTCCCCAACCAACATATTGGGATCGAGGGGGGCTTGTCGTGTGATGCTCTCGACTTCAAGACCCAGTTGGGTGAGAAGTTCAGGGAGATTTGTAATTTCTTCTGCAGTCAGTTCAATATAGTCTTGCAACCATTCAAGGGAAAGTAGCATGGGTATTTCCTTTACGGATAGAGGGAAAATTGTCGGTGGAGGGAAACATCCCCTTCAAACAACTGACGCAAATCAGGCAATCCGTAGGCAAGCATAGCCATACGGTCGATGCCAAATCCAAAGGCAAAGCCGGTGTATTCTTCACTGTCGTAGTTAACAGCTTCGAAGACGTTGGGGTGTATCATACCGCAACCTCCGATTTCTAACCATCCGCTGTGGGAGCACGTTTGACAACCTTTACCTCGACAAAGTGTACAAGCCACATCCATTTCAGCTCCCGGTTCTACAAAGGGAAAGAAGCTGGGACGAAACCGGGTGCGAATGTCAGAGCCAAAGACTTCCTGTACAAAGGCATCGATCATGCCTTTTAGATGGGCCATGGAAATGCGTCGATCCACCACGAGGCACTCCAACTGATGGAACGTAGGGGTATGACTCGCATCGCTATCCACTCGGAATACTTTCCCGGGACTGATCAAACGAAGGGGTGGTTTTTCCTGCAGCATGGAGTGGATTTGTGCATTGGACGTATGGGTACGCAGCACCATAGAAGACGGTTGGTCTGCCAGAAAGAAGGTGTCTTGCATGTCCCGTGCTGGATGCTCTTCAGGGAAATTGAGTGCCGCAAAGTTATAGAAATCTGTTTCGATCTCCGGTCCTTCATAGACGGAGAATCCATAGCGTTGAAAAATTTCGATCAACCGATGCCGCATGAGGGTCACCGGATGGAGTGCCCCTTGGGAGCCTAGGCTTACAGGTAGTGTAGGGTCGAGACGTCGAGATGCGATGGTGGATTCGATCCATTGCTCGCTTTCTTTCTTCTGCTGTTCGGCAAGAAAGGCATCGATTTTTTGGCGTAATGCATGGATCTGCTTGCCAGCCTCGGGGCGTATTTCTTTCGCTACCGTTTTCATCTCTTCGAATACGTCGGTGATGTAGCCTTTTTTTCCCATCCATCGAATGCGAAAGGATTCTGCCGTTTCAGATTGAGACAGAAATGTGGAGGCTTCTGCGTGAAACAGCTGCATCAGATGGGTGATTTTATCTAAAATTTCCATAAGGGGCCTTTCCTAGAGGATCGTGGGAGCAAAAAGGTTTTGCAGCCGAGTATAGAGTTCTTTTCTGGGTAGCGAAAGATGGGAAAAGTGTTGCAACAGGTCCTTGTGAGTGGCACCTGCCTCTCGTCGTATTTGGGCCTCTGCAAGCAGGGAGATCCACGTCTCGGCCACCGTCGCTTGTTCTGCTGCAGCGGTAGGTTTTCCGAGCATCAGGACCAATTCCCCTTTGAGGCACGGATGGGCCTGGGCCCACACGAGGGCTTCTGCCACAGAAGTATGCAGGATCTCCTCGTGTCGTTTTGTAAGCTCTCGTCCGATGCACAACTCACTATCGGGGCAAAGGGCTGCGAGACAGGTGAGGGTGGCAACGAGACGAGACGCAGATTCAAAAAAGACCACGGAGCTTCGTCCTTGCTTCCAGCTGGCCATCTCGCGCTCCAATTCTCCGCGCTTTCTCGGTAAGAAGCCCACGAATAGGACTCGATCCGAGGGGAGGCCTGATACGGACAGGAGTGCGGTGAAGGAAGAGGGCCCTGGAATGGGCACCACGCGGACTCCCCGGGCATGAGCGGCTTGGAGTAGGCGATAGCCAGGATCGGAGAGGCAGGGGGTGCCGGCGTCGCTCACAAGTCCGAGGCTTAGGCCTTCATCGCAGAGTTGGGCGATGAGGGGTTCCGCTTTTCCACGCTCCGAATGATCATGGTAACTTACTAATTTTTTAGCCGAAATCTGTAAGTGAGCGAGGAGTTTGCCCGTCATGCGGGTATCTTCGCAGGCCAATATATCCACTTCGCGCAGGATGGCGAGGGCACGCAGGGTGATATCCTCCCAGTTGCCGATGGGCAGCGCGATGACGTAGATGACGGGTTTATCCACAATATCCATACATATTTTCTTGCTAAACGAGGGAAAAACGTAAATTAAGCTCAAGATTTATACAGAAATCCGAAAAGAAAGTCATAAGAAACTGCCTGAAGATGCTAACTGGAGGGGACACCCCGTTGGAGTGTCCCCTTTCCTGGCTCTCACCGGGGACACCCCGTTGGAGTGTCCCCTTAATAGGAGTTGCTGGAGCCATCCTCTCGAGAGTTTTTTACATGGGCGGGGGGCTCTTGGTGCTGTGCCTCTACGGGGCAGGAGCTGTGCTTGTGCAGCCGCTGGCTCATGCACATTTTTATCTCATGCACAAGGTGACCAATCCGTATCACTTGCTTTCTCCACACAAACAGTGGGGCCCTGTGTCATTGGATGAGGAGCCGATGGAACCTAAGTTCCATCTATTGGGTTTGTAATTTTTCGTAACTACCCAGGTAGTTGCCTTTTTCTTTTTTTTCTTCTGGAAACCAGCTGCGCAGTTTTCCAGACCTTCCTTGCCTCGCAATGGGTAGAGCGGTCGGATATTCCTTTCGGTTACCATGTTAGATGCCAAGGCCGGCGCTCGCTCGGGGCCTCCCACCCTCTCAAAATCGCAGACAGTATTATAGTCATGGACAATAGCTCTCGGCTGCGATTTGTGACCCGGGTAGGTCCCCCCAAGCGGCTGCCCTTGGCCCCTCGCATGTTAATCGAAAGGAATTCACCCGCTTTCTCCCGTGGCTACCGAAAATCTTTGCAGCTACGGGAGCGTGGTGCCTAAAGCAAAGATGGCAGAGGGAAGGGCAGCAGGGCGGAGGGACCCGTCGGGTTGAAAAACGCAACCAAGAGCTATTGTCCATGACGAGAATTGTGTTTGCGTTTTGAGAGAGACGGGGGGATCCGACCGTCGCGCCGGCCTTCCCTCTGCCATCTTTGCTTTAGGCACCACCCTCCCCTTGCGAGGCAAGGAAGGTCTGGAAAACTTCGCAGCTGGTTTCCAGAAAATAAAAAAAGAAAAAGCCAACTACCCAGGTAGTTATCAAATGTCTCAGACAGCCACCTTCATCACCCAAAGGCGTGCTGTTTCCAAGTCCTGAGCAATCTCGTTCGACATAGGTGCACCTGTTATACTGGATAACTCCAAATCAGGGTACAGCTGGGATTGAACTGAAACCGTAAATCCAATTTTGGTAAAAAAATCTAAAACAGCGGCATCATCTTCAAAAGCATTGTTGAAAAGATCTCGGTCTGTTTCTTTGCTAATGACATCGACGAGGGTTTGATATTTCGGATCTCGGCCCGCTGTATCTGCCGTCATTTGTATTTTTGAATCCAAATCAGGGGTGATCCAACAGCCTCCAAAACGAGATAAAATTTTGTAAATGTTTTCTGCTGCAGTCTGTTTTTCTTCCAGAGAAAGGTATTGAAGCAGCCCTTCATTCACAATGGCAATTGGCTGTTGTGGGTCAAATTTTTCCAAAACCGATTCAATTTCAGAAAAATTCAAAATATTTACAGACTCGAAAAATAAGTTGTCTCGGTGTGCAATTTTATGTGCACGCATGATTTGTTCGACAACTGGAGTCTTCTCTTCGGTAATGCCAGGTAGATCCGTTTCGATATAGGTGAGAGTCGGATCTGCGGTCATAGTAAGTCCTCTCAGAGAAATGCCACTGGCAAATTCCAACACTTGCTTACTATTTTGTCGGAGGAGTTCCGCTTGGATGCTTTTGTACCGCAGTTGCACATAGGCCACAAATGGATCGTCGGTTTGTGGGGGGAAGAAAATAGGGAAATCTTCCTTAAAGAGATCTTGCACCACCTCTTTGACATGAAAAAAAGAAGCGATGTCTTTGCTGTATGGGATATCCGTAAATTGTCGCCAGTAGGCCACTAATTTGGCAGTGGGACTCACTTGAGCATGAGTTGAAGGTTGTATTTTCATCGAGAATCGTCCTATTCTGGGTCTACTAAATCAGTCCATGTAGAAAAAAGGGAATCTAGTGAAGGGCACACGAGATTGGTTCAAGGTTATTCTCTTCTTCGTGTTTATTCTTGAATCCACGGCTTGGGGTCAATGTGTAGTGGTGGATTCGCAGCAGGGTCGTGTCCGCGACTTACAGGATCCTTTTTTTCAACTTATGCGTTTGGTGCCTCGATGCCCATCGGACGTTCTTGCGTTACGTGGGCAGGTGAAAGAGGAAGGAGGCACCTTTATCACTACGATGGTGGCAAATCAAGGTTTTCATCACCCAGATCGCGGTAGTTTTAGTTTTTTTGAAGCGGTTGAAATGAAGGCGCCCAAGCATCTTTCTCGACCCATCCGTCCCCATGAGCTTCTCTTCGGGCATTTTGTAGCCCCTGGAGAAGATGCCACTTTGATATTAGATCAAGATCCTTCCTCCTCTTCTCTTATGGTGGAGCTGTTGGCATGGGATGCTAAAAAAGAGGTATACAATTTTTACGAACTCATCGGTTCACCGGAGACAGGTTCTCGTTGGTTCTATCGAGGGGATAGCCGAGATATTTGGACAGATACCGAGAAGGTCCATCGAACGAGACAACCGGGGGAGAGCATTTTTGGCCGTCGATTGCGATGTTCCGGGTGTCATCTCGCAGGTGGTCCCTTGATGAAAGAACTGGAGGCACCTCACGATTCGTGGTGGAATAAGGAACGTCCTCTTCCCTTTGGGGGGCGAGAGCCAGATGCCCAGATGCAGGCGGTGATGGCAACGCTGCATCCACCTTCTGCGTTACAAGGCCTGGTGGTGAAAGGTCTAGAGCAGCTGATTGCAGGAAGAGCCTTTGCAAAAAAACAGGATGCATCCCCACAGATTGCATTGCGACCTTTGTTTTGCCCTGAAGAGATCAATTTAGTTGCCAGTGAAAAACCGTTGCAAGACAGCAATGTGGTGACGATCCCTACTTCTTTTTTTCTGGATGAACGTATTTTTACTTCTGACAAACTGCAGGTGAATCGAGGCCTCTACTTGGAGGCTCTACTCTCTTTTCAGAGTCGTTTTGGTGAGTATGAAGGAATTGGAGCCGATGCGGATCACGGATGGGCCGCACCGGTGAAGGGAAAAGCAGATATTTTGGCTATCGATCAGTTGGTAAAACGAGGGAAAATTTCTTCCGAGTTTATTACAGCTGTGCTCTCCGTGGATTGGACGCGTCCTGTTTTTTCGAAGATGCGATGTGAGCTCTTGCCGTTGGTTCCTTCTGCTTGGTCAGAGCATTGGCTAGTAGAATTTAAGGAAGCCCTTGCCCAAAGTAAGTTATCAGGGGCACCGATTCTACTGGCCCATATGGAATCCCCCGTTCAGCCCCCTCTGCGAGAGTTTTTTACAAATTGCAAACAGACGTTACAAACGAGTACTGGTGTCCATGGGTTGGTGCAATATTTGGGACAGGTCCGCAAGGAGGTCTCTGCCTCTGAGATTTCCAAAAACCCTCGGGGGCAAATTCTCGAACCTGGGTTTCGGGTGATTTTCCCTACTTTTACTCCCGATCCGATTCCCTGGGCTTTGACATTGGGAGAGGATTGTTTTTTTTGAAGCTATAGCAGACTACAACATTGGGAGATCCTTCGCACAGCGAGGGATGACGGAGGGGGTGAAATCGTCATCCCAAGGCTGCGTAGCAGCCGTATGGGATCTCGATAAAAACGCAGGGATCCCATACGGTCCCTTCGGGCCCTTGGGATGACGAAAATTACAAAGAAAAAATCTACAACTCGCCAGAGTCTGTGATCATCACAGGCTTAGAAGTACGCCCACTACCAGAGCCGACAGCTTCTACAGCAGTAACCACATCCATGCCTTCGATCACTTTTCCGAATACTACATGTCGACCATCGAGCCAGTCTGTCTTAATCGTGGTGATGAAGAACTGGGATCCGTTGGTGTTGGGCCCCGCATTGGCCATGCTCAAAAT
This sequence comes from Deltaproteobacteria bacterium, assembly GCA_947475005.1. Taxonomy (GTDB): domain Bacteria; phylum Bdellovibrionota_B; class Oligoflexia; order Oligoflexales; family Bog-1112; genus CANIBL01. The sequence goes on along the minus strand of CANJLI010000007.1, from coordinate 49,627 downwards.
GCCAGGCTCTGTGTGCTTGAGGGTGAAGTTCTCATCTGCAAACTTTTCCCCGTAGATGCTTTTGCCACCAGTGCCGTTGTGGTTGGTGAAATCACCAGCTTGCAACATGAACTGGGGAATTACACGGTGAAAGCTGCTGTTCTTGTATCCAAAACCTTTTTCGCCTGTGCAAAGGGCGCGGAAGTTTTCTACGGTTTTTGGAACCACTTCACCGTAAAGGCCGATGACGATGCGCTGAGGCTTTTCATCGCCGATTTGGATGTCCATAAATACACGATTTGTGATGGTAGGGGTTGTGCTCAAAGGTGTCCTCTCTTCTTCGGTTTTCTTTTCTACGACGGTACTGATTTTCTCTGTGGGCGTCTGGGCGCGAAACAAGGCGAGCCCCGCAAGTACAGAAAGTAAAAGTGCGCCTAGAAACCATAATTTCTTGTTGCTGTCAAATCCTAACATTCGCTACTCCTTATAAATCTTCGTATGCGAGCCGCACACCACAGCCAAAAAAGAACAAAATCGTGTATACAACTGCAGCGGTGATTCCCACAAGGGAAAGCGAATCCGCCATGGTAATGCCGAGTGTCGGTACGTGGGGCGTAGGTACCACGGCGAGAATAGAGTGGAGGGGCATAAAGTCAGAGATTCCTTCGCGAACTTTATGATTGAGAATGACCCCCAAGAGAGGTTCCAGACCCAACTGCCACAGACTCAGGAACACAACGGCGAACATGCTGCGCTTAACCCAGAGGATTACGAGCAGAGTAAACCCATAAAATGCGATGCCTTGGAGGAAAAATCGCCCCAAGATTTGAGCTTGTGACCATTCCATCCAACTGCCTGCGCCGCTAAACCCCGGTGTGCTGAATATAAGCCCTGCTGCCACTACCGTGAGCAGCGATATCACAGATAGCGCAACGCACAAGAGGCTGTAGTGCGCCAGCATTCCCGTGCGGCTGACCCCGTCTATTACCTGCTTGCGTAAGGTTCCGTGTTCATAATCGTTAGCCACGATCATGATGAGAAAGAGGCTGAGCATAAAATGCCCGATTTGCCCCAACCAGCAGAGATTTCCCCACACATAGGGGCGATGCAAGACAGATGCCAGCTGCATTCCCAACCCTGCATGCTGAGAAAAAGCAGACAATATGCCCAAGGCGAGAAAATAGACGCTTAAAAATCCAACCAGGAGGAGCCAAAACATTCGGTTGGCAACAATTTTATAATAGGTAAGCCACAAGAGAGGTTTCATTGAGATGCTCCAGTTACGGGGTGGAAATGAGAGAAAGGAAATGCTGTTCCAGGCTTTGCTTGCGACGTACCAAATGGGAGGCAAAGACTTGCTGTTGCACCAACCATTCATTGAGAGCTTCTGCAGTGAAGGTGTCAAGCAGTGGGTATACGTGGAAGAGATCGCCTGTGCGTTCGATTTTTTGCAGGTGCGGGCATGTTTTTAAAATCTCCCCGAGGGCCTCCATATGAGAAGCAGCGACTTCGATTCCCCCCTCCGCTTGGAGCACATCCCCGATGGCCCCCTGGGCCAAAACACGCCCTGATTTTAGGATTACCACATGGGAACACACTTTTTCAATTTCATCGAGGATATGGCTCGAGAGAATCAGGGTCTTTCCTGCAGCGGCCAGATCGAGGAACAACGTGCGCATGTGGGCAATGCCCTCTGCATCGATCCCATTCGTTGGCTCATCCAGGACCAAAACCTCTGGATTGCCCAGCAGAGCGGAGGCGACACCCAGGCGCTGCTTCATGCCGAGAGAAAATGTGCTGTAGCGGGTATTGGCATGGGGCAGCAGGCCTACTTGGTCCAAGACTCGTTGGATCGCTTTTTTATCATCTTCCACGCCGCGGATCTTGGCTGTGATCTGAAGATTGCGACTCGCCGAGAGCCAAGGGTAGAAATTCGGCTTTTCCAGCAGTGCCCCTACGCGGGTGCGCTGTGCGGCGGTTGGGGCTTCACCGAACCAGCGGTATTGTCCCGAAGTGGCTCGCAGGCAGCCCAGGACAATCCCCAATGTAGTGGTCTTGCCGCTCCCATTGGGCCCCAAAAGTCCGCATACTTGTCCCCGGCCGACGGAGAACTGTACGTCTTGGATAGCGAATTTAGAATCGTATCGTTTGCTCAAGGCTAGGGTTTCAAGAATGGGCATCATATAAACGTACCGATCGTGTTTTGGGGTTACAGCGGTATAGTGAAAAGTGGCATTAAATAAGCAGCTTGCACATCTTCCACATAAAAATAGGCGCGACTTAATGCAATGATATCCCACCAAAAGTGGATAAAAATACTTTCTCGCAGTGAATATCCGTTGGCCTGTGTCCTCCACCCTAAATAGCCACCCATCAAGGCTTGTGCGATAGGGAGGGGTTGACCTTCTGCATAATGCGCGGCTCCAAAGATAACGGCTTGTATGGCATTGCTACCCAATGCACTCTGCGTACTGGCATGAAGATTGGGCATCATCCATCCTCGAAACAAGGCCTCTTCCCCCACGCCGGCTCCGTAGGAAATACCGGAGGTCCAAACCCCTCGATCGATACCGGAGGCTCGGTTCCCCTTCTCTCCCTTTTTGCCTTTGGGCCCGAGAAGACTGAGACCAGCCAGGAGGCCCAGGGGAATAAAGACAGTTGGTTTTGTCATTTCAGAAAATCGAATCGGTGCCATCAAGAGATCTTGCACAGACTCTTCTGTTTCAATGAAGGCAAACTCGCTTTTTCGGGTTCGAACTGCAGTTTTGAAACTGTGGTAGGCACTTAAACTACCAGCCGTGTCGTAGATCTTAGCTCCCAATACCTGATAGCCTGCTTTGGGATAATCTTGGCTGTTTTTTATAAAATCGGATCCCTTCCCTTCGTGCTTTCGATTGGATTGTATGAGTGACAGACCCCCAATTCCCACGGCCGAATAAGAGATGGCATACATAGTTTGGCCTTCCCAATATTGGTCGAATCCAGGCAAAACATAACTTGCGAGTGCAGGCCAAACTGTAGATCTCGGTTTGAGGCTCGAGGGACGAAACTCAGGGTTGGGATCAATGTTTGGCGTTTGGGTTTGGGGTGTTGCAGCTGGCTGTACGGGTGTTGCCCAACTGGAAGGCGCGAGGAGTAGGATTGATAAAAGGTAGAGTTGTTTTGTCATCAAGCACCTGTAGGATCTAAGTCCCATTTGAGCGCCGCAGCGCTATTGTTTCTCTTTGCTCTCTGCGTATTGCTTGAATTCTTCCCACAGATAATACAAACAGCCTGCCAGGAAGGCACCATTGAAAACAAACAGCCCGATGAGCTTGAACTTGACCCAAAACGAGGTGTCAAATCGGTAGGCTACAAATAAATTGAGCCCCGCAATCACTAGGAAGTAGACAACGGCAGCTGCACTTACGTTGCGTAGTTTGCCGGGAGGTGTTGGAAAATGAGGATCGAGCAAACGCTCCAGTAGGGTTTTTTCCCCGATCCAGTGACTAATCCCAAAGGCTAAGGCCAAGGCTACATTGAGGATAGAAGGTTTCAGTTTGATGATATCGCCATCGTGAGTCCACGCGGAAAGTCCGCCCAAGACCATGACCACGGCCCAGGTGCCCCACTGGAGGGGGTTGAGTTTTTCCCGCAGGATTAGCGCCACACCTACAAACGCGGTGGAGAGCGCCATAAGAACGGCGGTTGCCACATGCAGGTCGTAGATCCAGTAGGCCAGTCCAAATCCAACAAGGGAAAATGTCTCAAGAAATTTAAGTATATTTTTTTTCATATCGCGCTTCTCCTTGTACGGGTACAACCTACCAGATTTTCTCTATATTGAAAAGGAGGGTCTGTTTTCCCTCTCTCGTATTCTCCCCCACGTGAGGTTTTATTGTGACATTGTTCACCCAGTTTTATGATCTTATTATGATCCTCGTACACTTTATTTTGCAAATCGATCAGTCCCTCGAGGGGATGATCACCCAATATGGGATTGCAACCTATCTCATTCTCTTTCTCATCGTGTTTGCAGAGACAGGGCTTATTGTAACCCCATTTCTGCCTGGAGATTCTCTCCTCTTTGCTGCGGGCACCCTGGCAGGCCGTGGGTTGCTCAGTTTGCCTATGTTGATGGGCCTCATTTTTCTCGCAGCAGTTTTGGGCGATACAGTGAACTACGGGGTGGGGCGTTTTTTCGGTCTCCGGTTGTTTAAAGAGAACTCTCGATTCTTGAAGAAAGAGTATCTAGATAAGACTCACCAGTTCTATGCCAAGCATGGAGAAAAAACCATCGTACTGTGTCGTTTTGTGCCGATTATTCGAACCTTTGCTCCATTTGTTGCAGGTTTGGGCAGTATGCATTACGGCAAGTATATGAGCTACAACGTGATTGGGGGTGCGCTCTGGGTGGTGTTGTTTTTGGGGCTCGGATATGGATTTGGGGATTTGCCCATTATCCGAAAAAGCCTCACCCTTACGATGATGGCTATTGTCGGGCTCTCCTTACTCCCCATCGTGTATGAGGCCTGGTCCCACTGGCGTCGGACTCGCAGGGCTGTAAGCTGATTACTCCAAGGAAGGGTGTGTCTTGGAGGCCTTTATTTCCCTGTCCAGATGAGATTTTAGGTGTTTTTCATAGTTCATCAACTGACCCATAAATCCTAGATTGGGACTTATGACAGACCTGTCTTTCTGTAGCATGCGCAGAAGATAGTCCAGGAGGAGGGGGCGCCTGTGTTGATCGCTATCACGTGTGAGAGTTTTTAAATAGGCTTCTTCTGTCGGGGTATACTCATCCCAGCGTCGACCTTGCTTACCTAAGTACTCGTATCTTGCATGGAGCAAAAAGGCGATGATCATGGAGGGAGATCGAGATATTCCCGCCTGGCAATGCACGAATACATGACTTGGATGTTCGACGGTACCTGCCGTGCTTGCGTGTTGTAAAAAAGCGATGACGTCTGGAATGTGTTCTTTTAATTCAGCAGTCTGCCGATCATCAAGATTTGTAATATGGAGCTGATGATCTATTGGGAGGAGATAGCCAGGTGGAAGGGGATTTGGTTTTAGTTTATCCACATCCACCAGGCTGACGGTGTGGGTGATATGATTTTCTTTTAGTACCTGATCTTTGTTCCAATATCCTGTGGCCGTGCCCAAATACAGCTTGAAATTTGAGGGAAGGCCAAAAGAAAACTCCGCTGGCAGATGGATCTCGGAAATGGGAAGAGGTTCAGAATGAACTTCAGCGGCTGCTCGAGGAGCAGCTGCGGCCTCTTGAGGATGCAATTTTAGCCCAAATAGCTGTCCCATGCTTACAGAAAAAGGAATCAAAGCCAATTCGTGGCTAGCTGCATACTGTACAAATTCCTCCCACTCGCATCTATGAACATGAGCCGGATTCAGGTTGAATTTTGTTGCAGTGGCATTTTCCAACGCTATTTGTAATTTTTCCTCAATAGTAGCCGAGAAGAAGAGCAGGATTTGGGTTGTAGAATCAGGCTTCTTTTTTTGGTTTTCTTTTGACAACCAATCATCAAAAAACTTTAGTGAATCGTTGATCATCTTTCTTTGTATCATGGGAGAGTGAAGAAAAATAATATCGGTAGCATTTTCAACGGTAGTAAGACCTTTTTCTGATTTCTGAGTATTGATCACCCACGTGTGCTCCCTTTCGTGTTGCACGAGATGAGCCGCCGCTTCCGCCGTAATTTTACCCCCGTATAGGGGGGTAAACAGGGTACTGATACCGAGGGCCAGTCCGATCCAATACGCAGCATGATACATGTGATCTCCTTTATATGCGCAGAAAAATGGTGTATGTACTCTTATTCTATCATGAAGAAAAAAGGATTCCTGCCGTGCATATATTTTGTCCCACTCCCCATGCTGTACTTCTCGTGGTATGCCAAGATGAAAAGGGTATCTACCAAGCTGTTCAAGGTAAGGGGCTGGATCTACCTGGTTTTGCCTTTTTACCCCGTTCTGGGGTTCCCATTCAGGCACAATTGGTAGCTGTAGCAGAGAAAGAAATGGGTGTTGCCTTGCCCGCAAGGGAATTTGAAATCATACAGGATGTGGAAGTTCAACTTTCGTATCAAGATCAAGGCTATACGTTGTATGTTCTACGACTTTCAGTGTCTAGTCTTTCTCGATCTGGCCTTCCTGGAGAGATGAATTGGAAGATTCTGCCAGTTTTGTTGCGACAGATGCCTGCAACGAAGACTCGGGTTGCCTATTTGAAGGTATGGCAGTGGCTCGCCGGCGTCGGGGATCAAGAAATCCGCGTAGTGGAGAAGAAGTAGGCGGCCTTGGGATCCGAATTCGAGCTGGAGGTAGATGAAGAATCTGGGCCCAAGGATATTCTGCTTGGATCTTTCTACAAGAAGGGCGCTTGCAAGGGGGCTGTTGTATGTGGGCCTGAAAAATTTGTACAAAGAATGCGTGATAGTTGGGGGCAAGCTTGATGTAAGCGGGTCTTGTCGTACAAAACCGGCCTGCCTTAACATCAGGGTTTTCCCTATCTTTGATTGGATCGTCGAAAAAAGGGAATGGGTCAGCGATAAACAGCATGTTGTAAAAGACACATGCGATGGCCCACACATCTACTCGGTTGTCATAGGTTCTCTTTTCTAGTATTTCAGGCGCCATATACCCCACGGTTCCACACAGATAGGGTTCTCCTACGATTTTTTTGGCTTGTCTTGAAAGACCAAAGTCTCCAACTCGTAGCCAACTGGAGATGGGAAATGTCCCTTTCTCCGCTTTCTTTTCAAACAGGATATTTTCTGGTTTTATATCTCGATGGATAATGCCCTGCTCGTGCAGGTACGCGATGGCATCGAGAATATGCTGCAGATAGCCCACAGCAGTATGGGGTGGGAGTCCTTCAGGCTTATTTGCATGGATCAGTTCAAAGAGATCACCGCCTTCCATAAGTGGCAAGACCGCGTCCAGATGTGTCTTCGTGTGATAGATGCTGAGAACTTTCAACAAAGAGGGGTGGGTAAATCGTAGTTGCGAGAAAAGTGAATCTGCTTCTCCTTGTATCAAACGAATCCATTTTTCATTCGAGTTCTTTTTTTCCTCTAACTCAATGCGACGAATGGCAACTGCTTTGTTTCTTATTCTTCTGTGCCATCCTTTGTACACGGCGGCTATGCTGCCATTGCCAATCGGATTTTCAGCGATTTTATAATCTTCTGTAACATCCACTGCCTCTTTTTCCGCTCCATACCCATTGGATCCCAGCGAGAATAAAACAACCATAAGAATAGATCGAATACCCATTCGGTTTCTCCCATGATAGACGAGGCAATATTGGTGGCTATTACTCGTAACTAACAGTAATAATTGGGTATTGCAAGCCGACTTCTGACGGGTGTCGCTTATTTAATTGAAGAGTTAGGAGGGGTACTTGAAAGTTGGAGCGTGGAGAGACGGTGTCGGAGGTCAGAAGATTCGTGTGGTGGAGCAGAAGCGGGACCTGGAATCTGAGCCCAGGGGTATTTTCTTTGGATCTCTCGACAAGAGGGGCGCATGCGAGGTGTCTTATCTCCAGGGGCATTAAAAATATCTGTAAAGAACTGAGTATATTCTGGAGTAGTGTGTTGTCTCTGGCAGCAAGTTAGTGTGTAATTGCGTGTCTGTATACGCTGGAATAATAAGTACATGCTTTCGTACTTACGAATTTCAAACATTAAATGTCCATGCACCATTGTATAGAAAGTACAGCCGATAGCCCATATGTCCACCTCGTAGCTGCAGTCTCGTTCCATCTCCCTCTCATAGCAGAAGCTTTCAGGTGCCATATATGAGAATGTTCCGCATCTGCATGCAAGCCCTTTTTTATCGCTGGACTTACGGGTAAAGCCGAAATCTCCAAGGCGTATATCACTGCCTTTTGGATATTTTTGACCTGGTGGCAGTTTGTATTGAAACATTAGATTTTCTGGCTTTAGATCTCGAAATATGAGGCCTTGTTCATGGATGTAGGCTATGGCATCGAGAATATATGCGAGGTATTGCTCTGCTACAGCATGGGGGAGGGCCTTATGTTCTACGACCAGATCAAAGAGTTCCCCGCCTTCCATAAGGGGTAAAATAGCGTCAAGATGCAGATGGGTTTTATAGATGTCATGCACGGGTAACAAATTGGGATGAGTTAGTTTTTTTTGGAAGAAAAACCCTTGTAATTCGTCCTTTATGAATGAGGCGGGTTTGGTAGCGAGGGCAATGCGACGAATGGCAACTCTTTTTTTTTCCACCGTCTTCTGTGTTCCTTCATACACTGTTGCCATAGCGCCTCTTCCAAGAGGCTCTGACAACTTTAAAAAATAGTCATTCTCTACTTTTCCGGGTTTAAACTCCTGAATTGTGCACTTTTCGGCGCCATATCCGTGAGATCCATATAGGAGAAAGAAAGCCATCAAAATAGATCGGATATTCATTTATTTGTTCCAAGGCAAAGTCAGCGAGTATTTTGTATAGACGAATAGCTCAATAACAGGAAGCCTCTTGAAAAAAAAGAGGATTTTCACAAAAATCGATTTTATGGGTGTTTCTTTTTCTAGAAGTTGGAAGGACGAGGAGAGCCCTATTCCATCGAGATGGGCAAGTGAATCAGTTCGATACCGGTTTGCTGCAGAAGATTTGCACCGTCTGCATTGCGATAGGGTAAGGCATAGAAAATTTTCTTCATGTGTCCGAGGTTGATAAACCGTTTGGCGCATGCAGAGCACGGGTGATGGGTGACGAAGGCTATCTTCTCCATCCACCGAGGGGTGTCACAATTAATGATGGCATTTTCTTCGGAGTGCAAACATCCACATACGCCTGGATCCGTGCGGTCACAATCGTTGGGCAAGCCGCTTGCATTGCCGTTGTAACCCACTGCCAACACCTTGCGGTAATCGGTGCTGGTGATGACGGTCCCCACCTGCAACCGGCGGCAACTGGAGCGTTTGGCCATCAAGAACGCAAGGCGCATGTAGATTTCTTCGAAAGCGGGACGCATCGAAATGTTATTTCTTTTTCTTAGGGGCAGCAGTTGTTTTGCCAGCTGCTTCTTTCAATACACTGCCAGCCTTGAAGGTGACAGCCCAACGAGCGGGAATCTTTACTTCATCGCCGGTTTGAGGATTACGACCCACACGTGCTTTGCGCTTTGCAGAGCTAAAAGTACCGAACCCAACAATTTTTACACCCTCTTTGCGGATGTTGGTGTAAACGGCATCGGTAAAGCAGGAAATGAAACGATCGGCCTGTGCCTTAGTGATTTCCATATCCGTTGAGATAAACTCGGTAAGCTCGGCTCGATTCATTGATGGCCTCCAATCGGTAAAGTCAATTTCTACATTTTATTCTATGACGACTACGCTCTTTACCGTTTTGCAGAGGGGCTATGCAATGAATCAATGGCTTTTTGTAAGGGGCGATGATGTTTTGTGCCTTCAAACCCTATTTTGACAGGGTGTCGCCTCTATTCTGCTCCCCTACAGATGGATTTTCTCCTGCAGATGAGGTATGAACGTGCCTCTATAATAAAGGATATAAGCATGAAAATAGGCATATGTACCGGTGGGGGAGATTGTCCAGGGCTTAATGCGGTAATTCGGGGTGTGGTAAGGTTTGCTAGCCAGCATCCTGGAATGGAGATCATCGGCATTCGTGATGGGATGAACGGACTCATGCAGCGTCCTATGCGAGCCCATCCCCTTACGTTAGACGGGGTTCAGGATATCTTGCACCGAGGGGGTACGATTTTGGGTACCTGCAACCAAGGGGGAAATCCATACGAGTCGGATCAACGAGAGGTAAGCATACGCAATACCTTAGAGGGTGTAAAAAACCTCGGTCTTGATGCCCTCCTTGTGGTGGGAGGAGAGGGGACCCAGGGGATGGCAAAAACCTTGGTGGATCATGGAGTTCCTGTGATTGGGATTCCCAAAACCATCGATAATGATTTACCGGGTACAGATCAAACCATCGGGTTTTCCAGTTGTGTGGATATTGTAGCAGATGCGGTGTTCCGTCTGCGTTCTACGGCGGAATCTCATGATCGGATCATGGTATTAGAGGTCATGGGACGGGATTCTGGCTACATTGCACTTCACGGAGGGATTGCAGGGGGTGCCCATGTGATCTTGATTCCGGAGATTCCCTTTGCCTACGAGCCGGTGTGTGCCACCATTCAGCGACGCAAGCAGCAAGGGCGTAACTTCTCCTTGGTTGTGGTATCCGAAGGGGCACACGAGGATGCCGCCTCTCCCTACTATGGGGGCAATACCACTGGGGTTAAGAATTTGGGAGGCATCGGCTCTATCGTAGCGAGCACTCTCTTTGAAAAGACGAAGATGGATACGCGCTACACCGTGTTGGGACATTTGCAACGAGGGGGGATGCCTAGCTCGTGGGATCGCATTTTGGCCAATCGCTTTGCCGTTCATGCCATGGATCTCGTAATGCGCAAGCAATTTGGGTGCATCGTTGCGCTGCAAGGAGCTACATTGACTCAAGTTCCTTATGATCAGATTGAGTCTTTTCAACGGAAAAAAGTGGACCTTGCCTCCGACATTGTGCATACAGCAGAAGCTACTGGGATTTGTTTGGGGCGTTGATTTCTTTTTCTTTTTCTTTTCTCTGGAAACCAGCTGCGCAGTTTTCCAGACCTTCCTTGCTACGCAAGGGAAGAACGGGGATGTATTTCCAGAATGACACGTCAAGGCCGGCGCTCGCTCGGGGCCTCCCACCCTCTCTCAATCGCAGAGCAAATCCTCGTCAGGGAATCTAGAACGTCCGCTGCGCTTTCGACCCGGGTAGGTCCCCCCAAGCGGCTGCCCTTGGCGCGTCATTCTGGAAATGCATCTCCGTTCTCTCGCTGCTACCAGATCTTTGTAGCTACGGGAGAGATCGGTCGAATTCCTTTTGGTTACCAGTTGAGGGGCCAAGGGCAGCCGCTTGGGGGGACCTACCCGGGTCACAAATCGCAGCCTGGTTTTTACTGTCCATGACTAAAACATTGTCTGCGATTTTGAGAGGGTGGGAGGCCCCGAGCGAGCGCCGGCCTTGGCTCTAACATGGTAACCGAAAGGAATTCGACTGCGCTCCAAGTGCGTGGCAAGGAGGTGTGGAAACTGCGCAGCTGGTTCCACAAAACAAAAAAATTAAAAAGGCAAAGTCACCCTAAGCCCAGGAGTGCGCTGCATCTCCCTCTCAATAGCAATGCGAGCCCCTGGGTTGCGCCCCCAGCTGCGCCGTGCGATGCCGTTGTTTACATCCCAGTGCAGCATGCTTGTGAGGCGTCGCTCGCAATCGGCAGAGCCGTCTAGGACCAATCCAAAGCCTCCGTTAATCGCTTCTCCCCAACCCACGCCGCCTCCGTTGTGCAAAGAGATCCAGGTAGCGCCTCGAAATCCATCGCCTACGAAGTTGTGGACTGCCATATCTGCTGTGAATTGGGAGCCGTCGTAGAGGTTAGAAGTCTCTCGAAAAGGCGAGTCGGTACCGGAGACATCGTGATGGTCGCGACCGATGACTACGGGAGCAGATAAGGTACCATCAGCAACAGCTTGGTTTAAACGACGTGCAAGAGCGACTCTCCCTTCGCTATCGGAATATAGGATGCGAGCTTGGGAGCCCACCACGAGTCGGTTTTCTTCCGCAGATTGGATCCACAGGAGATTGTCGAGCCATTGCTGACGAATATCAGCGGGTGCGGTTGCCAGGAGCCCTTGCAGTACCTCTGCTGCGATGGCATCGGTCTTATGTAGATCTGTAGGATCCCCAGAGGTGCACACCCAACGAAAGGGTCCAAATCCATAGTCAAAGCACAAGGGGCCCATGATGTCTTGCACGTAGGAGGGGTAGCGAAATCGCTCATGAGCATCCATCACAGCAGCCCCTGCGCGTTGGGCTTCCAATAAGAACGCATTGCCATAATCGAAGAAGTACATGCCTCGTTGATGCAAGCGCTCGATGGCGTCTACGTGACGTCGCAAGCTCTCCTGCACAGCCTCTTTAAACCCAGGAGGATTTTCGATCATTTGCAGGTTGGCTGCTTCGAAGGAAAGAGAAACGGGGTAGTACCCACCTGCATAGGGGTTATGCAGAGAGGTTTGGTCAGAGCCAATTTCTACAGCAATATCAGAATCAGCTAAACGTTCCCATAGATCCACAATGTTGCCAAGATAGGCCATGGAGACAGCTTCTCCCTGGGATTTGGCTTGTCGGATGCGGGGGAGGAGTGTGTCAAGGTCTTCGTAGACTTCATCCACCCACCCTTGGGATTTTCGTTTGTGCACAGCAGCAGGGTTAATCTCTGCAAGGACCCCTACAGCCCCTGCGATCACAGCCGCTTTGGCTTGGGCCCCTGACATGCCCCCCAACCCAGAGGAGACGAAGAGGAGACCTCGCAAGTTGGTCTCTGCTGGTTGTGTATGCGTAGCTTTCTTTTTTTCTCGAATGAGGCGCCCTGCATTCAGTAACGTGAGGGTAGTGCCGTGTACGATCCCCTGAGGGCCGATGTACATGTAAGAGCCTGCGGTCATTTGTCCATACTGGGTGACACCCAGGGCATTATAGCGATCCCAGTCTTGGGGGCGAGAGTAGTTGGGGACCATCATCCCATTGGTGACCACCACTCGGGGTGCATCCACGGAGGAAGGAAAGAGGCCCAAAGGATGACCGGAGTAAATTACCAGGGTCTGAGTTTGGGTCATAGTAGCGAGGTAGTGCATGGTGAGTCGGTACTGGGCCCAGTTTTGAAACACGGCTCCATTTCCCCCGTAGGTGATGAGCTCATAGGGGTACTGCGCAACTGCAGGATCCAGGTTATTTTGGATCATCACCATGATGGCAGCTGCTTGGGGGCAGCGCGCAGGATACTCGTGAAAGGGTCGTGCTCGCATCTCCTCGTGAGGGCGATAGCGGTACATGTAAATGCGACCGTAGGTGTGTAGCTCTTCCTCAAACTCTTTTGCCAACGTGGAGTGGTGCTGGGTGGGGATGTATCGCAAGGCGTTTCGTACCGCGAGTTTTTGCTCCTCCGAGGAGAGGATCATCTTGCGACGGGGGGCTCGGGGGACCTGCGGGTCGAAGGGAGGAGCTTTCGGTAGGATATCGGGGATGCCTTGTGTGAACATTTTCTTTTCCTTATAAAAAAATTAAGAAGGCACCCACCTAAACCCGTGGGTAGCACTCACCAGCTCCAGCCTTTCCCCTTCCCGCTCCAGCTGTAAAAACCCAGCTTCAGAAATCCCACAATCTCGGTAGACCAATCCCTCGGCAGAGACCCATTTCTCCCCAGGTCCGATCTGCAGCTGGGAGAACCCACTCAAAATTTCCTCGTGGGACATTTCCCATAAGGCGTACCATCGTTCAAGAAGCAACTCGGCCCACTGTTTGCTTCCTCCCATCACCCAACCGGGGTCGGAGACCAGATCTGCAAGTGCCACACTGGGATAGGCACTGGGTCCTAGATCTTCATCGGGTGCGTGCTGTACGTTGATTCCAATGCCGATGAGTACGGATTGAGCGGCTCCATCTTGTAGAGAAGTCTCACACAAAATACCCCCCAATTTTCTTCCGTTGTGCATCAGATCATTGGGCCATTTTAGCTGTACTTGCACCTGCCACACCGACTCAATCCATCTTGCCACCGTGATTGCCACGCGCAGAGGCAACAACGGAAGAGGGTGGGTTAAACCAGCCAATGGCAGAGCCAGCGTAATGTATAGATTCCCAACGGGGCTGATCCACTCTCTACTTTGCTGACCATAACCAGATTTTTGTTCGTCTGCATGTACGGCAAAAGGCAACGGGCAAGTCTCTAATTGCCGTCGCGCTTCTAATGAGGTGGAATCAAGGCTTGAATAAGATAAAAGGGAAATCGGTCGCATCAAAACCATCTCAGCATTCGGTTACGTTCACAGCCAAGCCCCCTCGCGAGGTTTCTTTGTACTTGGTCTTCATGTCTCTCCCCGTATCTCGCATGGTTTTGATCACGGAGTCCAGCGACACGTGATGTTTGCCATCGCCGCGCAGAGCCAATCGGGAGGCATTGATGGCTTTCACCGCTCCCATGGCATTGCGCTCGATGCAGGGAATCTGAACCAGCCCACCGATGGGATCACAGGTAAGTCCCAAATTATGTTCCATTCCGATCTCAGCAGCTTGTTCTACCTGCATCATGGTGCCCCCGATGGCTGCAGCTAATCCCCCAGCTGCCATGGAACATGCTACACCCACTTCTCCTTGGCAGCCTACTTCAGCCCCCGAAATCGACGCATTTTGCATGTAGAGCAGACCGATGGCCGTTGCAGTTAGTAGAAAATCACAAATGCCTGCATCTGTAGAGCCTCGGTGAAATTTTTGGTAGTAACGAATTACAGCAGGGATAATGCCAGCTGCTCCATTGGTGGGTGCTGTAACAACGCGACTGCCACTGGCATTTTCCTCATTTACAGCGAGCGCATAGAGATTCACCCAATCCAAGGTGGTGAGTGGATCTTGCAAATTTTGCTCTGGATTTTTCTGCAGATCTTGAAAGATACTTGCTGCACGCCTACGTACTTTGAGTCCCCCCGGTAGCGTCCCCTCGCGCAGACACCCTCTGTCAATAGAGGCATTCATATGCCCCCAAATCTCGAGCAACTCTTTATCTATATCGGCTTTGGGGCGCATGGCCTTTTCATTGGCGCGAATTAGCTGGGAGATGGTGCAACTGTTGATGTCACAAAGATCGAGCAATTCCTTTGCAGAAGAAAAGGGATAGGGGACCGACGAGGTTGGATGAGAATCTGCAGCTGCCTGCCTTTTCTCGATCAGCTGGGCCTCTGTCATGATAAATCCACCTCCGTAGGAGTAATACGTCTCCTCTCGCAGGCACACATCTTTACCAAAAGCCCGGAGCTTCATCCCATTGGAGTGATGGGGTAAGGTTTTGGTACGCAAGAAATTTACGTGTGTTTTGGGAGAAAATTGGATTTCTTTTTTACCGAGTAGCTTGAGGGTGCCTTGTTTTGTTACAGCTTCAATTTTTTCAGGAATATGCTCTGGATCTACGGTGTTGGGGCGTTCTCCCATCAATCCAAGTAGGATTGCTTTGTCTGTTCCGTGGCCTTTGCCGGTAAGTGCGAGGGATCCGTATACTTCAACCTCGACGCGGTCCACTTTCTTCCAATGTCCTTCGGCTTCTACAGTTTCCAGAAAAGCCAAACAAATTTTCATCGGTCCTACTGTATGGGAGCTCGAAGGCCCAATTCCAACTTTGAACATATCCAAAAAACTGATCATGGCTGACTCACAACTAGGGGTAGCTTTTCTAAAAGTAGTGCTACGTCCAATTGTTCCATAGGTTGAGCAGGAATGGAACAGGCCGGTTCGTTTGGTGCCATAAGAATTAGCTTGCTTCTTACTGAATTATAGAGGTAACAAAAGCTGGCATAAGTTCAAAAAATAGCCTTAGAAGGTAGTTATGGCAAAGATTCGTTTGGTTTTAGTAGTGGGTATTCATTTTCTTTTTTCATATTCTGTTGTTGCGTCAGCCACTGACGAAGGGCAACCTGCAGATTTTTCTGCTCTTGCTACCATGGCGGACTCTGAGGGCGCAGCGGCAACGGTTTTTCCTTTTAAAAAATGGTTAGAGGGCCATCTTAGTGGGTATCAGATGATTCATAAACTCCGCGCGGAGTGGTTGGAGAAAAACCTTTGTTGTTTTTTCAAGGGTAAAAAAGAAAAAGCAAAAAATAATTATGTGAAGAGAGGCGAGCAATCAACAAGTTTAAAGGGCTTTCTGGATCGCGAGGACGATTCAAATGAACGTTTAGCTACTCATGTGGGTTTTTATATAAATAATGTGGTCAGGACTCAAGCTTTTAACCCTGCAGATGACTCTCATTTGTTCGATCCTATTTGCTTGTGCTTACAAAAATATTTTCCTCAAGCGTTACAAGACCCTATTGTGACAAGAGTAGCGAGACGGTTGGCAGAAGCAAAAATACAAGAGTACATCGAGAGTTTTGAAAAGCACACTAAAGTTGCGGAAACTGTGTGTTCAAAATCAGCGGCTAAAAACGAAATCTCCGCTTGTTGTCCAATATGTTGGGATGAGACTTCCAAAGTGGAATGGATGACACAGTGTGGGCATTTTTATTGTAAAGGATGTGTGCCAAAAGTTGGACGTAACTGTCATTCATGTAAGAAAAAAATAGATAATATTTTTCGAGCATACCTGGACCCTATTCTAGAAGTAAGCAAGATGAACTTCTAGCTATTCTGAGCGGTGAAATTTTACGGAAGCAAAACCCTCATCTTTCTGTATATAGAGAGACAATGGCTCATTAGGCTCCATTTTCACATCCCCTGCATATAGGTCGAAGTGGCTTTTTCGAATTTTATGATGCAGCATAATTTCATCCATACATGCTGAAACAGACATGCTGGGGTCAATCCAAATTTCTTTTTTCTCTTTAGTTGAGAACTCAATCCGGAGAAGAAAATCGTACTCAGTTTGTTCTCTGGGGGGTGGAAGTTTTAACCATTCAGACTCTTTCAAAGCTGTTCGTGCACGCCATCGGGTCTCTGGATTTTTATCCAGTAATTTCTGAAGTAGGAAGCTAAGGGGTTCTGAAATGTTTGCCCCATTGGTATGCGTAGTGGGAATGTCGAAGGGAGTTGGTTTTGAAATTTCTGTATATAGATCTTGAAGTGATTTTGTGTGCGTAAATGGAAAATCACTGTATACCAGCCGATAGATCAGTATACCTGCTGACCATGTGTCACTTTTGGATAGATTGAAAACAAGATTGTCTTGCTTATAGTAATGATATTGCTGCTGAATAATTTCAGGAGCCATATAGTATGGAGTTCCAATGTAAATGCAGTGAGGTCTCATCCAGTGGGTGGCAAAATCCCAATCTATGAGTGCAAGTGAAGTAGAGCCTGGGCTCAAAGAAACAAAATTTTCCGCCTTCAAATCTCGATGCAGAATTTTATTTTTTTCTAGATAAGAAATAATCTCCAAAATATTTCTTATCATTATTTTAGTTTCTAATTTATTTCGATTTGGTTCTTTTATGATATTTACAAGTGTTTCTCCTGATAAATACTGCATACATACAGTCATGCCACCTTGGTTGTCTGGATCATTGCGTACAATTTCTTTAATTTTTACAATCCCAGGGTGGTTCAAAGTCTGGGCTAGTGTATTTCCAGCAAAATATTTTTTGATTATTTCGCTTTCAAGATCTTGTCTATAGTATTTTTTTGCAAAAATTTTGTGGGTGGTAGGATCTTCATACAATTGAACTGTTCCGTAAGCGCCTTCTCCTACTTTCTTTGATTCTGCAGCTATGGTAACGTGGAAACATATGGAAAGGTATATAACTGCAGCCATGGATTTTATGGGAGGTATATTCATGATATTCCTGCGTTTATTTTGATTTAAGGACTTAGGGGGATGTATAAAAAAAGGTAGGTATCGTCAAGTTTGTTTTGTAAGTAATTTTTACTGTAACAATTCTCGTGTTACTTTTTTCTCGATGCTCTTTAATCGACAGTTTTTACCTTTTCCTTTTTCAAAGTAGGGGGGCAAAAGTTCGGAGAGCACCAGTAAAATTTTTTCGATATCCTCTTCCCCAATTTTCCACCAGCGTCCAATGACTTCATGATCCTCATAGGCAATCATCAAGCCTCGAGGGGACAAACTCTGGATATAATTCACAATGATCTCTTGCCCGGTTTCCATTTCTGTTTGGCGTCTCCATGGTAAAATAGGAAAAGAAGAAAAGCGAACCCAAATGGAGGACCTCTATGAAGAAAGAGGAACGAAGTGGCCTGGTATCGAATACGCCCACTCAAATGGAAGTGGAAGCTTTTTTTCTAGAAGATCCTCAATTCTGGCACGATCTTTCCAGGCTGCAGCTTCAAGTGGTGCGTACCTACAAGCAGGGTGGGAAAATTTTGGTTGCCGGTACAGGGGCCTCGGAAATTTGTTCGCACCAACTTGTACAAGGTTTGTTGCATACAGGCTATGCAAATGACGCACCGTTGTTTGCTCATGCGGTTTCCCTGCAAGAGGGGCACCAGGCTTCGCTCCTGCATGCTTTTCTGCAACAATGCCGTCCCAATGATCTCTTTATAGCCATATCCATTTCTGGATTCTCTCCCATCCTGCTTGAATGCCTACAGATATGCAAGACTCTCGGAGGTATTCCTGCTGCGCTGACCGGAAAAAGTGGCGGGAAAATGACCACAGTGAGTGACATCTGTTTGCGGGTGCCGACCGTAGATACCCCTCGTATTTTAGATACCTACGGTCTGATCGGGGAGATGTTATGTATGGAATTGGAGCGAAGCGTAGATCCGCAGGTGCATTAAAATTGGGCTCTACGTGTATTGGAATCTTCGAAGCAAAAGGTCAATACTTCTACTGTTTTTACTGGTTGCATGGTGCACCCAAATACTTTCCGTCCGATTTCTTCGTCGGCAGAGACTGTAAACTCAACCGCATAGGTTTTTCGATCAAATTGCATTGGAATCATATTGAAACTTGCGATTGTTTCCTTCTTAAACAATTGCTGCGTCTTAACTTTCACTTGCAATCCCTCGATGGCAGTTTCTGTTGCCATGGTAAATTGCTTTTCGCTGGAAAAAGAGCCTTCTTGTGTGATGTGAATGGAGACGCGATCGCGACTCGCATTGCTGATGAAAAATCCTTGGCAATGGACCTTTGGAGAGCTTGCTACAGTTGCATACATAGAGCCTGAGAACAGCAACCCTAAAACGCTCGTGGACAATAGGCGAGAGACGCGCATTCTTTACTCCAGACAAATGTGATGTGATTTTATTAAAAGTAACATAACACGCTGAAATTATAAAGTAAAAATATAGGATTTGATTTTAAATCAGATGGAAAAAGGGAAAACTAGGCGAAGCGAATCATGGCGTAGTGAGGTGCATCTTTATGGGTGCCGCAGTCTCTGGTATAAGTGCCTGCGATTTCAAAACCAGCTTGAGAATACGCTTTGACTGCTTTGGTATTATCCACTTCCGGATCGATGTAAAATCCAAAAATTTCTGGATGGGTGGAAGACAGGAACTCCATAAAACTTTTTAAAGTTTGGGGAGCAAGCCCTCGAGCTAAATATGCAGGTTCTGCAATCATGAAATCGAATCCAACGATTAGGCCTTCTTTGGGTATGAATGCAAACCAATTTTGGGCATTTCCTTTCGCTGTTTGTTCCGTCACGTACTCTGTAATGGAGCTCGACATGACCAATGCAAAAGGAACGCCGTTATAAGAGGCAATCCAGTAGTCAAACTCGTCCTTTTTTCCGTGCAGGTAGTCGTAGCAGTTTTGCCACATCTCTGGGGAGTTGTCCCAAAATTCTACAATATGGGGACGTTCCTTCCACCAAGCTGTCATCAGTTCAAGATCCTGGTGGGTAGCCTTAGCGAAGGTAATTGGAGAATCTATTGAGAGTTGAGCTGTCATAAAAATCCTTCATTAATTTTTTTGAGTGGAAAAGAATGCTTCTTTTTCAACCGTTCTACATAAGATCCGTCATGCCCAGGCCGCCTCGGCCGTATGGGCATCTCCCACGATCGAGGGGGATCCCCGACGCGCCCTTCAGGCGCTGGGGATGACGGATACAAATAAATTACCCGAAAAAGCAGCCTTCTTTTCCAGTTTGCCTGTTATTTGATTCCATTAGAATCAAATAACAGTTAATTGTTGGAATGCAATAAATAAGGAATTAAAAGGATATGAAAACGATTGCTCTACCATTTTTACTCTTACTTTCAACGGCTACTTTTGCCAAGCATCAAATGATATCGAACTTTTCCGAGATCGATGTCACAACTCTGCCGCAAGGCACGTTGGTTGCGACGGACATTAACGATACACTCGTTAGTTGCAGTGAACCGTTGTGGCAGAAAAGTACGTGGAAGGTGATGCCAGCTTCTGTGACGGGTAAATTATCTAAACTTCCCGAGGATCAGAAGAATCTCTTTGCAAACCTCGTGATTCAAAAGTGCGTAAATCAAAAAATTGCTGGCTCGGATGTATTTTTGAAAGCATTGGCAAAAAGGAGCATTCACACCATCGCATTAACTGCAGCTGTTTCTATTCCCCTTGATGGTGTTGATATGGAACAAGCGGTTATGAACTCGTTGAGTGGCCTTGATCTTATTTTCAATCCGCCAATGGTGCCAAATAACGTGTTTTCAAAACTGAAGATCGATTCTATGAGCGCATCACAGCCCCACTGGAATACTCGTGGAGTCGCTTTCACAAATGGATCTGAGAACTCAAAAGGAGATGTTCTAACAGCCTTCGTTTCATCCATGGAAAAGAAGCCGGCTAAGATTTTATTCTTCGAGGATTCCTCTGCACACTTGGAGACGGTGTCTTCAGCGGGTAGTAAGTTAGGGATCCCAACGGTGGTCTATCAAGTTGTCGCCACTCCGCCAGGGATCAGCAAACCAACCGACCGGGAGACGCAAGTTGTTGAAAGCCTCCTTGATCGAAGTAGGCTCGGGCGAGGAGCGAAATAATTCCTCCTCAATAGAAGAGTCCAAGATCGAGCGCTTTTACTGCAACATATTGAAATTACAGGCATAATGGTAGGACTATCCAGATTCGAACTGGAGACCTCTACGATGTCAACGTAGCGCTCTAACCAACTGAGCTATAGTCCTATGGGAGGAGAAAAAAGGAAAATCCGGCAAGAAAGTGGAGGGAAATTACCCCGCTAACCGAGGGTTGTCAAGCCGGAAAGAGGGAGCTAGCAAACTGCGCAGCATCAAAAGGACGTAAATCCACAGCCTTTTCCCCGATTCCGATGAAACGAATCGGTAGCTGGAACTGATCTGCGATGCTGAGGAGTACACCCCCCTTCGCAGTGCCGTCCAGTTTTGTCACAATCAAGCCTGAAAGGGGCACAATCTCTTTAAAGGCTTGCACTTGCGCCACGGCATTTTGTCCTGTGGTGGCATCGATCACAAGCCAAATCTCATGGGGAGCCTCGGGCATGGCCTTGGAAATGGTGCGGCGAATTTTCCCAAGTTCCTCCATCAGGTGACCCTTGTTGTGCAAGCGCCCCGCCGTATCGATCAGGAGCACCTCTGTTTTCTTCGCTACTGCCGATTGCACGGCATCAAAACAGACAGCCGCTGGATCACCGCCCTGTTTGTGAGCAATGACCTTTACATCGAGACGCGAGCCCCAGACTTGGAGTTGCTCGATAGCCGCCGCTCGGTACGTATCCGCCGCACAGAGCAGTACGGATTTTTCCTCCGCAAGGAAATGGGCGCCGAGTTTGCCAATGCTTGTGGTTTTGCCCACCCCATTGACACCTACGATGAGCACTACCAGGGGTGAGTCTGCCTGCGCCGGTTGGTTCCATGGCTTGCTTGTAGATGCCGCAAACAAAGCCTCGGTTTTTGTGCGCAACCAGGCGTGAATCTCTTTCTTGGAGGCTTGCCCCCCATCGGGGCGCTGTGCGCGAATATACTCAATGAGACTGGCGGTAGTGCGAACGCCCACATCCGCATGATACAGAAGCTCAGAAAGGGCCTCTAGGGTCGCCTCATCGATTTTCCGCCCTTCAGTAAATAAGGCCCCCAAACCCTGCATCCACTTATCCCGGGTTTTACTCAACCCGCGGTGTAGGTTTTGTACCCATTGCCCCGGTTGCAAGCCTCGCAGTGCTGCCACATCTTCTGGAGCTTGGGGAGCAGCCGTTGGCGGTGCCTGTGTCTTTTTCCCTTGGGAAACACTCTGTTCCTGGGAAGAACGTTTATCTGCGTGAGCAAGAAGCTGCCAAAATCCGAGGCCCACCAGTACCAATACCAGCGTACATCCTCCACAAGCAGCCCATGCGCCTTCTTGAGAATGAACAAAAGAGAGAAGAGTAACAAGATCCATCGAAGTTTCTTTCTTAACGGTAGCAGTTGCCAATACAAAAGCGATCAGTATATCCTGAAAAAACGTCCTATGGTACGCTACAAGGCAACTCCGAGCAATTTTTAAAATGAGGGTAAAAATTTTTCACTGGACGATCCCATTTTTTCTCTTGTGGGTGGCACTACCGGCTGGTAGTAGCTGCGAAACTCTTGCGCAAGAGGGCCCCCCCCAACCTGCAGAAACTTCGTGGCAGGCCCATGTGGGGGAATACCGCAAGGGGCATAACTTGGGTCTTTCTACGGTGTTCTCTCGAGGATGCTGGCAGATGGAAGTGCCGAGTAGCCAGAACACTCGGAGCGCCCCCTCTGAAAGCTACGGGACAATGATCCAATATAGCTACCATTTCCAGTTGATACACGGGCTTGGCTATTTTTTAGGATCTTCTTTCGGGTACTTACAGGAAACGAAGCGGGCTGATCTCCGTGTCGTCGGATTTCGCCCCATTTCAACTTGGCAGTTGCCTGGTTTGCAGGTCGGGCTCAGTATGAATTTTACACCTCGTCTGCGTCTCATGGTTGGAGGTGATATTCATATGGAGCGGATGGAGAATTTTACGGTATTGGAAGAAGTCGTGGATAAACAAACGCAGGAGAAACAAATGCAGGAGAAACAGATCTCTGCCACCTTGCATACTTGGCCGGATGCATTTGTAGCCCTCGATATATTTTATAAACTTCGGATGGCCGTTCGATTGGAGGCCCACCGTCGGGTATTGCTCTACAAGCCGCCGAGGAATTCCTCCGGAAAATCGACGGATATCAGTCTTCGTAAGGAAGATCGGTGGGTGGGGATCGGTCTTGTGTTTCATGATTTATAAGGTTCAGATGTCTTTATATAGGAAAAAGATGTTCCGATTTAGCTCTATTTTAATGATGTGGGCATGTTCCTTTTTTGTTGCGGGGTGTATTACCTTGCAACCGGAAAATCCCGTTGTGGAACGAAGCAAACGCTACAAGCCAGAGTGGGCAACAAAATCCATGGGAATCGTACTTGGAGAGCCACAAGCCAAGCAGGTGTATTTTTTATATATAAAAAAGGGGCAGGCCGATCTTTTACAGGCGGTCAAGCAAGCAGAGTGGGAGGGGCGAGGGCGTTTTTCCAAACAAGGTGTCTCCGCTACCATTACCATGGAAGATCTGTATTACGAAGGCCACTTGGATACCGACGCTCGACAAAAACGGTATGATATTTATATCCTTTTTGCCGCTCCTTTATCTTCTACATGATTCGTATCGAGCAGGAAACACAGTCTATGCAACCGTATGAGAACGAAATCGAAAACGAAACCACCGATGGGCTCCCGTACATGTACGCTCCATCTTGGTTGTTATCGGGAAATGTCGACTCTGTTGCCAGTTCAAAGACCGTCAGCCTTTTTCCTTACTTACAAGAACAGGAACGAGCGATTTTGTTGCTTCTCCTGTCTGATTTGCAACGACAACTCTTGCATCCTGCAGATCCAAAATTGTGGGAGAAAGAACTTCTCCCGTTGACACTGGATACGAAGCGGTTATTGCGATCTATTCCAAATCGACATCCCAGTGAAGAGATATTTTTTTGGAGAGCGGTTACAACGTTGGGTTATCTCCAGCTTCTCTTACAGGAAGCGGGCGCTGCCCCTCGGACCTTGTCTCTCTTTCAATCTCCTACCTTGCAACAATGCCATGGCAAGCACTTTGAGATGACCTTGTTGCTGCCACGGGAGAATCTACCTTTTATTTTGGGTATTCATTCTGGATATTCTTCTTGTCTTTCGGTAACTGCACATCCTTGGTTGGTGGCACAGTCTCCGTTCTTTATATGGAAGCCTATTTGGTTGGATTTTTCCCATGGGGAAAGAAAATGGTACCTGCATTTTCTGGCTCACTCTCAACAGCCTGATTCTCTACTTGATATGAACGGTGCTCATGTAAGTGGGTGGGCTTCCTTTTTTTCTCCTGCTGTAACTACGAGAAAAAAATCGCTGATGACACAGTGGAGATCGTTTCAAGCTTTTACCAGACGGCTATATGACCATGGTTTTTTATCCCAATTAGAGGTGGAAGATAGCACGTACTTGCCTTTTTCTCAGAAAGGTTTGCAAGTGTACTGGCAGCGCCCCATCTCTACCTTCGAAGAAAAAGGTAGCCGGCATTTTTGTGGGCGGGTGGCCTACTTGGAGACGCAACGGTTTCTTCACGTATCTTCTTTATTGGCCCAATTGGGAAAAGGGGTACCTGCTGCTCACTTAAAGTCGATAAAAGACCATGTGCTCAGTGCGTTGCGAACCAAGGCAACCAAGTCCCTTCTCTCCCATTTTATTTTGCTCGAAGCGGGTGTGATTTTGCCATCGGTCTTGCTCTTCTTAGAGTGGGTGTTGCGTATGCATCCGGATCATGCGGTGCCATTGCCCTCTGTGATGCGAGAGTGGATGCAAGGCTGTAATTTAGATGCGTTGTCGGAGCAGCCGATTGCCTGTCTTGAAAGTTTTCAGGAAAGAGTAGAGGATGCGCCTGCTACCTGGTTGAGCTGGATGCAAGAAATTCCTACTTTTACGATTGCTAGGCTTTCTGCGGAGCTGACAATACAGGCTCGTGTAGAGGTACAACCAGCAGAATCGATTGTGGCACCTGCAGTTGCTGCTGCAGAAAAACTGGATCGTATTCAAACGCGAACGGAGTTGGAAACCATGCGGAGCCGCTCGCAAACTTCTTATTTACAGCTTTATAAAACTTATCTCACGTCTCTCGATCCAAAATCTCGGCAGTTGATCGCTACGATCAAAGAACAGCTTAAACCCAAAGCCTTTGAAGAACAGATCACACAACGTCTTGTTACTTATATGGTGGAACATCCTCAAACCTGGCGTCCAGGTATGTAGTTTTTTTTCTTTTTTCTTTTTTCTTTTTTCTTTTTGTGGAACCAGCTGCGCAGTTTCCACACCTCCTTGCCTCGCACTTAGAGAGCGGTGCATGAAAGCAAAGAAAGCAGATGGAAGGCCGGCGCTCAGGCAGATTCTTCCCGACTCTTGAAATCGCAGACAACGCTCTCGTCATGGAGTCAAAATCCAGGCTGCGATTTACAACCCGTCGGGATCCCTCTACCTGGCTGCCCTTCCCTATGTCTTCTTTGCTTTCATGCACCGCTTTCTTCCGTAGCTGCAAAGATTTGGTAGCAGCGAGAGAACGGAGATCTATTTCCAGAATGACGCGTCAAGGGCAGCCGCTTGGGGGGACCTACCCGGGTCACAAATCGCAGCCTGGGTTTTGATTCCATGACGAGAGTTAGCTCTGCGATTTTGAGAGGGTGGGAGGCCCCGAGCGAGCGCCGGCCTTGACGTGTCATTCTGGAAATGCATCCCCGTTCTCCCATTGCGAAGCAAGGAAGGTTTGGAAAACTGCGCAGCTGGTTTCCAAGAACTAAAAACTAAAAACTAAAAACTAAAAAATTACTGAATCAAATACCCGTACAGGTACCCGGCAGGAGAGGCCACATAAAAGCTATGGTGGGTAGGTACATAGATAGGAGAAGCTGCCAAGCTTCCTTCCAAATTTTCAACCCAATGAATGGCTCCACCTTGCAGATGCAAAGAGGTTACTTTTCCATCGGTGCCAATCACGTAAGCGTATTGCTCACCTACTGTGAGGCTTGCGGGTACATAGCCTAGCTCGGTTTCCCATACGAGCTTTTGGGTATCTACATCAAAGGCAGATATTTTTCCTTCGAGAGAACCTACATAGTAACGGTTATCCCGAAATTGCGAGGTGGTGGCATGCACCCCTTTCTCAATGGAAATCCAAGGATGAACCGTTTGGGTATCCACATGCAGGGTGCCGACAAACCCATCGTTTCGAGTGAAAAGCAATTCCTTGCCTTTCAACAAGAGCATTTCTCCCAAAATATCCACAAATTGACGCTGCCCAGTTTGGGGTGTCACAAATGGATTTTTCTTCCACAGTAGGCTTCCAGTCTCTGCCCGAATTGCAACGATTTCTCCCTCTGCAGACCCGATATACAAATGGTCCTCAAAGCAAATCGGTGCTGCAAGGCCTCGAAGGGTGATGTCATGGGGAGAACCCACATTGAGGAGCCATTCTACTTTTCCACTTTGTATATCTAGCGCATACAGGTTGCCCGTTGCAGTGGATACAATCCATTTGTTTTGGGCTTGAATCATAGGTCGATTGACGTAGGTATCCAAGGTGGTGGTCCAAGCGATGGTTCCGGATTCCGCATTAACCTTAGCAACGGAACCGTTTCGAAAGGAAAAGAAAACCCATTTTTCTACACCGACAGGTTCTGTGGTAAGCCCCCCTGCATTGGGGATCATCCATAGCGCTTTGTCAAAGCCACGTTCAGAAAAAGCCCCGATCCATTGATCGTTGATCGCTCCGATCCAGGTATCGTGGGTGAAAATCCATCCCCCGTATTCGGTCAGCGCCAAGGGTTTTTGACGGTCCAAGGTAGGCTCTACCGGAAGTCGAAAGGAGTGGGTGTGAAAGGGGCGCTCCGCTTGTTTTTGGTAGAAAGCAGGGGCAGAAAAAATACCTCGCTCTACGGGATAGCTGGCAAACCCAAACAGAAGAAAAGACAGCCCTAGGCTGCCTGCAAGTCGAGAACGAGGAGAAAAAAGCATGCGAAGATTTCCCTTCTATTTCCACAGGGCTTTAAGTGCGCGTGCCTTTTGGGCTTCCGGTGCAGTTTCATGCTTGGCGATGAGCACATCGAGGGAATCCAAGGCTTCTTTCTTCTTGGAAGCTGCGAAGAGGAGGCGGCTTTTTACGAGTAACGCCTCTGGCAGGAAGGTCTCTGATGCGAAGGGAATTGCCTTGTCCACTTCTTCTACCGCTTTGTCCCATTGCTCCAGCTCCTCCAAAACTGCCGCATACAACATGCGCACATACAGTTGATCAAAAGTTTCTTTACCAGCGTGCTGTAAGATTTCAGCCAATAAAGGGGCAGCTTCCTGGGCTTTGTGATCCTCAAGATGCATCTTGACCACGTGAAGCGCTGCGGTCAAACCTTCGGCTTCTTTGCTATGTGATTTGTAAAAATCCATGAATTTCTTTTCAGAAACAGCATGATCCGCTTTCATGGCGTCCATTTCTTTTTGGATTTTTTCTTGCTCGGGTGTCAGCGGAGGCTCTTTTTCTGGATCCGCCTTCTGGGTTTTCGGGGTCAGCGCGACCATCTTTTCGTGGAGTTTCTCTCGCTCTTTTTCGATTTTGTCGTTTTCTTCGCGGTGTTCCAACTCGATCTTGGCAAGGTCGGCTTGCAATTGGATCTGCTGGTGACCTCGGTACCATTGCCATCCTGCGATGGCGAGTCCAATGCCCACAACGGGTAGAAGGGCGAGCAAAATGGGCTTGCGGTAGATCTGGATCTGATCGGCGAATTTGAATACGTTGAGTTGAAAACTATCGGGTCCTTTAAGCTTTTTCAGCTCATCTTTATGAGTCGACATGGATAAAGTCCTTATATCGCGTATGGATCGAGTCTATGGGAAGGAACGATGCGGTGATCAGTACTCACACAGGCTGCATCTTAGTACGAGTGTGGGGGGGAAGGGAATCCTTTTTCGCCCGCCCCTTAGACGCGTACAGAGATTCTCGGTAGAATATGGCTAAAAGTAACCAAACAACTGTCATCCCAAGGTCCCGAAGGGGCCGTATGGGATCCCTGCGTTTTTATCGAGATCCCATACGGCCCCTTCGGGACCTTGGGATGACGGAGGGGGTAACTAAGGAGGGGGGGTTACTCAGATGGAACCTTCGGGCAGCGTCTAGCCCCGATCGGAGCTCCAGGTTACATGCTGGTTCACAATGTAATTCCAGACGGTGGCCACGGAGATCCCCACTAGATCGGCAAGGTATAGATTTCCGCCGCGCCCCATCAAAAACTGGGTAAGGGCATAGTTGATCAGAGCCCCAACAGAGCACACCAGGAAAAATCGAAAAAATCCCACCCATAACGCCTGGGCTTCTAGTGCATAGTCACGAAATGTAAATTGATTATTAAGGAAAAAATTGGACAGCATAGACAGAAAAATCGCCGTGGACAAGGAGAGGGAGGCATCTACCTGAAATTTTTCATGCAGCAGCCACAAGCTGGCGAGATTTACCCCTACGCCGCTTACTCCGACGAGGGCATATTTTAGGAATCGAAGAGAAATCCATCTCCCAAATCGCATTTCGAGCAAGCTATAGAGGAAATCAAATATGGTGCTCGTACTGAGTTTGCTTACCCCTGCTACTCGAGGGCGAAACGTATAGCCAATCTCTTTAATCTTTTTTTCCTTAGAGCGGTACAAAATCTCAAGCAAAATTTTAAACCCACGAGGGTTGATCTCTGACTCAATGCGGCTAAAGGTTTCACGCTTGAGGAGGAAAAACCCACTCATGGGATCTTTGAGTGGAGTGACCAAGAAAATTTTTGCCAGCAACGTGGCAATATTGGAAACCCATCGTCGGATGAGATTCCAATTTTCAATTTTTCCACCCTCTACTTTGCGAGAACCCACTACCAAATTTGCCTCCGAGGAGGCAGCGTACATGTCCGGTAAAATCCGTTCATCATGTTGAAGATCGGCATCGATCACAGCTAGCGTTGCACCACGAGCTGCACTAAAACCCTCGACTACAGCAGAGGAAAGCCCTCGACGTCCAATGCGTCGCAGCAAATGAATGCGAGAATCCGCAGTCGATATTTTTTTTACCAAGCCCCATGTTTGATCGGGAGAGTCATCGTCGACCACGATGATTTCAAAGGTAATCTTACCCTCGAGTGTCTTTATAATTCTCTCGATAATAACGGAAATATTACTTTTCTCATTATAAGTCGGAATGATGACGGAAAGTTCAATCGGCATATCCATATGGGCTCTACTGGCATTGGGTTCTGGAATCGACAGCTTCTTATATCATATCTCAATCGAACAGAAGCTGCATGTAAATTCTGATTTTTATACAGCATTTGAAAGTATGTATATAAAAAATAGGTGTTTATTTTCTTTGACGGAGACGCTCGCACTCGTTATGAATGCTCACGCGGAATAAACTTGTTTTTGTATGCAAAATCAATGGAGTAGCTGTGAAAAAAGTATGGGTATTCTGGATTTTTCTTGTGATGGGATTCTCTAGCTTTCTTCTCGCAGCCGATCCCTCTGCGCCTCCCCCATATGCTACTTCACATGAAGGGGAGATTGCAGCAGCTTCCTCTTCTATAGGAACAAAATTTATTTTTGGTGGACTCAAAGAAGAGTGTCTGCGACTTCTCGATCAATTCGAAAAGAAAATGATAAAGCCTGCATTTTTAGATGAGCTGGACCAAGCGGTGAAAACCACATATTCAGTTGCAGCACCCTCTGAGTTTGAGGCGGCTGCGGTCCTTGCTTTACCTTCTTCCCACTTTTCCCAGGTTCGTTCTTCCTTTCAGAGATTGTTTGCAGAGTTGAAAAAGAAAATAGCTACACTGGAAGAAAATCCTACCCACACAGAACAGCTTTCCTATGTAGTGCAACTCTTACGTGCTCTTTTCCCCTCTAAAGAAACGGTACATGATCCTTTAGCACCTGCAGACAAACAAGAGGATGCAACATGGATTTTGTCTCATGTACAAGAGTTAATGACAGACATTGTAGCTGGTGTTTCCAATGAGGCTATTCTAGCGAAATGGGAGGAGAGAAAGACCGAATTGGAGGAAGAGTTGCGAGTGACCTCGGCTCATATTGCCGTGGAAATCGAAAGACCTGCGCCGTCTGTAGCCACACCGGTGGCTTTCCGGCAGCCTGGATTTTCACAATCGATCGAATTTAGACGGTTTTTAAATCATGGCTTTCCCACATCCGGAGGCTCCTTTCTTGAATGGCAGCTGCTAACTGCCTGCGTAATAGTTGGCGCTGTCGCAATGTTTGCTGGCATCGGAGTATTGGTAGAGCGGATCCCTCAATGCTTGACGTGTCCTGATGGGTCGGATCATCGCTTTAGTCGCTATGCAGATTATTGTTGGAAACTTGGAAACGAATCACGAGGTAAGACGCCCTCTGTAGACTCTGGTTGGGATGATGCGTGCTGGTTGCGCTTCACTGCGGTTGGAGGCGTGCTAATGTCGGCGCCACTCGTATTTCCTCTCGCGCTTCTTTTGATTCAATGCATGATTGTAGGGACAGAAAATGCGTTGTATCAGACTCTTTGTGTGATTGGCGGGATAGCTGCGATTCTCTATGCCAGTGGGGATTACCTGTGCCAAGGCGCAGGGGCTGCTGTTCGAGCCTGCGGTAATTCGATTGCAAAGAGACGGTATCGCAGTCGAGAACAGGGGATTGCAATGCGGGCGACTCGAAATACACAAAAAATCGAAACCAAAAAAGCAGCGCTCCCAACTTCGGAAAATTTGAGAAAGGAACTGGAGCTGTTGCGGGGAGTCATGTGCACATTTCCTTTAGTTGGGCCGATTCTGTCTGGAGGTTCATGCGTGAAACAAGAGCTTGCAGATGAACTGATAAAAACCTGCAAATAAAATTTTGAATAAAGAGTTGGATATTTTGCGGGAGGCCATTAGATTATTCCCCTTACTTTACCCGATTCTTACCGGCGGCACCTATATGCCAGCAGAACTTGCGGGCGAACTATTACAACCGTCTACCTAATTGAGATTGATATGAAAAATCCGCTCCTACGTGATCTAGCCGCCCTCCCCGCCTATGCAGAAATTCTCCCTGAACACGTGGGCCCCGCTGTGGACGCGATCCTAGCGGAGGTTCGCCCTCAAGTGGCGAAGATTGCAGCCCAGACTTCTGTAAGCTGGGAAAGTTGGATGGAGCCCCTCACCGCTTGCCTCGAAAAGGTGGAGCAGGTCTGGCGTCCGGTAAGTCACTTGCACAGCGTGGCAGACACGGAGGCTTTGCGGCAGATCTACCAAGAGACGTTGCCTAAGCTGGTGGAGTTTTCCCTTGAAGTCTCCCAAAACGAAGCGCTCCACGCTCAACTCCTCCAATTGCAACAAGACCCCACTCTCTCGCCTGTACAGAAGCGAATTGTAGAGCTCAAGGTGCAAGACGCTACCCTCATGGGCATTGGATTGTCACCGGAGAAAAAAGCCAGGTTTTCTGAGTTGGAGCAACAACTTAACCAGCTCCAGACCGAATTTTCCAATCATGTACTCGATGCCACCAAGTCCTTTGCCCACATCATCACAGATAAAAAAGACATCGAAGGGTTAACCTCAGAGTGGCTCGCTCTGGCTGCGGCTCGTTACCAGGCCAAAACAGAAAAACCCGCAACTGCCGAGGCTGGTCCGTGGCTTGCCAGTCTCGAGGGATCTGCCTATATACCCCTTATGGAAAATGCGAAGAGCAGCGCTCTACGAGAGACTCTCTATCGTGCCTCTATCACCAAAGCCTCTCACGGAGACCTCGACAATACGCCTCTCATTCATGCCATTTTGCTAGCACGAAAAGAACAAGCAGAAATCCTTGGATTTCCATCTTTTGCCGCTTTGAGTATCTCTCAAAAAATGGCGCCTTCTGTTGAAAAAGTCTTGGAACTCGAATCCTCCTTGCGAGAAAAGGCGTGGGAAAAAGCAAAAGTTGAACAACAGACTCTCGAGACCTTTGCCAAGGCACAAGGCGCAGAGCTCCCGTTGATGAACTGGGACCTTCCCTTTTGGGCGAAGCATTTGGAGGAGAAAGAGGCAGGGGTCTCTGAAGAGGCGCTCAAGCCTTACTTTGCTATGCCTCAGGTGCTCGAGGGGCTTTTCTCGCTAGCAAAAGCGCTCTTTGGTATCGAAGTGCGAGCGAGCACCGAATCGATTTCGGTGTGGCATCCCGATGTGCGGTTCTACGAAGTGTGGGAGAAGGGCTCTCGTATTGCAGGCTTTTTCTTGGATCCCTACAGTCGTCCTGCTAACAAGCAACCCGGAGCTTGGATGCAAGAGTGTCGCATCCGTCAACGCACGGGCAAAACCGTGGCGTGGCCTGTGGCACATTTGATCTGCAATTTTACCCCTCCCATGGATGCACAACCTTCTCTTTTGACCTTTCGAGAGGTGGAAACCCTCTTTCATGAATTTGGTCATGGGTTGCAACACATGCTGACCCTGGTGGATTACCCCCAAGTGGCTGGGATCCGGGGCGTCGAATGGGATGCAGTGGAGTTACCGAGTCAGTTTATGGAGAACTGGTGCTACCACCGTGCAACACTGCTTCGTTTAGCGAAGCACTACCAGACGGGTGCCCCTCTGCCTGAGGGTTGGTTTGAGCAGCTGTATCGCAATCGCAACTTTCGGGTTGCCAACGGTACCCTGCGACAAGGCTACTTTGGTGTGATGGATTTGTATCTGCATCATGACTATCAGCCTACTCATCCCGAAAAAGTATTTGAGATCCAACAAGCCTTGGCAAAGCAATATTCTCTCGTGCAACCCTTGCCAGAGGATCGCTTCCTGTGTGCGTTCTCTCATATTTTTGGTGGTGGCTATGCAGCAGGGTATTACAGCTATAAGTGGGCTGAAGTGCTGAGCGCAGATGCCTTTGGGGCATTTGAAGAGGCTGGACTCGAGGATCCACAGACGATACGAGGCGTGGGGGAACGCTTTCGCAATACGGTCCTGGGATTGGGCGGCAGTGTACCCCCTGGGGATGTGTTTGCTGCATTTCGAGGACGAGAGCCTCAGGTGGAATCCCTGTTGCGACAGTGTGGATTGTAAGTCTCAGTGCGGACACCCGCACCGGGTGTCCGCAGATTTTATATTTTTCATCGGATTTTTGTTCGCAGTTTACCTCGGAATGGGGGTATAGCCGTCGCAAGTGAGGGGTCTCCGGAGGTATCTGTTGTTTTTTGGTCTCTCCTTTATTGACGGTTGCCTGAAGGAGCCTGGGCAATGCGAGGAGGAATGTTGTTGTGCAATTTCGAACGAGAAGTCGAGAAAACAGGTTTGGCTATTTGAGATTACAACCGCCTAATTTAGGTTGTGAAAACAAGTTGACGTAATTTTCTCAAATGAATTTAACCGACTGTAATTAAAAAAGATTGACAGGTTTTTGTTGGGTTGGGTACTGTGGGCCTCTTTGATTTTACAGGGAGTAAATCTTGCTATTCAGTTCAATGGTGGTTGTCCTTTCTCTCCTCTTTTCCAATATAGCCTGGTCCGCTGAAGGCCTGACTCGAGAAAATCCAAGCTCTCAGAGCCGCCGTGGTATAGCGAGACAAGCTGCGGATAATGTAATTACAGATCATGAGCAGATGGAGTGGGATCCGAGTGGGGGGGGGCAAGTCTTTGACACAGCACCTTCTGCGCAGAGTGAGGATAGCAGTGGTAAAGAGCCCCCGCCTCTTCCATCTTCACCGGTTGTCACTCAACAACCAAGATTGAATCTGGAGCCGCCCCCTACTTCTTTCCATGGCATTCCCAGTCTGGCATGCTGTGCATGTACGAAAGGAGCTATAAAACGAGAGTGTGTAGATGCGGCAGAAATGTGCTGTGTGCAACGTTGCAGTAAATCTCAAGTCTGTGGGTGTGCTGTCTATGGAGCCATTGCAGGTGCTTTTGGATATTTGATCTCTAGGTATGGGCACACTGTTGTAAGCGATTTATCTAATTCGCTGGCTGGATTTGTGGTCCTGAATGGGTACGAAGCTGTTACGGGCCTGATCGCTCTCTTTACAGCTGTTCCTCCCGTTTTGATTCCGACTTCTCCAGAAGACAAAGATAAGATAGCGGTCCTCATTCCCATTTATGGGGCAGAAAAGAATATCCAACCTACCCTTGATTCGCTCTTAGCAAATGGTTTTAAAACAAATCAAATTTATATAATTGAAAATACGGGAGGTCGATATGACCATGCGCAGGGTGAGGTGTATAAACTACTACGGGTAAAGCCACGGCGGGAAGATTTCCAAGATTGGGAAGCCTACAAAAAAAAATACGATGAGTATAAAAAGTACAAAGAAATCCACTACGAGCTAGCTACGGGGTGGGGCTCTAAGTCTGGGGCTCAGGTTGCAGGTGCCGGGCTTGCCCATCATGCCCATCGTAGCGATATTGAGCATCTTGCCCACCTTAGGATTCAGCATCTTGCTCATATTGCCGAGCTTGATGTTGATCGAATTACTGATATTGCTCAAATCTCTCGAAACGCTAAAAAGGATGGTTTTGAGTTTATGTTGACTCTTGA
The DNA here is from genome assembly GCA_947475005.1 of Deltaproteobacteria bacterium. GTDB lineage: Bacteria > Bdellovibrionota_B > Oligoflexia > Oligoflexales > Bog-1112 > CANIBL01. The sequence continues at coordinate 15,542 of CANJLI010000007.1, read as the reverse complement.
TGATGATGTGTACATTCCTCCGGATTTTGATCCTCAGTTGGGTCTGTTAACAGGCAGTATCAAGATGATCGCCTACCCAATCAGGCCGACGGAGACAGACTCTTTTCTGCAAGCGTGGCAGGAAATTGAGTATGCAGCTTCCGATATGCACAAATGGGCACAACAGAAGATCATTGGTACGGCTCTCACTGTGCATGGTGCTGTGAATCTATTCGAGATCAAATTTTTTATTGAGGAGACACTGCACCCACCATTTGATGGTCGATTTGGGGGCGAAGATGCACGTTCGAGTATGTCAGGGCGGATTGCAGGTGGAGGGATTGCCATGGCTCGCGGTCCTTACGTACGTACTGATGTGCCAAACACGTTGGCTTTGTGGTGGAATCAGCGAGCAGGGGCTTGGGTGCCAGCAGGTCATCATTTGTGCCTACCTTTGTTGAAGGATTTTTGCTTTGAACCCTCGGATTGTTGTTCGCTTCGTGGATGCGCCGGTTGTGGGTATCGCAGGTGCTATCAAGGGCAAGAGCTGCTCACCAATACTTTTGATGTGTTGCGTCCCATTGTGTTTGTAACATCATCTTATAACTGTCTTTTTTGGAGTGTTCTGGCGGGTACCGCTGCAGTCCAAGCTGGAACCAACTGTGCCTGGCGGTTGTGCAAGGAACCATATCATGTGCGGGTAGAATCTCAGCGCGAGAGGGATTGGAAGACGCTTGCGTGTGCCATAGGAACCTATCCAGTTTATTCGGTTATGAATATGATGGCAGGTTGCTTTGGAGCCGCGCAAGCTTGGATTGGCTTGGGCACTCGAGATTCAAAGCGAAATCCAGGATTGGCTAAGTTTCCCTATCCACCGAAGGACATGGCAGAAAAGCCTTGGGACTATGTTCGGGATGTTCCACAACTAGATGATGATGACTCAGATGTGGTGCCCTTGGATCAGGAGGAGGCTTTTTGACTCTACATCGCAATTGCAACTGTTGCGCTGCATTTCGAGGACGAGAGCCCCAGGTGGAATCCCTGTTGCGACAGCGTGGATTTTAGTGGTACATGCTTTGCTGCTTGGGAGATTTACTTTTTGAATCGAAGGGTTGCTATGAAGACAATCAAGTTTGTTTTTTGCTGTCTGCTTGCTAGTTATGTCGGAATGGGAGCTACAGCAGTAGCTGCGGAATACTCTGATCCTGCTCCTGCATATGAGAAGGGAGGAGAAGCTAGACAACCTCTGCTGCAATCTGTTCAGGGGTCTGTACCTGTGATTACAACTGAGCCAAGTGCCTTTCGAGTCCAGCAGCGGATATTGAGCATAAGGGAGAGGAACGCATTGAACACTGCAAGGATTGCAGCTCACAGTGCGGTGACACGATTTTCCTCTCATCCTGTCTGTATACCGGATTGCTGTAATAGCACTTTTCTCGTTTGTCCAATACCTTGTGCTCTTTGTTGGGCTTGCAGGGTTATGGGCTGTGAGGCTCATCAATACGATGATATGGAGGAGGGGTGCTGTACCTCCCCGGAATATCGAGTAAACAAATGGAAAACAGAGGCAAGAACGGGTTTGGCTAGATGGCGTGAACTCGTGATAACCAGTGGGCAGAGGGACGAAGTTGAAGCCTACAATGCTTACATTGAGAGCTATGCGAATACGACGTCTTGTTGTAGTTGTGATGAGAAGCGGCTATTTTTTTATGACCGATGGAATACTCATAGTCGGGATGAGTATAAAGATATGCATGACTGTTTAATTCAACTCCCTCGTTCTTAATTTTTACTCACCCCCTGGTTTTCAACTAATTAAATTCATTGAAAAAAACAAGAATGACCCGATTGGCTCCCTTAATCGGGTCATAATTTAGCCTGATTATACTTTACAATCGGGTCAAATCATGACCTAATTAGAAGACTAATCGGGTCATTTTTATAGGGGGGCAAGGCATGGGGCAAAAGTATGTGTGGCAAAAAGACGGGTGGCCTCTTTTCACATGGGACAGTGACATACTTTTGCCTACAGTGGGCCAAGCTCGTAAAGCTCAGGGCAAAATAATCGCTCGAGCCAATGCCATAGGGTTGGAGGAGCGAGCCACTTTACTTGTGGAAGAAGCGTTTGCGACTTCAGCGATTGAAGGGGAAAATCTAAATCGACAGACGATCCGTTCTTCTGTAGCCCGACGGTTGGGGTTACCCACAGCCGGTTTGCCCCCCCAAGTTCGGCAAATTGATGGCTTGGTGGATATGTTGCTCGATGCCACAACGAACTACAGCATTCCATTGACCGATCAACGTCTTCATGGATGGCACGCTGGTATTTTCCCTACTGGATATTCGAGTATTCATAAAATTCAGGTGGGAGAATGGAGAACGGGGAAAGAGCCGATGCGAGTGATTTCTGGGCGCATGGGGCGTGAGATCATCCATTTTGAAGCTCCTCCTTCTTCTCGTATTCTCAAGGAAATGGAGGCTTTTTTACAGTGGTGGGCCCAACCGTCTGTCCAGGTAGATGGATTGATACGAGCGGGCATCGCTCATTTCTGGTTTGTTACGATTCATCCCTATGACGATGGAAATGGACGAATCTCACGTGCCATCACGGATATGGCCTTATCTCAAGATGAGAAAACCGGTCGAAGACTATACAACCTATCCACGCAAATTGTGAAAGAAAGAGAGGCTTACTATGATATTTTGGAATCCTGTCAAAAGGGTACCTGTGACATTACCTCTTGGTTAGAGTGGTTTTTGCATATGTACATCCGTGCAATTGGAAACTCTGAAGGCATTGTAGAAAAAGTGGTGATGATTTCTAACTTCTGGCAGTTGTATGGACAAATGGAGCTGAATGCCCGGCAAATTAAGGTGCTACAGAAAATGCTGGAAGCAGAGCCAGAAGGGTTTGAAGGGGGGATCACCAATCGTAAATACGTCAGTATGACGAGTACGAGCTCGGAAACCTCCAAGCGAGACTTGGTTGATTTGGAGGCCAAAGGCATCCTCAAGCAAAACCCAGGTCGGGGGAGGTCGACTAGCTATTCCTTGGATAAATCGAAGCTATCAGAGGGATGAGATCGGGGACAGTTACCGAATTATTGATTGCGTGAGATCGGGGACAGTTACCGAATTATTGATTGCGTGAGATCGGGGACAGTTACCGATCTCACGGTAACTGTCCCCGATCTCACGGTGTGTCCCCGATCTCAATCCTACTTCCTAGCAAAGGCAAAGGCACTGAACCCTTTGCTACGCATTTTCTCTGCCAAGAGCACACTTTGTAGGCCTTGGTCACAGTAGAAGACGTAGGAGAGAGCTGGATCGAGGGTCTCGGTGGCATCCATCCATTGATAAAAGTCACACCACTGGGCCCCTTCCATGTGCCCTGTTTGGAACTCATCCTCGGTTCGGCAATCCAGTAGCAGACTGTTCTCGGGCACAGTGTCAATCCAGCAGGAGGCAGCCTTCACGGGAGCCACTCGCAACTCCACAAAGATCCCTTGTTCCACAGCGGTATCGAGGATGCTGAGGTCCATCTTATCCTCCTCATACTGCGCCACTTGGACGGGGGTATGGGTGGAGGGCTTTTGGGGCACCAGCTGGCAATACTCGTCGATGGCCCCCGAGAGGGAAGCTGTCCCAATCTTGCGACACAAGGCAATGATCTCATGCTTGTCGAAGGACACGAGGGGACGCAATACAGGGCGTGTGCAAGCCGTTTCTATAGCCCGCAGGTTCATGAGGGTCTGTGAGGACACCTGCCCGATGGCTTCCCCGGTTACGAGGGCCAAACTTTCGGTGCGAGCTGCTATTTTTTCAGCCGCTCGGTAAAACAACCGCTTCAGTACTACCTGTACATATCGAGGCTCCACAGTGGCTCTTAGCTCTTTGATGACGTCAAAGAATGGGATGCAATACAGGCGGGGGGATATGCCGTAGGCCCATCGTTCGATGAGCAAACGTGTAACCTCGATTACAGAGGCCTCATACGCAGCAGAGGCCACGTTGCAGAAGACGAAGTTAAGCTCCACCCCCCGTTTCATCAGCATCCAAGCAGCAGCTGCAGAGTCATAGCCTCCGGAAATCAAACAGGTGGCACGTCCTGCTGTACCGAGGGGCAATCCCCCTGGACCTGGGAAGGAGTCGTGGAAGAAGTGGGCCTCTTGGTTGCGTACTTCTACCCCAACCGGGACTTGGGGATTGGAGAGGTCCGCACGGTTGCTCTCGTTGCGCAAGGCTGCGCCTAGGTGCTGATTGACATCGAGGGAGGAGAAGCTGTGCACCCCGCTGCGTCTGCATTGCACGGCATAGGTGCGGTTTTGTACAAGCGGTGTAAACAAGGCTACGCCTTTTTCCACGATGACTGGGAGCTCGGCTGGACAAGAGGCTACGATGGGAGAGACAGACTGAATACCGAAGACTCGGGTAAGGATGGGAGCTAGCTCAGTATGGGTCGATTCCAGGAGCAAACGCCCCCCCTCCTGCTTGAGGGATGCCTTTGCAGGCACTGTAGCCAAGGCCGCATGAAGATTCTGGGCCAATTTTCGTTGAAAGGACCCTCGTACCTGAGGGGACTTAATTGTGATTTCCCCTGAAATTCTAAGAATATAAAGCATAGAAAACTGTTTCCTACTGGATAGAATGGGGCGTCGATGGCAGCCCTTGTACCACGCCTGGATGGCAGATGGAAATCTTTCTTCCCCTGGTATAGAATCCCAATACAAGTGCCTATCGCAGAAGGGGAATCAAATGTCGGAATCGTATTTCGTTTGGGATGTAAATAAAGAGTTGTGGCACATTGGGGGGGCCATCGGGTTGCGTTGGTACAGCCTGATGTTTGTGGGTGGGTTTCTACTGGGCTCCTACTTATTCGGCTCCTTCCTGCGCCACGAGGGCAAGAAAGATGATTACCGAGACTCTTTGCTGATGCACATGGTCTTAGGTACCATTATCGGGGCCCGTTTGGGTCACTGCTTGTTCTATGCTCCCGGTTATTACTTCTCCAATCCATTGGAGATTTTGAAGGTATGGGAGGGGGGATTAGCCAGCCATGGAGGTTATCTCGGTATTATCATTGCGGTGATGTGGTTTGCACACAAGCATAAAGACCTCCGCTTTCTCTGGCTTGCAGATCGTCTTTCTATCTTATCGATCATGGTCGGTGGCTTTATCCGGGTGGGTAATTTCTTTAACTCTGAAATCATTGGCAAAGTGACCCATGTGCCTTGGGCCGTGGTATTTAAGCAAGTGGACCCCTTGCCCCGTCACCCCAGTCAGCTCTATGAAGCCCTAGGCTACTTTACCATCAGTGGGATTCTCTATGGGTTATACCGAATTGCTCATCGCAATCCAGTCGAGGGTCGTCTTTTGGGTATTACCTTGATCTTGGGATTTACTTTTCGACTGTTGATTGAGACGTTTAAGGAAAACCAAGAGATCTTCGAGAATGACCTGGTACTGAATATGGGGCAATTGTTGAGTATTCCCTTCATTATCATCGGTATCATTTTGGCAATTGGCATCAAAAATATGCCAGGTTGCAAGTCCTCCCGCTGAGCTCGGGCACCCAGGGCCCCCCTCCTTTTCTATAAAATTGCATCAAGTCATTAAAATCCCTATGTTTTCATAGCAGTATAAAGTTTGACTTAATTGGGGATTTTTATTATAATGAGGGGCAATTTGTTGATATTTGGCGGGATTCCACCATACATAGCCTCAGACTGTTTCAGCCAACCCCGATGCGATTGAGGTGCACCATGCCATTCAAAGTAGGAGACACCGTCGTTTATCCGCCACATGGGATAGCGCGCATTGGCAGCATCGAGAACCACAAAGTGGGTGAAGACGATCTCGAGTGCTACATTCTTCACATTATAACGTCTGGCGCTACCGTAATCGTGCCTGCAACCAATGCAGCCGAGAGAGCTGGTATGCGTTGCCTAATGACCACGGAAGAAGTGGAAGGCGTCTTTTCGATCCTCAAGGTCCCTCAAAAAGTATCTCAACGTACCTGGAATCGTAGATTTCGGGAATTTAACGATAAGCTTCGTTCTGGCTCTGTATTGAAAGCCGCAGAAGTGTATCGGGACCTGTGTTCTCTACAGGAGAAAAAGCAACTCTCTTACGGAGAGAAGAAAATGCTGGAGCGCTCTGAAGAATTGCTGGTTTCCGAGATTTGTGCCTCTCAAAACATTCCAAAACTAGAGATCAAGCAACAGCTCGATGCAGCCATCGCATCCCACTGATTTCAATGCTTCTCGACCTTTAGCCTCACTGAGCTTAGCTCCGTGAGGCTTTTTTTATCCTTATCTACTCTCATAGATCTTGATCCACAGCCGATACAGAGGGGAGTCACTTCTGTAAGGAAAGGATCGAAATGAGTCTTACTACGCTTATTTTCCTTGCTTCTCTTTTGCCTTCTCTCCCTTCGCTTTATGCCCAATCCCAAGTTAATGAAGGCCTCCCAGAGGATACGAAAAAAGTGGCAAAGCTACAGGACCTCAAGGGGGAATGGTACTTCTCTTGGGGATACAACAAAGAATATTGGGCCCCCAGTGATATCCACATATCCCAACCTGATTTGGACAATGATTTTACGGTGCATCAGGTGCGAGCGAAGGATTACCCTCAGTGGGATACAAGTGGTTTGATCTTTGATAAGAGCCCTGTCACCCCACAGTATAGCATCCGAGTCGGGCGCTTTGTAAATGAGGCTCGCACCTTTGCCCTCGAATTTAATTATGATCATACAAAGTATAGTTCTGTGCTCGATCAGCACGCAGACGTGACGGGAACGGTAGGCGGTCGCTCCATCAATCAGAAGATAAAACTCACGGAAACGTATTTTCTCTACAATCTCCACAATGGTGCCAACCATATCATGGTGAATCTGGTGCAGCGTCTTCCGCTTTTGGGCCCTCTCAATCAAAAAGGGAGCCTTGCAGGTTTGCTGAAAGAAGGGGTGGGGATCATGCTGCCTCATGCCGACAATACAGTTTTGGGAAAAGACAACGATGTGGGTAAAAAAGGAATTAAAAATGTAGTGGGTGTCAGTCATGGCTGGTGGCGACTCAATGGTATCACAGCAGGAGTAGAGGCAGGAATTCGCATGGGGATTGGGCATTCGATGTACCTAGAGCTTACGGATAAAATTGCCTACGCCAAGCTTTACAATGTACCCGTGTACAAAGGTACCGCATCCCACTCCCTATGGATGAATGAAATGGTCCTCAGTCTTGGCTTCACGATCCATGGGATTCAGTAGCAGGAGGGGACATTATCCTGTGGGGACACCCGATGCGAGTGTCCCCGAAGAGAGTAAGAAAGGCGACACCGCAACGAGGTGTCCCCACAGGGCGGTGGATGTGCTGGAATTCGGGGACACCGCAACGAGGTGTCCCCACAGGGCGGTGGTATGTGCTGGAATTCGGGGACACCGCAACGAGGTGTCCCCACAGGAGTTACGTCAAAATTCCTGCAATCGATGCAGCCAGCAGCGAAGCGAGGAAGCCACCCAACATGGCTTTGAAACCACAACGAGCAAGATCGGTTTTGCGGGAAGGGGCAAGTGCACCTACACCACCGATTTGAATTGCGATGGAAGAGAAGTTAGCAAATCCACAGAGTGCATAGGTAGTAAGTGTGAATGCTCGAGGTGACAACAGATCGATATTTTCTCGCAAGTGGGTGTAGGCCAAGAATTCGTTTACAGCCATTTTTTCTCCCAACAATCTGCCTACGATGAAACTATCTTCCCAAGAAATCCCCATGAGGAATGCGATGGGACGGAAGAGAGTACCAAATATACGCTCCAGAGTCAGAGCTTCGATTCCTACAGCACCACCGGCATACCCCAATAGCACGTTCACCAAGCCGATAAGTCCGATATAAGCAATCAGCACAGCCGCAATATTCAATGCCATCTGAAGGCCTTGAATAGCCCCTGTACAGGCGGCTTGGAATGCATTCACATCTTCGACTTCAAATTCGGCTTTGGTAGCTGAGAACTGGGTTTTTTCTGTTTCTGGATAGATGATCTTCGAGATCAAGATGGCACCAGGTGCGCTCATGATAGAAGCGGCAATTAGATGGCCTGCAGAGATTCCAAATCCCACGTAAGCTGCCATTATACCCCCAGAGATATGGGCCATGCCTGCAGTCATCATCGTGTTGATTTCAGATCGGGTCATCTTTGGGATATAAGGCTTGATGAAGAGAGGCGCTTCCGTCTGTCCACAGAATACATTGGCAGCAGAGACCAAGCTTTCTGTGCCAGTGATTCCCATGACCTTGGTCATGACGCGCCCAAGGACCGAGATGATCCTCTGGGCGATGCCCCAGTAGAACATCAGGTAGGACAAGGAGGACATAAAGATGACAGTTGGTAGTACCTTAAAAGCAAAAAAGTGATCCATGAAAGAATCACCGAAAATAAACTTTGCACCGAGATCGGAGAGATCGATAATACGGGTGATCCCTTTGCTAGCCACCGTGAAGAAGGCATCTCCAAAGGGCGTATGTAAAAACAAGACGCCTAAAAGAAACTGCAAGATCAATCCACTGATAATCACACGCCAATTCATGCGTCTTCGGTTGTTGGATAACAACCAGGCAAGAAACAAAAACGTAATCAACCCAAAAAAACTAATCAGCTGCAGTGGCATCTTGCTCTCCTTGGTAGGTTCGGCAGGAGTTGTAACAAACCCAGAAGAAAGTGCAAGATACAAGCGGGATGAAAAGGCTTAATCAGGCTGTGCGATTTTTTATACGGATTTACCGTCGATGGTTTTGACTATTTTAATGTCAGGCAAGTTTCGGAAATAACCGTCCAAGTCGAGTCCAAATCCTACGACAAAATCAGGTGGAATTTTAAATCCAATGTAATCAACAAAAACGGTGTTTTTATATTCTGGCAATAATTTCGTTGGCTTGGTTAGCAAAGAGACGATGGTAATGGAGGCTGGTTGATATGTTTTAAAGTGGGTGATCAGGAAATCCATGGTGCGTCCTGTATCTACGATATCTTCTACCATGATAATATGTCGACCTTTGAGATCACTCTTAACCCCAAGTGCAGATTTTACTTTCCCTGAACTTTCTGTTCCGTGATAGCTCGATACGCGTACGAAGTCTACTTCCACAGGAATGTTCATGGCTCGCACCAAATCGGAGTGGAAAATGCTGGATCCAGAGAGGACACCGATGACCACAGGCTGTTTACCTGTGAATTTTTCGGAGAGAGTCTTGCCCAATTCTTTTACGCGTTCTTGAATTTTCTCTGCAGAAATAACCTGTTGCATGGTAAAGGTAACAGGTTTTCCTTTGATCGTAACAACATGGGTTTCCATTGGTTCGGCTTTCTTCTCTTTTTTTGCGAGTGGTTCGCTAAATGCTAACATTGGCAATAAAAACCCTGTAACTAGGCCGGCAACTCTTCTCATTATGGCTCTCCTTTTTTCAAAAAAAGAACCGTACTGTTGTACCCATGAGAAATACATAAGACTGGCTAGGTAAGTAGACTTCGCAAGGAGCTGCGGATTTCTTTGGCCCCTTTGTTGTACAGGGTGCGTATCCGTTGGTACTCACGGCGAATGGTTTTATAAGAGGGAAGGTCTCTTTCATTTTCAAGGCACCGTCGCAACGGGCTTTCGATATATTGCCAGCTGTCTCGACGGGCTTGGTCTTGCAGTGGGGTGAGACTTGCTAGATTTTGCAGGGTTTTTCGTTTGTAGAAATAGAATCCCCCCTTGTAAAGGGCTAGCAACCAGACCCCCAATGCGCAAATTCCACTGCTAATTGCAATTATGACTTGCAATTCATCGGGCATATTTTGATAGGTACTCGCGTAGTGCAGGTAGAGCCAGACCCCTGTGGCCAGTGCCGTGGATACCACGCCTCCCAAAAGCCCGTAGGCGACCAAGAACAATCTGCGCCCTCGGTAGTAGGCCACGATGGCTTCTAACATGTGAGAAAGATTGTAGGCGTGGTGCTCTAGGAAGGCAGCCAAATGCTCGAGTCTTTTCTTAGGGGTCTTCAAAATAGCACGATGGAGGGCCAGGCGTTGATTTTCAACGAGGGAGAGGAATCCATTCTCATTGGTTTCCTCTTTCTTCTTTCGTTCAGAGTAGGAAAATAAAATCTTGGGAATATCTTTTCTTCCCAGCATTTGGGACAAATTCCAGCACAACGTCCCATACACACGAAGCAAATCTTCCAGGCCTGTGCATTCGTCCATGCGGTTCAAGACAAAAACAATGCGATCTTCAAAGGTCTTATAGGGAAGGGTAAAGCGAAGGCTCGCATAACTTTCTTGGATGGTACCGGCTTTGTGGGGATCGAAGAGAATGAGAATCAAATCCGCAAGTTGAGCAAAATCTCCAATCACCTGTTGGTACTGGTAGCCTCGGTCTTTTTCTGCCACAGAATCCACCATCCCTGGGGTATCGATGATGGCGATGTCCTTTAGGAGGGGGCTGTCCACATATTTCAGGCGAAAATGGGAGACAAATTTTTCACCGTGCTGCTTGAGATGGGTAAAAGGGAATTGGTCATCTTGCACCAAACTTTGCCCTTCAAGTTCGCCAACTCCGCCTGCGGAGGCTGCCGTGAGGACGGTAAAACAATCGTCCGTAGGGGCTTGTCCTGTTTCTTGTACTGATTGGCCCAAAAATTCATTGATCAGCGTGGACTTACCCGAAGAGTAATTGCCCAAGATGAGCACCAAGGGTTTCCATTTAATTTTGGACTCAAGAGCTACATCGCTGTAGCGGTACTTGCAGGCAATGGGAGTCAATTCCTGTTCAATCAAGTACAATAGTTCTTCACGAATGGCGTGCGTATAAGGTTCTTTTTCTTCCCGTTGCATGGTCTTCTCTGCTATACCGAGTTCTTTTAAGTCTGCACTTGTTGTTGGGTCCTCGACCCTACCCGTAGCAAGGAACCTACACTTGATTTATTACGAATGCTTTGAACAAGCTATCATTATTAGCGGGAAAACCTATCCCCATCGCGAGGCTTTAAAGGCGTTAGGCGCTCGCTTCATTGGAGGCAACAAGACCTGGGAGCTTCGTAATGAAGCTGAAATCTTTACCAAAATTAAAACTCTTTGTAAGGATTTGGGTGGGGGGCCTGCTGCCACGCCCCTTTTTGCTGCAGTAGAAAACGTTCCAACTCCCGTTGTTGCTACTGTGGAATCTCAAGCGACCGAACCCGTGGAGCAGAGTATCGCAGTGCCTCCGCCGCCTGTGGCGGCATTAACGCTGTCCCAGCTATTGAATCAGCTGAGCGGCGTTGTTCAGGCGGCATTTCCCTATCCCGTGTGGGTGACTGGGGAGGTGCAGAACCTGAACTTTCGCGGAGAATCCCTCTACCTCAGCTTGGCGGAGCAGGATCCCAATCGTCATATCAGCCAAGCCCTCACGGTAAATGCCACCCTGTGGCCTTCGGTGTACCAGTCCCTATGCCGCCAATATGGAAAAGAAGCGCTCCTCGGCGTGCTGCAGGACGGTATGCAGATCCTGTGTCGCTGCGAAGTCAGCTTGTACAAAGGTCGCGGTGCCATCTCTCTTTCGATTCTCGATGTAGACCTCTCCTTTACCAAAGGGAAGCTGGCTCTGGAGCGAGAAAAGTTGCTGAAAGAACTTCGCAGCCAGGGCCTTGACTCTGCGAATAAAAAGCGGGCATTGGCTCGGATTCCTCTGCGCATCGGACTTCTCACTGCTGAGGGCTCTCGGGCCGCCAGCGATTTCTTGCACCAGCTCGAGGAAGGCGGATTTCCTGGTACGGTGCTTTTCTTGCCTGTACCTATGCAGGGCGAAAAAGTAGGTCCTGCGGTGACGCGGGGGATCGATCAGCTCGTGAATGCGGGGTGTGACCTCCTCATTCTGACTCGAGGCGGCGGAAGTGCGGCGGATTTACGATGGTTCGATGGCAAGGAGCTCGCATATAAGATCGCTACTTGTCCCATTCCTATCGTGGCGGCGATCGGTCACCATGACGACGTGTGCGTTGCTGAGGAGATTTGTTTTCTACGCATGAAAACCCCCACGGCTGCAGCAGATTTTGTGGTGGCTTGCTTTCAGCCGGTTTGGTCGCGGATTGCAGAGTGTGGTGAGCAGCTCTTGCTTCGCACAGATCGAAGGTTGCAGCAGAGCGAGCATCAGTTGATCTTGTTGCAACAAACCTTCCGGCAAACGTGGCAGGAAGCCTTGCGCAGGGTTCTGATTCGGTTGCAGCAGTTGCAGCGAGATCTGCTTCAAGGATTTTTGGGGGAGGTCTTGCGCCTCGATCGAATTTTCCTTCGTCTGGAGGCAACCCTTTCTCTCGCTGCGTTTACCGGTTTACATCGAAGAGAGGATGCCCTACGATCCACCGGTACGATTTTATGGGAACGGTTTCAAGGGGCTTGTGAGATTCACCTCCGCAAACTCGATCAACTCGAGAAGGGATTGATTGCTTGCGATCCAACGCCCTGGTGCGCCAAGGGATGGACCAAACTTACAGTGGCAGGAAAAACCCTGCGGTCCATTCATGATGTGGAAGCTGGTGAGGCGATTACGGCGCGCCTCCTCGATGGTCAATTACAGCTACAAGTTTTACAAAAGGAATCCCGATGACAACCAAATCTAAATCTGACACCCCTGAATCTGTCACTTACCGACATATGTTGGAAAAAGTAGAGTCTCTTCTAACCGAAGTATCGGCCTCCGATGTGGATCTCGATGCCATGGTGGGCAAAGTGGAAGAAGGCTACCGCGTCATCCGTCAGATGCGCGAGCGTCTGCTGGACACCAAGGGAAAAATCGAGAAGCTGCGTCTCGAGTTTGAAGATGTTGCGTCAACACCGGAATAATAGATGAGATCGGATGAGATCGGGGACACCCGCATCGGGTGTCCCCTTCTTTAAAGAATAAGGATTCCTATGTGGCAAGTTAGTTCTCTCTTTCTCTTGGGCGGCTGCGGTGTGCTCAGCTGGTGGCTGTGGATTCAAAAAAAGGCGTATGTAAAGTTACAATCCACCCTTCTCGAGAAAGAGAAGGCTTTGTCTCAATCGCAGCTTCGAGAGGGGCAGCAGCAGGTGCGTCTCGATCTCTTCCAGAAGAGTGCGGAAGAAAAAATTGCCTTGCTCCAAGGTGCACGTAAAGAGATGGAAGGCACGTTGCAAGATCTATGCAACCAAGCCTTGCAAAAGAACAGTTCTCACTTCTTGGATCTTGCCAAAACCACATTTGAATCCTTTCGCAGCAGCAGCATAACAGAATTCTCGCTACGCGATAAAGCCTTTCAAGACAAGCTTTCTCCGTTGCACGAACTGTTACAACGATTCGATGGGAAAATGGATCACATCGAAAAGGAACGATTGGGTACCTACCATGCGTTGCGTCAGCAGATGCTTGATATGGTGACAGCAGAAAAAACGCTCTCTAGCGAGACTACCAAGTTGACCCAAGCTTTGCGTGCGCCCCAAGCTCGAGGGAGATGGGGAGAGTTGCAGCTGCGCAACGTGGTGGAACTTTCAGGGATGGTGGAGCATTGTGATTTTATCGAACAGGTGACGATGACCCAAGATGGACAACTGTTTCGTCCCGATATGTTGGTGCGGTTACCGGGCAATAAAATCATCGTGGTGGATGCCAAAACTCCCTTGGATGGGTATCTATGTGCCATTGAAACGGATAAGGAAGAAGAACGAGTTATTCAACTGGATCGACACGCGCGGCATGTTAAACAACACATCGACGAATTGGCAAAGAAAGCCTACTGGCAGATGGAAGCTCAATCTCCTGAGTTTGTGGTACTCTTTCTCCCAGGGGAAATGTTTTTCAGTGCGGCGTTGCAGAGTGATCCTTCCCTCTTGGAATATGGGGCTGCAAAGGGTGTGTTACTTTCTACGCCTACTACGCTTATCGCATTGCTTCGCTCTGCAGCTTTTGGATGGAAGCAGGATTCGATTTCAGAGCAGGCGCAGAAAATCAGTCTTTGTGGGCATGAGCTCTACAAGCGATTGTCGGATTTAAGCAAGCACTGGAATCGATTGGGCAAGCAATTGGGTCTTACGGTGAAGACGTTCAACCAGGCCACAGGATCCTTGGAGGCACGCGTGTTGCCTGCTGCTCGCAAGTTAAAAGAGCTGCATGTGCACAGTGATCACCTGGAGCTTACAGATACTCCTGTGTTGGAAGAAACAGCACGTATGCTGACAGCACCCGAATTGCAAGAGAGCCTTTAACTTACAAAGTCTGGAAAGGGGACACTCGCATCGGGTGTCCCCGCCATCCAAAGTTGGGAGATCTAATTTCTGTCATCCCAATGTCCCGAAGGGACCGTATGGGATCTCTGCGTTTTTATTGAGATCCCATACGGCTGCTACGCAGCCTTGGGATGACGGAAATTACACTGCGTTGTAGTCGGCTTTAACAATGATTGGAAACCACATGCCTTTACCGAAAAAAGTGATGGGGCCCTTGTACGCGAGTGTAGCGATTGCAGCTCTTATGGTGAGTACCACCCTTCTTGCGATTCCGATTTTCACCATGGGACTCTTTAAACTATATCCCAATCTACAGTGGCAAATTTTTTGTACAAAAATCGTGGACAAGCTGGTGATCGCTTGGACGAGTTTTAACAAGCTGTATCTGGATCTCTTTCATCCTGTTCGTTGGGACATCACAGGCATCGAAAACTTGGACCCAAATACGTGGCACTTGGTGGTGGCCAATCATCAAAGCTGGCTCGATATTGTGGTGTTACAAACCATCTTTACGCACAAAATACCTGTGTTGAAGTTTTTTATTAAGGACTCTCTCAAATGGGTGCCCTTGTTGGGATTTGCATGGTGGGCCATGGGCTGTCCGTTTATGAAACGTTACTCCAAAGCGTATATTGAAAAACATCCAGAGAAAAAGGGGAAGGATTTACAATCCACCCAGAAGGCCCTTGAGTCCTTTCAGAAAACCCCTGCTTCCATCATGAGCTTTGTGGAGGGTACTCGTTTTACACAAAAGAAAAAGGCGCAGCAGCACTCGCCTTATCAACATTTACTCAAACCTAAATCGGGCGGGGTTAGTTTTGTAATCGGGGCTATGGACAAGCAGATTACGGAGCTGCTCGATGTTACCATCGTGTATCCACATGCCCAACATTCCCTCTGGGACTTCCTTTGCCACCGTGTTGATTCTATTAAGGTCCAGGTGCGTCACCTGCCCATTCCGAAACCGTTCTTGCAACCGTCTCTTCTCGAGGATGAGAAGCTTCAAGCCGAATTTCGGCTTTGGCTGAACCAGCAATGGTTGGAGAAGGATCAGCTGATGGCTGGGCTTTAGTTCTTTTCTTTTCTTTTCTTTTCTTTTCTTTCGTGGAACCAGCTGCGCAGTTTCCACACCTCCTTGCCTCGCAAGTCGAGAGGGGTGGGATTCCTTCCAGTTAACATGTTAGATGCCAAGGCCGGCGCTCGCTCGGGGCCTCCCACCCTCTCAAAATCGCAGACAAGACTCTCGTCATAGAAGTATTCTCTCGGCTGCGATTTGTGACCCGGGTAGGTCCTCCCAAGCGGCTGCCCT
>CANJLI010000006.1 GCA_947475005.1 Deltaproteobacteria bacterium | reverse complement strand
CGCCAAGGGCAGCCGCTTGGGGGGACCCTACCCGGGTCGAAAGCGCAGCGGACATTCTGGGTTCTCTGACGAGGGTTGGCTCTGCGATTGAGAGAGGGTGGGAGGCCCCGAGCGAGCGCCGGCCTTGACGTGTCATCTTGGAAATGGATTCCCGTTCTCCCATTGCGAGGCAAGGAGGGTTTGGGCAACTGCGCAGCTGGTGCCCAAGAAAAGAAAACTACCTGGGTAGTTACAGAAATTATCGTAAGATAAAAAGAGCTGTTGCAGTGGCGATCAACACATCCCCATTGGCAAATGAAATTGTTTGAATTGCAGCAGGCGCTACCCAGTGGTGAATCAACTCTGGATCTCCCTCTCCTTTTCTAAACACATATAGATGATTGTCTGCTGTACCCACTGCCATTGTCTTCTGATCAGGTGCAAAAGCTGCAGCTGTGACAGTAGTAGCGGATTCATTTAGAGGCAAAGAAATGGAGGGGGTTGGCTCTTGCATTGGGTCTTGGTCGAGGTATAGCAAAGCTTCTTGACGAGATGTCCCTACGATAAAATCATGGGAGCCTCTGGTGGTAGCATGTTGTGCGGCAAAAGCAGTAATGACAGAATCCTCATGACCTACCTCAAATCGACGGTCGTTTCGGGTTGAGAATTCCTCTGATTTTTTATGTACAGATTCTAAAATTTGTAACTCTCTTCCGATTCCGCTCCAGACATACAATCGATCATCTTCTCCTTCTGCATAATTGGGTATCGAGAGGGTTCCCAAAACAACTTTTGTCATATCACGAGATCCACGGCCTTCCATGATCTGATAGTTTTTGGACCATACTCCTTCTTTATCTATTTTTACAACGGTGGTTTGATGCCAGTGATTGGAATAGGTTAAAAACGGTGAGCCTGCAATAAACTCCATTGCTGAGGGTCGAAAATTCTTTTCCATTTCTGGGTCTGTAAACGGAATATCTAAATTAAACCCTGCCCATTGGAGTTGATCCCCTACAATCTTGTAGGAGTAGAGAACACAGGCCCCATCTTTTGGCACATATTTATAACCTACAGCGAGAGTATGATCTTGATTCACAGCAAGAATGGTTGCATTTTTTTCCCAATGATAGTCGCTAATTTTGACTTTGCTCAAATGGTCTTTCCATGGGAAATAAAGGAGTTTTTCTTGATATTTTTTTCCATCAAAATGCAGGCGAGTAAGACTTTCAGTTCCTTTCTGAATCAGCATCACATCTTGTGTCTCCGGATGGACCACCATGCGAGTAATGTCGAAAATTTCAAATTTTTGTGCTTCGGAAATAGCGTGGCTCTCAGCACAAGTTGCGGAAAAGCTAAGGGCGATAGGTAAGAAGAAGCCGGCGTACATTCGTATTGTCATATAGATTCTCCATAACGAGGGTTCGCTATGGAGATAAATTATTAAAACAATAAAATCAAGATATTAGATGAATACTCAAAATAGATTCGACAGAAAAATCCAGAAAAACAGCTGGCGTAGCCAGGGAGATCAGTCGCAACAACGTTGCAGCAGCCTGACTAGCGTGCACAACTTGTACAGTTTCGTACTTGCGTTGTAATGCGGTGATTACCGCACTGGAAGCCCCATGCACATATAGAATCGAAGAATTCAGGTTGGATTCAAGTGCGTGAAGTACACAATAGGGACTGTCGCCTTGCAATCGAAGCGAGAGGGTTTTCACTTGAAGCGGGAGACTGTTCTCTCCAAATGCTTGTGCGTGTAGCATCGTGGCACAAATGGTAAGGACCGGGGGAGCTTCCTGCTTTGCGCGTGTTTTGCGTAAGGAAGGAAAGCGGAGTTTTTTTGGTGTGTATCCGGTGTAGGATTCCATCCCCACATAGTGATGCGGCGTGGTCTGAAGCACGAGCTTGTTCGTTGTTTCACTAAAGACAGGCGGTGGGAGCTCGAGTGCAGTCGATAGTTCCAGGCTGATGGCCACTGCGGGAGCCTGGAGTGTAGATACCGTTGAAAACCAGGGCGTACTCCAGGGTAGAAGTGAGAGAGAAAAAAGAGGTGCTTGCGCAAAGAGTGTAGGGATTGATTCTCCCATAGAACCTTGCGGGTGATGTAATAAGAGAGCCGATGGCTCGATGGATTCTTGCCAAGAAAGTGCAGCAAAAAGAGAGGCCAGCAGAGAGGTGGTGTTTGTAGGATCGATCACAGTGGTCTGAAAGGAAATCCATCGCGGGGAAACAAAGCAGGTAAACTGATTTGTAGATTCAACGAGAGACATGCAGCCCCGCCATAATCAACTGGTTGGCTTTTTTGCACATGTTTTCATAGTCAAATACGCTCGGATCAAAAAGCCATTGCAAGCTGATTCCATCGATGAGAGCTAGAATGAAAGAGGCATATTCGTGGGCATCAATTTTTTGAAACACACCGAGCTCGATCCCTTCTTGTAAAATTTTCTCACAGGTTTTTCGAAATTTCTTGTAGTGATTTGCGATCACCACTCGAACGGCCTCCTTCTGATTAATTTGCGTCCAAAAGTCCATATTCACTTGGTAGTATTCTCGAGTGTTTCGCACGACATCCATGCTGACCTCGATAAAGATCTCCAACTTTCGCAATGGATCTTGTTCTGTTTGCATCTCCTCTTGCAGAATCAGCTCGATGTCGGAGGCTACCTTATCAAGGACAGACATCATCAAATCATCTTTATTAAGAAAATAATAATGGATGATGCCTTTGCTTACCCCCGCTTTTCTTGCAACATCTTGCATAGAGAAATTGTGGTAGCCATGTTTGGTAATGCACTCAACCGTGGCTTGCACGATTTGATTTTTTCGTTCTGTTACAGCATCCATTTTCGACATGGGCTCTCCACTGGCCAATCTTCGTATTTTTCTCTTACCGCGGCAGAAGATCGATTATGTCCTCTTCGGGTTTTTTCGCTGCCTCATGCTACGATCACTAAATCTCTCAAGCACTTTTATTATAAACACGACCCTTCGACCCAATTTTTCGCATACTTGGGGATTATTATACTTTTGTTGGATACAGGCAATGGATTGCAACGGAGTTTTTGTGTTTGCACCTAAAAAGAAACTGAAATTACTTACCTTTTTTTGGGCAATGATGACAACCTGTTTTGCTTTCCCCCTAGAAAGCCCCTGGACCCACTTTGGGTTGCGGCCATTGGGTATGGGAAATGCTTTTGTCGCAGTAGCTGATGATTATAATGCACTTTTTTATAATCCCGCGGGACTGGCTCGTCTCACAGACTGGAGCGGGGAGCTTATCAATCCCGGGGTCGATGTTTCAAAAAACACGATTGCTTTTGCCAAACAAGTGCGGTCCCTACAAGGCAGTTCCAGTCAAAATTTATCAAATGTTTTGACGGTATACAAAGAAGAGTCTGGAAAAAGCAACCATGCAAGTTTTTTTCTGACCCCCTATTTTGTAGCACCCAATTGGGGCATGGGACTGGGGCTTACTCTCGGGGCGGATTTTGTGCTTCACAGCAACGTGAACATTGATTTTCGAGGGGGGACCGATATTATACTACCCATTGCCGTGGCAGGCTCTTTTGTCAATAAAAAACTGAGCCTTGGCGTAGCTACCAAGCTGGTCTCTTTTGATGGAATCAATGACAATTTAAGTATTGAAACCCTTTCTGCCGTTGCATCCAAGGGCAGCAAAGCAACGGAAACTTTGCAAGAGCTAGTGCGTACGGGGGTTGGGGTTGGGGTTGATGTCGGGCTTTTGTTTACCCCTGTTCCCACCATGCGACCGACGTTGGGTATGAGTGTTCTCGATGTGGGGGGCACTACGTATCGTCTTCTGAAGATATCCTCCCTTCAAACCAGCCCACCCAAAAATCGACCACCTGCAGTCAATATGGGGGTCAGCCTCATGCCCATCGAGGGGGAATATGGCTATGTGCTGTTTGCTGCAGATGTGGATTGTGTGAACCGACCGACCCATTACTCCCAAAAGCTCAACCTGGGTATGGAGATCGGCCTCGGTAGTATTTTGAAGCTACAAACCGGTTTGATGGCGGGCTATGCGACTGGGGGGATTCAGATTGATCTGAAGTTGTTGAAGATACGCTTTGCTACGTATGCGGTTGACCGTGGCCCTGTGGTGGGATTGGATAAAGATCTGGTAGATCGCCGGTATGTGATTCAAGTGAATCTGCTCATTTAAACAGGAGACCGCGGATGTGGATGCGTACGGGAGTTTGGATCATCGCTATGCAAATCGGCCTCTGCGCAACTGCAGAACCATCGGTTTCCCCTGGGCCTAGCTCCCCAGCGGCATCTGCGCCGGGGGGCGTCGCTGCAAAAAAGAAACCCCAGCCGCCTCTGTCAGGATGGGAGAAAAAACTAGCGGAAGACGGGAAGATCGGGTTGCAAACAGGGTATGTCTCTGCCAAAAGAGGGGGTACAGAATGGCGTGCTAGCAATAGCACTCGTATCGAGCTGGCTTATCGGTTTCAACGCTACCCTGGCTCGGTTGGGCTTTGGGCCTTGCTGCAGTATGGCGCTTTTTCGGTTGCCCCCCAGCTTGGCAACGACGGCAATACCGATGCATTCGTGGGGCGTATAGAGGATTTTGGTACAGGGGTGGAAGTGAGTCAGCGGTTTACCAATTGGCTGTACTTTGGGCAAGGAGTTTTGGGATATCAGAGGGCTCTGCTTGCAGATCAAGCCCAAGTCGCAGATTCTGGGCGCCCACCGGAGCGTAGCGCGTACATGCAGCTCAAGGTAGGAGCTGGGTGGATTTTCTTACAAAAACTGGAAGTGGGTCCTTTTCTGGCAGCAGAAAGAGGGCTTGTTACTGCGCTGGAAACGGGGCTCTTTTTGCGAGCCAGCTTCTAAGGGTAAGGAGAGAGATTGCATTTTTTTTTCTGGATTGCACTGCTAGCTGGCTGTACAGCGCCGTATGAAAATGCGGGGTCTCTGCAAGTATCTGCAGCAGGGTCGGGGCAATATGAAATTTTTCTTCTACAAGAATCTCAAGCTCAACCCTTGCTGTCTCAAGGGATGGGGACGTTTAATCAAGCCAAATCCTTGCCTGCAGGGCAATATATTTTGCTCGCAGATTGTTCCTACAAAAAAGTAACGGTCTACTCGGGGCAAACCACCCAGGAGTGGGCCCATGTTGTGGAGTTTGTGCCGCCTGCAGGGCGAAAAGAGCAGGATCTGTTTGTGGTACGCTGCAATCGATACCCTCAGATTCATGCCGTGCAGGAAATTCGCAACCGATTCCAGCTTCGGGTTTTTGGAGGGAAAACAGAGATTTGGGCCGGCATGTCCTCGGTGACTTTTTCTCCCTCGGCTTTGAAGTCCGAGCTTTTGCGCTTTCCGCTTGCTGCAGTGCGGGTGATCGCAGGGACGCAGTCGCCTTCTGCTTCCTACGGGGAGATCCCGTATTTTGTGTCTCAGCTGCAAAACGGCGTATCCATCACTCAAGGGCAAAAGACCAATCACTGGCAGTTTCTCATGCCAGGTGCCTACTCAATTACCATGAATGGGACGGAGCAGGTGCTCAAGCTAGCTGCCGGGCAGACCTACGAAGTGCAATCGGCATCTCTTCGTTTTGCAGCAGAAGGGCTGCAAGAGGAGGAGTATACGCGGATGACGGGGTCTCCGCCGCTGGTCTATATTGAGGAGCAGTTTCCCTTTGCTGTGAATACGGAAATTTTGGTTTTATCGGGGGAACTACGCTATCGCTTAGACGGCTCTCGCAAGACGGAGTTGCTAACCCTGCAGCCTGGGGAAACGCATGTACACCCGCTGAAAACCATCTGGGTGGAATCTGGATGTGCCAGCTGGGACTTGGAATGTGCCGGTCAACGCAAGGTCTACTTGTATGAAGAGGGTGGGGCGTATCCGTTTCTAGAGAGCATCTCGGATGTGCCGATTCTCTACGAAGGTGAGGGCTTATTGCTCAGCTTAGAGGGAAGTCGCGGGATTCGGTATCGGCTCTCCAAGGAACCCCATAGTCGCGTAAAATTGGGCAAGATCCGCGTGATTCCGCAGCCCACTTACCAGCAGGGATATTCTACCGATCTCTTGCGATTGGAGTCGATCCAGGCGCCACAGGTAGGTGTTTCTCACGACGTCGCGTATGAAAAACCCACAGTGTTTACTGTGATTGTGGGTAACTATCGGTTGAGGCGTTACACCAATGGGCCGAACGGGCAGCGGGCGGCAACGGATTTTATCGTTTCCGCTCAATTTGCCAAGGAGACGGTCAAGGTGGTGCCGTTTTATTTGTCCTTGCCTAAGTTTCAAAAGATGCAGAAAAAATACGAGGAGTGGACGACACCTCACCCCCATATCGATTCCTACTTCATTCGGCGCTTTTGACTGCAGCTCTTGCTCGCCTTGCGCTTTTTCTATAGACTAGCCTCCGCATCGCAACCCACGATCATATCGGTATATAAATGTATCGGTATCTACATAATTGAAGGGAGATTCCATGTCCGTTCTCGTTGGTAAACAAGCCCCAGATTTCACCGCCACTGCAGTTGTAAATGGCGAGTCTAAAGACAATTTCAAACTAAGCGACTATCGCGGCAAGTACGTATTGCTATTTTTCTATCCCTTGGATTTTACGTTTGTATGTCCGACGGAACTCCATGCCTTTCAAGAGAAAATGGAGACGTTTAAGAAGATGAACTGTGAAGTCATTGGATGCTCCATCGATTCTCACTTTAGCCATCATGCTTGGCTCAATACCCCCAAAGCAAAAGGCGGTATTGAAGGAATTACCTATCCGTTGGTCTCTGACATCAACAAAACCATCGCTCGAGATTACGATGTGTTGATCTCTGCCGCCGGCATCGCCTTGCGCGGGGCTTTCCTCATCGACAAAGCTGGCATCGTGCGTCATCAAACCGTCAACGATCTGCCCCTTGGCCGCAATGTGGACGAATTTGTGCGCTTGGTCGAAGCGTTGCAGTTCACGGAAACCCACGGGGAAGTCTGCCCAGCCAACTGGACAAAAGGCGCAGAAGGGATGAAAGCCACCCAAAAAGGCTTGCATGCCTACTTCTCCCATGGCTAGCCGCATTACCACCATGGATGCGCTGTTGGATCGCTACTCGGTCTTTCTCCTCGATATGTTTGGGGTCCTGCTGAACGAGGCAGGGCCGCTCCCAGGGGCCGTGGACCTCTTGGCCTTTTTCGAGGCGAACCGGCGTGAGTACCTCATCGTGAGCAATGGCTGTCGCCATTTGCCCGAGGTGTATGCCCAGGAATATCGCAAGAAAGGGCTCTCGATTCCTCCAGAGCGCATCCTCTCCTCCTCGATGATGATTCGCGAGTGGGTGCAGAATCGCGGGTTGGAGGGGGCACCCACCTGGGTGATCGGCGCAGAATCCTGCAAAGAAGTCGCGCGCCAATCTGGGCTAACCGTGCTGGATCCGTCCACGAAGGGGCTCCAGGTTGTGATATTGGCGGATCAATCTGGGGTTCACACCTTGGCGGATTTGGAGGATGTGCTTACAGGGTTATGTGCGGCTATCGATCGGGATGAGGTCCCGTACCTGTTGCTGCCCAATCCTGACATTATCTATCCAGCAGGCGCAGGTGCTTTTATGTTCACAGCGGGTGCCCTCGCTGGCATGCTGGAGCGTGCATTGGCTGTGCGGTATCCAGGGTCTCAGTGGACCTTTGAAGGGCTAGGGAAACCGGATCCAGGGATTTTTCTCAAGGCCAAGGCTATGATTCCTGCTGCTACCGAGGATTACATCATGCTGGGGGATCAGCTGGTGACGGATATTAAGGGAGCCATCGATGTGGGCATGGATTCTGCCTTGCTCGTTACCGGGGTTGTGGATTTGAAAGGGGCTGCCTCCTGGCCCTACCACCCGACCTACCTGCTTCCTACCCTCGAGCGACAAGCGTAGGAAGCTTCTTTTGCTCGTCGGGGAAACCCCGCCCGAGTGCCATTGCGCCCGAGTGTCCCCTTTCGGGGCTACACAAACTCACTGATTCTCTGTAGGAAGGTGGCTACCGGCAGGACCCGAATACCATCCTCAGTTTGCAATTCATGACTCCCTAAATAAACAAGCACTCGATGTTTCACTCGTTTCAATGCAGCGATGGTACGAAGACCTTTTAGCATCTCGGGACGAAACCTTTCGCTCGCTTTTATCTCAACGGCAGTGATGCCAGTTTCCCCTTCTAAGATCAGGTCGACTTCTATATCTTTTGCTTCCAAAGAGGCCCAATAGGCCATGGTGTGCCAAGGTTCATTCTGGTAGGAGTTCCAGGCCCGAACAGTGGCAATGAGCCATGATTCAAAGAGGGTGCCCTTTTCTTCATCTTGGATAGGTCCAAATTTTTTCTTCAATGTACGGACGAGTCCAGGATCTGCCCACATCCACTTGGGGGAGGCGCGCTCTCGTACTCGAAGTTCCGGTTCAAATCCGGGTAAGAAGAATCCCATGTGGGTGTCTTCCAAAATCGAAAAATAATCGGAAACTGTGGATCGCCCAATTCCAGCATCTCGACTCATAGACGTCATGTTGCATACGCTGGCATTAAACAAGGCTGCGATGGGAAGGAAACGAGCAAACCCAGGTAAATTTCGAACAAGCGCTTCGCTTTGAATTTCTTCTTTGAGATAAAGTTGAACATAGGCTTTTAGCGCAGCCAATGGATCGGGGTTGGCAAGCACAATGGGCAATGCACCCAATTGAAGCGTCTTATAAATATCAAAGTCACTTTCGAGTTCCCAAGGCGTAAACGGAAATAGGTATTTCGGAATGGCACGTCCAGCCAGAAGATTCACCCCAGCTCGTTTCAGTTTACGAGTTGAGGAGCCGGTGAGCACAAATCGCAACCCACGTTCTTCAATAAAACGATGCACCGCATTGAGCAGGGAAGGCAAGCGCTGCACTTCATCGACGACGACCCATGACCCACGCTCCAGGGTCGCTAGCTTTAATCCAAAGAGGGCAGGATCAGCGAGTAGTTCTTGGTAAATGGATTCGTCTAGCAGGTTCACCCACATGGCTTGCCCATAGTGTTCGCGACACCAGGTGCTTTTCCCCGTACCTCGCAGGCCAAAAAGGAAAAAAGAGGTCTCTACTTTTTTTAATATTCTTCGATAGATATGCATGGAGCTCACCTTAAGACCTAAAATCGTCGAAAATCGCTCTCAAGATATACTAATATAATGGTGCTTTTTTCTCCATAAATTTCTTGCCTCTCCGCGAATTCCTGATTATATTGAGAATGATTCTCAATTATAAGCGCGTAAGACCGATGAGTAGGAAAATAAGAGGGGGGATACTATGTATTTGTGCCTTTGCTACGGGGTTACCGACGGAAAGATTAAGGAACTTATTGCACAGGGGGCCCTCTCCTTGCGAGAGGTGCAGAAGGTCTGCCAAGCAGGTACCGACTGCGGCTCCTGTGTGTGTGAGATCAAGGAATTGCTGTTGAAGCAAAAATGCTGTGCCAGCGAGCCGGTTCAAAAAGAGGGATAAGATCGGGGATTTTATGGAGACACTCCAACGGGGTGTCCCCACAGGGTCTTCTCTATTTCAGTATAAGCACTAATATTGAAATAAGATGAAGAGAAGGGTATACTATTTTCGGTGAAGGTCACTAAACTGAAAGAGGGCGCACGAAGCTTTGCTTTCAGGTGGAGAAGGTGACAAAGCCTCCCCTGGCTTTTATCGCAAACAATCCGTCCGTGTTGGAGCGCTTATACCGCCTCCCGCCCCAGAAGTCCCTGGATTGATGAGCACACTTGAAAAATATATGAATGAAGCTTCCGAGTTACCCCCTCTTATCAGAGCAGGGCTTGTTCACGTTCATTTTGAAACCATACACCCTTTTTTTGATGGAAATGGTTGTATTGGACGGCTTTTAAAAATGAGAGAAACTGCGGATCTTACCCTTGATTTTTTATTTTCCCAGCCTGTGGTTAGCATTACAGAAATTAGCAAATCTTTAGAAAAAGCCTACAGCACAATCAGAAATATCCTCCAACAATTTATCATCATGGGCATTGTCTCTGAGAGTACAACGCAAAAACGAAATAAACTCTATCGTTTTGAGCCCTACCTTGCCTTGCTTGAAAAAGAATATTTGTAATGTAGGGGGGTGAAAAAGGTAGGTGTCCCCAATTCCCAAACCCGTTCCGCCATCCCAAGGTCCCGAAGTGACCGTATGGGATCCCCTAGATTTCTTAGCCGAATGCCATTGCGCCCGAGTGTCCCCAATTCCCCTCTACGCTGTAATCACCTTCTGCCCGCCCATGTAGGGTTGGAGACAGTCGGGGATGCGCACGGATCCATCCGGGTTTTGTAGGTTCTCGAGCAGCGGCAACAGCAGTCGCGGCGTGGCACATGCCGTGTTATTGAGCGTGTAGACAAATCGCTTCTTGCCCGTTTCATCCGCATAGCGAATCTGTAAGCGCCGAGCTTGGAAGTCATAGAAGCTGGAGCAGCTATGGGTTTCCCCGTAGCCCCCTCGAGAGGGCATCCAGGTCTCCAGGTCGTGCTTGCGCACCTGTCCTTGTCCCAAATCCCCTGTGCATACGTAGACTACCCGGTAAGGGAGTCCCAAGGCTTGCAGCACGTATTCTGCGTGTCCCAGGAGTTCCATATGGAGTTGATCTGTGAGGGCTTCATCTGCAGGAGCCAGAACGACCATCTCGATCTTTTGAAACTGGTGCACCCGGTACAGCCCTTTGGTGTCACGTCCATAGCTACCGGCCTCCCGACGAAAGCAGGAACTCTGGGCCATATAGCGCCGCGGCAGGGGGCCTTCGAGGATTTCATCCGCATGGAAGCTGCACAGTGCCACCTCGGAGGTGCCTACGAGGGCCAACTTGTCTCTTTCTACAAGATAAGCCTGATCTCTACCTTGGGGAAAATATCCCGTGCCCTCCATGGACATCTCGTTCACCAAAACCGGCACGGACATGGCGATAAATCCCTTGGATACCAGGTAGTCATAGGTAAATCGGTGGACGGCTTGCTCCAGACGTGCTCCGTCTCCCTTCAATACGTAGGAGCGGCTCCCTGCGAGCTTAACGCCACGTTCAAAGTCGATAATATCTAGCTTTTCACCTAGTTGGATGTGGTCCAGGGGCGTTGTGCTTGCAGCAGGCGGTGTGCCCCAGGTGCGCACCTCTACATTCTCAGCGTCGGATTTTCCTTTTGGCACATCTTCTCTAGCAGGTTGAGGCACTTGCAGCATCAATGCATGAAATTCTGTTCGTAGGTCGCGCAATCTGGCTTGCATTTCTTCCAGGTTTGTTTTTAACTCGCGGACTTGCTCTTTGAGGCTCTCGCGAACTTCTGGGGCGCAAACGGCGATCTCTCGGGACAATTGGTTGCGCGAAGCCTGTGCGGTTTCCCACTGGGTCTGCAAGGTGCGCAAGGCCGTATCGACCTCGAGGAGATGAGGCAGGTTGACTTTGATATTTTTGGCCGCCGCCCCTTGTTCTACTAGGTCCGGGTTCGCGCGAATAAATGCAATGTCTAGCATAGTTAGTAAGGTCCTTGATTCAGAGTATTCGGGGGATTGGGTCCACCTACCTTTTTAGAGATTGGGTCCACCTACCAAAGGTAGGTGGACCCAATCTCTAAAAAGGTAGGTGGACCCAATCCCTGGAGTCGAGCTTCTTATATACTGTAAGGAAAAAAACATGACAGCGATATTTACCAAATTGGGGCTTTCTGAATTCCCCTTGTTGGCAGCCCCCCTTGCAGGCGTCTCCGATGCGCCATTCCGTATGATGTGCACCCGTATTGGTGGCGCTGACTTGGCCTATGTGGAAATGCTCTCTGCGGTAGCGATTTTGTACAAGAATAAGCGGACTTGGGAGATGATGAAGCTCCACCCCCTCGAGGACAAGGTCGGGGTCCAGGTCACCGGCCGCTCAGCAGACGAGGTAGCCCGTGCGGTGGAACTCCTCGGTCAGCAGCCTTTTGCTACGATCGATATCAACATGGGATGCCCTGTGCGCAAGGTGGTGAACTCCGGCAGCGGCTGCGCCATCCTCAAAGACCCCCAGCGTGTATACGATACGGTGTACCGTTCCAAACAGGTCACTGACAAGCCCCTTTCGGCGAAGATTCGCCTGGGCTGGGATGAGAACTCCCTTAATTTCTTGGAAGTGGGCCAAGCCCTACAAGAAGCCGGGGCAGATTGGGTGACTGTGCATGGACGTCGCCGCAATTCCACCTACCAAGATCCTGTAGATTTGGAAAAAATCGGTCTATTAAAACGCAGTCTGCGTATTCCTGTTTTGGGCAACGGTAACTTGTTTACCCAAGAAGACGGAAAGTTCATGCGCCAAGCCACTCAGGTGGATGGAGGCATGGTGAGTCGAGGGGCCATGGGAAATCCGTGGGCATTTAAGGCAATGCGTCAGGCAGAGCCTTTCCACTTGTCACTGGAAGAATGGCACCAAGGTGTGCAACAGCACTTGGCTTGGCAACTGGAGCTCTACAGTGACCAACCTAGAAGTGCGATTTGTATGCGCAAACACATGTTGTGGTATCTCAAAGGCTGGCCCGATGCCAAACGAATGCGGGAGCGTTCTACAGAGGCTAGCACGATTCAAGATATGCAGGCCTTGGTGGAGGAATATTATTTTTTACTAAGAGAACAAGGCGTAGAGCACCGATTTGAACGAGATCCTGATGGGCCTCATCAGGAGCGATTTACTTGGAAGCCGGTGCTCGACCGAAGCGTGGATGAGGATGTTTTCTTTGAGGAATTCGCCTATCGAGCTGCGGCAGAAGCGGTGATTTAACCAATTGATATCATTAAAATTACATTTGTTCCTTATATCAAATCTCTTCTCTAGGTTGACAGGCTGGCCAATTTTACCGTAGAACCAACCCCTGACGTACCACTTTTTAAAAAAGGAACTACAATGAAGTATACGAAGCTTCTATCCCAAGTCGGTCTCGCAAGCAGTCTTTTGAGCGTTTCTGTCGGTGCATTTGCCGATGTTGAAGTCTCAAAAATCGCTCCTATTCAACACATTTTCCCAAATGCATACGCTGACTTTGAGATGCGTAGTTACCAAGAAGTAACGGATGCAAACGATTCTGTGCCGAAGGTGCAGGCGCGTTACACATTGGGTTCCGGTTTTTTCGATACTCTAGAGGCGACGAAGAAGCAACGTTTCGTTACTGAACTTATCTTTGGTGCAAACAAGTTTGCAGGCCAAGATGGAGTGAAGAACCGTGGAATTCGCTCTGAAAGCTCCTTTACTCTTTTCAGCTCTACCTATGCAAGCTTGGTGTCTCACTTGGAAGCCAAATTGCCACATGAAGGTCACGGTACCAACGCAGCTTTCGGTTTCCGTATTCCGGTTTCTGCAGATTTGAGCACAGGCGCTGGCGTTATCACTCCTGAAGTGGGTGCTGACATCTATGCGTTGATCGGAAGTCGTCCCCGCAATATCGATGTAGACACCGATGCTTTGCGTGGTTCAAACACCAATGATATGGGCCTTACTGAAAAAGAGGGTTCTAAAGGTTCTTACACAGCCCCTTCTGAAGTTACTTCTTTTGAAAACGAATACACTGCTAAGATCACCTACGTGCCTAACTTTGTAAGTGGCTTGACTCTGTACGCAAAAGGATACTACCGTAACACCTTCACACCGAATGCATATGTAAGTGAAGATGGTAAGAAGGTGGAATACAAAAAGAGTGGGAATCGTAACCAGTACCACCGTGTGTACTCTCATGAGCACCGTTTCCAAGCGCTTTACGCTGTTAACGATACCGTTTACCTCATGAACGATTTCTTCCTACGTGATCGCAACGACGCAGGCCGTCGTCAGTACGAAAATGTGTTCGCTGTAGGCGCTCATTTGTTCTAGTGTTCTAGAAGGGTGACCACGGAGTGGTTGCCCTTTTTTTTTGTTCTTTCGTGGAACCAGCTTTGGTTTTCTAAGGGAAACCAGCTGCGCAGTTTTCCCTTAAACCCTTCCTTGCCTCGCACTTGGAGAGCGGTCGGATTCCTTTCAGTTACCATCTTAGATGCCAAGGCCGGCGCTCAGGCAGATTCTTCCCGACTCTCAAAATCGCAGAGCTAACCCTCGTCAGGGACATTCAGCTCTCGGCTGCGATTTGTGACCCGTCGGGATCCCTCTACCTGGCTGCCCTTGGCCCCTTTATGGTAGCTGAAAGGAATCCATCCGTTCTCTCCCGCTGCTGCAAAGATCTGGTAGCTACGGGAGAACGAGGATATATTTCCAGAATGACGCGTCAAGGGCAGCCGCTTGGGAGGACCTACCCGGGTCATAAATCGCAGCCAAGGGCTTACTGTCCATGACGAAAACACTGTCTGCGATTTTGAGAGGGTGGGAGGCCCCGAGCGAGCGCCGGCCTTGACGTGTCATTCTGGAAATACATCCCGTTCTCCCCTTGCGTAGCAAGGAAGGGTTTGGGAAAACTGCGCAGCTGGTTTCCCAAAAAAACAAAAAGAAAAAAAAAGGGAGAGAGGAGACCATATTGAATCATTCCTTTCAATCTGGAGTTCGAATCGGGGGAGAGGGGACTTTTTTGCTTCTAGAGGCTCTCGCTCGTGAGCTTTTGACTCTCCCTACACAAGACTACGCTTCTACCTGGATTGTGATGCCCACCCAACGGTTGGCCACAAGTCTCTTGGCCATGCTCAGTGCCCAGAAAGGGACCTTGCGTCCTCCTCGCATTTGGACCTTGGATGGGTTTTTGCACGAGGCCGCTTCTCCTGCTCTCTTTCCTTTACAACCGGCAGACCCGTGGCTGGTCGAGCTCACTCTGCAACGCCTGTTGCAAGAGGGGGAGTACCTGCATCTGCGAGCGGGCGATCATCATGAGCTCTTGCAGCTCTTTGCAGATATTCAAGAAGAGGAAAAAGAGGGGGAGATTTTTCATCAGTGGGAAAGTCATTTGCTTGAAGATGTCTACAAATCCGATGGGCATATTCAGGTCTTGCAAACCAGATTGCGAGAAATCCAATCTGTATATCACAAGCTCGAGGCACAGCTGCAAAAGCAAGGCCTGATGTTTTCTGATCTCTATGCAAGGGCTCAGGTTGAGGTGCTCATTTCCGAGAGCTTTATTCCCCCGTGGGAGCGCTTGTATATTTTCGGCTTCACTACGATTAAACGGTATTATGGAAAATGGCTCTCTCAATGGTCCCGGCACCCCAACGTGTGCATTTGGTTGCCCACGCCCCCCGATCTTACGGGATCCTGCAATCCCTTGCGCGATCTGCTCTCTGAGCTGACCGAGCGTTCTGTCCCTGTAGAAGGACGATCGCTTTCGAAAGCCAAGGCTATCGAGGTCTACCAGTACCCTACTTTGTATGCAGAGGTACAAGGGGCATTGGATCGGGTGTCGCAGTGGATTGAAGCTGGTACGCCTGCTGCTCGCATTGCAGTCTTGCTGCCTTCGGAGGGGCCGTATGCCTCCGTGGTGAGCTCTGTATTTCAAAGCAGTGCTTTGTCCCTCAATCTCTCGATTCCAACGCCCATGATCAGCACCGGTTTGGGCCGGTGGTTGGGAACTTGGATGCGATGTTTAACGGAATTGGATAAATACCCCGCTTTCTTTGCTTGGTGTTTGCATCCTTTTACTCAAGGTTGGGTGAAGGAAAAAACAGGCGTGTGGATTTCCCAGGAATCCTTGTGCTCGCTTTTTGTAGGCCATGCTTCCTGCGATGCCTTGCGAGAGCATATACGGGAAAATCCAGATCGCAGAGAATCCAAGTGGATCCAAGCCTTGTTTGAAGATTTGGATCTGTGTGCCTCTCTTTCCAAACGCTCGCTCATCGGTTGGAAAGAGTTTTTGGTGAATCGATTGGGGGATTTTCAAATTCGGGTGGCCTTGCGATCCGATATCGACAAATCGAGTGGGGAGGTGGTGGAAACTTTTCTGCAGCAACTTGGGTCCATGGGGGCTTTGTTTGAAGCGACTTATTCCTTGCGAGAGTTTCTTTCTTTGCTTGATGATTCTTTATTACCCCAGCAGGCGCGCAGTGTGGGATTCCCCCTAGAAGGAGTTCAGATTTTGCGCTTGCAAGAATCTCGTTTGGTGCCTTTTGATCGGGTAATTTTGTTGGGTTGTGTAGAGGGCTTATTCCCAAAGGCTCTGCCAGCAGATCGCTTGGTGCCAGATTGGATGAAGCGGTTGGGTGGACTTTCCGGATGGGCCTATATTGAGGCCATGGAGGATACAACTTTTCAGTTGTTATGTCGTGAGACACCGTATCTTTGCCTATCGTATCCGGAGAAGTGTTTTCAGCAGCCTGTGGTTCGCTCTCGGTTTGTGGAGCAGTGGATCGGAGAGACAAAGTTTTTTCCAATCGTGCAGACAGAACCTGATTTGCCTCTCGAGGAAAATATCCAGGCTCCATTTCTCATAGAGAAAAAAGGGGAACTTTCCCTCTCGGAGCGAGAGCAGTACCTCTCTCATTTTTCTTCCACTACCTTGGATTTATTTTTAACGTGTCCCTATCGGTTTTTGTTGCATAAGCTGGGTGTTAAGAAAAATTGGCTGTTTGTGGATCGAGACAAACAAACAGAAGGTCTCTGGTTGCACCGTGTGTTTGAAGGATTTTATACGGGCCTTGTGGAGGGCGTGGCACTTCTCGAGCCTTTTCCCACTCGAATTCCTGAAGAGAAATTTCAAGACTATGTATGTGATCGGTTGTGGGCTTTATCTGAGCATCTGTCTCCGATTTCACTTTCTCATACACCCTTGGGGGAACATTTAAAGCTATTTTCGTGGCCTCGATTTGCGGACCATTGCCGGCAATTTTTTGTGCAAGAGGCGGGGGATTTGGTCTCTCGATTTCCTCTTCATCAGACAGAATACACGTTTGGGCAGGAGGAAAATCCCCTTTCGGTTTCTTTTGGGTTGGAGGATCAACGTGAGTTTTCCGTTTCACTAACCGGTGTCATGGATCATGTGGAGCGAGGGGCTTCTGGGTATATTCTTACCGATTACAAACGAAAAAAGAGAATGCCTGCGAAAGAGGGCTCGTGGTGGGTGCCGCAGTTGCTTTTGTATGCATGGGTATTGGACATGCAGGCCGATGAGGCAAATTCGGGTAAGATAGAAGACGGCATCGTGGGATACTGGTCGATCCTCGAAGGGGCTTGGGATATACGTGGGATGGGGCATCATGCCAAAAGCTCAGCTTGGGGCAAGCGCACCGCACCTGATTTGCAAGAGAGCGTGGATAAACTTACACGGGCTTGGCATTTGCGGCTTCGTTCTTTGTTGGCTGGAAAAGAAGACTTTGCACCTACGCCTTCTGATGCTTGTACCTTTTGTGACTATCGAGCGATGTGTAAGCCGGATATCTAGAGGAGTTATGTTGTGACAAAAAAATCCTTTTCTGTCTTTATCGCTTGGTTGCTTGGCTTTCGTCTTATAGAAGGTCTGGTTCAGGCTTTTTTCCCCTACCATGCCCCCCATCTTTGGCGTCAGACCGATACGTTGGGTGTAGGAATTCAATATGCCCAACGATGGCTAGAAGGAGTGGTTGGGTGGGATTTCTGGCTACCTGCTGTGCTCAACTCTGGTGAGACAGCGGGGGTCATGCCCATGGAGTTTCCCCTCTATAATTTCTTGCTGGCAGTTGGGTATCTACTGAGCTGGGAAAACGGAGCGTTGTACGCAAGCCTCTTGGCCTACGGGTGGGCGATCTTCTTGTGGGGAACTATTTTGTGGGTGTGGCGCACCCATCGAATTTTGGATGTGCCGGC
The DNA here is from genome assembly GCA_947475005.1 of Deltaproteobacteria bacterium. Classification (GTDB taxonomy): domain Bacteria; phylum Bdellovibrionota_B; class Oligoflexia; order Oligoflexales; family Bog-1112; genus CANIBL01. The sequence continues at coordinate 41,690 of CANJLI010000006.1, read as the reverse complement.
TTCGAAGATATGGATTTTGCTACCTCTCGTGGGCCAATCGAGTCTGTATTTTAGCAAATTAATGCCTGATTTTACTGCGATGGCATTTGTGTTGCTCGCTTGTGCCTTTGTCTGGGAGGAGAAGAAACACCGGCCCTGGTTGGCCTTTGGATTTGCTACGGTGGGGTTGCTTATCAAACCTCCCGTCTGCATTGTTTTTGCTCTGTTGCTGTTACAAAAGAAAAAATCTGAGGTGCTGCGACAATTCCCCTGGATTGTCGCAAGTCTTGTTTGTACGGTTTTTTACTATACCAAGGGGCTTACTTTTATTCGGTTGTACACGCAGGGCCCGGAGCTTTTTGCTACGCACTTACAGACTCCATGGGTCCGCTGGGCTCAGGTGATACCAGCATGGAGGGAGTTGCTGTCTTTTATTTTTGGTGGGATCTTGTTTCCTGGGGGCTTGTTATGCATGTTGTTGGTTTACAGCCAGTCTCATCCTGCTAAAAAAATGATCCAAAGGATTGGAGGTCTCCTGCTCCTCCAGCTGGGAGCAATTTTAAGCCTCGATGGATCTCATAGTTTTGTGCATCGCTACTACTACATCGGCATGTCCCCTCTCCTTTGTATTGCTGTCTATCTTACTTGTAGTACCTACTTGACTGGGTGGAAGCCCACTCGTGCGCAACGATTTTTGATGATTCTTTTTGCGGGACTTTGGGTCGGGGCACAGCTAGATCGCAGTGGGCTCGAGTTACGTCCTCTCTTGGACGAAGACCTTTCTTTGCGTAAGCGCCCACCTTTTTCACAGTGTCAATTGTTGCAGAAGCGTCACCCAGAGATTCCGTGGCAACAAGGAGTTGTGTTTCGTTCGGATGCAGAGGTGTTTCCTCTTTTGGGGGTTTGTTTTGGCGAGCGGCAAGGGGCTCTGAGTGGTGCTTGGGGTTTTTATTGGCGTGATACCGAGATTCCAACTTCATGTCGAGAGATTGATGGGACTGCTGCTGTCAAGCTGGTTCAGTGTGATATCGGGGCCACTACCGAATGGCGCTTCCTTAAGAGGGGCACTCCATAATTCTGCGGGGACACCCGATGCGAGTGTCCCCGTTACCGCACTGCATTGGGGACACTCGCATCGTCGGATCTCATCCTAATGGATTGTCGCAGCAACCGCTTTAGCTGCCATCACCCCTTGTCGAAGCGTCGTGAGAAGCGTCGCAACTTTATCCACATCGCGTCCAAATAGCTCCGCTTGAATCAAAGCTGTGAGAAACTCATGATGCGTTTTATATTCTGTCAAAATCGGATTTTTACAAGCTTCGAGAAGAATACTAAACAATTGATATACTGGTTGTTGGGCCTCGGCCCCTTCTTTCGGTAGTTGAGATTTAAACAACATACGGTTGTGAATCAACAGAAGATTCTCCCCTCGTTCTCTGGAAGAATAGAGTGTATCTGCCAAGGCAAACATAGACAGTTGTTCCGGTGTAGCTGAAGCAACGATCTTCTTTAACGATTCTGCTCTACTCTCTAACTCAGCAGCAAATTTTGTTAGTACTTGCGTAACCGAAGCTTGTGGTGGATCTGGAATCTCCGTCTCATGACAACCGAGCAGCCCTTTTACAAGATCGCGCAGGTAGCAATAATTATAGTAGGCCACCGTTTTGAAGCTCGGTCGTGTATTCTCTGAAAAAGCGGGGGTAGACACACAGAGGCTTTGACTTACAATCAATCCTGCCAACCATTTGGTGCGTATGGACATGGGAGGCTCCCTCTTAAATTGTGAAGATGATGATTCCTCACTATAAGAAGGCAGGCAAATTTCTGCAAGCCAGACAAAAGGATGAGATCGGTATTGAGATCGGGGACAGTTACCGAATTATTGTGAGTGAGATCGGGGACAGTTACCGAATTATTGTGTGAGATCGGTGAGATCGGTGACAGTTACCGATCTCACAATAATTACGAGAAAAAGGCTCACCATCAGGAATCTATGAATTATATTGGAAATACAAGAATATGTTTAAAAAGGCTTACTGAGTGGGTTAGCTAGATATCAGAGACTTCAGACAGCCTCTAAGGGAAAACGGATCCATCATTATCTCCAGTATGTTAAGATTTATTTAACATACTGGAGATAATTGTCAACCAGGCTCCGCAAACAAAACTGACAACATACTGTATATTGAAATGATTTCTTGCCACCCCCTTCAGGGAACCTCTAGGCGTGCACTGCTACCATTGCATTGCGTACTCGATCAGAAAAATCCTGGATGGATTCTGCCTCAGGGGATGTCATCGCTGGCAAAATCTGAATTTCCAATGTGGCAGTTTGGGGAAAGAGGCTTCGTTTCTTAAGTAGCTTACCAGCTCCTTTCAGCACGATAGGCAAAATGGGGACATTGGTTTCTTTGGCCATCTTGAAGGCCCCGATTTTGAAGGCCCCGATTTGTCCAGTGGTAGAACGAGTGCCTTCGGGGAAAAATAGCATTGAGGTCCCTGCACGCAGGTGTGCAGCACTTTGGTCGAGGGCGTGTCGGTGGCTCTCTTTATCTCCTCGTCGAATGGAAATGTATCCGTTGTGTCGCATGGCAGTGCCGAGCAAGGGAATGCGAAACATGGATTCTTTACCCAACCAGCGAAATTGAATTCCCAGAACATAGATGGCAAATATATCCACCATGCTCTCGTGATTGGAGACGAGGACAAAAGCACCTTTGTGGGGAATATTTTCTTTTCCTTGAATACGGGCAGACCACCCGGGGGTACATGCAAAAATGGCACGTCCCCAGAAAATACCGATGCTGTGGCCTACGGCTTGGTAGGGTGGCAATCCACGCAACCACGTGTAAAGCCATAGCAGCATAATGAATATGCTGCAGCAAGCAGACAGGGTGACGGCAAAAAACACGAACCACAAAGACTTGAGAATCATCATGATCAGCACCCTGTCAGTAGGCAAGCTTCTTACTTTTTTGATTTTATCATGGGATCAGCATTGCATTAAGCGACTTTTTGAGCCGCTTTCATGGCACGTTCATTGGCGTTGGGACGATTGAGGGGCAAGTCCTTCGCTGTAGAACCGTGGGTACGGTCCCAGTTTTTACGAACTCGTGCTCGGCGAGCTTTGTTAATTTTACGTCGAACTTTTACTTTTTTCGTAGGAGAAGCCATTGTCGCACCCGTTGGAAAATGCCGCATCATTGCAACAGAATAAGTCTTTTTTCAGTCGGCGATTATATGGTATCAAAGTTAGGAAGGCAAGAATTGTTTTTTCACTATCGAATCAGGTTAGGGGCTATGACAATGCGTGGAAGTAAGTTTTTTTCTGTATTATTAGTAAATTGTGCATTTTTGGGGCCTTTGGCAGCCGCTGGTACTGCTTTTGCTGGCGATACCTACACACCACCCAGCAGCCCCGAGCTCTATGAAAAGGAGCCTGTGGAAGAGCCAGCCCCCAAAGTTCGTTCGAAGCTCTATGCGGGGTTCAACCTCGGAATCGGTCAATCGCAAACCACGGCCCATCCGGATACTGGGCCCAAGTCTGCTTGGGTACTTGGGCCTAAATTGGGCTATAACAAGGTCCTGTCTACTTGGTCCTTGTTTGATGCAGATCTTTCTTTGATTGCAGGGGATATTGGACATTCCGATGCAGATATACGGATAAATTATGGGGCCATGATCCGTGTTGGATACGGATATTCATTGGGCAATCGCCTTTTTGGGATTTGGAAGGTTGGGGTGGGTATGTTTAACGCAAATTACACGATTACGGACATCGACTTTAAAGCCAATAACCTTATGGGGACTGTGGTACAAGGGGCTTTTGAACTGTTATTCCCGATTTCATCGGGTGTGGCACTTACGGGCGCTGCTCAATGGAACCGTTTTATATTGCCTGTGGATACTGTCAAGGGGACTATTCATGGGCAGGACATTTCGCTCAAACTTAAGGACACGGAGCGTCTCAATGTATGGCTTGTGGACGTAGGTATCCGATTTTACTTCTAGAGCCCAATGGGTGCCTGTCGAAGAAGCTCCAATACATATGTGTGAAAAGCGTCTGAGTTGATACGGGTGGCCACATTAATTTTGGGGGCTTTGCCCTCAGGATCGATCACGGTGGTGCCTGCCTGGGGTTGCTTGCTAAAGGCTTTTACAGAAAGCATCTCCCAGGTTGCCAACTCCGGATGTAAGAAAAGCCCTGCTGTCAGTGTATCCCACATAAAATACGTATAGTGCGCACTAGGGATGGTACCTACCGTCCCTGCCCAGATTTGCCCGCATAGGTCGGAAACTGGGTATTGGACCGATTGTTGGGCCAAGCGTTTCAAGAAATCCATAGAGACTGGTACCGAGTTGGTGGCATCGAGAGGCACAAGCCAAAGGGGCAGTTCAAGCTCAAACAGGGCCTGGGTGGCACTCGGGTCCCAGTAGGCATTCCACTCTGCGCTTCCATTATGTTCATGGTCCAATACATTGCCTGGCACACGCAGGGCGCCCCCCATCCAGAAGACTTCTTTAATATTCTTTTTTAGCGCAGGCTCTTGCGTTAAGGCTTGTACGAGATGCGTGGGAGGCCCCGTTACCACAAGGGAAATGGGCTGTTTGCTGGTGTGCAGTTTTTCTTTCAACCATGTAACACTGGAGGGTTGTATAGCGGGCCTTGGCGGTAGGGTCTGTCTTAGGAGCATGGGTAAAGCGGGGATTAGGTACGACATGGCTCTCCACTCTCGTGGAAATGCGTGTTCCCCTGCAAGGGGCTCTCCCAAAACTGGAACATGCTTGTGATCAAAGAAAGACAGAACCTGACGAGAGGCTTCCATCGCAGGTTCTAGGTAACAATCTGCGGGGGTAACCAAGACCCCTTGCAGATCAATTTTGTGAGAAGCCAGGATGAAAATCAGGGCCAGGAGGTCATCGGAGTTTCCGTCCTGACTGAAGATTACAGGTTTTTTGAGAGGGGTTGCAATTGCACCCCCCGTTACGCTGAGGAGGAGAGCCACTAGGATCTTACGCATGGGGGGAGAATCCTTGGTTAGGAGTGGGCAACAAAAGGGCCTCATCCTACCAAACCCATCCATATTATTGATATAAAATTATTGGGCTTGGTCCCAGGTGAGAATCACTCCGGCTTGGGGATGATGCAAGGAAAGACGCAAGGGCGCATGGCTTTGTGTCGGGGGCGTTGCAAGGTCGTCTGGAGTAAAAACAAGGAAATATTCTTTGGACCAAGAGGAAATATGGGGAAAGAAGCTCTGCAGCCTTAGTTTCTCTCGTTGAGGGAGAAGTAGGGTGCGTTTGTAGGTTTGCTCTCCTGCTTGCAGTGTGATGTTCCAGTAGGTGTTATCTGCAAAACGCTCTGCGGTGTCGTTTGGCGTAAAGAGGGAGACCAAAAAACCCACTTTATTGGTAAGGGTGCCAAAAGCGTGTAAGGGGACGAGCTGTAGAGCCTGTTCTCGTGTTTCGTAGGCTTTCATGAATGCAGGGGACAGGTAAGTAACGCGGGCCTGCATAAGGGTCTCAAAGTTTGTATAAATTTCAGCAGATTGGCTTGCTGCTTCATAGGCTGCGAGATAGTTCTGATCCTGCGCTACAGTGGGAACGACCCGCGCCGCCTGACTTTTGTTGGGGCCAGTTGTTGTACAGGCATTGAGTAAAAAGAGGGACGCAATGGCAAAAATAAGGTCCTTCATAGGGGCCCCTTTATCCTAAGGTTATCCTTTAGAATAAAGATTTTAGCCATTGCTGTCAAAAGTTGACACATGGAGGATTGGGTCCACCTACCTTTTTAGAATAGGGACACTCGTCTTCGGGGGGATTGGGTCCACCTACCGAATTAGTGGAGCGGGGGGATCCCCCCGCTCCACTAATTCGGTAGGTGGACCCAATCCCTCTCCCAACTTTGTAAGCCGATGAGCTCGAATAAAGAGTTTATTAAAGATATGTTTGATAAAAAAATGAATAATTTCATTGGGATCAATGAAGGGAAAAGAAATGGTGGCGAGAGAGAGACTTGAACTCTCGACCTTTGGGTTATGAATCCAACGCTCTAACCAGCTGAGCTACCTCGCCTATCCAAAAGCACCCACCATGGATAGAGAGTTTGAAGGAAAAAGTCAAGATATGCTGCATTCAAATATGCTTGTTTTGTCACTTCGCGGCGAGTATCTTCCACCATGTATAGGTATGAGGCTGTTTTTTACTCCATATGCCTGCAGGCCTTCCTTGAGGAGCGAAAAAGGGTTTCAGCTAAAATTGTCCCCCCTTTTTTAAGAAGGAGTCGGTCATGGTTCACCATTTTATAAAGATATTGAGTGTTGGTGCTGTATTGGGTTTTTCTGCCATCGGGTATGGCGAAGTGAGCCCTAGCGTGGATGCAAAGGTTGGCCGCCGATGGTCCAGAGTCAAGCCTGACAATAGCGATGTGTATTCTGTGGGCACTACGGAGTTTGTCCTTGGAGGAGGTTTTCGCATTGGCGATCTGCCTCTTGCTCTAAACCTAGACTTCTCCTATCTCCTCAATGACAGAAGAGATCTCAGCACAGAAGGCAAACTGTATAGCCTTTCCTTCCACTCTTCCAACGGGTATGAAATTGCAGGCGGTGTGAAGGCATGGGTTCCGACCTCTTACATGTTGCAAACTTTCAATACCACCTGTGTCGTGCCCTACGTAAAAATTGGGCACACCATCTTCTCTGACTATACCTCAAAGGCAACGGTAGATGCAGGTATAGGCGCTGCAAAGATTGCTGTATCCGATCATACAGTGAAATCGACTTCTGGCGGGTTCAACTACTTTGCCGGAGCGAAGTTCGATGTCAGTCGCGTAGTGGGCATCACGGGAGAATATATGTACAGCTACCGCTTGCAAAAAGATAAAATACACGGCGCAGACAATGTGGGCACTTTCACCTCATATGTTCACGTTCATGGTGCTTTGGTCGGTGTAGAAGTTGTGATGTAGGTTTTTCTTTCTGAATAGATTGTGTATCTTCGCTGCCCTGCCTTTTGAATTAAAAAAGAGACGGGGCAGCGTCATTTTTATCTAAGGAGAGTATTTATGGTCCGAAGTATCGTTAAAATGTTGAGTGTAAGTGCGGTGATGGGGTTTGCTTCTAGTGCATACGCCCTCTTGAATCTGGATTTGGATGCAAAAGCTGGGTATCGCGCCATTGATGTGACGTATCCTGGAGGGGCTCGATCTCAAAGCCAATCTGCAATGGAGTACACCGTAGGTGCTAGTTACGGTATTTTGTTCTTACCTGTTGCGATATATGCAGATTTGAGTTCGATTCACATCGACAATCCGAGCTTGTACGATGGACTTCGAGATGGGGTTGAAGTTGCTGCTGGTGTAAAAGCATGGGTGCCGGGTTCTCTTTTGATGCCAGTAATCGGAACCAATCGCATCGTGCCCTTCGCAAAAATCGGTCATACTCTTTTTGGTAAATACGGAGATCTTTCTAAAAAGGATGATCTTCATGCGACGTCTAAAGGCTTTAATTACCACGTGGGTACAAAAGTTGAGCTCGTCCCTATGATCGGTATGACGGTAGAGTACATGTATACAGAGCGTAAGGGGAGTGTAGGAAATACTGATAACAGTAGCGATTACAAATCCACTATCAACGCAGGCTTGGTGGGAGTCGAGGTCTCTCTATAGCGCTTTACCCCGATCTCAACCCACCTCACTACTGGATCACTTTCTCCAAGAGCTGTTCCATTTTGATATGTCCTGCAAGGCTTAGCTGAAAGCAGTCCGCTGCGATATCGTCCCCTTCCAGTTGCAGTTCCTCCGTTGCGGTGACCCACTGCAATGTGAGAGGGCTGCTTTTTGTTGCCCACTCCTTTTGAAGTTTCTCGGTCTCTTCCTTGCCAACGCTTCGGTAGTCGCGAATGGTTTGGGATAAATTTCCAGTTGCTGCTTCTATCTTGTCTGCAATCTCCTTTTTTCGCTTACTCTCACTGGAAAAGAGGCTCACCTCGTTTTGAGCCAAGATTTTTTGAGCAAAGAAACTAGGACACATCCGAGCTGGATTCGGTGGAATCAGATCTGCGAGATAGGCAGCCATGGGAGGGGCTTTATCGAGAGCTGGCAACGGACCTGGGTGGAAATTGGTTTCGCGCAATTTTTTGCACGTTGTCGTAGCTCCAAAGGCATAGACCGATTTTTCCTGGATTGAGGCAGAGAGCAAGAGCTGTGTGGCTTTAAGGGGGCTCAGCACCCAGATGCGAGACCCTTTCGGAGCGGGACGTCCTTTGCTAGCCAGTCGATCGAGTCCCTTTCGCAGAGCCGTGCGGTAGGCTTCCTTCGATGCGGGTGCCGAAAGGGGGGCGTGGCACAGATCTTCAATGGGAAACCAGATCAGGATGCGCTCCGGAATTTCTCCTCCTGTAGCTTGCAACATGCGTTCCACTTGCGCAGGGAAATTTGCAATGGAGTCTCCCATATGTGCGACGAGCAAAACTTCCTCTGCAGAGAGATTGTACTTTTTCCCAAGTAGGGCTCCCCAGCTGATGGCCTCTTCGTTGTAGTAAAGATGGGACAATCCCTGCAGCAAATACTTCAAACTCCAGTCGAGGCCTGTAACAAATTCGTGCTTAGAAAACCACACTGTACGAGGTGCAACAAAAGGAGGTACAAATCCATGCTGAGCCAAGCGTTGTAGATCGGTAGGCGAAAGGGTATGTGCAGGCGGCGCCTCCAACTGCTGCCACGTACTGGTAAAATCCAATTGGTAGGCAGAAGCTGCGGCGGATCCTGTTGCATAGCGATCCCCAAAAATCGCCATGCGAGGCGTTGCCAGTGCAGGGGCAGCCAGTAAGGTCAACAGGAAGCTCCAGTTTGTATGTTTCATTTTTTCTCTCCAAGGAAAATGACAGGTCTGGGTTATACTACAGCATTGTAGCTGCGGTACTTGTGAAAAATAGCGGAGGCTCCTGATGAAGACCAAGACTGAAATTGTACAAAATTGGCTCCCTCGATACACCGGAACAGAACTGTCCGAGTTTGGTTCCTATATTCTACTTACGAATTTTCACGAGTATGTACACAAATTTGCAGAGCGATTTGGATGCCCCATTCGAGGGGAAAACCGTCCCATGCAAACCTGCACCAATGCGCAAGGGCTGACCATCATCAATTTTGGAATGGGCTCCGCTAATGCCGCCACCATTATGGATCTACTTTCCGCCGTCCACCCGAAAGGCGTGCTTTTTCTGGGAAAATGCGGCGGCGTTAAGCACTCTGCGGAGATTGGGCACTTTATCCTTCCCACGGCTGCAATTCGAGGGGAAGGTACTTCGGATGACTATTTTTTCCGCGAAGTACCTGCTCTTCCCTCTTTCAAGCTGCACAAGTTTGTCTCGGAAAAGATTGTAGAAAAAGGGGTGGACTATCGAACAGGGGTCATTTACACCACCAACCGTCGCGTATGGGAACACGATGATATCTTTAAGGAAAAGCTTCGCCGCATGCGAATCTTAGGTGTGGATATGGAAACCGCGACCATATTCATGGTGGGACTTGCCAACGACATTGCGCGGGGTGCTTTGCTCTTGGTTTCCGATCTGCCCATGACACCGGAAGGCGTAAAAACGGAGGTCAGCGATCAGAAAATTTCCAAGAGTTATGTGAACGACCATCTGGACATCGGCATTCAAGCCATGACAGAGCTGGGCACCAAAGGCGAGACAATCAAGCATTTCCACTTTTAATGTGCCCCTGCCATCCGCTATAATGGCGCCCACTTGAACCCAATCTATACCGTTCACATTTTGGTTAGAGCTAGAGAAAGGATTGAATATAAAATGGCTGGACATAGCAAGTGGAAGAATATTCAGCATCGTAAGGGTGCTCAGGATGCCAAGCGCGGAAAAATATTCACAAAAATTGCAGTGGAAATCACTGTAGCTTCCAAACGAGGCGGCGGAAATCCAGAAGACAACCCCTCCTTGCGCACCGCTTTGGCGAAGGCAAAAGCGGCCAATATGCCCAAGGAAAACTGCGACCGCGCGATTAAGAAGGGAACTGGGGATTTAAGCCTGGATTCTTACTCCGAGAAGACCTACGAAGGATATGGGCCAGGCGGTGTGGCGCTGTTAGTGGAGTGTCTTACAGACAATGTGAACCGCACAGTAAGTAACATACGTCATGCTTTTACAAGGGCGGGGGGTAACCTCGGTACCGATGGTTCTGTGGCCTGGATGTTTAAGCGCCAAGGCGTTGTTGTCTATGAACGCAAGGAAGTTGCCAACTTAGAAGCCCTCTACGAAGCTGCCATGGAGAGTGGGGCAGAGGACATTAAAGAAGAGGAGGATATGGTGGAAATTCTCTGTGCTCCCGAGGACTTCCATCGTATGCAAAGCAAAGTTTTGGAGCTCGCTCCGAGTCCAGTTGCGGCTGAGCTTACCTACAATCCAGAAAACATGGCTGAGCTGGATGCAGACAAGGCTCTTTCTCTCTCCAAATTGATCGATATACTAGAAGATGATGATGACGTGCAGAATGTGTACCACAATGCCAATTTGGAGGCATAAACCGGAGAGGAGAATCGAAAGATGGATGTTGCCCAATTTTCCGGATACTTACTGTTCCTACCTGCAGCTGTAGCTTTTTGTTTCCAATGGAAACAAAATCAGGAGGTGAGCAATAAGCTTGCGCACACTGAGCAGCTTTTTAAAAGGCGCAGCCAAGAGTTAGAGCGGGTGCAAAAGGAGTGGGAAGTCAGCTTGGGGCTGGACAAGACTCGGCAACAAAAATGGGTGCAATTGGAAAAGCAAGTGAAGGACGCCAAAGCAAAGGTGCAGGAGCTGCTCGATCAGCAAGAGCTCCTCAAAGCGGCCCACGAGAAAGCTTTACTTGGCGTTTCAGAAAATATCGAGGATAAGAATCAACAGATCACCATTTTGCTGCAACAGCTCAAAGAGCAAGATCTTCAATCCCAACTTTCGCAAAAGAAGGCGCGCGAAATAGAGCGCGCAGCTGCGGCCCAAATGGAACAAGCAGAAGAGAAGATCAAAGCCAGTAGAAAAGGGCAGGAAAGTGAACTGCATGCTCTACGTGTAGAGAATCGCAAGCTAGAAACTCAGTTGCAACAGTCTCAGAAAATCCTAGCTACAAGTGCACTGGATGCGGAGCAGGAAAAAAGACTGAAGAAACAGTTGGCCCAGTATCGATATTTTAATCAAACGGTATGCAGCCAACGAGAGCTTTTGGAAGAGCGCCTGGAGAACTGGGAGACGGCTTTAAAAGGCTTAGCTACAGCGGTGTGTACCGAAAAGGGTGCTGCAGTACCGACTTCTCTTGGCCCCTTGGTAGGCACTGCATTGGAGCTTCTGAATCAAAATCAATTGGTGGACGATCAGGAGTTTACCCCTCACGGAACTGTTTCTCATGAATCGACCCTTACCACCTGATCTGTGGGACGTGCTGCGTCCCCGTTTTTCTCCGGCCCGTCAGCAACGTTTCCTCGATGTGGTTGCGAAGAGAACGGCTCACATTCGTCTCGTGTTACAAGACGTGCATTTGCCCCACAATATTTCCGCTTGCTTGCGCTCGGCAGAAGCCTTCGGGGTTTTGCATTGCGATGTGGTACGGGTGAAGCCCACTCGATTTAAACCCTCAGGGGCGGCTCGTGGGGTGGAGTCTTGGCTCCAGATGCACTCTTTTACGACGATTGCAGAATGTGCGGCCTCGCTAAAAGCACAGGGCTATCAGATCGTGGCTGCTATCCCTCGACAGGAGGCTGTGCCCTTGGAGCAGGTGGCCATCGACAAACCCCTTGCGGTCTTGTTTGGTAACGAACACGCAGGTGTAGATCCGCAATGGCACGAGTACATCGATGGGTATTTTACGATTCCTATGTGTGGCATGGTGGAGAGTTTAAATATTTCGGTCTCTGCTGCAATTTCTCTTTTCTCTCTGACCCAACGCATGCAAGCTCTTTTGCCCCCAGACACCTACCTGCTTTCTCCCTCTCAGCAACAGGACACGCTGAATGCCTGGACTTCTCGGCAGGTCCCTCGTTGGGAGTTGGAGTACACGCACGCCATTTCATAATGTGGGGAATTTAGGGATTGGGTCCACCTACCTTTTCAGAATAAGGACAACCATTTGGTCGTCCTTATTCTGAAAAGGTAGGTGGACCCAATCCCTCTGCCAAAAAAATGATATAGTAGAGAAAACAAAAGCAATAAGAGGGGCAACATGCGGCAACGTCACCTTTATGCAATTGCGGTGTGCGCAATACTAGCAGGCACTCTGCAGGGTAAAAAACATCCGCTTCCGAGCGGCTCCAGCAGTAAACCCTCGCTGTCAAGCGGTGCCCCCCTGCAAAGCAAGGACATTCCCCCTTTACTCCAATCCATAGCTGGAAACGGCATTTTCTCTGTACAGGAAAAAGCCTACTACTTCTTAACCCCATTGCCTTCAACACCTGAAGTTCCTCATCGCTATGAGTTACATCGACTGCGTTTGGAGCCTGTTAAACTCGAGTCCCTCTTTCGTTTTGACAGTCGTACGCCGGTTCAATACCTTCTCTTTTCAGATCTCGAAGAGAAGGGGTTTGTTTTCTTATCTTTCGATACACCTGCTCTATTCCCTATGGGTCCCGCTCATTTTGTGGCCTTTTCCCTCGAAAAACCTGATGTACGATTGCAGGGAGAGGGGATTTTTACCTTGGTGGCTACTGAAAACTCGGCTCAGCTTTTTGAATATCAAAAACAAGATTTTTTGGAGCTCGACATCACAGCCCAACAATCCAGGCGGGTAAGTATTGCAATCCCTTCCACAGAAATTCCCATTGCCACCACTGCGCAATCTCTGACAATTTGGGCTTTTCGAGTAGATCCGAAGGAAAAGACCCACCATATGGTGCTCTATAATGGTACCAGGTTGATCGAAAATGAGTTTGCCTTAGAACCAGGAACTCAATTGGTCTACAATGGAGGTAAGATCGCTCTGGTCTTCGAAAACCCAACTACCCATCAACGCAACATACGCGAGAAGCCAAAGGGAGCTGGCAAGCGCCGTCTCATTCTGGATTACCCACTCCCAAATGAAAAAAGCAAAGAAAAGCGGGTATTCTCTTTGCCGTTCCATGCTGTGCTTCGATATGGTGCCTCGGATCGACGGGTAGAGGTGTTGCAATATGAACAAAATCAAGTGCTCGACACCTACGCCACTGCAGTCGGTGAGCAGGTGGAGAGTGTTCAGGTCTCTGCTGCTGGAGATTACTATGCGATGACTCGGGTGCAGGGTACAAAAAGAACCCTGTCCCTCTTTTCATTTGTGACTGGCAAATGGGCCCACATCAAGGTGCCATAGGTGTTTGGCTCTCGTCGGGGACACCCGATGCGAGTGCGGGGGATTGGGTCCACCTACCTTTTCAGAATAAGGACGACCATTTGGTCGTCCTTATTCTGAAAAGGTAGGTGGACCCAATCCCTTCCCCTACTTTCTCTGCAGCAACGGTTGAATTTTCAACCACAGCTCTCGAGTGGCTTCGTGGATTTTTCCTGGATCGCAAACAATGCCGAGGCTTTTGCAGTTCTCCAAATGGTTTTCCTCCGAGCGTAAGGAGAGGAAAAGGAGCAAGCTCCCTATAACGAGGAGAACAAAGAATGAAAGTAGTAGGGCTTTGAGATGGCGTATCATAGGATTCCTCCACTAATTGAGTAGTCGTCAAAGTTCTAGTAGCTAGTCCTAAAGTTCTTGTAGCTACGAGAGGGTAATCGGATTTCTTTTGGTTAACATGAAGAGGGCCAAGGGCCGCCGCCGTTCTCTCCTTGCGAGGCAAGGAAGGGTTTGGGAAAACTGCGCAGCTGGTTTCCCAAAAGAAAAAACTATACAATCTGGTGTCCAAAAAGGGTCTGTACCAGCTCTATGGCCAAGCGCCCACTTTGGTTTTTCACATCCTGACAGGGATTTAACTCTACAAGATCAAAGGAAGAAAGCTTTTTTGTTGCAAAAATTCTTTCAAGGGCAAGATGGGCCTCTCGGCTTCGAATGCCCCCATTGCAAGCGGTGGACACACCGGGCATTTCCATCGGATCGATGCAATCCAGATCAAAGGACACATGAATGCCAGCAGTCCCCGTGCCTGCAATGGCGATGGCTTCTTGGATGATCGCTTCCATCCCCCGCCGTTGGATATCCCGCATGGTGAAACAGGTGACCCCCATCTCGTGGCAAAATTTCTTTTCGGCTGCGTCTACATCTCGCAACCCAATAAATACCAAATTCTTCGCCTGTAACTTGGGATGAGGCGATAGCAACTGAGTGAGCTCTGGATAGCCTTGCCCCAGTAAGGCAGCAGCTGGCATGCCATGGATATTACCAGAGGGGGATATCTCGGGCGTATTCATGTCTGCATGGGCATCAAACCAAATCACACCCAAGGACTGACCCTGTTCTTGGTAGTAGGTCGCAATACCACTAATACTGCCAATGGCCACGGAGTGATCACCGCCTAGCGTGATGGGAATGGCCCCATTTTTTTTGGCGTCATAGGTCTTTTGTGCTAAGTGCGTGCAGACTTCTGAAATCGCCAGTAAGCATTTCTTCTCGAGATGGCGAGGGGATAGCATTTCCAAAATTGCTACCGGAATATCCCCTCTTTCCGTTACTTCCAAGTCCAACTCGCGCAAGGCACCCTGTAAGTTGGCGATGCGAAGTGCACTTGGACCCAGGCTGGCCCCCCGAATATTTGCGCCGAAATCCAAGGGCGCCCCAATGATTTCAATGGCTGTCATAGCTAAATTCCTCTACGGATGGAAAAAAATGAAAGGAATTCATTTTTTTCCATCTTGCCTTGACTGGGGATAAGGCGCTATCTTCTTTTTTCTCTGGCGAATAAAAGCGGTATTTTATGTAGGATTACCCTTCAGTGGAAAAAAAGCACGAGATATACAAAAGACCAATGAGCAACATCGTGCTAGTTGGCGCTTCTATCGATACGCTGCAAGCCATTGGATTGTGCTTGGCCCAGAAATTGGGGTATGGATGCTTAAACCTAGAGGCTTGGCTCGAAGTGACCCACAAAAAAAGTCTGCCGGATCTTCTCCAGGCGGAAGATGGGGGTAGCGAGCTTGTGGAGCAGGCGATCGCGGATGTGAAACGGGTGCTCAACCACGTCATTTTAATTTCAGTACGACTCTGGCAAGCCGAAAATCTGGGGCCCTCACTCAAAAACATCGGTTCCATATTTTTTCTCGATTTTCCAGTAAAAGACCCAGTTGAACCGGATAAACAAGCGGACTCCCAAGAATCGGTGTCCCTTTTTTCAGAGCTTTCAACTTATTTAAAGACAAAAAAAGAGGAGAAAAAACAATTTTCTTGGATGACTCAACAAAGTGAGTGGATTTGTCGGAGTGCAGATTTCATTGTAAACGATCAATATTCAACGTCTGAGGAAGTAGCTCGGTGCCTTAAGTTACTGTTAGTAAAAAAAAATATCCTGAAATTCCAAAAGAAGGGATAAAAGGGTGCTATGAATAAGGAATTCGATTTTGCTCGATTTTTACAGGAATCAGCTATAATTGGGATAAGAAGCTGTTGGTAAATCCTAAATGAGGATATAGGCCGATTTATGGGTTTTGTAGATCGTCTTTTATACGAATGGTTCGAATACAAGTGGGTGCAAAAGTTCCCGCTTCGACTTTGCTTATCTGTTGTGGCAGTGGCTTTCATTGTAGCCTCGTTGTCCACTTCTTTGGTTTCCTATTGGTTTTCTCCAGTTTCTTCCTTGTCGGCTCCATCTAAAAGTCTACCACCTCCCTTCGTTTGGAAGGAGCAAGTTACCCTCAGTGATAGTAAACTTAAATCCATCGTGGATCGAAATTTATTTAATAGAGAGGGTGCAGTTCCTGACGAAGAAGATTCCAAAGCCGTTTATACCGGTTTAGAAGCGATTAAATCCACCCTGCCCTTCTCTTGTGTGGGTATCATCTATGCAGGCGATCCTTTATCGGGGATTGCTGTGATGGAGGATACGGCAAAACATGTAGCCAACAGCTTCTTTGTGGGAGACTTGCTGGGAGCAGACGCAACTATAGCCGAAATTTTGAGTGATCGAGTGATTGTCGAGCGAGCGGGACACCGAGAATATTTCCAATTGGACAAGACGGTCAACCTCGGCAAAAAGAGGAAGAAAAAAGGCGGAGACGTATCGGGTGAAAACAAAGGGTTTGCTACAGAGCCTCCTCCCGATAAATACAAAGAAGATGGATTTGAACGACAGGGAACTTCGATTACCGTTTCAACAGATTTTCGCACCAAATTGTTGACGAATGATTTGAGTAAAGTGTTACAAGATGCAAAAGCAGACCCCAATTTGGTTGGCAATGAATTGCAAGGGTTTCGTCTGACTCGAATCCGAAAGGATTCGATTTTTGAAAAATTGGGTCTTCAAAATGATGATGTGGTACGCGAAGTAAACGGAGTCACACTCTCCGATGCTGCACAATCGGTGAAATTACTTAACTCGTTGCGAGGCGAGTCAGAAGTAGAATTTCGAGTGGAACGGGGTGGCAAACCGATGACTTTTAACCTGCAAACCAAGTGAGCCGCGTGGATATGCATTTATGAAAGAACGGTTATTAAGGTCTTTTCAAAAAGCTCTTACCTTATTCCAGGACAAAAAATTTAAATTGTCCGATGAGTGGGTCCTTTCAATCATTTATGGCTTATTTCTCTGTTTTCTTTCTTTTGTCTTGGCAAGTGTAGCTTCTTCTTTATTTGTCCCCTTGTTAGTACGCCCCTTTTTGCAAACAGAAGTCGCTGCAAAGGTGCGCTCAATAGCCGCTCCTGCACCTAGCAGCAAGATTAATTATTTATCGGTGAAAAAATCGATTTTGAACCGAAATTTATTTAATAAAAGTGGGGAGCTCCCCAAAGAGGAGGCGTTGGATGATAAATCCAACGCAGGAAAATCTTTTGATGATTCTGCTCCCTGCGTGCCTAGCCAGATCAAAGCCACGTTGCTGGGCACTCTTTTTTCAGATGGGGGAAAATCGTACGCGGTGGTACAAGAAACCGGCTACGAATTTTCTGATATTTACAGTATCGGGGACCTCATTATTGGAACAGATGCCTCGGTGGTACGCGTAGAGCGTAACCAGGTTGTATTGAATCATGGTGGTAGAAAAGAGTGTCTGCAAACCAAAGGGTTTGATGCGCAGGCAAAAAAGGAAACAACAACGGGTGGCTCAGAGACTGGTGCTTTGGTGACATTGACATCAAAATGGGTAATCAGTGAACTAGGGGAAGGATTTAGTAAAATTATTCAAACGGCTCATATCGTCCCAAATATAGAGGGGGAAAAGACAAACGGATATAAAATATTTGGGATCGAATCGGGAACCCTCTTTGACAAAGTAGGACTCAAGGATGGAGATGTTATCGTACAAGCGAACCGAATTTTATTAGATGCGGAGCATGGATTTTCCTTATATCAAGTCTTCTTGGAATCTCGAGATGTGTCCCTCAATGTGTTGCGACAAGGTAAAGATCCGGCCACCCTTCATGTAAAGATCCAATAATGCCCGTGACTTTCACCCATTTTTTTGTTTTTTCCACGCTGCTTGTTGTCGGGGGGCAAGCAGCGGCAAAATCTGCTATGACAGAGCCTATTGTGGAAGAGCAGGCTGTAGAAGAGGTGTCTTTTCATTTTCCCGATGGAGTTGAACTGCCAGCTTTGATTAAAGCCGTCGCTGCCTGGAAACAGGATCGGATTTTTGAATTTAATCCCCAGGAGACGAAGGGCACGATTAAGATTGTGGCTCCTGCAAAAATCACGGTAGAGGATGCCTATGCAGCCTTTCTCGCTAGTTTGAATCAGTTGGGATATGCGGCCACTGAGGTGGGGAATACAATTCGAATTGAAAAACTCGAAAAGGGGAAAAAAAACACGACCAAGGTCTTCGATGAAGAATATCCCCTGACCGCAGATGTTATCACCTATCTGTACCCACTCAAAACCGCGGATGGAGAAGGGCTCAAAAGGATCCTCGCTAATTTCACCAATGCAGGTACCATCCAAGTTTCTCCCAAAACCAATATGCTAATCTTCACGGATACTGGATTTCATATTGATCGCCTGATGAAGATCATTGAGGTCGTGGATGTGGACCGCCAAACCACAAAAGTAGAGGTATACCCTTTATCGCGCTTTTCTCCCGAGGCCATGGTTTCTTATTTGCAAACCATGTTTACAAAATCGCCTGGGGATAAAAATTATAAAGATTGCACCTTTTTAAGCGATTCTCTGAGTCGTTCTGTTATTATCGCAGCCCCTGCACAGAAGATGGATGAACTTCTGGCCTTTGTGAAAGACATCGATTCTTATGAGCGGGAAGGGGTAGAACAAGCTTCTTTACATTGGTGTCCCCTTGATTTTGCAGACGCAAAAACACTGGCCCCTCTGTTGGAATCGCTCAAAGGTAGCAGCAAAGAGGGCAATAATTCGGTGGGTCCCCATAAAGCCACAGCGCGCGTGGTAGCAGATGAGCCAAGCAACTCTTTATTTGTCCTTGCCGATCAGGAAACTTTTCACTCTTTGCGTCCGGTAATTGCGAAATTGGATAAAAAAAGACGACAGTATGGAATTGAACTGCATATTTTCTCTGTCAATAGCTCTTCTTCTTTGGCCGTCGGTACCTCTTTGTTGGCCGGCGCAGCTGGCAACAAGATGAAAGGATTGATTGGGTGGGAAGGCGCTCAAACTGCTCCTTTGGTATTGGGCTCTTCAGCAGCAGGAGCGTCTGGTGCCAGTCAAAGTCAACAGGCTCAAGCGGTAGGGTCCACTTTTGCTGAAGGTGTCACTTTTTCTTTCTTGTCTGGCACACAAATTGAGGTGCCAGGCCTTGGCTCCTTTACACCTGCTGCTCTGCTCCAAGCTCTCAAAACTGACAGCCATACCAAAACCCTGTCAGAGCCTTTTTTGCTTACTCAGGACCAAAAAGAAGCAACCTTTACCGTTGGGCAGCAATTGTTTTTTACCATTCAAATTGCAGGCGGCCTGGGCTCCACCACCACACAACCCAGCGTCGAACGTCAGGAGGTAGGGCTTACGCTTCGCGTCAAGCCCCGTGGAGATGCCAAGGGACTCTATACCCAGCTGGAAGTTGAAGTGGAAGACGTTATAGTTAGCTCTATATTTTCAAACGGTTACCCACAGATGGGCAAAAAGAAAGCCAAGCAAATCTTGGAGGCAAAAAATGGACAGATGATTTTGATGTCTGGGTTGCGGAGATCTACCATAACCAAAGTGGAAAAGAAAATACCTGGATTGTCCTCAATTCCCATTGTTGGGATTTTGGCTCGAACCTCGCAGGAAATACAAACCGAAGAAAACCTGCTATTGTTTATGATGGTAAAGCCTATGGATGATACGTCGGAATATGCGGAGCGTTATAAGGAACCGCTTGAAAAAATAAAGACTCAGGTGAATCGTTCTCGTTCTCAATCGTAAAAAATGATGCCCGGATTGCAGTGAGGAAAAGATGGAAAAAATTTCTTTTGTAAAGGTGTGGATTGCGGTCGGTGTTCTTTCGACTTGCTGGCTTGGTTTTGCGGACCCAGCCTTACAAGGACCTTTACGCGCTACGCCGGTTGCTAAGCCTGCGGGTCATGTTGCTAAACCTGCGGCAGGGCCAGAGAAGAAAAAAGAAGATGCCATTATCGTCAAAGCACAAAAATCGGGCGTTCCCACGGGCAAGGTGCTGCCTGGAGACCAAAAACCGGATGCAGCTGCGCCGGAAAGTGAGGGTGGCGATGCGTTACATGAGCAAATGATTTCGATTCCCTTGAAGAAAGGGGCTGCCAATGTTGCGGAAGGACGCGAGTTGGTAAGCGTCGACTTTCCTGAGCCTACAGAAATTCAAAACGTGATCAAAGCGGTCTCCTTGTGGACCGGCAAAAACGTTATGTTAGATCGAAATGTGACGGGGAAGATTCAGATTATTTCGCCTAAGAAGGTAACGAAAGAAGTTGCCTATGAAGCTTTTCTTTCTGCATTGAGTATGTTGGGTCTTACCACCGAAGATACAGGCGAGATGATCAAGATTGTGAAATTTGCAGCCGCTGTAAAAGGCAGTCGTAAAACTTTTTATGGGGCAAATTGGGCGCCTCGTACCGATGAAGTGATCACGCAAATTATCCCGTTAAAGTACATCGATGCCAAGCAAGTGCAATCTACGCTACGTCAAATTGTATCTGCTAACTCCATGATTGCCTACGAACCGACTAACACACTGATCATCAGCGACAGTGGATATAAGGTGCTTCGGATTCTTTCGATCTTAGAGCTTTTGGATGTGCAATCTCAGCAAAACAAAGTGCTCATTGTGCCAGTTCGATACTCCGATGCGAAGAGCATCTCCGACAAGGTCAATCAGATCTTACAAGCCTCTTCCAAAAACCGAGGTGGTGGCAGCGGATACAATACGTTTAAAATCTTGACCGATGACAAATCCAACTCGGTCATCATCTTTGGACCGCCGCGTACCATCAAAGATGTGCGGGAGTTGGTCAAGCAATTTGATATCAAGATCGATGACCCAACGATGCAAGCTTCGATTCACGTGCGTCCTTTGGATTATGCAGATGCTAAAAAATTGGCTACTACCTTATCGACATTGATGCAGGGTGGCAATAAGCCTGGCTCTCCCAATACATTCAATCGCCCCCAAACCTCCAGTTTGATGAAAAGGGACTCAGCCCCTACTTTGGCAGAATTGGGTGAAGGGGTTAAGATTACCGCAGATGAGTCTTCCAACTCTCTATTGATAACCGGATCTCGCGTGGCCTACGACGGGATCAATACCATCATCCGCAAGTTGGATGTGCGTCGCGCTCAAGTTTATATAGAAGCTGAAATTTTGGATCTTTCCCAAAACGATGGCTTTCAGTTCGGAACCTCCATTTTCTCTGGTTATGCCAACTCCAATGGCACGGGAACCAAAACTGTCGTAGGTTGGGAAGGCGGTGCCATGGGCCCCCTTGTCATCGCAGGTTCCACCAATGGTTCAACCGGTGCTTCTCAATCAGCTAACGCAGCTGGTGTTGCCAATGCATTTGCCTCCAACCTGAACATCGGGATTCTCTCTGGATCTCCGATTAATATCCCGGGTCTTGGAAATGTGACCCCCGGTGGTTTGATTTCTCTTATAAAAACCGACGCCAATACAAAGATCTTGTCTTCTCCTCACATCTTGACCTCTAATAACGAGCAGGCAGCGATTACTGTAGGAAACCAGGTATTCTTTAACTCTGCAGCGGTAAACCCCACCACTGGAACGCCCGTACCGAAGATTGAAAAAGAAGATGTATCGTTGACCTTAACCCTGAAGCCAAACATCAGTCACTCTAACTATGTGACGCTGGATTTTGAGTTGGAAAACAACACCCTTGCTGGTCAAGATCCAACGTCGAAGCTACCCATTGTAGCGAAGAGAAAATCCAAACAGATCGTGATTGTCAAGAATGAACAGACCATTGTGATTTCTGGATTGGTGAAACACGAAGAGACGGAGTCTTTCAAAAAGATTCCTTTCTTGGGTGACATCCCTGTGCTTGGATGGCTTTTCAGAAATTCAACCACTACCAGTTCAAAGAATAATTTGGTGATCTTCTTGACCCCTCACATCATTCACGGGGCTGAGGATCTAGCTGTCATCTACAAGAAAAAATTGGCAGAGCGGGATCAATTCTTTGGGGATGTGTATGGGTCCAACTACAAAGATGACAAGTTTTATGAACGCCTTCCCACAGAAAACAACGGGAAGTTTAATGCAACTCCCATTGACAAAGCCGAACAGCAACGACTCGATCAACAACGCAAGGAAATTTTTCAAACCCTTGGGTATGAAAAAGAGGATGAGCCTGAAGTCAGTCGAAAAGAGTCAGAAGTGTCTGTGCCTATTTCTGTAGGAAATGGATCATCAGAAATTGGAGTGGGTGGTTTAGAAGAGCCTCCTCCCATTGTGGAGCCTAAGGCAGGTGTTTTGTCTCCAGCTGGGGAAGTACGCGAGCCAGGGGGAGAACTTGAAGATATGGAGCAAATAGCACCGATTCCCTCTGTAGATGATAAAAACAAAGGACGATAACGATGACGCAAGAGCGCGGGTTGCCACCTGATTCTTCGCATATAGACAGAAAGAATCGCAAAAGTCTTGGGCAGATTTTGATCGAGTCAGCTGTTTTGACAGAAGAGCAGCTCAAAGAAGCTTTGTCCCAACAACTCTCTAGCAAGAAGAAGTTGGGCGAGATTCTCATCGATCGTGAATTTGTTACCGAAGAAAACATGTTGCGCGCCTTGGCTCGGCAATTGGAGCTTCCGTACTACGAAAAATTGCCTATCAGTGAAATTGACCCTTCCTTGGTGGAGAACATTCCTATTCAATTTAGCCGGGACCATTTGATTTTGCCCATTGCACGAGACGAGTTTAACGTTACTGTTGCGGTGGCAGACCCGTTAAATATTTTCCCGTTGGATGATTTGCGATTGATTTTGTCTACCAATATCAACATCGTCATTTCATCCCCTGCTGCTATTGCCAATGCCATCAACCGGGTATACGAAAAATCTCACGATGCTTCCGAAAAAGTAATTGATGAATTGAACGTGCCTGATGCTTCTTTGGATGATTTGGAAGAAACAAAAGATTTATTAGAATCGACGGATGATGAAAAGCCGATCATTCGATTGGTCAATGGTTTGCTGTCTCGTTCGGTAAAGGAACGAGCTTCGGATATTCACATCGAGCCTTACGAAAACGAGATCGTGGTCCGATTCCGTTTGGATGGGGTGTTACACGATAAGATGCAACTTCCGAAGCGCCATCTTAACTCTCTGGTGTCTCGGATTAAGATTATTGGGAAGTTAAACATCGCGGAAAAGCGAATTCCCCAAGATGGACGGATCAGCATCAAAGTTGCGGGAAAAGATGTAGATGTTCGATTGTCGATTCTGCCTACGGCCCATGGGGAACGCGTGGTAATGCGTCTCTTGGACAAATCTGCGGGTGTAAAAAAAATCGACGATATGGGTATGGATCCCAACAATGTGCTGCCAAAGTGGAAGCAGCTCCTTTCGAAAAAACACGGAATTATATTGGTTACCGGGCCGACGGGTTCTGGAAAAACCACTTTGCTCTATGCTTCTGTGCTGCATATTAACTCCTCCGAGATCAACATCCTCACCATTGAAGATCCGGTGGAATATCGATTGCCAGGCGTGGGGCAAATCGATGTAAAGAGTAAGATCGGTCTTACCTTTAGCGAGGGTCTTCGTGCAATTCTGAGACAAGATCCAGATGTCATCATGATCGGGGAAATTCGAGATGAAGAGACCGCTTCCATTGCGGTGCAGTCTTCTCTAACAGGTCACTTGGTCTTTTCTACGCTCCATACCAACGATGCGCCTTCTACCATCACTCGATTGGACGATTTGAGTATTCAGCCCTTTCAAATTGCTTCTGCAGTTTTGGGCATTATTGCCACTCGATTGATTCGAAAATTGTGCTTGAATTGCCGAGCAAAACATACGATTACGGAACAAGAGTTGACACTTATCGAGTTGCCAAAATCAGCTGTAGAAGGCAAAGAGTTGTATCGGGCTGGGCCTGGATGTGAAAAATGTTTTGGGCAAGGATACGCAGGCAGAACTGCCATCCACGAGCTTTTGATTATGGATGATGACATTCGAGAGCTTATTTTGAAAACCCAAGATGCTTCTGTAATTCGCAAGTTGGCAGTAACGAAAGGGATGTCAACTTTACGACAATCAGCCGTATTTAAAGTGGTGGAGGGGCTTACCTCTATTGAGGAAGCCATTCAGAATACCCAGACGGAAGAGTTGGAGAAATAGTCTTCTTGCAAGAGGCGCTGTCGTATGCCAATTTTTATATACAAAGGTTATGATGCCGTCACTGGAGACAGTCGAAAAGGTAAGATCGAAGCGGAATCCTCTCGTGCGGCTCGGCAGAAATTAAAGACAAAAGAAAAAATTATAGCCTCCGACATCAAGGAAGAAGTGGTAGGCAGCAGCAAGAATCAACGGGCTGCCCCTCTCTTTGCCTTTCAAGGCAAAGTCAGTGTTACCGAACTGGCTATTATGACGCGGCAGTTTGCTACGTTACAAAATGCCCATGTACCGTTGGATGAGTGCTTGTTGGCGCTGACCCAGCAGGTAGACAATGTGGTGTTGAGTAATACGCTTTCTGCTTTAAAGGATGCAGTTTCTGAAGGGAAATCATTGGGAGAGGCTATGGCTCTCTACCCTCGGGTTTTTAACAAATTGTATGTCAATATGATTCGAGCCGGAGAGTCTTCTGGAAGTCTAGGGTTGGTGTTGGAGCGATTGGCAGATTTTCAAGAATATCAAGTGGAAGTGCAAGGCAAAGTCGTGAGTGCTATGTCTTATCCTGCCTTGATGATTACGGCCTCCATGGGGATTATCGCGTATCTATTTGTTAGCGTGGTGCCGAAATTACAGAAAGTATTCGACAGTATGAAGTTGACGTTGCCTTGGTATACGTTAACCTTGATTGCTATTTCTGATTTTCTTCAAAACCGTTGGTATGTCTTGATTATCGCAGGTGTGGGCATCGCCTTTGCATTTAAAGCTTGGTATGCAAGCCCTCGGGGGCGAAGAATTGTCGATTATTATTCTTTAAAAATGCCGTTATTTGGTCCCGTGGTTATGCGGGTGAATATTTCAAAATTTACCAAAACACTTTCAACCCTTTTGGGGTCTGGGGTTCCCATTATTTCCGCCTTGGAGATCACCAAGAATGTAGTGGGCAATGTGTTAATTTCACAAGCCATTGAAGAAGCAAAGATTTCTGTGCAAGAAGGTGACAGTTTGGGGCTTACCTTAGAAAAGAGTAAGCAGTTTCCGGCTTTGGTGACGCATATGATTCGGACTGGAGAGAAAACGGGGGAGCTTGAGACCATGCTCAAACATGTAGCGGCTGCCTATGATGCCGAAGTATCCAGAAAGATTGATTCTATGACCTCTCTGATCGAGCCCTTGATGATTATCCTGATGGGAGGTATTGTAGTTCTTATTGTTTTTGCTATGTTAGTACCGATGTTAAGTGTCATGAGTCAACTGCGCTAATTAGTAACAAAAAGGAGAAACGCATGAATCTCAAGAAGTGGATGTCGACTGGTTTTTTTCCCACTCAAACTGGAAAAAAAGCGCTACAAAAAGGGCTTACGCTCATTGAAATCATCATCGTGGTGGCGTTGATCGGTACGTTGATGACGATTATTGTTCGAAATTTAACGCAACAAGCAGATGTTGCCAAAGAAGGCCAAGCCAAAATCGGGATGGCAAATGTAGGGCAAGCGCTGCAGCTTTATAAAGTGCAGACCAACCACTATCCCACTACAGAGCAGGGGTTGAATGCCTTGATCTCCAACCCAGGGGAGAAAAATTGGAGAGGCCCTTATGCGGAAGAGAAGCAATTGAAAGATCCGTGGGGTACTTCATACGATTATACCTCTGACGGGCGTACCTTTGAAGTTATCTGTGCCGGTAAAGACCAAACCATCGGCACAGAGGATGATCTCTACTATCCAGAACGTCCAGAGGGTGCAGCAGATGCCGGAGGAAAACCGGCTGCGAGTGAATAAAAAGGCGTTTTTTTAGATAAGAGCGAGGAAAGAGGGAACGTATGGCGCGGAAACCTACGTATGGAAGCATGCGGGCTTTTACCCTCTTGGAATTGCTTATCGTTCTGGGGCTCATTGGATTTGTGTATGCAGTCGCCATGCCTAGCCTCACTGCGCGCAGCGGAACCCAGGTCGCAAATGCGTTGGGTCGTTTGGGGCAAGATGTACGGTCTGCCTTTGATCTTGCCATCTTAACCAACATGCCTCATCGAATGGTCTTTAATCTCTTTACGGGAGAGTACTGGATCGAGGTCTGCCAAGAGGCGGATGTAAAATTACCCGCATTGGTGAATGGAAGCGACTCCCCTGCCAACGAAGAGGAAAGGCGCGAACGCTTCGAGACTGATTTTGAAAAATACCAAGATCTTGCAGGACGCCCTGTAAAAGATCCAGACTTGGATATCGAGATTCCAGCTTCTTCTCCGGTGATCGAAGCGAAGGCAAGGCTAAAAGGCCCTGGGTGGGATCGCTTAAAAGGGATGGAATGGGGGCAGCGTCTCCTGGGCGAGCAGATTGGTATCCGCTCTATGCAAGCTGAACATCATGAACGAAAGATTTCCATCGAAGAGGATGGCAAAGATGCCCTCGCATACGTATACGTATTTCCTGGGTATATAGAGCGTGCTGTATTTCATATTTACTACCGAGTGGGGGAATTTGCCTTTGATATGGAAAAAATGCCCTATACGATACTGACTCGTCCTTATAAGGGAGAACTGGATATCAGCTCTGGACTCACCGAGGTGGATATTCGTTCGGAAGATGAATCAGTTTGGGGGCTGTAGTGCGGGTAAAACCAGGTGAAAAAAGCTTTACACTGATCGAAACCGTTTTGGCGGTGGGCTTACTCGCCTCTGTATTGCTAGAAGTGAGTATGGTGCAGGCTCGATTTGTCAATTTTTCCATTCTCTACCGAAAAATGACCCAAGCCACCTGGTTGGCCAAAGCGGTGATGACTGAAATTGAATACAAATGGAAGTTTTATCCGCTAAAGGACATTAAAGCAGAGCTAGGCTCCGAAGACAAAAAATTCCCAGAATCCTTTTGCCCCAAAGATCCGCAATTTGACTGTGACTTTACCTACTCTGTTAACATCGAAGATTTTAAGCTTCCCATTGTAGAGATTTTGTCCGGTTCCATGGGGAAAGCGCTGGAGGGCGCTGGAGCAGGTGGCGCGGAATCTATGATCAAGGATCAAGTGGAGCAGGTCCTGGGTAAAGAGATATTTAAGACCGCAGTGGTAACGGTTTCTTGGCCAGAGGGCAGCAAAAAGAGCAGTGTCAGCTTGCCCTACTTGTTGACCTCTCAACAAACCTTGGATCTCTTCATTGAGTCTCAACCCCCAATTGTCGACGAGAAGGGTAAGGATAAAAAAGACGGGTCTCCTGGGGCTGCAGATCCAACGCCCCCCCCTGGACCTGATGGTGTGCCTCCTCCCCCTGCCCCTCCAGGGCCTGATGGTGGCCCTCCAGCACCACCGCCTTCACCAGACGGAGGGGGGTAGAATATGCCATTCAATCCTCTATACAAAAAAGACGCTGGATTTACGCTGATTGAAGTGGTGATCACCATTTCGATTTTGGCTGGGATGGTCTTGATTATTTCGCAGATGCTGCGGGGTAGTTTTGATATGCGACAGAGTTTGAGTCAAAAAAATCAGGTTACCGGTCGAATAAATCGAGCCATGTTACAGATGAATCATGATTTAACCCATGTGTTTATCATAGATGATCGAATGCCATTGCGAAGCGATCAGATTCACAAAAGGACCCTGTTTAGGGTGGAAAAGAGTCTGGGTATGAGTACCCTTTCTTTTACCTATATGGGGCACCGGGCTCACAATCAAAATGCTGCGGAGTCCAATCTTTCCTACGTGGTCTATCAAATTCAGCCTTCCAAGAAGATTCCGGGGCGCAGCCATCTATTCCGAGGGGAATATCCACGGGTACCTGAATCGTTTAAAGAAAAACCTCCCATGGAACCCTTTGTGGAATATATCAAATCCATGTCCATTGAAATGTGGGATGGGGAAAAATGGCAAAAGGATGGCTGGGACAGTACGCGCAGTGACACCAACAATCGTCTGCCTCATATGGTACGCATTACCCTTCAAGCCTGGAATCAGGAGCCTGTAGAGGGGGTAACACCGGATGAATCCCAGGAATCGCTCACCCAGTATAGTACTATCGTCTATGTAGTCGGGGCTATTTCCTTCAACGAGCTGAAACAACGAACAAGTTCTTTCGAGCTGAAAGCCCTTCAGTAGGTGAGACATATGAGCGTATGGAAAAAAATCAGAGAGGATATGGGGGTGAAGTGGGGATTTCCCATGCAGCTCTCTACTGAACCACAGTCCATCAAAAAGCCCGCTGTTCGGGGGATTTCTCTGCTGATTGCCTTGACCACGATCGCTATGATGATCACCATGGTCTCCGATTTGATCGTAACCTCCAGTGTAAATTTAGAGCTAGCTTTGAGCACGAGGGACCAGATTCGAGGGGAGTATGTGGCAAAATCTGGATTTAACATGGCTTTGTTCCTTATTAGTGGTGGCTACGCCGTGGATTTGAAAAAAGCGTCTCTACCTACTCCAATTGGGGGGCCCCTGACAGATTCAGCAGAAAGCACTTGGCAGATGCTCAATGATTTCCCTCCATTGGGAGCCAGTATGGTGCGCATGCTGAAAGCGGGCCACAAAGACAGTGGCAAAAAAGAGAAAAAGAGCAAAAAAGAGGAGGAGAGAGATAAAGAGAGAGGCGATGACCCCTTTCATTTAGGAGGGATGCTCGCAGAGAGAACCTCCGCTCAAATGGAGCTTTTTGAAGACCAGTTTTCTATCAAAATTACCGATGAGGCTGGCAAAATCAATTTGAGCAATTTAATCAATGAGCGAATTGGTAAACCCACCATCGATCATTTAATAGCTCTTTTTTCTTGTCCTGCAGAAAAGGAATTTTTAGAAAGTAAAAACCTCCAACCCCAAGAATTGGCCTACCGAATCTTCGATTTTATTAAAATGAGTACAGATGATGCCCCTTCCCCCGAGAGTGGGCTTACTAGTCGAAATGATTCATATAAAAGCCAAACCCCGCCCTATTCGGTAAAGGCCTTGCCGCTAGACTCTGTGGAGGAACTTCGTTTGATCAAGGGGTGGGATGATGATATTCATGCTGTTTTCGCCCCCTATCTGACGGTCTATCCTTACTTAAAAAAAGAGGCGACAACCGAAAGCAACAAAATCAATATCAATACAGCACCTAAGGAGTTGATGTCTTGTTTGTTTCCCTCTGTATTGAAGAGTGAATGTTATGAAAAATATGTACTCAAAAGAAAAAAATTGGATGAGAACAAAAGTGCGGTTATGAGCGGAGACCTCAAGACCACCTTGAAAGATCTTTTCTGTTATACAGAGGAGGAGGAAAAAGCTGCTCAAGCTCAGTCGGGAGAGAAAACATCCTTGACCCCCGATCAATGGCTTACAGATAAAACTACGGTGCTTCGGGTGGTAATCGAGACCAAAACAGGCAATCAAAACCACACCTTGGTTGCGGTCCTCCGTCGAATCGCCCCCCAAGATAAGGAGTTTATGCGAGATAAACAAGATGTGAAACGTTCCTATGAGATTCTCTCTTTTCAGTTGCTATAGGGGGAGAATTTGACACCTTCGCCTTCTGCGAGGGAGAATAGTAGAATGGGACCGTGCGGTAGACGAAAGTGTGTGAGGCAAGTTTTTTTTATTCTGGTAAGGGAATCGATATGCAAAAAATTATCGGCCTCGATATTGGTAGTTATTCCATCAAGGCCGTGGAAATTGTCAATACGTTTAAAAGTTATGAAATTGCCAATTTTTACGAAACCAAGATCCCTTTGTTGGATGATTTTTCCCCTGATATTGTAATCCCAACCTGCCTCGAGCAGCTTTTTACAGAAAATAAAATTGAAGCGGATCGGATCATCACTGCCATGCCAGGGCAGTATATATCTAGCCGAATTTTAAATTTTAAATTTTCAGACCCCTATAAGATTCAGGGGGCCATTTACGCAGAAATTGAAGACGTAGTGCCCTTCAATATTGATGAAATGATCATCGATCATCAAATTTTAGGGCAGGTGGATGGGCAAACCCTCGTGTTGGTCGTGCTCACAAAGAAAGTATTTCTTCGTAGTTTTTTACAGCACTTACAACGCGTTAGAATCGACCCCAAGTCTGTAGATGTAGACTGTTTGGCTTTCTACAACTTATGTCCCTATCTCGAGATGGAATCTGGGAAAATATACGGTTTTGTCGATATGGGGCATGAAAAGACCTCCATCTGCTTGGTGCAAGATGGGGTGCTGAAGATGTTTCGGTCCATTAATTTAGGAGGCCGGTACCTAACCGATTTTTTAGCCAGAGATCTCGAGGTCTCCTATAATGAGGCCCAACGGTTAAAGCACCAGGTCAGTCGGATTTTACTGACCGATGAGGAGAGGGTCTCTCTTTCTCCTGAGCACAAACAGGTTGCTGATGGAATTACAGGTGGCGTGCAGGCCATCATTAAAGAATTGGGGCGTACCTTATATGCCTTTAAGAATTGGGAAAAATCTCCTATTGAGCGGATTTACCTGTCCGGTGGAACCAGTCAGATCCAAAATATCGAAAAGCATCTATCCGATCAGCTAGAGGTCGATATTGAAAAGAGTAAATTGGGTAAAAATGCATTGAGCATGAGCCCTCAGCTAGAGAGCGCTGTTCCCTATATGTTGCAAGGGATTGCCATCGGTATGCGATCTGTAGCTACCGTAGAACGGCATTCTCAGATCAATTTGCGCAAAGGGGAATTTGCCTATGTGCAAGATTATGAATCGATCCTGAAATGGGTAACTCTGATTTCGAAGGGAATCGGTATTGCAATGCTCTTATTGTGCATGAGTTATTTGTCTAAGTACTATTTGTACACCAGCCAAACAAGCAAAGTTCGGCAATTGTACGAGAAAGAATTTGCGGCAGCATTTCCAGAATTAAAGAAAAAATATGTGGGTGGCAAACAGCCCTTCGATAAAATGGCAAAAGATGCAGAAACACAATATCGAGATCAAACAAAAGCAAAAAAATTATCGATTGATTCTTTTTATTCTGCAAATCAAAACAGTGTTGCGATCCAAGTGCTTGATAAAATGAGCAATGGAATTCCAAAAGAGATCGAAGTCGAGGTGGTGGAATACAAGTATACGGATGTCTCAAAAGAAGAAGGCAATATTAAACTTCGAATTGAGGCTGATTCTTATGAAGTAATTGCAAAATTAAAAACCACTTTGGCTTCCATTAAAGGATTCACACAGGTAGCAGAAAAGTCTTCTGATACAAAACCGGGTACAGATCTGAAGATTGCGCAAATTGAGATTGTTTACAAAAAGTAGATAGAGAGGTAGTGAGATGCAACTGATCCCTTCCGCAATGCAAGAAAAGCTCTCTCCCCTTATCAATCGGGCGCGGGAAAAAATATTTGGCTCTCATAATGAAAATATCGATCTTCTCGTCGATAGTTTTTATAAATTAACCCCCCCCCAACGAAATGGTGTTTTGGGCGGTGGTGTCGGATTGATTTTTGGATTTGTTTTGTTCTCCATTATTCTCTACTTTGTACAAGTTAATGTCCTTCAAAATGAACTGGATAAGAGCTTGCAGGCTCTTTCTACCATTCGGTCTCTTAAAACAGAAGATCAGGAGACGTCTGCAAGATTTGATGGCCTCGTAGAGACCATCAACAAAAAAAACAAAGGGTTTTACTTCAAGCCTTTTTTTGAAAAAATGTCAAAAACAGTGGGAGTTGAAGTTTCGGGCGTTTCAGAACGAGATGCGCCGCTTGATGCAAGTGATCCCCTTGGAAAAAAAGTAAAAGTGGTAAATGTAGAAGTAAAATTACCTAAAGTTTCAATTCCTAAATTGTTGAATTTAATTGTTGAGATCGAAAAATCAGGCCATCTTCTAAAAGTCCATGAGCTAAAGATTACAGGTCAGTATGGCAATAAACTATATTTTGAGGCGCAGCTTCTTGTTCGCGGATATCTGACAGGTACATAGTGGAAGATAGGGGTTTTTGATATGAAGAAGATTTATAAAATTGCGGCATTTTCTCTTTTGGGTGGCTTGAGCTTTATATTTTTCTTTTATGTAACATTTCCTTTTGAAATTGTAAAAGAATTCGCTCAAAAGAACATCTACAACGAAACAGGATATTCCATTCAAATTGATACGATGTCTGGGAAATTTCCGTTTGGAATTAAAGCGCGTGGAATTCAAGTCAAGGGTGCGGGGGATAAAAAAGCTGAGTTAAAAAAAGCGTCCGTTCAGATCGGGATTTTACCTCTTTTGTTTGGTCGTGTTTCTGCGACGGTTGAATTAACAGATCCGAAAAATGGGTGGTTGTCCTTATATCTTCGTTTTTCACTGTGGGATTTGTTGCAAAGCAAAAACAAAATTCTACCTACGAAAATTGAAGTCGAGTCAGAAAAATTCCAGCTAGATGAGTATCTAAATTTAGTTTTTTCAAATTTGGCAAAAAGCCCAAATACAGACTACTTGATAAAGCCTATATTTGAAATTTTTACTATAACGGGAAAACTAGAAGCTGAAGTGGATCTGGGTATCAATTCCAGTGACTTTAGCAAATCAGAGGGGAAGGCGGATATTCAAATCTTACAAGGAGGGTTGCAAATTTCGGATGCAAGTTTGCAAATCCCAAATCAAGTTTTTAAAAGAGCGGGTATCAAAGCCAGCTTGAAGAATGGGCTTCTTGAAATCGACAAAACATCTGGCCTAAACTCTGAAGATATTAGCCTTTCCATCCATGGAAGTGTAACCCAAAAACCGATTATGGAACAATCGATTTTGGCTTTGGAGTTGGATGTCGAATTAAAAGCCAAATTAAAAGAACAGTTTGGATGGGTGCTCGATGCTGCTGCAAAAAAAGAGACCAATGGACGTATGAAGGTTGGCATTTCTGGCACGTTACAGAATCCAGCTTATCAGCTATAAACGTTGCATGAATCCATTCCCCTCTCTGGAAACCTATTTTGCATGGGGGACTCATGTTAAAAAAAATATGGATTCGAGAGAAAACACTTCCTGTCCTCGTCCCTATCCATAATTTACAAGAAGCGATAGCTTGGATTTCCTCAGTCCACATGGAGGAGGGATCTGTCCTGACAAAGATAAGATTGGATGGAGTAGATCTTTCTTTTGGGGATGAAAGAATCGAAAAGGGTATTTTACTTTCTGAACAATCTGTTTTGTCGCTACAGATTGATTCTCCTCAAGAGTTGAGCGTAAAAACTCTCGATGTGATTCAAAATCTATCTGCAGGTATACAGGATCAAATAAAAACAGTCTCTGAAATTGGGAAGGTACCTCGATCAAAGAAAGATTTCTTTGATCAAATTCTGTTGATTGCAGAAGATATACAATTGACCTTGCATATGATC
This sequence comes from Deltaproteobacteria bacterium, assembly GCA_947475005.1. Classification (GTDB taxonomy): domain Bacteria; phylum Bdellovibrionota_B; class Oligoflexia; order Oligoflexales; family Bog-1112; genus CANIBL01. The sequence goes on along the minus strand of CANJLI010000006.1, from coordinate 8,563 downwards.
ACTCATGTGCAGGGGCTGGTGGTGTACACCGAAGCTGAGACTCGGCCTGTGAGTGGGGTGTGCGAACCGTTGGTTCGAGTGCGCGAAAGGCTTCTGTATGCACATAAGAAAACCGATGCAAAAGAATGTATGATTTTATTGCTACATCGATTGGTTCCGCTCCTTGCGACCTTGCAAAATGAGAGCAAAAATTTGCAAATTCAGATATTCTCTGCCCTGGTGGGAAATGCCCATTCATTGCCAATTGGTTTTTAGCTAAGATTTTTTATGGGATTTGTAATGAAGGCACTTGTTTTTATCGGTACAAATCAAAAAGAATGGAAAGAGCAGCCCCGGCCTACGATTGTGAAATCTACGGATGTGATTGTTCGTATGCACAAGACCACCATTTGTGGAACGGATTTACATATTTTGCATGGAAATGTAGAAACAGTTACACCTGGGCGAATTCTAGGGCATGAAGGGATTGGTTTTGTTTCCGAAATTGGAAAAGATGTGCAGCGGTTTCAGGTGGGTGATAAGGTGCTCATTTCCTGCATTACCTCTTGTGGACATTGTGAAAACTGTAAAATAGATTTTTACGGGCATTGCAAAGATGGAGGTTGGCAACTCGGCAATACCATAGATGGATGCCAAGCGGAGTATGTGCGTATTCCTCACGGTGATTTTAGCTTGTATCACGTGCCAGAGGATGCAGAGGAAGACGGATTTGTGATGCTCAGTGATGTATTGCCCACTGGACTGGAAGTCGGGGTTTTAGAAGGAAAGGTACGAGCTGGATGTAGTGTAGCGGTGGTCGGCGTGGGCCCCATCGGTCTATCTTCTATTATCTCAGCTACCGCATTCTCACCAAGTAAAATTATGGCGATTGATATGGACCCCAATCGTCTCCAGGTGGCCTGTGAGTTGGGAGCTACGCACAGTATTAATAACTCGGATGGTTCTGCGGTGGATCAAATTATGCAGCTTACCCATGGAAAAGGGGTTGATGTTGCCATTGAAGCCATCGGTACACCAATTGGGTGGGATATTTGTGAAAATATCGTTGCAGCAGGCGGAAATATAGCCATTTTAGGTGTGCATGGAAAATCAGTGACCTTGCATCTCGAGCGAATGTGGAAACGAAATTTTACATTAACCGCTGGTTTGGTTCATACCAGTTCGATTCCGACTTTAATGGATCGCGTTATGAGTGGAGCGATTAATCCAAAGTTACTGATCAACCAAGCCTTTAAGTTAAGTGAGATGGAACGTGCTTACGAGGTATTTGGAAATGCTTCCAAATATAAAGCACTAAAAGTGCTGATTGAAAATGATATTTCATAATTCCCTGCGGGGGTTTTCTTTTTCTTTTTCTTTTTCTTTTTTCTTGGGCACCAGCTGCGCAGTTGCCCAAACCCTCCTTGCTTCGCAATGTGAAAGCTGCGAATGAAGACAAAGAAAGCAGAGGGAAGGCCGGCGCTCAGGCAGATTCTTCCCGACTCTTGAAATCGCAGAGTTAACTCTCGTCACAAAATTAAGATCCAGGCTGCGATTTACAACCCGTCGGGATCCCTCTACCTGGCTGCCCTTCCCTATGTTTTCTTTGTCTTCATGCGCAGCTCTCTCGTTGCTCCAAAGTCTCAGTAGTTACAAAGTTCTAGTAGCTACGGGAGAGCGGTGAGATTCCTTCCAAGTAGAAAGGCCCCGAGCGAGCGCCGGCCTTGGCATCTAACATGGTAATTGGAAGGAATCTCACCGCTCTCCCCTTGCGGGGCAAGGAAGGGTTTGGGAGACCGAGAAGCGGAGAGAGATGCGATGCTTGCATCGGCATCGAGCGTAGCGCCGAGGGAAGGGCGCAGCCCAAACTGCGCAGCTGGTTTCCCAAGAAAAGAAAAAACAAAAATTATATCTCGGAGAGATAGCTCTCCAAAGAATCATCCATGGCATCCAACCACGGAGTGTGATGGAGAGGTGACAGGGTACCTGTTAAAATCGACCTATATGACTTATCTCGAAACCCCATGATGTCAACTTCTTTGTCGTGCTTCCAAGTCAAAAACATGTCGTTGACTCCATCCACATCAAGTGTGGGATAATCGGTTTTGGCAAGTAAGTCTTTGACATAGTCACCCTGAAACAGAATCCCTGCCTTTGCAGAGTCTACAGCTTCTTCTCGCTCGCGCCATTGAGCACCGTCTTGATGCATCTGCGATTGGGTGGGTAATGAAATATCCCCCAGCATAACATCCCGTGCGTACCAGGCTTGGGCATCAAACATATTGAAGGTATAGTATTGATCTTGCATACCGAGATACATCAGTTTGGGGTTTTGCTCCCAAAAAATTCCTTTGTACAAACCCAGGGGCCACAGTCGGTTGTTTGTGCGTAGACGTAATTCATCCGAAAGAAAGGGAAAGTGATGCTGGTACCCAGTGCACAGGATAATGACATCGATGGACTTTTCGGTGCCATCTGCAAAATAAGCTGTTTTATTCTGTACACGCGTTAAAAGAGGTACCTCCTGCCAATTGTCAGGCCAAGAAAATCCCATGGGTGCCGTACGATAGCTAACCGTAATGGATCGAGCTCCATACTTGTAACACTGGGAGCCAATATCTTCTGCCGAATAACTGGTGCCGATCAGCAGGATGTCTTTACCAACAAACTCCATGGCATCTCGGAAATCATGAGCGTGCAAGATTCTGCCATTGAACGAATGAAATCCATCAAAATGCGGAATGTTCGGTGTGGAGAAGTGTCCAGATGCAACGACTACATAATCAAAAGACTCACTTGTGGTTCGGTTCCGCAGGAGGTCATGGGCCCCCACTGTAAAGGTTTTGGTATCATGGGAATAGGTAACCTGACGTACGGGACAACGAAACCGAATTTGATCCCGTACACCCGCTTTCTCCACGCGGCCCTTGATATAATCCCACAGCACCGATCGCGGAGGGTAAGAAGCGATGGGCCTGCCAAAATGTTCTTCGAAGGAGTAATCGGCAAATTCGAGGCATTCCTTTGGGCCGTTGGACCATAAGTATCGGTACATGCTACCGTGTACCGGCTCCCCGTATTCATCCACACCGGTTTGCCACGTGTAGTTCCACAGGCCTCCCCAGTCAGCTTGTTTCTCAAAGCAAACCACTTCAGGTACTTCTTTTCCTTGCAGTTTGGCTGACTGAAAAGCACGAAGTTGGGACAATCCAGAAGGGCCAGCTCCGATTACAGCAACGCGAATTGCCATGGCATCTCCTTTGTAGGTGGATTCGGACTTTAGAGGCAAACTGGAAAAGAATACTTCTTTTTCAATCGTTCTGCATAATCTCCGTCATGCCCAGGTCGCCTCGGCCGTATGGGCATCTGCCACGATCGAGGGGGATCCCCGACGCGCCCTTCAGGCGCTGGGGATGACGGATACAGATAGATTGCTCGAAAAATCAATATTCTTTTCCTGCTGTTTTTATTTTTTCCAACTCGGGAATTTTTGAGGATCCCGCTCACACATCACTTCGTAGACAATTTCAATTAAAGACTCTAAACCTGGTTTGGAGTAAAAATCTCCGTCGGATCCGTAGGCCGTTCGATGAGGTTGTGCGGTTAAGGTGCGAGGGGCAGCATCCAGGTATTCGTAGCCTCCTTGTTTTTCGAGGACCTGTTGCATCATGTACGCGGTACCTCCACCTTGCACATCCTCATCGAAAAAGACGATACCGTGGGTCTTGGTGAGGGACTGTAGGATTGTGCCTTGAAGGTCAAATGGCATCAACGTTTGCACATCGATGAGTTCACAGGAAATGCCAAGGGTTTCTAGCATCGGGAGGGCTTGTTGGGCGATGCGTACATTGGCTCCGTAGGTGACAATGGTTACATCTGTCCCCTCGTGAAGGACTTCACAAACACCCAGAGGAACAGTATAGGTGCCCAGGTTGCTCGGGGCTTTTTCTTTCACCCGATATCCGTTGAGCACTTCGATGACGATGGCGGAGTCATCTCCTTGTAGGAGCGTATTGTACATGCCCGCTGCTTGTACGCAATTGCGAGGTACACACAGATACATGCCTCGCAATGCGTGAATCAAAACTCCCATGGGAGAGCCTGCATGCCACATCCCTTCGAGTCGGTGTCCCTTGGTGCGTACGATGGTCGGAGCAATCTGTCTGCCTGCACTTCGATAGTGTAATGTAGAAACATCATCACTCAAGCCTTGCAGACAGTACAGCACGTAATCGAGATATTGAATGTCGACCACAGGACGCAATCCTCGAAAGGCAGCCCCAAAGCCTTGTCCCAGAATGGTGGCCTCTCGAATTCCCGTGTCTGTTATGCGCCATTCTCCGTGGGTGTCTTGCAAACCATCGAACTCCAGGTTGACACCCCCGAGTTTGCCGATATCTTCTCCCACAATGAATAGACGAGGATCTTCGGCCAGTTTTTTATCAAAGAACTGTTGAATGATTTGGCGGCCGTCTACCAAGGGAGAGGATTCTTCATAGGTAGGGGGCACTAGAGGGGCTTCTAAGCAGGAATGGGTTTGGGTGTAGAGATGGCTGCTGTAGATCTCTCGGCCCTTGGTTTGTAAGTTTGAACGCATCTTACGCAGTGGTTCTGTAACAGACGATGGAGCTTGGCTTGTTTTAAGTATGGCTTGAAAAAGACAGGCATCTAGATTTCGCAAGAGGGGGATTCGAAGTTTTTCCAGATAGTGGATTTCTTCTTGTAAGAGAGATTCAGTGAGTTGAGCTTGCACATCCAGACAACAAGTGAGCACACGGTCTCTTTCTTGTATCAGGGGGGTTTGATAGGCCTTCCATGCTTGCAAGCACTGCGCTTCTACATGAGAGAACGCTTCGGTTTCAAGAGTATCGAGTTCACGTTTGGAGGCTAGCTTCTCTGTGAGTATCCACTCTCGCATGTGAACCAAGCCATCCATCTTGTCTTCGTAGACAAGGCGTTCCTTGCTTTTGTAGCGCTCGTGACTCCCGCTGGTGGAGTGCCCCTGGGGTTGGGTCATGGTATGCACGTGGATCAAACACGGAATATGAGAGGTACGACAGATCTCTGTTGCTTGTTCATATACCCTTCGCAGTTGGGCATAGTCAGTTCCTGGAACCTGGAAGATACGAACACCTTTGTAGGCCTCTTCAAATTCAAATCCAGCCAATGCACGAGAGATGGATTGTTTGCAGGTTTGGTATTCATTGGAAACCGAGATCCCATAGTCGTCATCCCAAACGGAGACCAACATAGGGATTTGCAGCACAGCAGCTGCATTCAAGGATTCCCAAAACAATCCTTCACTCGTGGAAGCATTTCCGATGGTGCCAAAGGCAATTTCGGTGCCGTCCAGTGAAAAGTTGGGGGTGTGAGTCCACTGTTGCAGGGCAGGGCTATTTCGATAGAGCTTGGAGGCATAGGCCAATCCCACCAAGCGCGGCATTTGCCCCCCGGTGGGGGAAATATCTGCAGAGGAGTGATAGCGGTCCGTTTGACACAGCCAGTTGCCAGCCTCATCAAGGGAATGGGTGGCAAAATGGTTGTTCATCTGGCGCCCTTGAGACGAAGGCTCGTGAGCCAAATCCGCGTGGGCGTACAATTGGGCAAAAAATGCGGCGGCATCCAAGAGGCCCAAGGCCATCATGAAGGTTTGATCTCGGTAATATCCAGAACGCCAGTCACCTTTTCGAAACGAGCGAGCCATGGCCACTTGGGCGATTTCTTTTCCATCGCCAAAGATGCCGAATTTGGCTTTACCGGCAAGAACTTCTTGACGCCCGCGCAGACTGGCGTGTCGGCTGATCCAAGCGGTGCGGTAATCCGCAAGGACCTCTTCTCGATTCCAAGTCACAGCTGCTCCTACTGCTATCTAAGCTAGTCGATGTATACGATCGTTACTCCATCACCACCCTCGGCACCTTCTCCAGGGCGAAACCGAAGAGAATAGGCGGTAGCCTCTTGCTGCAAGGCCGCGCGAAGGGTTCTTTTCAACGTATCTGTTCCATGCCCGTGGATCAAGAGGATCGCATAATCGCCTCGCAATACGGCACTATCTAAGAACTTCCACATGCGAGAGGCGGCTTCATCTGCCTCACAGCCTCTCAGGTCGAGGGTATTCGCACTCGTAGGTAGTACGAGGGAGAGGGAGGCAGAAGGTGCTTTCTGCGCAGTTTTTTTTCTGGGAGTGGGCGCCGAAGGGGCAACTTGGACGGCAGAAAGGAAGCGCAGATCAGATAGTTTCACTTTAAACGAGAGCGATTCTACCCCAACTTCAATGGGATCTTGACTGGAGGCTCCCAACTTGCGGATCGTTCCTTTTTTCTGCAAGGGAAGGATCCATACGCGCGCGCCCACATGAAGCTGCCCCCATTCTGCCGGTAGACCTGGGAGGTCTGGCGCGGTTTCTTTGCGGATATCACCGAGAGCTTTTTTTAGGGACTGCAACTGGGTCTGCGGTGTTTCTTGAGATCGAGAGGTCGATGGGCTGGATTGTTTCTTTTCCTTCTTAAATTGGTCAAAGGAAGTATAGAAGGCTTGTTCCAGACGTTCTAATTTTTCTTGGTGCTTGCTTGCAAGGCCTTCCAGGAGGGTTTTCTTTGATTTCTGCAGAGTCTCGACTTCATTGTTCCAACGAGCTTGGGACGCAAGGGCTTCCTGCTGATCCTGGGCGCAGCGTTCTTGCGAGGATTCAAACTCGTGGCGACTCTGGTTGAGTTGTCCAATGGCATTTTCGAGTTCAGTCGCGGACTTTCCTTTGAGCAGTTGCGCGCGGCGAATCAGGGGTAGGGGTAGCCCCATCTTTTGGGCCACTTCCAATCCATAACTTTGTCCTGGCTGGTCGAGAAGCAGGCGATAGGTCGGTGTCAGGTCTTCTAGCGCATACTCCATGGAGCCATTGCGAAAGCGGGGATCCTGGATTGCGAGTACTTTCAGGGTGTCGTAGTGGGTCGTCGCTACTACCTTAATGTTTCGTGCAGCAAATTCTTCGAGGAGAGCCTGTGCCAATGCAGCACCTGTATGCGGTTCTGTACCCACGGCAAGTTCATCGAGGAGGGCGAGATCTGTAGAGGTAGCATGTGCCACAATGGGTTGGATGCCTTTGATATGCCCAGAAAAAGTAGACAAACTCTCGCTAATGCTTTGAGCATCTCCCAATTCTACGTAGAGATTATCGAAGAGAAAGAGCCGGGATTTTTTGTGAACAGGGACCAAAAGCCCCGCTTTTGCAAAGAGGAGGCACAATCCAAGCGTCTTGAGTACGACGGTCTTACCCCCCGCATTGGGCCCTGAAATGAGAAGAATGCAGGTGGACTCTTCAAATTGGATGTCATTGGCTACGACTTTCCCCCCCTGCGGCGGATTTACTAAGGGGTGGCGTGCCTGACGCAAGTCGATGGTAGGCGTAGTTGGTAACTCGATAGAGGTGGCATCTAGGCTATGACCAAATGCCGCTTGTGCAAAAGCCACATCGAGGTCCACCAATCGGCGATAGTTCGAAGCGATGGCCTGTTCTTGGCTTGCAATTTCTCGGGTCAACTCTTTAAAAATCCGAAGGATTTCCAACTTTTCTGCAAGGTCTAACTCTTGGAGTTGCTCATTGAGGGCTTGAATCGCTGCCGGTTCGATGAACAGGGTCTGACCGCTTACAGAAGTGTCGAGAATGGAGCCTGGAATTCGACCGCGCCCGTCGATGCGGATGGGTAGCACGTATCGCTCGGAGCGCACCGTAAAGAAATCATCTTGTAGGTATTTGTCTAAATCCCCATCGGAGAGGAGGCTTTTTAACTTTTGTTCCACCCGATTGCGCAGGTTGCTCTTTTGGCGGCGGATTTTGGAGAGTTCTTCCGAAGCTTCGTCGAGCAGAATCCCTTCTGGGTCCACAGTTTTTTTGATCTTTCGCGCCAAGGGAGGTAGCGCATGGAGTTCGCTCTGCAGAGCTGCAAATGGAGCACATCGAGGCATTTGCACGGTGAGGTACTCGTGAACCTGTTGGGTGGAACTCAACAAAACTCCGATAGCTGCAACTTGAATTCCATCAAGGACTTGACCGATGCTAGCAGCTCGTAATATGGGAGCAACGGGGGATAACTCCCCAATGGGAGGCTGTTTTTTCTCTCCGGCAAGGAGGCACATGGGTTCTACCCGTTGCCAATGGGCCAAGATTTCTCCCCGTGTGAGGGTGGGAGTCAGTGCCAAGCTTCGGGCTTGGCCTTCTTGGGTTTGGCAAAACTGGGAAAGTAGCTCCACTACGGATTGCCATTCGAGCTTTTGCAAGGTTTTTGAATTCATTGTGTTTTTCTTTTGTTACATTGGGTCTCTGTTTTATACCCATTGGGTTTGGGTTTGCAAGTAGGTTACTTGTATGACTGCATGGTAAACTGGGAATTGCTGCTGGTTCTTGTCGTTGCGTCATCCCAAGGCTGCGTAGCAGCCGTATGGGATCTCGATAAAAACGCAGGGATCCCATACGATCCCTTCGGGACCTTGGGATGACGGAAATGACATTACTTCCTCTGTCATCCCAAGGCTGCGTAGCAGCCGTATGGGATCTCGATAAAAACGCAGGGATCCCATACGATCCCTT
>CANJLI010000005.1 GCA_947475005.1 Deltaproteobacteria bacterium | reverse complement strand
TCATCCCAAGGTCCCGAAGGGACCGTATGGGATCCCTTCGTTTTGATCGAGATCCCATACGGCTGCTACGCAGCCTTGGGATGACGGATGGGTTGCTATCTTGAACGTAAGCAAAAGATGGCAATTATATCCTTAAGGAAGCACCATTCTCGGGTGTCCCTTAATTATTCTCTGTCCTCTAGTGTAATTTCCGTCATCCTAAGGTCCCGAAGGGACCGTATGGGATCTCAATAAAAACACAGGGATCCCATACGGCCCCTTCGGGACCTTGGGATGACGGAGAGGATGTCACTTAGCCAAATCTTCGCCGCATGAATAAACCAAATTGTCTGGGTGTATAGAGAGTAACTTAAGCTTTTTATCGCCTAAATATTGGAAGCGAATTTCAATGAAATTTTTCCCCATTCGGAAAGAGTCCTTTTTATACGTAGCCGTACAATTTCTATGTATGCAAGAGTCAATGCCTCCTTCATTGTGAGATCGGTGAGATCGGGGACAGTTACCGATCTCACGTCCCCGATCTCATCCCCAGAATGCCAGACACATAAGATTTCTTAGCCGAATGCCATTGCAGTCGGGTGTCCCTTAATTATTTCTAGCGCAACAGCTCCAAGAGATCCTCTCGTGTAAGCCCTGCAGCTGTGGTGCCTTCTCCCAATGCCGCATCCGCAATGGCTCGCTTCTTTTCCTGCAAGAGTAGGATGCGTTCTTCCACCGTGTCCTTTGCAATCATCCGGATTACCATCACCGGCTTGTCCTGCCCGATTCGGTGGGCACGGTCTGCAGCTTGTTCCTCCACCGCAGGGTTCCACCACGGATCCATAATGAATACGTGATCCGCTGCGGTGAGGGTAAGTCCCACTCCTGCTGCTTTGAGAGAGAGGAGTAAAATTTGCGATTGAGAATCCGTCTGAAACTGATCCACAATCTCTTGTCGGTTGCGGGTACTGCCGTCGATGCGCAGGGTGGAAAGTCCCCCCGTAGTGAGACGTTGCTCAATAAGATCCAAAAAAGAAGTCCATTGAGAGAACACCAATGCTTTGTGTCCATCGGCTGTGCACGTTTCCAAGGCTTCTACCAAAGCTTCTACCTTGCTCGAGGTCTCTGCTTGATGCCCAGGCAAGAGTCCGGGGTGACATGCAGCTTGTCGCAAGCGTAGCAACACCTCGAGAAGGGAGATCGTATTGGTTTTTTCCTCCAACCGATTGAGGAGATCCTTTTTCGTGGCCATGTGCACGGTTTGGTAAATATCTGTTTCTTCTGGGGTCAACTGACATCTCCAGACCGTGTCGGTGCGGGATGGCAATTGGGGTGCCACCTGGGACTTGAGCCTGCGCAGAAAGAAAGGCGCAATGCGGGTACGCAATCCCTCGAGGGCAACTGCTTCCTCTGCACGTATGAGCTTTTGGTAACGTTCCGAGAAGTCGGTAAATCCTCCTAAAAGCCCTCGATTGAGGAAATGAAATTGACTCCAGAGGTCTTCCAGCCGGTTTTCTACAGGGGTTCCCGTGAGAGCCACCCGAAAGTGCGCCTGGAGCTGAAACACGGCTTGTGCCACTTGACTCTGGGGATTCTTGATCTGCTGAGCTTCGTCCAGCACGATCACACGCCAGCGATGGCTGCGGAGCAATTCGGAGTCCAGCCGTGCCAGAGCATAGGTCGTGAGGATGACCCCCTCGGGTGCAGCAGGCAAGCTTCGGTCCTTGCCATGGTAGATGCTCACCGGAAATCCCGGGCGAAAAGTCTGGATCTCTCGCTCCCAGTTGTACAACACACTTGTAGGTACGATGACCAAACTGGGGGACTCTAGGATGCAAATGGCTTGGAGGGTTTTTCCCAATCCCATGTCATCAGCTAAAAGGGCTCCTAACTCGGCGCGTTGCAAGAGAGCGAGCCACCGTACGCCCTCCTCCTGGTAGCTGCGCAACTCCGCTCGCAAATCCAAGGGTGCTGTCCACGTCCAAGGCGCCGTAAGGCGAGAGATGGCAGACTCCACAGGCCATGTCACCGGCTGCTCCAGCTCCGCACACAGTTGCGTGAGATCAGGGAGCAAACAAGTGGGTACGGTGCCTTGGTCTTTCTGCGCAGAAAAGAGAAGGTGCAGCCGTTCTCCATAGCGTGCCAGCCACTGGGTGGGCAGGGGGGCCCATCCGCCCTCTAACAAGGGCACGAGGCTCTCGCCTTTTTGCCAGGCTCGCAAGACTTGTTGGGGATCTGCGGAAAATGTCTTCCCCCCATCTTGACAGGAGAAAGATATTCCCACGGAAGGTGCCCCGGAGGTCTCCACTTTGAGGGAGGCTATGAGCGCTGGCTTTTCCTCGAAATAGGTAAGCCCCACACCGTGAATGGCGTTGCGCCAGCGGGTGGTTTTCTTCACCCAGACAAGAGCATCTTCCCGTGTCAAGAAACGGTCTTCTTCTAGTTGGAGGTTCAAGTCGCGTCGCAGGTCTTCTGCCAAAGCATTTTCTGCGCGCAAGTCTCGCACCGGCACACTGTTGCCTGTGATGAGTTGCAAATTTCCACCTTCCACCACGGCACACACGGGGTCTCCATAGGCGATGCGGGCGCGTACCACTAGCTGATGAGGCGGAGCGATGCGGGTGAAGAGCTCAATATGGGGATAGAGGTCGTCGCGTACGGTCTGTCGCCGGGTCCGGTTGTCCACCCGGACCTTGGGAGCGAGCTGAGGCAGCATGCGAGAGAAGAACTCTGCGGCTTCTCGTTCTGGGATAAACCGTTCTTGGCGCAAGAGATCTTGCTCGGGTTGGGTAAACGCAGAAGGCTCTACTCGAGGATGCAAGGTCTGTTTGACGCGGCATGCGCCGTTTTGAAAGTGTTGGGTTACCTCGGGGTCCGGTTTCCCATGGATGCGCAGTCCGCCAGTGGCATCTTCGATCTGCAGGCAAATCCCACGCACCGCATCGGAGGTGCGACTCGGAGTGCCATCGAGGAAAACGGAGGTTTCTTCTTCGTGGAGCAGGCCCAAAACTGTGCGGAGGAGGTAGCTGGGTAATGAGCCGCTACGTTGGGATTTGAGGGCGTAGTCCACTTGTAGATCGGTTTGGGAAAGGGTGAGGTCTCGAAGGCCTTCTTTTTGAGCATAGCTCACCAGATCGCCTGCGATCCGATGGCGCTCGCTACCTTTTTGCACCCAACGCTCGAAGAAGAGCTCGTTGCCTTTGGTTGAGAACTCATAGCGCAGACTGGCAGCCACCTGTGCAGTATCTGGAACGGGAGCCCCTGTGGTCTCCACCCGACGCAGAAAGATGGCTCCCGCCACCGTATGCACACAGGGATCCTCTTCACTGCCGCAGGTGCAATTCCAGTCCATCTCTGTGGGCCATAGAGTGACCTTGGGCGTTGCAAGGTAAGCAGGGTCTGGGACTTGGAGCACGATAGTTTCTGCTGTCGCTTTGACTTGGGAAATGCGCGCACTTCGGGCCAGCTCTACGCCCTTGGACCAAAGGCGGGGTGGTACGGCCTCTCTAATTTCTTGGAAAAATGCATCGTTCATGGGTGTATAGGGGCCTGCAGTAAGCTGTCACAGATGCCTTGGAATGTGGCATACAAGGGAGACGTTTTTTCGAAGGCGATGGGCATCCCTTTTACGCTGTGTTGCAATAGGGTGCGATCAAAGGGAAGTTGTCCCAGCTTGGACACGCGTTTGGCATCGAGCAGCGCATCGAGATGTCCCTCAAAGAGGGCTTCTTCGTGTCCACAGCTTGAGCAGTGGTGCACTGACATGTTTTCCACTACGCCTGCAATAGGGACTTGCAGGGCTTGAAACATAGACAAGGCCTTGTGGGCGTCGATCAAAGCCAGGTCCTGTGCGGTAGTCACGATAACTGCACGGCTGATGGGCAGTTTTTCCACGAGGGTGAGCTGCACATCTCCTGTTCCGGGTGGCAGGTCGATCAAGAGGTAATCAAGCTCGCCCCAACTGACATCGTAGCAGAGTTGGTTGAAGGCTTTGGCGATCATGGGTCCTCGCCACATAACTGGATTTTCTCCATCCGAGAAAAAACCGAAGGAAGCGCACAAAATGCCGTAGGCAGAGGGCGGCACTAGCTTATCCTCTGGGCCGACGGCCATGGGGCCGGTAAGTCCCAATAAACTGGGTACGGAGGGTCCGTAGATATCCGCATCGAGGATACCGACGCGGTAGCCCTTCTCTTGGAGTGCAGCGGCAAGGTTGACGCACACTGTGGATTTCCCTACGCCGCCTTTTCCAGAAGCTACGGCGATGATTTCTTTCACACCGGGAATGGGGATGCGGTTAACGCGCATTTGAAAAGGCGCAGGGGGAACCGGTTGCGGTGCTTTGGTCTCGCGAGGGACTCGATGTAAGGGGCGAAAGTTCACGCTGATTTGATCGCTGATGGCAGCAGCGCCTTCGGTCAGGGCGCGTTCGATGACTCGCTTTTGCTCGAGAACCAGGTTGTCGGAGGCGACGTGTACTTGCCAGCCTTTCGCGAAGGGGATTACTTCAAGCACCCGTTTGGATAGAGGTAACCCTGGAGTCTGCGGCCAGGCTCCTTGGGTTTCCATTTGTTGCAATATGTCAGACAAGCGATCCAGGAGGATTTGCTGCGGTGTAGCACTCATGTAGGGTCTCTCGTGGGTCTTTTGGGAACACCGCATGTTACAGGCGGCGCTTCATTGAAAAGCGCTCTACCTATTTCATATTATGAGGGATCCTTCAATGGCTTTTCAGGGTTCTTCAGGGGTATCTGGTGCGGTGGAGGGGTCGTAAGCAAGATTGATGTGCCCATATAGGACAAGAGGTTTGCACTCTCTTGTGGGATAAGCTGCTCGGATATATTTTCGTCTCGGTTCTTTTTCTTTTTGTGGGGGCTGAATCGGGATCGGGCAAAAAGTTTTATCGGGGTGAAGTAATGAATAATAGGTCGCCCAGCCCAAAAAGTGGAATTTATCAGCCCCCCATAATGGGGTAGTGAGAAAGAAAGAAAGTAGAGCCGCTGTTTTTATCTTAGAAATCATGTGACTACTGCCTTCTTCTGTCAAAGTTGGGATTGTCTTTAGGGGCGGAGGAGGGGTCATAAGCAGAATTTTTAAAGTAAACTGTGGAAGGTTTTGGAGTTTTTAGGCTGCGTTGAAGGGGTGGGTTGTATCCGAAGAAAAGCTCAAATAGAGCAGTCGCTATGTCTGGATCTTTTTCTTTTTCTTTTTCTTTCTGAGAGGGTACGGTCGTTTTTCGAGTATCTTCTCGTCTCTTTTTCGATTCCCGTGCCTTTGAACAATCTTTCTCGAAAAAATATGCCGTTCCTGCTGTACGTGGGTGCTCCAGGTAGGGTCTTGATTCATCTGCCCCCCACAAGGAGGCTGTGAAAAGGAAAGAGAGTAGAGTCGCTGTTTTTGTCTTAGAAATCATGAGCATAACGCCCTCCTTCTGGGGAGGACTTTATACGGTCTTCTTGTTTTTTGACAAGACAGAGGTTTGTATCGTGTTTACAAAGCGGGAAAAAGTATCTCTTTGTCTCCAAGTCTGGTAGGAGCTTGAGATTACATTATATAAGGGACGAAGTTCCATGACCCTCAAAATTCTGATGCAAAACCGGAAGGCATTCCACGAATATGAAATTATCGAGACCTTCGAAGCGGGTCTTATGCTGCAAGGTACCGAGGTCAAATCCATTCGAGAGGGGCATGTGCACCTGACGGATGGGTGGATCAATATTACTCCCGATGGGGAGGCCTTTTTGATGCAGGTGAAGATTGCGCCTTACTCCCAAGGCAATATCCACAACCATGCAGAAGCTCGCCCGAGAAAGCTGTTGCTTCATCGAAAGGAATTGCTACAGCTCGAGGAGCATGTTTCCACTCGTGGCAATACCATTATTCCGTTGAAGATCTATCTCAAGAAGGCGTATGTCAAAGTCGAAATTGCTATTGCACGAGGTAAGAAGCAGTACGATAAGCGCCAAACTACCAAGAAGCGAGAGACTCAACGGGAGATTGAACGGGATCATAAAATTAAAGTTAGAGTGTAATTTTTTTCTTTGTAACTACCCAGGTAGTTGTTTTTTCTTTTTTCTTTTTTTCGTGGAACCAGCTGCGCAGTTTCCACACCTCCTTGCTTCGCAAGGGAAGGCGGTGGGATTCCTTTCGGTTATCATGTTAGATGCCAAGGCCGGCGCTCAGGCAGATTCTTCCCGACTCTCTCAATCGCAGAGTAAGCCCCAGTCATGGAACCCAGAACGTCCGCTGCGATTTCGACCCGCCGGGATCCCTCTACCTGGCTGCCCTTGGCCCCTCAAATGATAACCAAAAGGAATTCTACCGCTCTCTCCCGTAGCTGCAAAGATCTGGTAGCAGCGAGAGAACGGAGATCCATTTCCAGAATGGCGCGTCAAGGGCAGCCGCTTGGGGGGACCTACCCGGGTCACAAATCGCAGCCGAGAGATTACTTCCATGACTAAAATACTGTCTGCGATTTTGAGAGGGTGGGAGGCCCCGAGCGAGCGCCGGCCTTGACGTGCTATTCTGGAAATGGATCCTCGTTCTCCCATTGCGAGGCAAGGAAGGGTTTGGGAAAACTGCGCAGCTGGTTTCCCAAAAAAACAACAAAAAAGAAAAAATCACAATCCATGAACGGAGTGAATCTCCTGATTGGCTTGAAAAGCCAACTCCACAAAGTGGGGTGCAAACTCCAAAGAACGAGAGCCATATGCAGGGAATCCTTCGGAGAATCGAAGAAAGCTGTAATAGCGTTCTTTAGGGGCCACATTATGGCGAAGGGATTGCAAAAAAGCCCGTGTTTCTGAATGGAATAAATCGTTTGGAAATTCTGCAATCATCTGATCGAGATAGAAGTTGACGCGTTGTAATCGTTCGGGTGTAAGGGGATGAGCGGTGAGGTTCGGGTGAGAGCGTTGCTGCATGGCGTGGGCTTCGCGTACCGCCCAATAAGAAACACCAGAGGAAACAAGGACACTGAAAGAGGCCACACGGAAGACAAACATCCATCGACTCATCGGATACCTCCATCCTTTTAAACCAGACTCTATAGCCAGTCTCGTTTCAGTAACGCAAGTTGAGGTGTTCTGTCAAATGTTCATCTGGATGGAGGTTGGCGCATCACTACTTGAGCATTTTTATTCTTTTGGACTTGGAGGATTTTGAACAATCAAATTTTCGCGGAAAATAATGTGGTTGCCGTTGCTATCAGTATGAGAACCATATCGCAATAGATTAAATCCATTTACTGTAAACCATAGGTCGTGATCGATGCCATCTACAGACACGTTATAGTGGCATTTCTTACCCTTCTGTACTGCAAAGCAGTACCCCCATCCTGCAACAGCTCCATTTACGTACAAATCATAATAACTGGGCTTTGAGGGGCGTTGGACGGCATTGTAGCTCCAGCTAGTAAACATGCCGGAGCTATCCGTATACGTTTGGTCGACTTGGTTTTCAGTCGCACTGATCTGGGTAATGGCCATAGAGGCTGTATATTTGCCTCCTTTGACTTTGGCTTCATCGGACCGCCAATTGCCAGATCCTACGTAGGTGAGAGACGGTTGTACCCATGGTGTTTCCGCCTTCAAGGAGCGAGCCAAGGCTGGGGCTGCTGAACTTAATAGAAACATACAGACAAGTTTTTTCATTTCCATTCTCCTTTGAATATAGAGTTTCATACTGTTTCGGTTGGTTTTTGTATTTCTTGATGCTTGCCTCTCGTTTCCCAACTCCCTGAATCCAAAGTAAACAATGCCAATGCGGACAACACCATATAGGTAACGGGCATCAGGAATGCCATCCAGAGAAAGTGGATGCCTGCTACCTGTAGATGTTCGGGGGATTCTTTTTTTTGCAATTGATAAACCATGCCATAAATACCAAGAACACCAAAATGAAGCACAGTCCCTTGAAAAAAATGCCCAGTTAAAAGTGAGCTCCAGAGAAAAAAGGGATAGGCCCATAAAATACTATGTAAAGATAAGTAATGAAGGAGAACGGGCAAAGGCAATCGCCAGATATGAGAAAGACTGCCCAAAAAATCTACCAAGTTGGAGCGGCGCCACCGTAGCTGCTGTGAAAAATAACCAGAAAGCGTGGTTGGAGCGTTGGTAAAACAGATTGCTTTTGGGCATAGACGGGTTGCATAGCCTGCTTTTATGATTTGTCGGGTTAAAAAACGATCTTCTCCATACTTAATCGGTACACCGAACATATGTCGATTTTGTACGATAGGCTCCAGCTCGATCAACACACGGCGTCGATACGCAGTCAGACATCCAGATAAACACAGTACTGTAGAGTAGGCATTTTCAAGGTTTTTGAGGTACTGGTAGCCAAAGAAGTATTTGATGGCTTGCATTTTGGTAAGCCAATTTTCATGACAATTCAACACATATACACGACCACCCACAGCTGCGATTTTCTCATCTGTAAATCCTTTCATCAATTCACAAATGGCATGGGTATCTGCAATCACATCCGAATCTACAGAGACAATAAATTCAGAGGTTGCCAGTTGGAGAGCGCGACTGATCCCCAGTCGTTTTCCGATATTTGTTGGATTGATTAGCACTTGAATGATCGGATGTTCGGCAGCTGCTTTTTGAGCCCAAAAGAGGCTGTCATCTTTTGAGGCATCATCTACCACAATAATTTTAAATTTATCTGCTGGGTATTCTTGAATCGCAAGAGAGTGGAGTGTCTTATAAATCTGCTGGCTTTCATTATACATGGGAATGATAACCGTTACAGAGGGCCAGCTAGTAGGGGTGGCTGGAGGAAAAAATTTAGGTTTGTATCGATGGAGGAGTAGAAGAAAAATTCCAAAGAAATAGCGATTCAAAAAAACAATGGAAATAAAAAACCAAGGGAACATGGTGATGAAGTCAAGTCCCATTGATCGGCTCATCCTTTAGAATTTCAAATTCAATTTTTGCGTTGTCACTCCGTATGGCTGCATATCCTGGATTTGCAAGTTCATTTTCGGGAATAGGTCCTTGCCAGAGTAGAGCCTGATTGAAAAACACTTGCAGTTGGCCGCGGCTCACCTTGGCTTTCAAAATAAATCGATCACCTGGTTGAATCGAGGTCTGCAGAATCGGTGTGCCACCTTGAGGGGCAATGGTTTTATATCCATTTGCCTCGCACTCCATATGGGTGCTTTTTCCAGGGTTAAGTTTACTCTGTACCACCAGTTCGGTTTTTTCCCCTATGCGTAGCATCATATAGAGACCATTGCATTGGTTTAGGGCCCGAAGGAAGAAGCCCAGTTGGGTACGTATTCTTCCGCTCGACAGCTTGGATTTTTCCTCTGTGGCCCCCTGATACAGAAAGCTAACTGAAAGACCTGTTCCAGGAAGGTCTTTCAGTTTCGTTCGTAGTTTGTTACTCGAAGTTGTATATGCACCGGATCTTGTTCGTTCCAGAGTCCCCAGAGTTGAAATGATCTGTGCATCGGAAGGTATCGAGGGAATCGCTGTAGGTGTAGAATTTTCTTTTGTTATTTCATTCAGGAATAAGTTTGTTTTTTCAATTTGGCTTGCCAGGTAAATTTTTTCTAATTCATATCCAAATTTTTCTTGTTGGAGCTGAAAGGCAAATACGCGAAGGCCATCATTGTTATGGGTGCGAGAGCCCATCGCTGTTACCGTTTTGTCAAGATCTTGTAGGTAGGTTTGGAGGATGGATAAGCGACCCTTTTTGGTTTCACGTTCTTGGTGAAAATTTTCTTGCAAAGCTAGTAATTGAGTATGTGGAGTGTGCAGCCCTGTTTCCAAGTCTTCTCGATGAGCAGCTTCCAAGTCAGACATTTTGGAGGTGCTGGAGGTGGGAGCGAAAAAAAGATAACTTAATTCCAGACTGGCAAAATAAGGGCGTGGCTGGGAAGGGGCTTCGACATGACCTCCCTCGGTAGTCAGGGTTCTCCTCGTCCATCCAGTTTGCAGAGACAAATTCCATGGATTGGGTATTTGACGTTTTTCTTGTGCCATAGCTGTTTGTACGGATCGATGGGTAAGATTTCTTTCAAGTTTTCCCAACTCGGATGCTGTCATCCAACGTAATGTTTCTGGAAATTTTTTCAGATTTCGTCTGATCTCATGCTGTTTTAAATCTATCAGTACCAACCATTTTTTTCTCTGCCACAGGTCTTGTAGAGACACCACGTGGGCCTTCCATTTTTCTTTAAATCGAGTTGTTTCTACTTGGAAATTGGCCCGTTTTTTTTCCAGCCAAGCCTCTTGTGCAAGAAGAGCCTCTTTCTCTAAAACCAAGGGGATATGGAGCAGGGTCTCTTCGAACTCGAGTTGTTGGGTAATGCGTTCACATTCATTTGATGCATAGGCTTCCTCAGTGCTTCGATTGATCCATTGCAACAAATCGAGCGCAATACCCACTTGATAGGTATTTTGATCGGCCGATTCGCTTGGGTCTGTGGCCCAATTCGGTCCTTGTGTGAGCTTTGAGAAAACTTTAGGGGAGAAAATCGGTTGTTGATGAACCTCGAGTTGTTTGCGAATCAATTTGCAATGGGCAGGTATATTTCCAAACAAACTCGAGTGGAAGCTGAGTAAAAATAGGGGAAATAGTAATTTTTTCATATCTGTTTCATAGAAATAGAGGTGGATGATTGGCGATTAGCGAGTGATCCTGTGCCCAGGAGCTCAAGGTATCTAATTGTAACTCTACCCATTGTCCGCGTAGCTCTCTGCCGCTAAGAGGGTGCTTGGCTACGACTTCTCCGGGTAAAATTTGCTGGATGCGCCCCACTTTTTTGCAAAGAAAAAATTCCAGGTAGCACCCGTAAATTTCGGATTGATCTTTCATATTTTCAAGGTTTTCATAAGGCACAAAGGCAACCATTACTGGCCCACTAGCTGCGCGAACGAGTGGGCTTTTCCCGGAAGATTCCACTAATTTTGTATAGGATTCGATTATTTTTTCCAGCGCATTTTTCTTTTTGGACAGAGGGCTTCTGCGTACTTGCAGTTCTGAGGAAGTGACGATGGAATCAAACAAGGGTTTTTGTCGCAAAAGGATGTTAACATCCACTACACTTTTTTCAGGCGAAAGAGCAAGAAGGGCATTTTCCTTTTTTCGATCTGGGTTTCGATGGAATGCATCTAAGCTTGCGGATAAGCTTTTTTGTTGTTTTTGCAACTCGATCCATTTCCCTTCTCTTTCAATGGATGCAATCAGGGTTTGTTGGAGTTGTTGCTGGAACCGGGTAAAGTCCTCTTTGGTAATAAGGCCGGCCTGAAGCTGATTTTCCAATGCCATAAGGGTGTCAGTTTTGGTTAGTTTTGGATTTGCGGGGGCAGAAGTCGTCTCACTTTTAATGGCGTTAAAAACGGTATTGTAGTTGGCGATGTCTTGGTCATAACGGAGTTTTTCGTTTTGAAGACCCTGGGTAAAGCTGGTTTGAAATAAATCTTGCAGGTGCATCACAAAATTCAAATGGATCTCTTCTTGTTCCATTTGGGCTATTTCAGCTTTCATGACTTCGAGCTGATAAACTCGATCCAAATACATGGTGTGGGCTTGTATCACGCGTTCATTTTGTGGCGTTAGGATTGTAGGTACCAGCCAATGGTGGTTAAAAATATAAAAGCCACCACATCCTAAGTAGAAGAACATAGCAGATACGATGCAAGCCAAAAGAAGAAACCCAACCAGTTTGTAGATCGATACAAAACTGCTGTTGATAGCGGGCACAACAGATTGAATCTTCTGCTTTTGTTGCAGCGAGAAATTTTTGATTTTTGATTTCATGATGGCCCCAATTTTTTCAACTCGGTTGAAAATAGGAACTCATTTTTTTAAAACGAGAGTGATTAGGGTCATTGTAGCAATGGCCAAAAAATCTGACAAGGATATGTATTTTATCTGGGAGGATATGCTTTGTGGTCGATTTTGATTTAGGCTGTTTTAAGAAATTAAAACAGTGTATTACGCGGCTGCTTCTCAGCGGTGTGAATTTTTGCTCGCTTTATTTCTTGCACCTTCCTTTATGTTTAATGTAGAGAAACCAAGGATTTTAAGAAAGCTATTTATGAAAGACTGCAATGAGCCCAACTTTTTATAGTTATATGGTCCTGTTTGGCATTAGTGTTCTCGGCTTAATTACCCCAGGCCCAGATTTTATAATGGTTACAAATACCAGTTTAATTCACTCTACAAAAGCCGGTCTTCAAGTAGTAGCCGGCATTTTGGTGAGTAATTTCATTTTTATTGTGTGCTCTTTATTGGGTATCGAAATTGTTTTCGAATTATTTCCTGAAATGAAACAGCTAATTGAGTTTTTAGGTGCCGTCTATTTATTTTATTTGGGTATACAAAGCATTCGAGGGGCTTGGGGACCACAGCTAGATAAGCAAGAATTCACCGTAGGAAAGAAAAACAAAAAAACATTTTTTCAAATTGGTTTTTTGACGAGTTTTTTAAACCCAAAAGCTTTTTTGTTTATCACGGGAGTCTTAACCTCCCTTTTGCAACTTGAAGCCTCTGCTGCAACGCTGTGGATTTTTTGCAGTGCAATGATCGTTTCAAGTGGACTATGGTTTTCTGCAGTGGTCTTGTTATTTAGTGCGCCTCGGTTGCAACACAAGCTATTGCATTACAAGCGTGCATTGAATTTTGCGACGGGAGGGGTTCTCAGTTTGTTTGCGATTAGCCTGATGTGGCGCACAGTCGTAGGATAAGAGAGGTGGCATCCTCCTCGGATAAAGGAGGGGACACCCGAGAATGCCGCTTCCTTAAGAAAGGAATTGTCATCTTTTGCTTACATTCAAGATGGCAACCCATCCGTCATCCCAAGGCTGCGCAGCAGCCGTATGGGATCTCGATAAAAACGCAGGGATCCCATACGGTCCCTTCGGGACCTTGGGATGACGGATTTCCAAGGAGTTAGGCAAATCGTACGCTTAAGGAAGCGCCATTCGGGACATTCGCATCGGGTGTCCCCGCTGGACTGGTGAGTATCCCCTTTGCTAGCCCCCTTGCTTATGCTGAGCTTCTACTTTTTCCTGCAACTTCATGAGTCCTGCAATGCAAGCCTCTGGAGTTGGGGGACATCCTGCCACATAAATGTCCACGGGGATCAATTCGTCCACACCTTGTACCACATGGTAGGCGCGGTAAAATCCTCCGCTTGAGGCACAAGCTCCCATGGCCATGACCCATTTAGGTTCTGTCATCTGGTCATAGACCTTCTTGATTACGGGCGCCATTTTCTCTGTGATGGTGCCAGCTACAATGAGCAAATCCGCTTGCCTTGGGGAGAACCGCACGACCTCTGCCCCAAATCGGGCGATGTCATGCTTGGGTCCCAGCACCGACATGTATTCGACTCCACAGCATGCGGTGCCAAAAATGTAGGGCCACATAGAATTCTTGCGGGCCCAACCCACAAGATCACTCAATCGAGTGGTATAAAAAAACTGATCTAGCATCGCACTAGAAGAAAAAGCAGAGCTGGTCATTTATCTACTCCTTTATTGCGTTGGATTTGAACCTTCACGCCAACAATGGTGAGCACGCCTCCGCACATGGCAATCGTTTCTAGGGTTTCTCCCAAGAGGAAGTAAGAAAACACCAGTGCAGATACGGGAATCAACATGCCAAACGGTAAAACCACGTTCACAGGCAGGCGTTTTAAGAGTGCATTCCAAATAAAAAGCCCAATCAAGCTGGCAACGGTCATGATTCCGATGCAACCCCAGGCGCGGTAGCTTACCTGGCCCAAGGGTACCCACTCCTCGCGCTCCCATAAGTAGGAAAAGAGAAAGAGCCAAGGAAAAGAGAGAATACAAGACCATGCGGTGACAGAAAAGGAAGAAAGTCTGCGATTGATGCCTTTGACTTGCAAGGCTGCGGAGGCATAGCAAAAAGCCACGATCAACAGCAGAATAATGGCCCAGAAGTTGTCGATGCGTACCTCTGGGGAGTCAATGATGAGATAAATACCGATAAATGCCAATCCCATCCCGACAAATTGACGAAATACAATGGTTTCTCGGAAGAAAATATAGCTGAGTAAAACTCCGAAAATTACCTCTAATTCGGTAAGCAGGGCTGCAATGGCTGCATCTACATAGAGGATGGCGATGGTGGTGAGTCCGAAGGGAATGGCAAATAGGGTGAGGGACAACCAAACCAGTTTCGCCCACTCCGCTTTGCCTTTAGGAAGGGTGAGGAAAGGGATACTCAGGACACTCATGCATGCCAAACGGATGCCAACGGACAAAAGCGGGGTAATTTCTTGTGCCGCAATTTTCATAAGCGGAAAGCACAAGCCCCATAAGGTAACCGAAAGAATCGCTACAGCGATATCGGTGGAGCTGAGTTTCTTTACTTGCATAAGGTCCTTTTTGCACTCAATGACGTGTCTTCTTCACCTCATATACTCGCTTTGTGTGTATATCATAAAAACCCACGGCCATGTCGGTCAATGAGGCGTCTACTTCTAAAAAACCGTGTTCGGAGCGTAAAAATTCGCTTTCTGCCCCTGCAACGGTGTTATATAGATCTCCGCCTCCTCCCCCCGAAACAAAGAGAGAGGTATCGCATCCAGCTACTTGGCGATGCTCCATGTGATGAGCGTGCCCTGAAAACCAAGCGTCTGCCTTACCGCAAAACAAGTGGCGCAAGAAGAATCCCAATACCCCCCCTGAATGGGAGTA
This sequence comes from Deltaproteobacteria bacterium, assembly GCA_947475005.1. Taxonomy (GTDB): domain Bacteria; phylum Bdellovibrionota_B; class Oligoflexia; order Oligoflexales; family Bog-1112; genus CANIBL01. The sequence goes on along the minus strand of CANJLI010000005.1, from coordinate 59,985 downwards.
GCCCAAGGTGCTGGCGCTGGAGAGTGGGTTATGTGCGGTCACGACGGTCCATGCAGTAGGGGGGGCCTTCACTTGCTGCATGGCATAGTCGATGGAGCAATGGTTGGCAGAGAAACAAAAATCAGGGAAGGCGGAGTCAAAAGCCACCATTCGAATCACGCGCCCAAAGTCCACGGTGTAGAATCGTCCGGGGAAATGCCACCGGGGATTGTGCTGGGAGTAGGCGATCATGGCATTCGTATTGCCTCGGTAGTCATGGTTGCCAAAGATCGGATATAACGTAGCTTTTTTGAGGCAGGGGCTGCCGTAAGGGATCTCAACTTTTTGCTGCCACTGGGGGTCATCAAGCCCTGTCACGCCAGCGGTATAAAAGAGATCGCCCAAGAGCCAGATGCCGTCTATGCCACCGCTTTGTACACAACGGGCTTCCATGGCAGCTGCCACGGCATACTGGTTGGCATCCCCGCTGCCGGTATCACCCAAGACAAAGAACCGATAGTTGGGCTTTTCGGCAACTTGGTGGGAAAGATCCCCTACGTGCAAACTCGGTATCCAATACATGCGCCGGATCCAGGCACCAATAGTCGCTACACCGAGCAGCAGTACGACCCATTTAAGCTTGCTGCTTCGTTTTTTCTTCTTTTGCACGCGAGGTCCCTCTCTACATAGATTCAGGTGGGGTAATACCGAGAAGGTCCAGTCCTTTTACCAACACGGTACCAAAACAAGAAACCAGGGCCAAGCGAGCTCCTCGCAATGCGGGAGTCTCCGCTCGCAGCACAGAAGCTTGGGCATAGAATCGGTTGTACAGTTTACACAAGCGGTACAAATACCCTGTGAGAAGGGACAGTCGGTAGCACCCACATGCAATCTCCACCACGGTATTGAAGTCAAAGAGCTCTCGCAACAACTCAAGCTCTGCAGGGTGCACCAGCTCGTTATAGGCATCAAAGGTAGGGTGTGCCCCCTCTGCCTCTCCCTTGCGCAGAATGGAGCGAGACCGTGCATAGCTGTACATCAGGTAAGGACCGGTATTGCCCTCAAAGCTGGTCCATGCCTCGGGATCAAAGATGATCTCCGTATGGGGATCCGTATCGAGCATCCCATAGCGAATGGTACCCACAGCCAGCTTGTGTAACGTGTCGGCCAATTGCTCGGGGGTCCATTGGGACTCATATTTGGCAAGGTGCTTCTTAATCTCTTCCTCAATTGAGCCAGCTAATTCCATAAAGGAAACCACATTGCCCGTTCGAGAGGACATTTTTTCCCCTTGCTGCAGTTTCACATGGGCAAAGCTCAAGTGGTGGCACTGCTCGGCTTGGGGAAAGTTCATCTTCTTTAAAACGGCAAACAGCTGCCGAAAGTGGAAGTTCTGCTCATTGCCCACCACATAAATGGAGCGGTCGATGGCAAAATCTTGGAACTTGCGTCTCGCCAATGCGAGATCCTTGGTGATGTAGAGGGTCGTGCCGTCGGATTTTCGTGCGAGGAAAAAACCGAGTTTCTCGTCTTCTAACGAGACCCCAATGGCGCCTTGGGACTCTTGGAAGAGCCCTTTTTGGATATATTCTTCCACGATGGTCTGGGATTCTTCGGATACATCGGATTCATAGAAAATATGATCGAAATGCACGCCCAACCAGGTATATATGCGGGAGAAGTCTTCCATGCATTGGGCTTTGCTTTTCTGCCACAAAGTATACGCCTCTCCCTCTTTAGATTCGAGGGCTTTCAATACCGTGGAAATCTCTTGGTCATACTGCTTGCGAACTTCAGGAGTGGCAGCCGTGAGACGTGCATTGGCTGCTGCATATCGTTGTCCATACCAGTGGGCAAAGTCGGTGGTGGGAAGCGAGGATCCTTCGTGTTGGACCTCCCACAAACACTTGGCAACATGGGTGCCTTCATCTCCGATATAGTTCACTGGCAGCACCGTGTACCCATTGTATGCAAGGATACGAGCCAACCCATCCCCCAGACTCACATTTCGAGCGTGTCCAATGTGAAACTCTTTGTGGGTATTGGGCTGTGAAAACTCCACCATGACCCGTTGGGCACGGTGTGCTGGATTGTCTTGCATGTGGGTAAAGAATTGTCCCGAAGGAATCTGGGAAAAGACTCGCTCGGTCAATTGTGCTGGGACTAAAAACAGGTTGAGGAAAGCCCCCGCCGTCTCCACGCGTTGGATCCACGGGGACGTCTGCTCGGTGAGAAAAACCTGCAAGTCTTGAGCGATTTCTGCAGGTTTTTTTCGGTATTCTTTGGCAAACCGAAAGCAGGGCAAGGCGTAGTCGCCCAACTGGGCTTCGGGAGGGCGTTCCATCCAGCTATATACGGTGGTATGGGAGTAGGTCAGACCTTGGGTGGCAAAAAATTGCACCACCAGTCGACTGATATCGGCTTTGGCTTCATCGGCGAAAAAAGGTTCCATGCGTAGCTCTTGAGGGGATGGGGGTCTTTTTAAGACAGTTTCTTAGGGGGGCACTCTATCATGGTATCCGCGGAGCAGAAACTTTTTTTCTGCGTGCTGCTGCCGTCATCCCAAGGTCCCGAAGGGGCCGTATGGGATCCCTGCGTTTTTATCGAGATCCCATACGGCTGCTACGCAGCCTTGGGATGACGGAGGGGGGCTACTCAAAAACAGACTCAGAAGCGGGTTCTACGCCCTCCAGAGGAGAGCCAAAATTCCCCGTCGCCCGTACATTCCGCCATTGCTCCATGGTGATGTAGTTGTTTTCTTTCATGCGATCGAGAATGAGCTGGAAACGTCGCTGTCCAAACTCAGTCAGGTCTTTTTTGCGCAAGCCTTTTGACCACAGATGGGGGCTCGGGAGTACCAGTGCCAGGTGGATAGATTCCGAAACAGTCAATAAATCCGGGGTGGTATGGAAATGGCGTTTGGCAGCCTCTGCAATTCCGTAGGTGCCTTTTCCAAACTCTACCAGATTGAGATACCAGCCCAAAATTTCGTCTTTGGTGAGAATTCGCTCGAGGGCAAAGGCCCCGAGGGCCTCTCGAAATTTACGGAAGTAGCTCTTTTCTTGGGAGAGGAAGACTATGCGTACCACCTGTTGAGTGATGGTAGAACCTCCGCGTACGATCTTGCCTTCTTGCCAGTTCTTACGGAAACTGAGGAAAAGCTCATGCCAATCCAATGCCCCATGCTCATAGAAGCGTGCATCTTCTGCTACCAAGATGGCATAAAGGGTATGCTTGGAGATTTCTTCGCTCTTAACCCACTGGGCAGAGCCGGGTCCTACTTGGACCACCTGACGGCCGAGGGGAGGTTCCCACCGCACGACCTCGACAAAGGGGCCTTGCAGGAGGGAGACAGGGGGTGTCAACTTCCAGACTTGATAGGCGGTAGCCCCGAAAATTAGGAGCCCACCCCAAAACAATCTTCTTTGTAGACTCATAGCCTTTCCTTTCGCAGGGGTAAGGATGTCCCCCCTCTTCGCAAAATGGCAAGAACCAAGAGACCCAACACCAATGGGTACAGGCCTTTCAACAGTGGGGCACTCATACTGGTTATACCCTCAAATCCGAGAAAGGATACCATCCAACTGATTATAACTGTAATGCACAAAGCTACTTTGTAGGATCCCCAAGAAAAAGAAGCCAGTACATGGGTCTGCAAATACTTCGCATAAAGGAAGGCGAGGGCCACCGACATGGTTAAACAGGCCAGCAACACGGCTCCCACAGCGAGATTGCTCCAGGGTTTTTGGAGAAAGGCTGTTGCCAAAAATGCGAGGGCTTTCTCTTGGGGGACTAGCTGCAATTGCCCTCCATAGTTGGCTGCCAAAATCACCAATCCAAGGTAGAGGCTTCCTAATACGCCCAAGGCTCCAAGGCCTCCTCGCATAAATTGGGGAAAAGAAATGAAGGAAATCGAGGCCTGTTGAAAAAAAGGCAGAGCCGCTGTGGAACAAAAGAGGGCTGCGAAGAGATCCATGGTGTGGCAGCCTGCTAATAGCCCGGTATAAAAAGCACCTCCCAAATCTCCGCGAAATGCCCCTTCTGGCAAGGGACCCATGAGCCACATGCCTCGCAGTACGAGGACTAATAAAGATAGCAAAAGCAGGGGCATGAGGATCAGGCCCAGTCCGTTAAGTCTTGGGAATCGTTTCCATGCAATGGCTATAACCAGCAAGCTATAACAGGCGGAGAGAGTGCCTCGGGGGACGACCCATCCCAGCATTTCCAGGCTCCCCATGACCATGGTGATACAGCGAGGCGCTGCAACTAGGGGAATCCAAACGGTAAGGATTAAAAATAAAAAGGGTGCGCGAAACCGAGTGCCCATGTTGGCAAGGATTAGGGATAAATTTCCGCGAAAAGAGTAGAGGGTGCAGATGGCAAAAAAAGGGAAGATCACAGCAGACATGAGAAATCCCATTGCACTCGCCCCCCAGGCTTCACCAAACAGGGCGCCTACATGGAGGGGATAGATCATATTCCCCGCACCGAAAAATAAGGAAAATAAAGAAAGACCCAGCACCAAGGAAGAAGGCGATTTTGTCGCTTGCATGGCAGACCCCCATCCGGTTCTCATTGAGTTCTCATCTACTATAGATGGGGGTAGATAACTACTTTTTTATTTTAGAGGGATGTGAGCTTTTGTATCGTCATCCCAAGGCTGCAAAGCAGCCGTATGGGATCTCAATAAAAACGTAGGGATCCCATACGGTCCCTTCGGGACCTTGGGATGACGGTCGTTCGGTACTTTGCAGCCTTTGGATGACGGTCGTTACAAATCAAAGAAGGCTCTGCCGATGCACCTCGTAGAGAAGAATACCAGCAGCAACGGAAACGTTGAGGGAATCCACCTGACCACACATGGGGATTTGGATCCCTTGTACCCCTTTGTCCTTCCACCAGGGCTGTAGGCCGTGGGCCTCGCTACCGAGGAGCAACACCGTGCGTTTGGGATATGCAATCTCATGGTAAAAACGCGTATTTTCGCTCAATACGGCAGCAAACTGCGTAAACCCATGGGACTGGGTAAAGGCGTAGAAGAGTTCTGGAGTTGTTGCGATCACAGGTACGGTAAAACGAGCTCCCAAACTGCTCCGAATAACATTCGTTCCCAGAGAATCAAGACAATTGCCAAGCAACACCAAGGCTTGTGCGCCGACAGCATCACAGGTGCGCAAGAGGGCGCCTAGGTTACCTGGTTTTTCAATCCCCTCTACTGCGAGGATCAAGCTGGTTTCTGAAGGTGCAAGCTGAGCGAGCTCAAGGGTCTTCTCGTGAAAAATCCCACAGACTCCATCGCTCGACTCTCGCATACATAGCTTGCTGTAGAGCGGAGCAGACAGGGACAAGCGTTGTTGCCCCTGAGCCGAGCTTTGCAGGACCTGATGGGCCAGGGAAGAAAGAGAGTCCTCGCAATAGAAGAGAGTCTCGAGGTTCCATCCTGTAGCAAGGGCTCTTTGGATTTCTCGGGCGCCTTCCACGAGCACTCGCTTCTCCTGCTTGCGAAATCGAGAGTCTCGCAACCGCAAGGCCCACTTCAAGGTCGGATTCTGCAAACTGGTGATTGTCTTGTCTTTCACTGTTCTCTCCGAATCCAAGCCCCAGCGCCACAGGGTAACTGTCTTCCAGAGCTGCTTTCCGGTACGGTCATTTCAAAAGAACTGGCGATACCTGTGGATGATCCCCACCAATCCTGAACCAAATTTTCGAGCACCACAGGGGTGTAAAAAGGCGAATGAGACGTGAGCTGAAAGAAGGAAAAATTCGGACTCCGCAATGCTTTTAGATCTTCTAAGAGGGGTAGCAAATGATCCTCGATCTTCCAGACTTTCCCGGTAGGGTCTCGGCCAAAACTCGGAGGATCTAGCAAAATTCCATCATAGAGTTGGCCCCGTCGTGCCTCTCGAAGCACAAACTTGTGTGCGTCATCAAGGATCCAGCGGATGGCGCCACTTACAGGCGTAAGCTCTACGTTTTCTTTGCCCCAGGCCAAGCTGGTTTTGGAGGCATCCACATGGACTACCTCCATGCCACAGGCTGCCAAGCTCACGCTTCCGGTACCTGTGTAGGCAAAGAGATGCAGGACTTTTTTCTTGCCTGGATGTTGGTGGGCCCAGGGGATGACCCCGTGCAAATGGTGCTCGGGGAAAAATCCGAGATGCCCAAAGTCCGTGAGACGTACGAGAATCGTGTGCCCTTGCAGTTGGATTTTCCAGGAGGCTGGTAATTTAGTGCGCATTTTCCAGGTGCCATTCCCATTGGTGCTGCGGCAAAACTCCCCTTCCGCCCGTTGCCACTCGGAGGCAGGTAAATGGGGGCGCCAGACCGCTTGGGGACAGGGACGGATGACGCGGTAGGGGCCCACTTGCTCCAGCTTGCGAAAATCCCCGGCGTCCAATAATTCATAGCTGTTGCTCACGACATCCCCTTGTTCTTGTCAGCCTGGATAAATATACGGAAAATAGAAAGTGCCGAGCTGTACCATAAAGTGCAGTTGTGAACAAAGACAAACGGCCATTCAGCTAAAATCAATGGGTATTATCTAGGCCATTGAACCCTTAAAAAGAAAGCTTTCTGCTATGACCCTTGCCACTTCCAATCGAGTATGCGCCCTGCTTCAAATTGAGTTTCCCCTGATCCAAGCGGGTATGGTGTGGGTTTCGGGCCATAAGCTTGCAGTTGCAGCGGCCAACAGTGGGATTTTGGGTGTGATTGGGGCAGGTTCCATGAGGCTGGAGTTGCTGGAGGCTCATATCCAAAAGGCCTTGGCTCAGACCTCCCGTCCTCTTGCTGTAAACGTGCCACTTCTCTATCGCCATACGGAAGAGCAGATCCAGCTGGCTTTGCGCTTGGGGATTCGGATCTTCATCACCTCCGCAGGCAGTCCCCGTACCTACACGACCTTTCTAAAGAAGGAGGGCTGTACGGTGCTGCATGTGGTGTCATCGCCTCTTCTTGCAAAGAAATGCGAGGATGCGGGTGTGGATGCTGTCATTGCAGAAGGGTTTGAAGCTGGGGGGCACAATGGGAGGGAGGAGCTCACAAGCCTCGTGTTGATCCCCCAGGTACGCGAGGCTGTGCAGATTCCCGTGCTGGCAGCGGGGGGATTTTCCACGGGGGCCAGTATGGCGGCTGCCTTTGCCCTGGGGGCCGAAGGGGTGCAGATGGGGACCCGGTTTGTGGCGACGCAAGAGTCCAGTGCGCATCCCAATTTCAAGGCGGCTGTGCTGGAGGCCTCTCGCTATGGCACGAAGCTGTGCATGAAGAAGCTGGTTCCTGTGCGGTTGTTGTGCAATCCATTTTACGAGAAGGTGCATGCGATCGAAGAGCGAGGGGGTAGTGCAGAAGAGCTCACGGCTCTGCTGGGCAAAGGGCGAGCAAAAGAGGGGATGCTGGAGGGGAACTGGGAGGAGGGTGAGCTCGAGATTGGGCAGGTGGCAGCGCTGGTGCGTGATTTGCCTTTCACTGCTGATTTGGTGCTTCGCATTCGACAGGAGTTTAGGGCTGCTTGCCAGGCTATTAAAGAAATTGACTAATAACACTTCGAACTCGGTGAAGTAACACGAGAGGTGCTGTCTCAATGTACTGAGCTTTTCTTGCAAGAAAATCAAGGCTCTTAATTTGCTCAGTCATCACACAGCCTTTGGTTTCCATATTTTTTTCTAAAGGAATATGAAAACCATGCCTTGGAGCGCTTGAAGTGATGGGACAGACGACGGCAAGACCAAGATCATTAAATAAAACATCTGAAATAACGAGTGCCGGTCGTCGTTTCAGATGTTCTGAGCCTGCTTGTGGATCAAAATTCATCATGATGATGTCACCCCTTTTCGGTATGATCTTCATACTTCATTTCCTTCGGCTTTACCGGTTTTGCTTTCAATAAAAGATTCTCCTTTTGGAACCGAATTAACGAGTTGTTGAAGAGTTGGTGCTGGCGGACAAAGAATGAGAACCCCATCATAAATCCAAGCTTCGATCTCACTGCCAGTATCAAGTTTTAAGGCTTCCACCAAATAACTAGGAAGAATAACACCTTGGCTGTTTCCAATTTTGCGAATTTTCAATTTCTGAGCAAGCATTTGCACATCCCTCCCCCCCAGGGGGTTATTATTTAACAAGTTATAACTTATTATAACTCAAAAACTTGTGGCAGCAATGTGTTTTTGGGGGCACCCCGTTGGAGTGTCCCCGATGCGGTGCGGTAACGGAGACACTCCAACGGATGTCCCCACAGAATTGGTATCCACTTGCTTACCAAAAAACTAGGTAGCGTACGCCACATAGCGCAGCCCCAAGGCTTGTGCCACCACCTCATGGGTCATTTTCCCTTCCCACGTGTTGAGCCCCAGGCGCAAAGGTGCGGATTCTCGGAGTGCGCGGTCAAACCCTTTGTTCGCCAACTCACAGGCGTAGGAGAGCGTCACATTGGTGAGTGCGTATGCACTGGTGCGAGGCACATCCCCAGGCATGTTAGTAACGCCGTAATGATTCACCCCTTCACATAAGTAAGTGGGATCATCGTGGGTCGTGGGATGGATGGTTTCCACACAGCCACCTTGATCAATGGCCACATCCACAATCACAGAGCCAGGCTCCATGCTTGCTACCATGTCTCGTGTTACCAAGCGTGGCGCCTTTGCACCTGGCACCAATACGGCACCGATTACGAGATCTGACTGTTGTACCACGTGGGCAATGTTGTCTGGGCGTGACATGAGCGTTGTAACTTGGTTGCCAAAAATCTCATCGAGGTACAAAAGGCGGGATTGGTTAACATCAATGATCGTAACTTCTGCCCCCAAACCAATGGCCATCTTGGCAGCATTGGCTCCAGCCGCACCACCACCCAAGATTCCTACGCGGCCCCGCTTCACCCCGGGAACGCCTCCTAGCAAGATTCCTTTTCCTCCGTGGTTTTTTTGTAAGCAATGAGCCCCGACCTGTACAGCCATACGACCTGCCACTTCACTCATCGGTCTCAGTAAAGGAAGGGAACCATCCGCTAGTTGTACGGTGTCGTAGGAGATGGCTCGCACGCGGCGCTGCAGCAATGCCTCTGTCAACTGGGGTCCTGCTGCGAGGTGGAGATATGCGTATAAAATTTGATTGGGCTGCATACGCGCGTATTCAGCCTCGATGGGCTCCTTCACCTTCATGATCATCTCTGCGCTGCCCCAGAGCTCTTCTACATCATTCAGGATGGTGCCCCCTGCCTCTTGATACATCCCATCTGAAATGCCAGCGCCTACGCCTGCATTTTTTTCAATGAGAACCCGATGTCCTTGAGAGGTCAGCACTTTGACGCCTCCTGGTACGATGCCTACTCGATTTTCTCGTACCTTAATTTCTTTCGGCACTCCGATGATCATAAATTCCCCCGCGTTGGTCGATGTGACATAGATGTGTCGTGTTCTTAGAGGTCTATTGTCATCCCATCGTAGGCCAATTCGACGCCAGCGGGCAACCCGATAGAATCTCTGACATATTCTACATCGTGGGTCAAATGGGTGAGGATCCCTCGCTTAACCCCTAATCGTCGAAAGAGCTCGATGGTTTCGGGGATGCTCGAGTGGGTGGGGTGAGGCTGGAATCGCAGGCCACTGGCCACCATGGTGTGAATCTTGCCTTTCCAAGCTTCGATTACAGCATCTGGAAAAAATTGAAAATCCGTGGCATAGGCGAAAGAACCGATTCGGTAAGCGGTCGATACGGTCGACCCATGAGGCAGTTCGGTATGTTCAATGGGCACGCCTTCTATCTGAAATGCCCCTTGAGATAGGGTGTGAAGAGAGATCAAAGCTACGGTACCCAAATAGCCGGTTTTTTGGAAGAGGTAGGGAAACCGCTTTTGAAAATCTTGCACATGGGCATGGGCCATCCAGACGGGAATGGCACGATGGTTCCAAAAGTAAAACGCTCGCAAGTCATCAAACCCATGGCAATGGTCCGCATGAGTGTGGGTCATTAATACGCCATCTAGATGTGTCACTCGTTCTCGTAACATCTGTACTCGAAATTCTGGAGTGGTATCCACGACGAGCTGGAGCGAAGGATTTGAGATTTCAATTAAAATGGAAGAGCGCAATCGATGATTTTTGGAGTCTGCGCTTTGGCATACCCGGCAGCTGCACCCAATAATCGGCACCCCCGTAGAGGTTCCACATCCCAACACCCGAACTCGCAAGGAAAAACTCACAGGCGCCCTTTCTTTTTTCTAAAAATTCCCTCATACTGAACTCTCTTATCGCCTTCATCATACCCATCCTGTATTTTGTAGGATAGGCCTTTGCGAGGTACACCCCCATTCAGGAGAATCACATCGTGCCCCCCGCTCTTGTGATCCAAAAATACGGCGGTACTTCCCTTGCCACTGTAGAGCGTATCCAACAGGTCGCTCATTATATTCGTTCTACTATACGCCCCCCCACCCAAGCGGTTGTGGTGGTGAGTGCCATGGGTAGTTTTACCGATGAATGGGTCGCATTGGCTGCCGATGTGCATCCGAATCCCCCTCAACGAGAGATGGATATGCTGCTGACCGCAGGGGAGCGGATGACTGCAGCCCTCTTGGCCATGGCGTTGGAAAAAGAAGGGCTTCATGCGATCTCTTTCACAGGCTCCCAAATTGGAATCCTTACCGACTCCACTCATGGCAATGCCAAAATTCATCGAATTTTAGGGGATCGGTTGCGCAAGAGTTTGGAGGCGTATCAAATTGTGGTCATCGCGGGTTTTCAAGGGGTAGATCCCCAGACGAAAGAGGTGACAACCTTGGGTCGAGGTGGGTCTGATCTTACTGCCGTCGCCTTGGCTGCTACCCTACGGGCAGATCGATGTGAAATTTATAAAGATGTAGAAGGTATCTATACCGCAGACCCTCGTGCAATCTCCAGCGCCCGGCGCCTGCCTCACTTGAGCTGGGAGTCTGCTTGTATACTCAGTGGATCCGGAGCTCAGGTGCTCCATGATCGTGCTGCAAATTTAGCTTGTAAATACGAGATCCCCATTCACATCCATTCCAGCTTGGCTCCCAGCCAACCTGGTACTGTTATTGAAGGACATACCCGCCCCATGGAAACGCCCCACTTTGTTGCGCTTACGGACAAGAAAGACTTGGTGTATCTCGATCTTATGCTCACAGGTTGTGGAGCAATTCAACCGATCTATGAGTGGCTCTGCAGTCGAGGGGATATACCACAGTTGTGGAGCTTACGACGCATAGATGATCAGATTGAGCTTCAACTGAGTTTAGAGCTGGCACATGCTAGTGCATATATGGAATTTCTTACCATTCAGTGTAAAAAGGTGGAGTGCAAGAGAAAGTTGTCCATTCACCTTTTCTCTATTGTAGGAACCGGATTTTCTCAAAGTCATACCCTCTTGGAGACAATTACTATATTGTTGGGAGAAGCTTTGTTGTTGCTAGAGATTCAACACGGGGTGATTCAGATCGGGGTCAAACCTGAGTCTGGGGAGGAGAGTAGAGAGAGGTTGCATAGAGCCTTCAGCTGGAGTGTAGGCTGACAGTTGTAACTGTTTTCAACGATTTTCTATGGCGTTATTTTCGACAAACTTTCAGTTAGAGCTTGTCTGTCTAGGATAAAATTTTTTACTCTGTAATCATTGATTCCTGCTGATACAATAATTACCTGCTGCCCCTCCCAAACAGAAATTTCGACCCCAGTTGGAAATATCACTTCAGTATCTGGCCCCGCATTATGAATCCAAAACCCTTTTTCTTCTTCTTTTGCATCATACATGCCAGTGTACTGTAAAGGAGCGGGAGAAATATGAGATACACACTTAGTTGTACCATTCACTACATAGGCTCCCATGTAGTATATATTGCCTCTTTCATTTTCCAGATGCTTTGCCGTATGAAAAAAACCTAAATATCCTTGCAGCTCATTTAACCAAATCAATGGGGTACCGCCCCGAAGTTTTCCGTATTGAGCGCGATCCCAGGGGAGTGTCCTGTTACAGGGTTTGACTATTTCAATCTCTCTTTCTCCCTGTATTGTTTTATTCGGAGTGGCTTTAGCAAGCATATATTGGGGATCTAGCGCATAGACGAGAAGTGGTGATTCTGAGTCGGAGCTGGTAAAAATAGGGATAGGGGCCCAATTTTTCTCGGGTCCTTTTATAGGGGAGTCTTTCGGGGAAGAAAAAAATTCAATTGATTTTGCTTTCCATTCCCCCATTTCTGTAGAAATTTTAAGAAGGTGTATTCGTCTATCAGGAAAATAATAATTTCTTCCGTCTAGATTATCACCTATTGTTCCATATATTTGATCTTTAATTTTAAACAGTCTCATATCTTCGGCGATACCATTTTCTATTTTTGCATCTAGAAATGAAGGTATTTTTAAAAACTGCAAGTCGGACACAGGTGTGAGCTCATTATTGAGTTCATGGACCAGGGTGTAGCTTTGCGTATTTTGATTAGACCGGTTTGTGCAATCAAATCTTACTGTCATCAAATAACCAGAATCATCAATGCGAACAATGGATGAGTTATATTGAAATTTTATAAGAGGGATTTCATATTGTATGGCAGCTTTGAAGATTGGATCATTCAACCTTTCTATAGTGTGAGTTGCCTGTAACTCAGGGATTCGTGAATCCTTAAAATCGGGGTGTTTGCATAGACGGTTTCCAAAATTAACTTCAACTAATTTTCCATTAATCTTTGTTTTATTCCTCATGTCACTGTCATCATTTTTAATTTTAATTGACGAACAAGATTGAAGGGTAAAGTAAAAGACAAGAGAAAACAGTGTTAATTTTAAGATAGATTCCATTGTCAACTCCATTTCTATTTAAAATTAATGCTCTCTCCCCATTCCTTTGATTTCAGAACCTAAATCGCCGGTAGTCACAAGTTCTGGCGTTGTGCAAAAAGCGGAAAATTCATCCAACTTTTGTGGCATAAATTGGTTTCCAATCAGCATATCGACGGGGCGGGAGATCGGTAAAAGTAATTGTCTGTGTATTTTTCTAGCACCCTTTTGGCTAAGAACAGCCGCTACCATACCGGCTACGCAACTTCCTCCGCTAAGGGTGCTAAATAATCCATCTCTTGTTTTTTTAAATCTATAGTTACAACCAAAAGATTCATGAGAATTGCAATAAAGATATATGATGTCCCAATTTTTCGGTGCTTTCTTAAGATAATTTCCTATTTTAGCATTAAAATTTTTGGGAATTTTGGCGTCATCTTCAAGAATTAATGTGATTGGATAATTATCTTCCACTATGGTTTTCATAATATAAAAAAGACTTAAAAAATTTCCGATCTCACCAAAAGTCATCCCTTTTCCGTAATGGTCTTTTCTATAATTATATAAAAATTCATCTTGACCATAGGTAAGCTTTTGTAAAATTGATGTTTCCGGCTGGACGATGTACTGATTTTTAAAAACGGATCCATCTACAGCAGGAAATCTGGTTAGGTTGAGTCCGTATTCTTGATTCTGCTTCTCCATAAATTTTTTTCTATCGGTAGATCGATCTAAATTTATATAGAATGATTTAGAAATAGATATTGGTCGTCTTTCTACATAGCTGTCATAAACCACTCTTATTTGGGTAGAGAAATTTTCACCATCTAATTCAGCGACATGAAAAAATTCTTTTTTCTTATTTTTTGTATATGGAATAAGCAATGTAAACTCAGCATTTTTGCTGATTACGGTATCAATATCTTTTAATGAAGATGCATCTATTTGTGCAGTTGGGTCAAGGAAAATCCAATTTTCAACTCCATTTTTTAATTGGTTTGAATGGACGGTTCCCATAAACAAATTAATATCTACAATTTCTTCAGAAGAGTCGCTCTGATCAATGACTCGAAAATATTTTTTAAACTGAGTATTGAATTTTTCTGAATCCGAATTTTTTATGTTTTCATCTTCTGGAAAAATTCGCATTGTCGGGAATTCAGCCAAAGAACGAAGAGGGGAAAACTGAAAAGGCTCATTTTCATTTCTAATTTGAGCGCAAGCAATTATGCAAAAAAGAAAAGGACAGATGAATTGAAGTCTCATTTTTTCCTCTAAAAAATCTGATGCAGATAAGCCTTAATTTCTAAAAATTGAGGTAGAAAAGATTACTTCCAGGTTCCTCCCAAATTCCAATGCATGACTAAGAGGCTGGTAGGATATTTTTCACAAGGGTATTCTAAGTACACAGTCTCATTTTTTATAATTATTGTCTTAACGTGATCATCGCTTGTTTTAAGTGAATCACGTTCTTTTGAAAGGCATCTATCAACTCCTGCTTTTTGATAAGGAGAGGTCCAAGAAATGTATGGGAAGGCCTCATCTGTTTTTAATAGATGCACTTCATTTGCATTAAGAATACCAGAACGAAAATAAAAAGGCCCAGTTTCTTCATTGACTTCGTCTCGATCGAATTTAATTTGTTCTAACCGGTCTTTCTTCAGCAAGCGTTGAAGAATCTTACTATTAGGAGCTGAAGCGAAGATCGAGTTAGAGAGGTATAGTTTATTTCCACTCTTACATGTAAGTCCACAAGGGTCTTCATTGGCGACAACAAATGAAATATTTGGAGTACTTAAATGGTCAATTGATTTTAAAAGTTCTGTTTTAACATCAAAGTAAAATCCTCCATGATGATAGATAATTTCAAGACGCATCAGATCAGAAATTTGAGCTAATTTTCTTGTAGGTGTCCCATTCCACATTTTTGGGTCTACGCCATATTTTCTTTTACCTGCTTCGCTTGCTTGCAGTATATAGTCGTACACAATGGGAAAATTTTCTCGCGTCAGATCTTTATTGGTCCAAAGTTTATACTCATGATTTGGAGCATGTTTAGACATAGACTCCTTATAATACTGATTATAATCCGGTTCTTTGTCTTGTCCTATCCATACCTGATGAATTTTTTTGGGGATTCCCACATCAGAAATAATAGAGGACATTTCATTTCCTCTGTCCTCAGAGGTAATTCTACAGGAGGAAATACCTAGAGCAAATAAGAGAATAGAATAAAGCCTCATAGGGCCCCCCTTGAATATAAAATAACTCTTGTTTTCGAAATTGGATAATTTTTAACCAATCAAATCTTCAAGATACACTATAGAGCCCCATAAATTTCTCTTTATTAATAGCTAATAGCTTTTTTTTTACCAAATGAAGTGATTTTTAAAAGTGTTGCTTCATATTTTACATCGTTTTTTGAGCTAGGGTCAATAGACTCTTTGTGAAACTTAATTTCTATTAACATCCTTTTTATACGAGATTTTTTGCATTTTTTTTGTGGATTTAAAATCTAACAAGCGATTTGAAGAATAGTGTCCATCGAAATTATTTTCCAAATTGTATCTAAATTTGACAATATTTCATAATAAAGAGATGATGGCACAAGAGTGACGATTGTAAAAAAAGAGCAGATTTGGGCTCTGGCAATGACATTTAGTTGTGGTTAGAGCCCAAGGTTTTTTATGTCCAAAAAATTGTTGCCCAATAAATGAGTAGAAAAATATCAGGGAGTAGAAATGAGAAAATCAGTTTCCTATTTGGGGGCATTTTTTTTTCTTTTTCAAGGTTGTCTTCAAACTACGACAGATCGTAGAGCACAAATGAGGACTTGGCCGGTAACATATACCGAAGAAAGTCTTGATGAAACCATTGTTATAAATTTAGATCGTGACAAAAAGAAGATGAGGGCCATGCAGGATCAACTTGATGGGCTAGCACTTCCATTCACTCGATTTTCAGCTATCTACGGCATGTCCTTTAATTACGAGCGTACTTCTACTGCATTGCAAATACTAGATGCAGATAAGGGTTATTCCTATCAATGCGATCCAAAGTTACCCTTTAAACCTTTATCTCCAGGTGAAGTTGGAAATAAATTATCACACTATGAAGTTTCAAAAATGGTCATCAAGAGCGGCCATAAGGTGGCTTTAGTTTTAGAAGACGATAGTGAACTTCCTCCTGATTTTAAAAATCGTCTTGATGATACTCTAAAGCACCTGCCTAAAAACTGGGATCTGATTTATCTATATTGCAATGCAAATTATCACTGGGGCTGCCCAAAGGACCGGACTCCAAAGACACGGGATCAGAGATATTCGTTTTTAAGCGCGAGCTGTACAGCAGGAAATGTCGCATATTTAATTAACGCAGAAAGTGCACGCAAGATAAATGAGAAGGTGATGCCTTTAAGAAATATGCCTACTGATATATTAATTGGGGAATATTTCTTTACAGATCCAAAATTTCAAGCATATTGTATAAATCCAGAACTTGTTAAAACTAGCACCGATCCAGAAAAGTCTGGCATCGATCAAATGGGTCGTCGTGATAAAAACCAAGCGAGTGGCTGTGTTGCGCCTTGATTTCATAAGAAATCCATAGAGAATGTGCAGAGGAAAAATATAAAAAATTTTGAGCGGACCAGCTTTTCATAGATATCAGTAGGATAACCGATTTATTTGAATTATTAGAAAGCTAAAGAAATGCATATAATGAATTGCCAAGCTCTGCCTAACATCTTGATTTTCCTTATGTTTATGCCTGCTTGTAGAGCTTCAATTAAGAATTCTTCTCCAGTTTCTGTAACTCAGGCGCCTTCTGCTTTTCTGGCTGCTGAACTGTGTCCCGTCGATTGTCCTTTAGGTGTTGGAGATCCATCTAAAAAAGGATGTAATAACCAAACAATACCTGAATCATTCCATGTCGTGACGCCTGATTCTACATTAAAATTAAGCCCAGAGCATGAAAGAAATTTCGATATTCTGAATCACCCTTGCAAAAATAGCAACCCATCTCCATTGTCTCTAGAGCAACAAGAGGCAAAATTAGTAAAAGTGA
This sequence comes from Deltaproteobacteria bacterium, assembly GCA_947475005.1. Lineage (GTDB taxonomy): Bacteria > Bdellovibrionota_B > Oligoflexia > Oligoflexales > Bog-1112 > CANIBL01. The sequence goes on along the minus strand of CANJLI010000005.1, from coordinate 43,159 downwards.
TAGTTATAGATACGGACTCGAAAGTTTACAAAGGAACAGCAACATTCATCCGAATTTTTATAGAAGAGCTACAACGGAAAAAGTCTTGGCATATAATTAATTCTAGCGACTTAGTTGGGCCTAATTTTCTTGAAAATATCCAGAATAAAATTGGAACAGCCACTCCACCAGATGTCGTCGCTTTTTATGTATTAAGAGCGAATATTCTAGACAAGTGGTCTGATTTACCCACTCTTCCGGTTTTCAAAGTTTTGATCGTCGAAGATCTGAATTGGGCAGATGATATAGAACCGCTTAAACGCTCCTACCCATGGATGGATGTGCTGTTTGCGCGCTATCCCGAGCATATGATGAAATTTGTGGACGCCTCTAAGATCAACTCATGTTATGTCTTTCCTCATGCAGCTTCACAACCTTTTTTTGATTCACAAGCAACGTCTAAAACCCATAAAGTCCTTTTATTGGGAAAGGAAAGCGACGATGATTGGTATCCTTTGCGCAAAGTTGCACGTGAAGAAATTAAAGTTAAAAAATCACCTCTATGGAAAGAGCATATACACAAAGGCTATAATACTGAAGTAAATGCGTTGGAAGAAGCGGCTGATTTTGCACAATGGATTGTAAACTATGACATCGCCGTTGGGGGGGGGCCATATCCAGATAAAACTTTTGGACCCTATGTCATTGCAAAACATTTTGAAATTCCTGCAACAGGAACAGTTCTGCTGGCTGATAAGCTATATGTCCCATTCTTGCGGCAATTAGGAATGATTGAGAATGTGCATTATATAGCTTCAACGCCTAAAAATTTAAACAAAACAGTGGATTACTGGTTGTCTCCCAAGCGAAGAAAAGACTTGGCTATAATAAGAGAACAAGGACATAGGCTAGCTCAAAAGTGTCACAATATAACGCACCGCATAGAACTATTTGATAAAACAGTAACTCAAGAGTACTATAGCAGAAAGAATCAAAAGTAGCATTGGTGGTTTAACTTTTCGAACTTGAAAGGATTATTTTGAAATTTAAATACTCTTCTGCCTTTCTGTTTATTTCTATATATACAGTGGGTTGTATGAATTTAGCTAAAAGGGAGCCCTCATCTGTAAAAAGAGGGGAGGATAATCCTCCCCTTACCGATTATACATCCGTTAATTGTGAGGCCAAGAATACAAGCCGGTCTCTTGCTAATGCACAAAATTTTGCTCCTGAACCCCGAAATCGTGACCTGTTTAAAAACTATGCCTATTTTCAATCCCAAAATCTCGTCTCCGAAGCCCAAAATTCCAACCTTTCTGAAAAGTATTTCTATTCAGCAGAGGTCTATACAGCAAGAACTTTTCAATATGGAAAATTCGTAGCACGGATGAAACCCGTGGCTTCTAGAGGAACGGTGTCAGCCTTCTTCCTGTATAGTACAGAAACACAGGAAGAGTTTGATATTGAAATATTAGGAGGTTCTAAAACCATAGTTCCTGTAGTACATCCTTGTAAAGCCTTCAAAACAATAAATATGAACGCTACCTATTTTAATGAATTTCATAATTATTCCATTGAATGGAGGCCTAGATTAGTAACTTGGTACATGGATGATATAAAAATACTAGAAGTGAAAGTTAGCGATTACTCTGCTGCCAAGCGAATCATGTTAAGTTCTAATGTTCACAAAAAGTGGGATGGGGATGTTGATTTAACTAAATGGAAAGAACATAAGATCTCTTATTCTTCTCTTAGTTATTTTCCTTATATAGAGAATGAGGAAGATTTCAGCGCGGTCCCAGAGTGGCGCGACAACTTTGAAAATCCTCTTGATCCAACCATATGGGTTAAAACACAAGCTGCGGGAGGTAGTCCTGAGAACTATACCCTATATAACCCCAAGAATGTCGTTCAAAGTGTAAGTAACGGAGTAGGCCAGCTTGATATATTGCTCACTCGGATGCAATGAATTTCTCAATGCCCTAAAGGGGTTGAGCTTCTAGCGGGAAGAAGTAAAAACAGAGTTTGCAGTTTGATTTTTTTGAACTTGAAAGGATTTTTTTGAACTTTAAATACTCTTTTGTATTTCTTCTTATTTCTGTATATACAATTGGTTGCATGGATTTTTCCGATACCCAAAAGGACCCCCAGGTAAGGGGAAAAAATAAATCCCCCCTTACCGATTATACGCCTTTTAATTGTGAGACCCATAATACAGGCCGATCTCTCGGTAAAGCACAAGCCTCCACTCTTGAACCCCGAAATCACAATTTTTTTAAACAGTATTCCTATTCTAGCTCACAAGATCTTGTCTCTGAACCCAAAAAGAGCAATGAAAAGCATTTCTATTCAGCAGAGATCTATACAGCAAGGACTTTTCAATATGGAAAATTCACAGCACGGATGAAGCCTGCGGCTTTTAGAGGAACGGTGTCAGCCTTCTTTCTATATAGTACAGAAACACAGGAAGAGTTTGATATTGAAATCTTAGGGGGTGCTCAAACCATAGTTCCTGTAGTACATCCTTGTGAAGGCGCATACACAATAACAAATATGGCCCCTACCTATTTTAGTGAATTTCATAATTATTCCATCGAGTGGAGGCCTAACTTAATAACTTGGTACATGGATGATATAAAAATACTAATAGTGAAAGTTACCGATTTCTCTGCCCCCAAGCGAATCATGTTAAGTGGTAATGTTCACAACGAATGGGATGGAGCTGTTGATCTAACTAAATGGAAAGAACATGAGATCTCTTATTCTTCTATCAGTTATTTTCCTTATATAGAGAGCGAGGAAGATTTCAGCACGGTTGCAGAGTGGTATGACAACTTCGAAAACCCTCTTGATCCAACCATATGGGTTAAAACAAAAGCTACGCAAGGTGGCTCCGAGATTTATACCCTATATAACCCCGATAATGCCATTCAAAGTGTAAGTGACGGAGTGGGTCAGCTTGATATATTGCTCACTCGGATGCAGTGACTCTCTCAATGCCATAAAGGGGGTGAGCTTCTACCCTACAGATGAGACTTTTACCAAGAGTCTTCTGGTAGGAAAAAGTGCAAACAGCATTTTCGGTTTGATCCAACCATATGGGATAAAACACGAACTACGGAAGGTAGCCTTGAAAATTTTACCCTATATAATCCTGATAATGCCGTTCAAAGTGTAAGTAACAGAGTGGGCCAGTTTGATATATTGCTCACTCGGATACAGCAATGAGACATGAGTGAGGAAATAACTCGTATAGCAACTTTATCAATCTTCTTCTAACTGGGTGGATTCTGACCACTCAGCCTCGTCTTCACCGGTGGAGTCTTCTTGAGGATCTGGTTTTTTATGTACGGCAGTATATTCAATCTCTTCGAGGGACAAGGTGAGGTGTTTGCCATCGATGGTTTCTACCAAGAGTTTTTGATTTAAAAAGTCTGATTTTAAAACCAGGACCTTTGTCTCTTGGTTCTTGAGTCGAACTTTAGCTCCTCTAGGGGGGAGCTGCTGACGTAGGTGGGTATAGACATCATTCTCATAGGTCAAACAACACAGCAATCGACCACAGCCTCCTGATACTTTGCTTGGATTAATGGCAAGGTTTTGGTTCTTTGCCATCCGAATGGAGACGGGGACAAATTCCCGCAAAAAGCTGGAACAGCAATACTCTCGTCCACAAACGCCAAGCCCCCCAAGGAGTTTGGTCTCATCTCGGGCGCCGACCTGCTTAAGCTCCACGCGAGACTTCAGGCCACTGGCAAGTTCCTTCACCAAGGTCCGAAAGTCCACCCGCCCTGGAGCAGAGAAGTAAATAACGATCTTGCTTCCCCCAAACTGAATCTCGGCCTTCAAAAGCTTCATCTTCAGCTTGAGGTCCCAAATTTTTTCCTTGGTAAACGCAAGTACATCCTCTGGGCTGATGCGACTGCTGCGTTGCAGCTCTTTTTCCGTGGATTTTCTCACGATGGATTGCAGTTTTTTCTTCGTCTTTTGCACCGGATTGTGGAATCCAACGGTGGCTACTTTTGCAATCGAAGGGCCTCGTTCAGAATCCACCAGTACCGAGTCCCCGATCTGCAATTCGATATCCCCACAAGAAAAATCATAGATCTTTCCTGCCCGTCGAAACTGCACACCGACTACATTTATACCTTGCATATCATCACCTTCTTGATCCGAGTCCCTGCAGTGCAAATACCTCTGCTGCCAGTTGACCGTTGATCATAATTTTTTCTTGAATCGCTCGTTTCTTCCACGCTCGCAGCCCCTCTCTACGGATTCGAACCCCTGTGATCGCTTGCCCGGAGTCCAACTGATGTCGGTACCATCGGTTCAGTGCAGCCTCCACTGAATTGGCTACCCGCACAGCAGCCCCCTTTCGATTCCAAATCTCGTGCCCCAAAATGTCAGCTGGCATCGAAGCTGAAAAGACCTGTTCCCAAAAGGCATTGATCTCTTGGCTCCACTGCCGCTCCTCTTCACTTTCTGGGGCAGCAATGCGTTCGCCTGTAACAGGAAACCGTACGCATCGAGACAACACTGTAGGCAAAAGCCGTTTAGGGCTGCTCGTGGAAAAAAACACATAGGCATAGGGAGGCAGTTCCTCCAGGGTCTTGAGCAAACGATTTACGCCCTGTCGTGTCCACCGCTCGATATCGGGCACCAGTACGATGCGAGCCCCCCCGGGTTGCTTGCAATTCGCAGACAACAACGGGTGCATCTCCACATGTCGCTGCAGTTCCACGGCCTCTTGTAAGCTGAGGCTCTCTGCGCTGATGTGCAAGACATCGGTATGGAACCCCCCATCGATGTGCTGACAGGTGGTACACGTCCCACAGCCCCCTTGGTCACAGTAGAACAGAGCAGCCAAACGGTGCAGGAGATGTTTTTTTCCAATGCCAGCTTGGCCTGTGAGCAAGATACACGTGGGAAGCCTCCCCTCTTGCAAGAGGCGCCTCCACTTTTCACAAACTGACTCCATTCCCACGAGGGAACTCCAGCTACTTGCCATTCACGCGTTCCTTGATTGTATCCCAAACTTGGGTCACCAATTCCGCTATAGGCGCGGTACTATCTAGTACCACAATTCTGTCCGAATTCAACGCCGCAAGCGCCAAAAATCCAGATCGGACCTTCTCGTGGAATGCTCGTTTGGCCTGGTCATAGTGCGATAAAACCTCTCGCCCCACCAGCCGCCCCATGGAAACATCGAGGTCACAGTCCAATAAGAATGTAAGGTCTGGCTCGATTCCCCCCGTACACTGAGTGGATACGATCTCGATAAACAAGCGATTTAACCCCCCAGCTTGCCCTTGATACACCCGACTGGAGTCTACAAATCGGTCGCAAAGCACCCACTTGCCCTGGGCCAAGGCGGGACGAATCACTTCCTCCACGTGTAGACTTCGGTCGGCGGAATAGAGCAAAAACTCCGCGACGGAGGGCCATTTGGAGGCTTGTAGCCAGCGGCGGAGTTCTTGGCCGCGGGGGGTACCCCCTGGCTCTCCGGTTGCGATATGGGCGATCTTCTCCTGGGTCAGGCGCTTAGCTACCTCTTGGATCAGAGATGATTTTCCTACCCCTTCTCCCCCTTCAAAGGTAATGAAAATACCCTTTGATTTTGGAGTCTTGTTTCTTTTAGAGGCTGTAGTCTGTGTAGGCAATGGTCATTCCTTTGGATTTGCATCCTTTTTCCCCCCTCATCTTACTGTTGCCAACTGCCGATACCCAAAGGAGATCCGAGGACGCTCGAGACACCCCAGGGGGGAGAAAAAAAGCACCCATGGACCATCGATACATTCTTTTCAAACAAATCGCACGCGGCGGGATGGCAGAAATCTACCTGGGCAAACAGATCGGGGAGGATGGGTTTCAGCGCATTTGCTGCATCAAACGTATACTTCCCAGTTATGCCACTGAGGAAGAGTTTGTCAAAATGTTTCGCGATGAAGCCCATATTTGCAAACGGCTGCAGCATGCCAACATTGTTCGAGTGGAGGGCTTCGAAGAGGTAGAGGGCTCCTATGCCATTATCATGGAATTTGTGATGGGTGGCGATTTGCGGACCCTTCTGGTGAAGTGTGAGCAAACCGATCTCAAGCTTCCCATCCCCTGTGCGCTCTACATTGCAGCCGAAGCAGCCCGAGGCCTTCATTATGCCCATACCAAACTGGATGATATTACGGGCAAACCCATCGGGATCATTCACCGAGACATCTCCCCCCAAAATATCATCGTGAGTTTTGAGGCTGAAGTTAAAATCACAGATTTTGGCATTGCCGATGCCAACAACAAAGCAAATGAAACCCAACCTGGTATTGTAAAAGGAAAATATGCCTACATGAGCCCCGAGCAGATTTCTGCTCAGTCCCTCGATGTGCGCACCGATGTGTTTTCCCTCTCGATTATTCTTTGGGAAATGCTCACTATGAAGCGATTGTTTCAGGGTGATAATGAGATCGAGACCATTCAACATGTAAAAACATGCCACATGCCCCTTGATTTGCAGCAACTCAATCCCCTCGTAGATGAGGAGCTGGCAGGTATTTTGGCAAAAGGATTGCAAAAAAATCCCCAGATGCGCTATCTCAATGCCCAGGAATTTGAAAAGGCTCTGCGTCATTACATTAACAAACGCTACCCAGACTTTACTCCCGAAGACCTGAGCCACCTGATGAAAAAGACATTGGCAGAGCGAAAAATCACCCTGCAAGATCATATTCGCGAGCTGTTGCAAGATGCCCAAGCGCCTCTCGAACTTACCCTCCCTACAGCAGGCGTGCCCGGTGATTCTGCCTCTCCTACCCAACTCTCGGCAGTGGGTCAGACCGAGATGATATATGGAAAAAAGGGGAGTAGAGGCCTTCTATTGGCAGGCTTGGGTCTCCTTATCTTACTCCTCGCAGGAGGAGTCTTTTATCTGCTCACACATAAGGAACAGCAAGGGATTTTGGAGCTTCATACCACCCCGGAGCGCGTGGCACTCAAGATCGATGGAGAGCCATTGCAGCAAGGTCAGTATGTAACTACACCGATGCGTCTCACCCTTGACCAAGGACCTCACGTGGTAGAAATTTCTCGACCTGGGTATGTAGCAGAGCCTCAGACATTGAATATAGAGACAGGTACACTGAAAAAAGAAATCGTGCTACGGGAGCAAAAACCCATGGCGCCATTGCGTATTCGCGTTACCTCTACCGACCCAAAGGTTTACCACCTCGTTGTGGATTCCGGATTGGAAAGTTCATCCCTTTCTTCCGCTCATTATTGGGATGTGATCGGGATTTCATTTGGAGACAAGCATATCGTAGAAATTTATTCAGATGCAACGAAGTCTACTTTGCTCATGGAGTGCAGTTTCACCCCTCGTGCCCAATCTTGGCAAGCTCCTTTTGTCGTAGATGCGGATATCGAAAAGAAAAGATGCACCTACCCTATTTATTAAGCTTTGTAGTTCTCTCATCCAAAAAAGAAAGAAAGAAAACCTCCACGCCACGTGATATATCTCCCCTTCAATAAAGAGGGGGATGACCTGAAATGGCGAAACTATATTTTCGATATGGAGCGATGGGCAGTGCCAAGAGCCTGAATTTGCTCGCAGTGGCGCACAATTACCAGCAGCAAAAGAAAAGGGTAGTCCTGCTTAAACCCCATTTGGATCTTCGCTTTGGTGCAGATACCATTCGCTCTCGAGCGGGGCTTTCCATGGAAGCCGACCATCTCTTGTATCCAGATACTGTGTTCATTTATCCAGGAAAACAGAGTGTACAGGGGGAGCATCGGGTTGATTTTTCCAACCTGGAGCCTCTGCACTGTATCTTAGTAGACGAGGCCCAGTTTCTTTCTCCTTTTGTCATCGAAGAGCTCCAGCAGCTGACGATTCATTGCAATGTCCCGGTGATTTGCTACGGGCTTAAAACCAACTTCAAGGGATATCTCTTTGAAGGATCAAAGCGATTGCTCGAGATTGCAGATACCATCGAGGAAATCAAAACCACTTGCTACTTCTGCAACCGAAAAGCCACCCAAAATGGAAAATTCCTGAACGGAACCCCTGTCATAGACGGTCCTGAGATTGAAATGGGGGCTGAGGAGCGATACCTGCCCGTTTGTAAGTACTGTTACTTGCAGAAGCCTCTTTAGTTTTTTTCTTTTTTTTCTTTCGTGGAACCAGCTGCGCAGTTTCCACGAAAGAAAAAGAAAAAGAAAAAGAAAAACTACCCAAAAGAATCCAAACTCTCTCGAAGAGACTCCAACTGAGAGCCCATATTGGCAAATTGGGCTTTGGCCTGCACCAACACATCTGCAGGAGCATTTTGGACGAAAGCTTCGTTTTGTAGCTTTTTCTCGAGCCCCATTACGATCTTGGAGATGCGTTGCATTTCGCCTGCAATCCGGGTCTTTTCCTTGGGAATTTGGGTCAAATCAGCGAGTGGTACATAGAGGCTCCACCCAGGTCCTACATTGGCAAGACAGGCCCCTGCTTCTTGCAAGGAAGCGACAAACTGCAGATCCGCAACGCCTGATAGTTTTTTTACCAAAGGCAATTGGGATTCAAGCACTGAACGAAACTCAGCTTCACATCGAATAAAGAGAGCGAGGTCTTTCTTCTTCTCCACCTGCATCTGGCTCTTGAGGGAACGAACCCCCGAGATCACCTCTTGCAATCGGTTCCACGTATGAGCCGCCTCTGGGAATGCAGGTGTGGACGCTGCAGTAGGGAATGCAGAGATCACCAGACTCTTCTCCCGTTTCCACTGGGGATGAACAGGAATCAGGGTCCACAGTTCTTCTGCAAGGAAAGGAATAAACGGAGAAGCCAATCGCAGGATCCCCTCGAATACAAAATAGACAGCAGAGGCAATTTGTTGGTCTTCTACTGTGCCCTTGCCTTCGATGCTTTCCTTGGTGATCTCAACGCCCCAATCGCAGAAGGCGTGCCACATCAATTGGTATAAGGTCAGTGCAGATTCCTGCATCTGGTAGCTCGACAATTGCTGGTCCATACGAGTCGCAGCTACGTGTAGCTCATGCACCAACCACTGGTAAGGCAGAGGCAGTGCCTCGAAATCCACGGGAACCAGGGTTTGAGCCCCCAGTTTGCCGTGAAGAAACCGAGCTGCATTCCAGATCTTATTGATAAACCGATTGCCATGCTCAAAGTCTTCCATGGAGAGTTTGACGCGCCCTCCCAAGGGAGCCAGCTGGATCATGGTGAACCGCACGGCATCGGCTCCATAGCTCTTAATCACCTCGAGGGGATCGATACCATTGCCCAGGGTTTTGGAAAACTTACGACCGTCCTTGTCGCAAATAATGGAATTGAAGCACACGTCTTTAAAGGGCACCTTTTGCATGGTGTAGAGCGACACCATGGTCATACGAGCTACCCATAGGAAGATAATATCGGCACCGGTTACCAGCATATCGGTAGGGAAATAGTAAGCGAGATCTTTTGTTTTTTCCGGCCAGCCAAAAGGGCTTAGAGGCCACAGCCAGCTGGAAAACCACGTATCCAATACATCAGGATCTTGCTGTAAATCAGTGCTTCCACAGGTGGAGCAGGAGGTAGGATCCTCCATGCCCGTATTGATAGCTTGGCACCCTTGGCAGTACCAAATGGGAATCTGATGTCCCCACCAGAGTTGCCGAGAGATGCACCAGTCTTGGATATTCTCGAGCCAGTGGAAATAGGTTTTCTGCCATGTATCGGGGTGAAATTTGAGATCCCCCGTTGCTGCAGCTTCAATTGCAGGGCCTGCAAGGGGCTGCATTTTTACATACCACTGCAAGGACAAGCGTGGCTCAATCAGGCATTTGCCTCGATCGGAGAAGGGCACACTGTGACGGATCGATACGATCTTGATCAACTGATGGGAGTCTTTCAGGGCTCGCACCAGGGTTTCTCTCGCTTTAAATCGGTCTTGTCCACGGACCAATTCGGGGCATGTTTCATTAAGCGTGGCATCAGGATTTAGGATATTGATGCGCGGTAGGTGATGTCGCTGGCCGACCTCGAAATCGTTGAAGTCATGGGCAGGGGTAATCTTTAAGCATCCGGTCCCAAACTCCGGCTTGACGTAGGTATCTGCGATAATCGGGATCCAGCGATCCGTACAAGGAATTTGGGCTTCTTTGCCGATGAGGGTCTGGTAGCGCTCATCCTCGGGATGCACGGCAATCGCAGCATCCCCAAACATGGTTTCCGGGCGAGTGGTGGCCACGACAACCTGTGTATCCGCCTCTGCACCGCGTACGCGGTAGGCGATGTGATACATATTGCCGTTGATCTCTTCGTTATAAACCTCATCATCGGAGACCGCAGTCTGCAATGCAGGGTCCCAATTCACAAGGCGCTCGCCTCGGTATACAAGGCCATCTTCATACAAGGAGACAAAGATCCGCCGTACCGCTGTGGAGAGTCCTTCGCTCATGGTATAGGCTTGGCGCTTCCAATCGCAGGAGGCACCGAGTTTTTTTAATTGTTCAATGATGATATCGCCGTTTTTGTCTTTCCACTCACAGCAGAGCTGGAAGAAAGCCTCTCGGCCCAATTCTTGGCGCGTTTTTCCTTCTTGCTGCAGGGATTTTTCCACCATCATCTGGGTGGCGATTCCTGCATGATCGGTACCGGGCAACCAACAGCAGTTGAACCCCGACATGCGTTTCCATCGGGTAAGAATGTCTTGGGTAGTCACCACAAGTCCGTGGCCCATGTGCAATCGATCGGTTACATTGGGCGGAGGAAGCAAAGCGGTGAAGCTTTTTTTGTCAGGATTCGGGGTAGAGGAAAAGAAATCCTCTGCAATCCAAAAGTCCCACCATTTCTTCTCATTTTTTTCCGGATTGTAGGCCGATGGAAAGTCCATGAACTGATCTCTTCTTTACAGTATGTTAGGGGGCTGTATAAAGGCCCTAGCTGCGTTACCACTTTTGAATGGAAGCAAACCGGATATAATGGGGTTTTACGCGTCTTTTGTCAAACGATAGCCAAGACATAGATAGGGTTTTTACCATGCAACATGCCACTTATACACCCACCTTATGGACCGTTTGGGGTCAAACGTTCTCTTTGCTTACCCAAACTTCCCGTTGGGTGGCGCCGATCCTCCTAGGATTTTTCTTTATCCCCCAGTTTTGTTTGGAGATTTGGATGGGGTATCAAGGGATTGTGGCTGCAGATGCCATCCAACATGCGGTGGCTGTCCAAGACCAGGTCCCTACTATCGGGGGGTACCTCTCTCTGCTCGAGTCCTTTTATCTGTTTTTGGGGCCCTACCTCGGTGGATTTTTGGGTCTAGCTCTGGTGTTGCTTACCGGGTACCTGGTGCTGATCCTGTTCTTCCTACAAAGTTGTGGGGAAGAATCCCCCCGATCTCTTCCCCAGCTCTGCTGGCATGGGGTGAAGCTGTTGCTACCCAAGGGCATTCCCTTTGTGGGCTTTCTCCTGATACTGAGCGTAGAGCAGCTCTTCTTCTCTTCTCTGCATGTGTTTAGCGCCTTTGCCCTCCTTGCCATCGTCATCAGCTTGCATGAAAAGCAAGGGATGTGGCGCTCCTTGGGGCATGCCTTATTTTTTCGGTATACCAATATCCAACGCGGGGGGGCTTTTCGCATGGCCTTTATTCTCATTATGACGATGTCTTTTGTTTCTATGGCGAGGATCGGGCTGGAAGTTCTGTTTCTTCAATTCCATTTGGAAGGTGCTGGCATGGGGGGCTTGTTGCCGGCTAGTTTCAGTGCTCCCGTTTGGGGCATGCCTTTTTCTCCCTTGGGGTTGGTGGGGCACTGCCTGCGCATTGCAGGGTATAGCGTCTTGCTGGCATTTCTCGCGGGGTTCTCTGTGACGCTGTATCGGGAGGCTTCTCCTTCCTTAGCAGAACGCATGACTTTGTGAAACTGTCATCCCTCATTCCATTCCGTCATCCCCATCCCTCCCCCCTCCGAGCAGCGTCCGTCATCCCAAGGCTGCGTAGCAGCCGTATGGGATCTCTGCTCCGTCATCCCAAGGCTGCGTAGCAGCCGTATGGGATCTCGATAAAAACGCAGAGATCCCATACGGTCCCTCCGGGACCTTGGGATGACGGAGCAGAGATCCCATACGGTCCCTCCGGGACCTTGGGATGACGGAGCAGAGATCCCATACGGTCCCTCCGGGACCTTGGGATGACGGAGTGGGGGGATTTCGGTGGGTGTCCACGATCTCATCCCTACCCCCCCATCTACCGCCAATAGGTTAGCCCCACGACAATAGCCAAACCAAAACTGTTCTTCTTATGAGCCAATACACCCTGGGCATCGGCGATGGCGTCCGGCACTTTGCTACCATTTACGCTGTCGGCTTCCGTAACTTGGGGGGTACCCATGGCAAATAGAGGCAAGAGGAAATCTCCCCCAAGTCCTAGGGTAAAGGAGGAATCAAATAAGGGGAGGTTGTATCGGACTGGAATATATAAAGAAACAACAGTAAGGACCGATTTGATCGAGAAAATGGTTTTGTCGAGGGTCTTCGTATCGTTCTTGGCTTGCGCCTTCATTGTCGCGGTACTTTGGTTCACATCAAGGCCGGCTCCCAGGGAAAACCTCCCTTTGCGTATCAAGTCATAGGCGCCAAAAAGGCCGAGTGCAGATCCGGAAAAAGAACGTTCTACGTAGGAGGAGGTATTTGCCGGATCATAGTTGGATTGTACAGTGCTCACAGTGGGGAATTGCAGGTAGCGAAGGCCTGCGCGTACATGAATCATGGGCAGCAGGAGTTCCAGGGCTCCCGAAGTAAAGCTAGAGGAGAGTTTTTTGTTGGCTTTCCATAGGGTGTTGGTCTGTGTTGCCTCTTTTGCCGGGGGTAAATAGTTAGGTACTGTGACGGTGAAAGGGGTGGCGATCCATGGGGTATACGCACCTGTGAGCTCCCATTTATGCGGGGGGTCTGGTTGAAGCTGGGCGGACAATCCCTTGCGCAGGCTCACGATTTCCTCCCGCTTCACACGCACATAGGCGTGGTTTTTGGTGCTTTTTACAATTTTCCCGCAAAGGATCTGTTGCTCGGGTTTGTCAAAAAAACAAACGGATTTGCCCGTCGAAAACCCCTCGGTCTCCCCGGCATTCAGTAGCACCGCATGCTGCTCCTCGCTCAATCTGACAATGGTAGCACCCAATAGCCCTTGTGAAGCCACAACCAAAGCGCTGATCCAGAGGAATCCAATTGGTATGCGTATCATGGTAGCCCTTGCTATAAAGAGAAGAAAAAAATGAAAGCAGCCTCTTATTATTGTACGCGAAAATCCTGTAGCAGGGGGTGACATGGGTAACCACGCAGAGGAGGTCTCGAGATAGCTCTTGCTTCTGCGTTGGACAGGCTTCGCTTTTTCGTCTAGCATCCCTTGTCTTTTTACAACCGACGGGCATCATCATGACGGACACGCGAAACCATACTAAGTTTATTTTTGTTACCGGCGGAGTTGTTTCCTCCTTGGGCAAAGGCCTCGTAGCTTCCAGCTTGGGCGCCCTATTGGAAACCCGCGGTTTGCGGGTAGCCCTTAGCAAGGCTGACCCCTACCTTAATATCGATCCCGGTACCATGAGCCCCACCCAGCACGGCGAGGTTTTTGTCACCGAGGATGGTGCGGAAACCGATCTGGATTTGGGTCATTACGAGCGATTTACCCGCGCTCAACTCTCCCGTGCCAACAGTTTTACCACGGGCCAGGTTTATGATGCGGTGTTGTCCAAGGAGCGTCGCGGTGATTACCTAGGGGGAACTGTGCAGGTGGTGCCCCATGTTACGACCCAGATCAAAGAAAATATCTTCAAAGCCTCCGAGGGGGCCGATATTTCCATCATCGAAATTGGTGGCACAGTAGGGGATATCGAAGGGCTTCCTTTCTTGGAGGCCATCCGCCAGATCCGTTATGAGCTGGGTCAAGCGAACGTGCTTTATATTCACCTCACCTTGGTGCCGTACATTGCCGCAGCTAAAGAGCTAAAGACCAAGCCCACTCAACACTCGGTCAAAGAGCTGCGCTCGATTGGGATTCAACCGGATGTGTTGGTTTGCCGCAGTGAGTCGCCCATTCCTGAGGAACTGAAGCTAAAGATCGCTCGCTTTTGCAATGTGCCCCCAGCTCAGGTGATTTCTGCAGAGGATGTGGCCAATATTTATACCTTGCCTCTGGCGCTGCATGCCCAGAAGCTCGATCAAATCGTGGTGGATGCGCTCAATATTTGGACACGCAAGCCAGATCTGCGTGAGTGGCACGCAATCTCCACCCGCATCGACAATCCAAAGGGGCAGGTAAAGATTGCGGTTGTGGGCAAGTACACGCAGGTAGCGGATTCTTACAAATCCATCGAAGAGTCCTTGCTTCATGCAGGGTTACATAATGAAGTTACGGTACAGATTGATTATATCGATTCCGCTGATCTAGAGAGCCCGACTTGGGATCCCAGCCAGCTGCGCCCCTATCATGGTATTATTGTGCCGGGAGGTTTTGGAAACCGCGGTGTGAATGGCATGATTCGCGCTGTAGAGTTTGCCCGTGTAGAGAGTGTGCCTTTCCTTGGGATTTGCCTGGGCCTTCAAGTGGCATCCATCGAGTTTTGCCGCAATGTATTGGGAAAGACCGAGGCAGCCACGAGCTTGGAGTGGGATATGGAAGCAAAAAACCCGGTGATTACCCTGATGGACGACCAGCGTTCGTTGGTGCAGAAGGGGGGCAACATGCGGCTTGGCGGGTTCCCTTGTCAGCTGCGTAGTAGCAGCAAGGCCTACGAGGCTTATCAACAAGACCAGATCACCGAGCGCCATAGGCACCGATATGAGTTTAATACGGCGTATAAAGAGGTCTTCGAAGGCAATGGTATGATGTTCAGTGGCATCTCTCCCGATGGGAAATTGATGGAGATCATGGAGTATGATCACCATCCGTGGTTTGTGGCGTGCCAATTTCATCCCGAATTGAAGAGCAAGCCCATGAAGCCACATCCCCTGTTTCGGGCGTTGATTCAAGAAGCCAAACGGCGAAAAATTGAAAAGGAACCCCTTAATGTTGCCTAAGGAGCTAGATCCTGCTTCCCTCATTCAACAGGGAAAAGAAGTACTTCAAAAAGAGCGAGATGCT
This sequence comes from Deltaproteobacteria bacterium, assembly GCA_947475005.1. Lineage (GTDB taxonomy): Bacteria > Bdellovibrionota_B > Oligoflexia > Oligoflexales > Bog-1112 > CANIBL01. Next base: position 28,067 of record CANJLI010000005.1, on the reverse strand, counting down.
CTTACCCTTGCAGAAACAAAGATCGGGCTTCCTTTTGCCGATGCTGTACGACGGATCCTTGAGTGTGAGGGGAAGATCGTCGTTACTGGGGTTGGAAAATCCGGACTTGTAGGGAGTAAGATCGCATCTACCCTCTCGAGTACAGGAACGCCTTCCTTCTTTCTTCATGCCTCCGAAGCCTTGCATGGCGACTTTGGCATGATGGATGAAAAGGATTGCTTGTTGGCCATCGCCTTTGGTGGTGAAACTCGCGAGGTATTGGCTGTGGTTAAATTCGCCAAAGCCATGGGCGTACCTGTCATCGGTCTTACGGGGAATATGACCTCTTGCTTGGCTCAACAAGCCGATTGTGTTCTTGATGGGGGGGTGCCTGCAGATGCAGATGCCTTCGGTGCGATTCCCACTGCGTCTACCACCGTAGCCATCGCCTGGGGGGATGCCCTCGCGGTAGCCGTGATGCATAGCCGTGGGTTTACCAAATCCCACTTTGCCAAACTTCACCCTGGGGGCCAGCTGGGTCTGACGCTAACCCACGTGGTGGATTTCATGCGCCCAGTGAGTGAGTTCCATCTGATCGAGGCTTCTGCTTCGTTTCAAGAGGTGTTGACCGGTGTTAGCTCTCCCAACTTCGGCATCGTAGCCATCGTGGATGCAGAGGGATCGCTGCTTGGTGCAGTGTCAGATGGCGATCTTCGGCGCACCCTCTTGCAGTATCAGGAGAAGGCCTTTGGGTTTACTGCAGGTGATATTATGAATACGACCCCCAAGCAGGTGCATAAAAATACGTCGGTCCTCGAGGCGATTAGCAGTATGGAGAAAAGCAATATCACCAGCCTGTTTGTCACCGAGAAGCAATCTACCGGTCGCGCCCGGGTGGTGGGAATTGTGCGCTTGCATGATCTGTTGGCCGCCAAGGTGTTGTAGGGTAGTGCCCGTCATCCCAAGGCTGCGTAGCAGCCGTATGGGATCTCGATAAAAACGCAGGGATCCCATACGGCTGCTACGCAGCCTTGGGATGACAGAAATTATATCGGGGGGACCTAGGGAGAGGATTTTTATGATGCGCAATTTCCTTGTGTTCAGCTTTGTCAGTCTTTTTTGCTTTGCCGGTTGGGTGTTCTACGTCCGCCCTACGGACTCGCTGCGGCAGAAAATTAGCAACCAGCAGAGCGACAGCCCCATCCTCCTCTTGGAAAACTTCGTGGTCTTTCGGCATGAACGGGGGGCGCATCTCATCAGCCGTATCAGTGGAGATCGCGGCGAATTTTATTCATCCAACCGGGTGGAGGTCCACGGGCATCTACATGCTTGGCGTGTAAAAAATGGGCGTGAGGAATCATTGCATGCCCAGGAGGGGCGGGCGTGGATTTCTCAGCGTGCCGGAGGAGGTCGCCCTTTTGCGGGCGAAGCCAAGCTGGATCGAGCGGAGGTGGAGAAAGATGTGGTAGTTGCCAGGGATGACTACACTTTGACTACAGAGCAAGCAGAGTACCAGGCAAAAAGTCAAAGTATTATGGGTCATTTGCCTGTAAAATTGCGAGGAAGAGGTCACTGGATTCTAGGCCAAGAAGGTTTTACCGTTGGCCTCGAGAAGGAAGAAGTTCATTTACTCGGTCGTGTGCAAGGCGCGGCTCAACTGGAGGAGGCTCCCCATTCGCCTTAGATATACAGATGCAGTTTTGCTATTCGTCTGCTGGTGGGCCCTTGTTGCCAAGGGAGACCTTGTGGATCTCGGCGAGTCACCCGCGGTGCCACCAAAGGCAGCGGTTGTAGCTCCTCCTATCGTCAAAGAGAAGGCCGCTATTGCGCCTCGTCCTCCTGTTTCTGCGCCTGCTAGTCCTGCGCCAGCCTCTCGTGCTCCAATTTCTGAAGCAGCATCTGCTAAAACATCAGGAAAAGCTCCGGTTTTCTTTGAGGGGGATCTGTTTAATGGGCTTAAAAAAGAAGGCTTTATTGAGTTAGAGAAAAATGTGCAGATCACCCAAGAGGGTTTAAAGATCACGGGGGACAAGGCCAAGGTTTTTTTTCAACCCGATGGGGAAGAGGTAGAGCGGGTGGAGGCCTATGGGAATGTGGTGGTAACGAAGAAAGACCCCGATACCCAGGAGTTGATTACCGCTACTGGCAATATTGCAATTTATGAAACCCAGGCTCGTTTGATTACCTTGAAAGAAAATGCGAAGTTGCGTCGTGGAAAGGATGAATTTAGGGGGGCTTATATCGAATATAATGTCGACACCGGTCATATCAAAGCGGGGAAAGTTCAAGGTACATTGACACCGGAAGAGTCTAAAACTACCCAACCTACGAAGAAGCAACACCCATGAAAGAGATCGTGCTGTCGGCCAAACACATCAGCAAGCATTTTAAATCCCGCAAAGTGGTGAATGAGGTTTCTATTTCGGTAAAGACCGGAGAAATCGTAGGGTTGCTGGGGCCCAATGGAGCGGGGAAAACCACTAGCTTCTATATGATGGTGGGTCTTTTGGCTCCAGATGAGGGGGAAATTTGGTTGGGGGATGAGGCTATTACCCAACTGCCCATTCATATTCGCGCTCAAAAAGGGATTAGCTACTTACCACAAAACGTTTCAATTTTTAAAAAACTCACGGTAGAAGAAAACCTGCGTGCGGTAACGGAGATCATGGGTCTTTCGAAGGAGAACCAGGATTTGATGGTAGAAGCGTTGCTTCGAAAGTTTCAAATCGGACACATCGCAAAGTCGCTGGGGGTTTCTTTATCGGGGGGGGAGAGGCGTCGGGTTGAAATTGCGAGATCTCTCATTATCAATCCTAAATTTCTCCTCTTGGATGAACCCTTTGCAGGGGTGGATCCGGTTACGGTACAAGAGATTCAAGGGATTATTCGAAAGCTAAAGGACGAAGGGATCGGGATTCTAATTACCGATCACAACGTGCGAGAGACCTTGGGGATCTGCGATCGAGCGTATGTGTTGTCTGGGGGGCAGATTATTTCCGAAGGGTCTCCCGATGATGTATTGAACAATCAAAAAGTGCGCGAAATTTATTTGGGAGATAATTTCCAATTGTAGAAAAGGCCAAGCATGGCAATTGATCTGCGACAAAATCTCAAGCTTACCCAACAGCTCTTGATGACGCCACAGTTGCAGCAAGCCATCAAGCTGTTGCAATTGTCTCGCGTTGAGATTGAGGCGTACATTTCCCAACAGTTGGCAGAGAATCCCTTTCTGGAGGAAAAAGAATCCTCTGAGGGATCTCCGGTTGAAAAATCGGGGGAAGAATCCTTCTTGGATCAGGTCGATGAAACCGTGAATTTTTTAGACCCTGCAGAAAAGGGAGAAAAGCCGGCTACTCTCGAGACCTTTGATCACAGCAAAGAATCGAGTGAAATCGACAATCGGTATGTGAATCGTCAAACGGATTCTATCAACTATGAAAATTTGATCTCCAACGAGAAGACACTCTCGGAGTATCTTCTCGATCAAATTGGAGAGGTTTCGCTTACAGAGGAAGAACACGACATTGCGGTTCTTCTCATCGGCAATATCGGAGATACGGGTTTTTTAGATATTTCCTTGCAGGAGATTTCCGAAAAAGGATCTTACGATATGGACCTTGTGGAAGGGGTTTTGGATACCCTTCAGCGATTGGATCCACCAGGGGTAGCGGCGCGTACCATGCAAGAATGTCTGCTGTTGCAACTGCGGGAGAAAAAGTTAAAGGATGGTGTTATCGAAGTCATCGTAGAACACCATCTCGAGGATTTGCAAAAACAAAATTATGCCCAACTTGCCAAAAAATTGGAATTGACTCCAGAGCAATTGGTGGAACATCTTTCCGCTTTAGCGGATTTGGATCCCATTCCTGCGAGAAATTTCGGTCCTTCCCGTGTGGATGCCGTGTTGCCGGATGTGGCAGTATTTAAGGTAGGTCATGAGTGGGTGGTTGCTCTGCAAGAGGACGGATGGAATCGGTTGCAAGTTAGTGAATATTACCAAGAGATGCTGCATGGTCAGGAGGCAGCGCTTAACAAGGACTACTTCCAAGAAAAATTACGCTCTGCCAATTGGCTGCTAAAAAGTTTGCATCAACGCCAACGAACCATTTTGCGTGTGACAGAGAAAATTGTGGAGCGTCAACGCAATTTCTTTGAGCTGGGTATTCAAGCGCTCAAGCCTATGATTTTAAAAGATGTAGCAGATGAACTCGGTTTGCATGAGTCCACTGTGAGCCGAGTGACCCATCAAAAATATTTGCAGTGCCCGCGAGGGGTCTTTGAGCTGCGATATTTTTTCAATAGCTCCATTCATACAGAAGAGGGGGATGTTGCCAGTCAATCGGTGAAGGAACGTATCAAGATCTTGGTTAGCAAAGAGTCTGGTAGCGCTCTCTCAGATCAAAAACTGGTGGTACTCCTCGAGCAAGAGGGGATCAAAGTAGCGAGACGTACTGTAGCTAAATATCGCGAGCAGATGCATATTTTGCCATCGAGTAAACGAAAAAAAGGATTTTCCCGTCGAACCCCCTAAGGAGAGCCTGTGGAAACCAAGCGAAGACTGATATTACTGACTGGACTTTCCGGCGCTGGCATTCGTGCAGCTACAAACTGTCTTTCGGATCTGGGGGTGCATTGCATCGACCATTTGCCTCTCAGTATGGTGAAGCCGCTGTTGGCAATGAAGTCGACTCCGTTTATGGACAAGGATATCGCTCTTGGGTTGCATCTGTATGAACGAGAAGAAATTTCCAGTCTGTTGGCGCTCATTCGAGAGCTCGAGCCTCAGCTTGAAGTGGATTTGGTTTTCTTGACGGCAGAAGTCGAAACCTTGTTGTCTCGTTTTGAGGCCAATCGTCGTCGCCATCCTTTTTCTGATTCCAACCCCAATCTGACAGATTCCATCCAAGCGGAGAGTGAGTTTTTGCAGCCCATCCAACGGGTGGCAAAACTGGTGATTGAAACCACCAACATCTCCCCTTCGGAGTTGGGGCGCATTTTGGAGAAGCGGTATTTCTCTGCTTCGCTACAGCGTACGCTGTTTGTGTCCATCAAGAGTTTTGGATTCAAGCATGGGATGCTCAAACCTGCGGATATGCTGTTTGATGTGCGTTTCTTGCGAAACCCATTTTTTACTCTCAATTTGCGTAACCAAAGTGGACTGGATCCAGGGGTACGGGACTTTGTGCTCACAGATCCAAAAGCACTGCATTTTTTAGAGGAGCTGGAGCGCCTGCATACGTGGCTCTTGCCTCAGTATTACGAAGAGGGTAAACACTTCCTGCGCATCGGTATCGGCTGCACCGGAGGTCAACATCGCAGTGTTTGCATCGCAGAAGAACTTGGCTTTCGCTTGCGGGAGAAAAAACTCCCCCATGTTCACATCGATGTCTCCCACCGTGACCGCATCTCTGGGTAGGGGGGGACACTCCGTTTGGACCGAGTCCGTCTTCATTTGAGTGTCCCTGGGCCGAGAGTCCGTCATCCCAAGGCTGCGCAGCAGCCGTATGGGATCTCATTGAAATTATCGAGATCCCATACGGTCCTTTCAGGACCTTGGGATGACGGAACTTGAGACTGGGGGCACTCGCATCGGGTGTCCCCACTGTACGCACACCGTTCATTTCTATTACAGTATTTCCCCTCTTCTTCATTTCTCGATAGCCGTACAAAATTTCTTTTATTATGGTCCTCCCTGCATTTACCAATAGGGAGGTATGATAATGGCGAAAATATTTTTATTCTGGGTTCTATGTTGTATTTACACAGTGGGGATGCACGCAGCAACAGGAGAAGAAATACAAGCGTCGCGACGCCAGGCCGAGTTGTTTCGTATCGTGAAAGTGATTGCAGAAAGCGTAGAAAAAATGAAGAGGGTGAATGTAAGCCATGCCTACAAGGCGGCTCTATCTCAGTTCACAGAATTCATTAACGAGCTTCACGAGAATGAAGAAAACGAGAGCGTAACGGAGGAAACATTTCTCACATTGCGTGAGACATATACAAAGATGACCGCCTGGACAGAGACTTGTCGTACGTCTGTGGACAATCAGCTATCGCAGGAGGCATTTGACGTACTTATGCAAGACTATAAAAGCCAATTCAGAGAAAAAATAAATCAAAATGTAATCGATGTCGTGACGGCAGACTATCGAAAAAATTATACGACCCATACGGTAGGCGCATCTGTGGATTGTTTTTTTTGCGAGACAGCTGAGCTGTTGCTTTGCCTTCCATGTTGGCCTTATCCTTCCTCTCGCTCTTATGGATGTGGGGTAGGTACCGTACGCAAGGCTTTGGGAAAGAAATCTCTTGCCGTGCAAGTTTATGAAGGTAAGGAAGAGGGCGGTGAAAGGGATTGCTGCGACTGTGGTTTGTTCTTCAGTCTCTTCTCTGCAGAAATGCGGAAAGGGTACCGCCAGGAACCTCAAAAAGGCAGGGAATGGGGATGTCTGGCGGTTTTATACCGGAATGTAAGTGATTGGGACTTGGATCTTTTGTCTTGTGGTGTGGGCCCTGGCTGTGTATGCCCGAGACATTCGGTACCTCAGAAAAACGAAACGAGGGACCCGATGATACCCAGTCCGTTCTTCAATTGGAAATCTGGAATCTCCACATCTAAGTGCCACACCTCTTGCTGTGGAGCTCTCCTCGGATATGACGTACCGTGGATTCTGGATCAGCTTGGCATCGGAACTCCAATAGCTTGGAAACCGAAGAGGATAAGGCACTCTACTGGAGTGCCCTCAGGGAAAAAAAAGAAGGTTGAGACAGCGTTGTGATCAACAGTAGGGGGCGCCCGATGCGAGTGTCCCTGGATCGAGTCCGTCATCCCAAGGTATGGGATCTGAGAAGTCCGTCATCCCAAGGTCCCGAAGGGACCGTATGGGATCTCGATAAAAACACTGAGATCCCATACGGCTGCTTTGCAGCCTTGGGATGACGGAACATAGGACTTGGGGACACTCGCATCGGATGCCACCTTTTTTCCACCAGTAAATCCTATTACAATATTTTCCTCCCGTTTCATTTCTAGATAGGCATGCAAAATTTCTTTCATTATGGTCCCATTTGAATTTGTAAAAATGGAGGTAGTATGCTGGTGAAAAAATTTCTGCTGTGGAGTCTATTGTGTATGTACACGATTCGGCTGCATGCAGCCGATGAGAACAGCGGATTATTGAGAGATGCTGCGAGAGATGCTGCAGTGAGGCCACGTACAGATTTGGAAACTTATGAGGGGCATAAGCAGACGTACAAAGATAATGTAAAACTGTATCAATCTCGAGAAATGGGTTTATTTCGTGTTGTTAAAGTAATTATTTCAAATGTTGAAAAAATGAAAAGGTCAAATATAAGATTCGCTTATGAGGTAGCTCTATCTGAATTAAGTCGTTTCATCCATGATTTTAGAAAACATGAAAAAGAACAGGGTGTTACAGAGTCAGTGCTCACAGATTTATATGCAGACTATGAAAAGAAGATGGAAGATTTGAGAAGTGGTTGCAAGCCGATTATAGACAATCAGATGTCGGAGGGCCAATTTGATGCCCTTGTGCAAATGCTTAAAGGACAAAATGAACTAGAAATAAACGAGAAAGTCATAGATGTAGTACGCGCAGATATTCTTAAAAAGAATAGCACCCATACGGTAGGCGTCTCATTAAATTGCTATGTGCTGGAGCCCGCTCCTTTTTGCGGATGTGGTGTAGGTAAAGAACGACGACCCTTCGGAAAGGCATATCCAATCCTACAATGTCTTGTGGGTCCTGAGGATCTAAATGGTAGCGAGGGTGGCTATGGTTTATCCCTCAGTGTCTTTTCTGCAAAAATTGGAAGCCGTAATTCAGAAAAGCCAAAGCGCTATAACGAAGGTTTTCTATGTTTAAGGCGGAGCATAGATACAGGGAGCCTGAAGTACCGATCTTATGGAATTGGTCCTGCTTTTGCCTGCTCAGCCCCTGATGACCACTGGTATAGAATGACAGAGGAAAGTCAATGCCTCTGCCATTGCGGTGGATCTATCGGGTATGATGTGCCATGGATTCTCACTCGGCTTGGCATCGGTGCTCCCGAACGACCTGTGAAGCCCACGTTATAGAGAGTAAGAGGAGACACTTGATGCAAGTGTCTCCCGAGGAATATGCGTAGAGAAAGGGGGCGCCTAGTAGACATGTTTAGCTGGGTGAACCAATCTGCAAGACAGGAAACAAAATATTTTTTTGCGGACATGGGCAGGCCTTATGTATTCCAAAATGCTCTTATTCCTAAAACCAAAATCATCAAAGTAAAGGTTTGCGATCATTTGGATTCCATTATTCAAGGGGGATTCGTCAAGTTGAAAAAAAGGGACCACTCCGGCTTTGCAATAAGCGATATTATTTTTGACCCGCTCTTTTGTGGTAGTAGCAAGGAGATGAAGGTCAGCGGTAATATCATTTTCACTTTTCAAAAGTGGTTCCAATTCTTCGACGGTCTTTAATAGTAGTATCATGGCGAAGTCAAGTTCTGTTCCTGCGTGGATTCGCTTCATCGATTCAATACCATCTGTAATCTTGGAGAAAATTTTTTCAATCAACGGCTTTCGGAGCTTGTACAGTCGTACTTTGTTTTGATACATGTCTTTGTACCGGTTTACTTCCAACTCATATTGCTGTGGACTTGCGTATTCTTCCTCTGACTGTAAAAATAGTAGATCCAGCTCTTTCGAACCCGTAGAAGTAATAATCGGATCAGTGGTGCCCGGCTTGGGGGAGTGGAAGTGTTCAAATGTGAAACGTGGAGACACCGCCAAAGAAACCGCATCGAAGGTTCGTGTACGTAACTCTTTTGCTTCCTTGCTCAATGTCCAATGCAGCCTCGACAAGACATCCCAGCTTGAAAGAATGCTTTCTTTTTCTGTTTGCGTATATCCATTGAGTTGAGCGTCTTGTGGTTTTGGTTTTCTCGAAAAAGCAAGATTAGCCTCTGAGCCAGCTTGTTCTAGAATAGAAAAAAGTTCATTGGAGAAAGATTTTTTTTCCTCAATGGGATTTAACAGAATCGGAAGAAGGTCATCGGAATGATGAATTGCAATATCAGTAAAATACGAAGCAATATGGCGATTTTTTGTGATTCTTCCTTTCATCTCCACTTGTAAAATTTTGACCCTTTCTGCCACTAAAATAGCAGTCAACTGCGTAATATGTGTGTGCAGTTTTTGTAAGGTCTTTGGCGTTACTATGTGGGGATTTTGGATAAGGCGGGAAAGCTCGGAAAAGGAAAGAAATTTTTTCTCTGTGTCAGAACTTATTCCCACTCCTACTGGCGCAGCTTGCAAACCCACTGTAAAAAAAAGAGCTCCAAGAAAACATAAAATAGAATGGCGCATAAAAGTCCTTTAAAATACTGGGCTGAGTTGTTTTTTTTTCTCATGGCAATTAAGAAAGGGCAAGGAGAAAGGAGACGCCCGATGCGAGTGTCCCCTCTTTATATCCCCAGAAATATCCATTAAAGTATCTTACTTATTTTCCTCTTTCTACGTAGGAAAAATAATTTTGTTTCATTATGTTTATCTCTCACGCGGTGGAAAAAAGGAGAGAACATGATTGTGAAAAAAATTTTTCTCGCAGCTATGTTGTGTGGGTACGGGTGTGCTGGTTTTTCGGCCTCGCAAGAGGAACATTTGTTAGGATCCTCGATCCATCAACAAGAAGTAGATTTGTATGCCTCTCGAGAACCCATCTATTCAGATATTATTTCCAGGGTGTTGTCGACAGTGGAGTCGATGAAAACTTCAGAAGGGTACTCGTACGAAGCAAAAAAAAATGCAACTATCCTATTTCACTCTGTGGTTGCCAAAATTAAAACTCTGGAACAAACAAAAGGCGATATTACAAGGGAACTCCTCGAGTTAGATCGTGACACTGCACAAGAAACAGCCGAGGTATTGGCCCAGTGGAAAGCAGTTGAAAATTTTGTTATTTCTGCTGAGAAACCGACAGAGCAGAAGGATCCACTCGTGAATTCGTTTGTGCGTACATTTTTTAACATTGAAGACATAGGACCTGAATTTAGAGCTTGGGGCCTGGAGATTGGGTGGTTTTGGCCATGGGGAGATTTTTATACCGCTGGATTTGGTTTTGGAGTGCAAAAAAACCGATTTGGAAAAAGAGAACTCATGCGGCAATCATATAAAATATTGGGGCGTTCCGGTGTAGGATTTAGCTTCGGTCCTACCATTGGCGTGTATACTTCATCGCGGCCTCAATATCGGCCTCCGGAATTTGGGAAAACTGATACTTATAAAGATGAATCATCTATTAAGACTTTTTTGGGTATGATCTGGCAGACTGCAAAATATCAACCTTATGATGCGGGTACCAGCAGAAAATCTGTTGGAGTGGGGGCAGTCGTGCTTGGAGATGTTTCTTGGCTAGGTAAGTTTAGACCGACAGAGACCCGTTTTGGAAAAGAAAGAGGGCCCAGTATTACTTGGGCTCTCGAGCACCTGGGTCTTGGGGCTCCTCAACGATCCTAAGGATCGTTGATTTATGGTGGTTGGGGTGTCCCCGATCTCACCGTCCGTCCCATGCTTATTAACCTTTTAATTTTACTTGGCTATAATCTAAGTTCAAAAAAATTACCCCAAAGTTTTAATTTGCTATAGTTCTATTCCTTTATACCGTATAATGGAATAAATGAAATGTGGATTTCTTACGCGGGGAATCATGATAAAAAGCCTGGGCAATAAGATAGCAGAGGAAATATGGGAGAAAAATTCATCGAAAAAATTACCCAGAGAACTGCATTTTCGGGCTAAGGCAATTTTAACAATTATGAATGCAACAGATACACTATCGGACTTAAAAATTCTTGGAGAACCTCCAAACATAAGGCTGCATCGTCTTCAAGGGAATTTAAAGGAGTACTGGAGTGTTACAATGAAAAATGGAAGTCCCTGGCGGATTATTTTTAAGTTTCAACAAGGTGAGTTTATTGATGTCCAAATTTTGGACTATCATTAATAATATGAGGTTATAATGTTGTCTAATCCAAAACCATTGCACCCGGGTCTCGTGTTAGCTGAAATTTATATGGATGAAATGGGGTTGTCACAAAGCGATCTTGCCAGAAAGCTTGACTGTGCCCATAGAAAAGTAAATGAAATTGTAAATGGCAAACGTCGCATTACACCGGAGTTTGCTTTAGAGCTGGAAAAAGTAATTGGAACCACGGCAGAAATGTGGGTACAAATGCAGGCTCAGTACGACCTTTTTATAGCCCGGCAAAAGATGAAAGATGCTGCATAGCAGACCCCTCCCCTCCCCCACTCTCCTTCTTGCAAACCTCAAGCAGACGGCTATAGTAGCGAGATCTATCGACCGTATCTGAGGAAAAAATGAACATTCAGACCGTCTGTGCCCACAAAGAATCTTTTGTCTCCCGTCATATTGGCTCTGGCGAGCCAGCACAAGAAGCAGCACTGCAAACCCTCGGCTACGCCTCCCTCGAGGCGCTGAGTCAAGCGCTGGTGCCCAAAGACATTCAGTTAAATCGCGCGCTGGATCTTCCAGCGCCTTTGTCCGAGACAGAAGCTCTCGAGGCATTGAAGAAAATCGCAGCCAAAAACCAATCCCTCAAATCCTACATCGGCACTGGCTATGCCAATAGCTTGCTCCCCGGTGTCATCCAGCGCAACATTCTGGAAAATCCAGGGTGGTACACCCAATACACGCCGTATCAAGCCGAGATCTCCCAAGGCAGACTGGAGTCCTTGCTCAACTTCCAAACTGTGGTGAGTGAGCTCACCGCATTGCCCATTTCCAATGCCTCTCTCTTGGACGAAGGTACTGCTGCGGCTGAAGCCATGTTTTTGTGCCATCAACTTAAAAACACAGACGGGAGTAAGAGATTCTTCGTCGCAGAAAATTGCCATCCCCAAACCATCGAAGTGGTACGCGGTCGCGCCGCCCCTCTCGGTGTGGAAGTGGTAGTAGGTGCTGTGCACAAAGAGAGCGTCGATCCCGTTTTCTTCGGGTACCTGCTGCAATACCCTGCAACAGACGGTTCCCTAGGGGACCCTCGCTCTTTTGTAGAACAAGCGCACGCACAGGGTGCCCTCGTGGCGGTAGCCTGTGACTTGCTCAGCTTGACCTTGCTCGCGCCTCCGGGAGAATGGGGTGCGGATATTGCCGTGGGCACGAGTCAGCGCTTTGGGGTTCCTTTGGGATTTGGGGGCCCACATGCAGCCTTCTTTGCTACGCGAGAAGAAAACAAGCGCATGGTGCCCGGTCGCATCGTGGGTGTTTCTGTGGACCAAGATGGAGCCCCTGCATACCGCTTGGCCTTGCAAACTCGCGAGCAACATATCCGTCGTGAGAAGGCCACGAGTAACATCTGTACCGCACAGGCCCTGCTTGCCAATATCGCAGCTATGTATGCGGTCTATCACGGACCTGAGGGTCTAACTCGCATTGCAGAGCGTACCCACGGATGGAGTTGTGTGCTTGCAGAAGGTGCCCGTAGCTTGGGACACAAAGTATCCAGCACCGGATTCTTCGATACGGTGCAGCTCCAACTACAAGGGCTCACGAGCGAAGCGGTACAGCAACGAGCCCAAGAGCGAGGCATGAACGTCCGGGTTTGGGATACTCACGTTGTAAGTATCAGCTTGGATGAAACCACCACCCAACCCGATGTGGAAGCCTTGCTTACGTGTCTGGCTCCCCAGGGGAAATCGACTTCTATCGATAAGCTTTTTTCCACAGCCAAAAGTTCGATTCCTGCTTCTTTATGCAGAACCTCCGGATTTCTATCTCAACCGGTATTTCATCGATATCGTTCTGAAACAGAACTCCTTCGTTACATCAAACGATTGGAAGCTCGAGATTTTTCTCTTACCGATTCCATGATTCCCCTCGGCTCGTGCACCATGAAGCTCAATGCCACGACCGAAATGTTTCCCATTTCGTGGCCTGGTTTTGCCCAGATTCATCCCTTTGCGCCGAAGTCTCAAACCTTGGGTTATCAACAGCTCTTCACCGAGCTCGAAGCCATGCTTGCAGAGATTACGGGGTTCGATGGGGTTTCTCTGCAACCCAACTCGGGGGCGCAAGGAGAGTATGCGGGGCTTTTGGCAATTCGTGCGTATCATGCACAGCGTAAGCAAAGCCATCGCAAGATTTGTCTCATTCCCACTTCTGCTCACGGTACCAATCCTGCAAGTGCACACTTAGCTGGATTGCAAGTGGTGGAGGTGCAGTGCAATCCCCAAGGAGATGTGGATCTCGAGGATCTCACGGCAAAAGCCAAACTTCATGCAGAGAACCTTGCTGCCATGATGATTACATATCCATCCACTCACGGGGTTTTTGAATCTTCCATTCGCGAGATTTGTACGTTGATTCATAGCTGTGGGGGACAAGTCTATCTCGATGGAGCAAACCTCAATGCGCAGCTGGGTCTGTGTCGCCCTGGGGATTTTGGGGCTGACGTGTGTCACATCAACTTGCACAAAACCTTCTGCATCCCTCACGGAGGAGGGGGGCCTGGTGTGGGGCCGATTGCAGTGAAGCAACATTTGATCCCCTTTCTCCCGGGGCATACTGCAACGCAGCTTGGTAGCTCGACTTCCAACTGTGCGGTGAGTGCAGCTCCGTGGGGCAGTGCGGGGATTTTGCCCATCTCTTGGTGTTACATCCGTATGATGGGCGCAGCTGGGTTGAAGCGATGCGCACAAGTTGCCGTGCTAAATGCCAACTACATTGTTAAACGTCTCGAGCCGCACTACTCCATCCTCTACAAAGGAAACGACGGACTTGTGGCCCACGAGTGCATTGTGGACATTCGAAAAATTCGAACCCAAACGGGGATCGATTCTGTGGATATCGCAAAGCGCTTAGCTGACTATGGGTTCCATGCTCCCACGGTTTCTTTTCCTGTGAGTCATACGTTGATGATCGAACCCACGGAGAGCGAATCCAAGGAGGAACTCGATCGATTCTGCGATGCCATGTTAGCCATTCGCGAAGAGATTCGCGACATCGAAGAGGGACGGGCAGATAGCAAAAACAATGTGATCAAACAAGCCCCCCATACGGCTGCTTGCATCGCGCGAGACAATTGGGATATGCCGTACTCTCGAGAGAAAGCAGCATTTCCCCTTGGATATGCAACAGGCCGAAACAAATTTTGGCCCTCTGTGCGACGCATCAACGAAGCCTACGGAGACCGAAATTTGTGCACGGTTTGTATCGGCTGAATTTGCCTTTCTTGATCTGGCACTCAATCTGCTGTACATAACACGCTACCTTGCGTGAATACAGGTCCAAAATCACACCTAAATACAACCAACCCTCTCGATTCCAGATATACGTGATGTCCCCAGCCCAGCTTTTATTGGGAGGCTCGGGTTCGAAATCACGAGCCAGAATATTTGTATCAAGTTAATCCGACCAATAGCCTTTTCGTACTAACAACCAAGATGTGATCGAAATTGATAAACCCATAATCCCTAGTGCTACAAAAAATAGTTCGGACCTCGCGAAAGGAATAAAGTCAAAGTTCATTCCCCAAAACGAAGACCAAAACGTGAGGGGCATTGATATGCTTGCAAGCATTGTTAGATTTTTTATTTGACGATTGGTGCGATTTGCCTGCATTCCCCAGTACAAATCAATCACAGTAACTACTTGAGATCTGTACAGTGCAATATTTCGACTCAATCTTTCGCAATGATCATATAGATCTCGGAGTTTCCATTTTAGGTCATCAACTGGTTTGCATAGATTCATCAATTGATTTGCAACAGATGAAAGATGTCCGACTGAAGCATCAGCTTCGTTCAACTTCTTCTTTACGAGAAGTATGGACTGAAGATTAATTTCTTTTATGAAAAGGTCCTGTTCAAATTGATCTACCTCGTTCATCAACTGTCTAATTTCATCAAATGTTATGTCTGTAAGTTTGTCCAACGTTTGGTAAATCATGTGCCAAACGTCTTTATGTTGCTCGGATACTTTTAAGTATTCGCACCACTTTTTCATCTCTGGTGGAGGCTCATGAGGGACTACAATCAGTGCGTCTGGAAAAATCAAGATCTGAAGTTCGTAAATGCGAGCGTTAGCAAGCATAAACCAAACTAAAAGTTGATGCGTATTGTAGTCATCAAGCTTTGGTCGTTGATCGCGATGCTCACAATCTTCAAGAGCTAGCGGATGAATACTATATTTTTCTCCAATAGCATCTAATTCTTTCCGGCTAGTGCTAAGTATTTCAATCCATTTAATCAATGCATGTTTCCCTTGTGGTTATGTTTACTTTTTGGAGGATGGGTTTAAATCTATTTTTGGTTTAACGACGAGAGATATAACAATAGACCCAAGAAGAATAATACCAATGACTCCTAGAGACCATAGCACTGGAAACTTTCCTCCGAATATTTCGTTTAACCAAGTCATCTTCAGGCCAACAAAAATCAGTATGAGGCCCAAGCCATACTTTAAAAAACGGAACTTATCGACGACTCCCGCCAGGAGAAAGTAGAGCGAACGCAAACCAAGAATCGCAAAGATATTTGATGTAAAGACGATTAATGGCTCTTTAGTGATCGCGAAAATTGCTGGTACGGAGTCTATTGCAAAAATGATGTCGGAAAACTCTATGAAAACTAATGCCAAGAAAAGAGGCGTCGCATATAAAACACCATTTTTTCGAATAAAAAAATTCTGCCCATGAATTGCTGGCGTAACAGCAAAAAACCTCTTTACTAATTTGATTAATGGGTTTGATCCTGGGTCAGGAACCGCCTCTGGCGCAACAAGAATTTTAATACCCGTAATTATAAGGAAACCTCCAGCGAGTAGAACCACCCAGTGGTATTGAAGTAACGACGCCCCTAGGGCAATAAATATAGCCCGAAAAATGAGTGCTCCAATAATGCCAAAAAATAATATTCTGTGTTGGTAAATGGCCGGAACTGCAAAATAGGAGAACACTACTACGAATACAAAAATGTTATCGATGGCAAGTGATTTTTCGATAATAAATCCAGTCAGGAATTCCAGGCCGACTTGCTTAGCTGCTACAACTGCATCAAAACCGGGTACTGCGTTGAGTCTTGGATCGATTGGAAACGTTGAAAGCGCATAATAGTAAAATCCAGCGTTAAAAATAAGTGCTAGAGTAAACCATATCCCGCTCCAGATTGCTGATTCCTTAATTGAAACAACATGCGCCTTTTTATGAAAAACCCCTAAGTCTAAAAGGAGCATCATGATTACAAAAGATGTAAACCCGAGATAAATCCACCAAGTTGCTGCAAAAGGAAAAAGGAGGACGTCTGACATAACTACTTCCTTCTGTGAATCGGTAATCTGACTAGGTATGAGCATATACGGACCGAGTTTAGGTGATAACTACAAGTTATTAAACCGACTGCCGCAGTTAAGGTAAGAAAAATGTTCTCGTGACTGAAGATCATTTCACCACTCCTATTCAAAATTAATCAGTAGGAAACTTCGTCTCGTATTTGTAGTATCGGTCGATAATTAATATTATTAAAATAAATAAAAGATATATTTTAATTCGTTTAATCGAAAGTGTAGATTTTGTAGATAACTAGAAACCAACGTAACCGAGCCATGATATGACAAGACCCCTTCTATAGCTTGAAATCCTTCATTATTGCTGCTGCAACAGGGTTTTGAATTCTTCTCTGCGCAGCAACCAGCCAGAGTTCTTCATGTATATCCTGCAAAGGACCTATCAACGACAATTCCTTACTAGCGATTAGCTCCTCAGCAGCGGGTAACGGGATGGCAATGAGTCCATCGCCATGGGTTCCCATCAACTTTTGCAAGCTAATATCTTGCACTTCAGCTTTGGTCTGAACGTGGATTTCGCGTAGCTTCAGGTAGTGTTCTAGATCGTGACGTAGCTTACTTTGAAGGGTAGGAAAAATAAAAGGTTGCCCATTTAAAGATTCTGGAAATCCTCGTTTCAAATTTGCAAATTTGGATCCACCACAGATGACGATTTGCATCTTCGCGATGCTCTTTGCGTAGAATCCTGAGGCACTACCTATGGGTGGTGGATAATTCGAAACCACAAGATCAATCCGGTGAGCACGTAATTCGCGCAATAATTCGTCACCATGCCCTTCTGTGATTGAGACAACACAGTCATAGGCTTCTTGGGCCTTATGGAAAATCCTTAAGGTCATATGCTTTGGAACTGTATCTATAGCGCCAATTTGAACTTGAATTTTTGTGGTGGAGTGTTGATCAAAAAGAGAGTCGATCATTTCGTCGCCCAACTTAAAAATCTCGGAGGCATATCCTAAGACAAGCCGACCAGCGTCTGTAAGTTGCATCTGTCGTTTCGTGCGATCAAATAGGATATGACCCAGTGTCTCCTCAAATTGCTTCATTTGTGTGGAGAGAGTCGGTTGCCCGAGACGGAGTTTCTTAGCTGCATTTGCAATCCCACCCTCCATTGCAATCACTTTGAAGTAGAGCAAATGGTGATAGTTGAGCCAGGGCCGCTGCACAATATCTCCTTGCTTTGTTTTAAACGAAGTAAAAGTTCTGATTTATCTATTTTAACAAAATAGAATCTTGCCCGATACTAGAATTAGTGGGGATTTTGGCCTCATAGACCGCGTACCAACCTAGAAGAAGGAAAAAGGCATGAACAATTTACTTCCTGGACTGAGAAAGTTTAGCGAGCATGTTTTCCCCCAACAGCAGAAGCTATTCGAATCTCTTTCTCAAGGGCAAAAGCCTCATACCTTATTGATTACCTGCTCGGACTCAAGGATAGACCCTAACTTAGTGACGCAAACCAATCCTGGGGAGCTTTTCGTCGTGAGGAATGCAGGTAATATCGTTCCGCCCTTCGGGGCTTCCAGAGGAGGAGGAGAAGAAGCGGCTATTGAGTTTGCTATTGAGGGTCTTGGGGTCAGCAATATCGTGATCTGTGGACATTCACATTGTGGTGCAATGGCTGCGCTTACAGGAAAAGCCAATCTCGATGCTCTTCCTTCCGTAAAAAAATGGCTAGGACACGCTCAATCAACCAAGAAACGTATGGAGACTAAATATAATGATTTTGAACTTCATCATGTGGTGGAAGAAAACGTCCTTGTTCAGGCTGAAAACTTAAAAACACACCCATCTGTATCTGCATCATTAAGCTTAGGACGAACGCGTATCTTTGCTTGGGTCTACAGTTTTGAAACCGGTTCGATAGCTGTTTATGACCCAAAACTACAAAGATACCTTCCGTCTATCGAAGTAAGAGAGGAGAGCGAAAAAGATGTCTCAAGATTTGCCATTTAGCCAAAATCTCGTCGATTTTTCTTCGAAACGATCAGACTATGCTGAAGTAAAGCTTCAGGCTCCTGTCGTTGATTTGGAGCAAAACAAGCGCGTTAATATGCCTGAGTCAAAGTCATTTCTGGCAAGCGCCCTATCATGGCAAGGCTCTGTCACTCCGAGAGTTTTGCCA
The DNA here is from genome assembly GCA_947475005.1 of Deltaproteobacteria bacterium. Lineage (GTDB taxonomy): Bacteria > Bdellovibrionota_B > Oligoflexia > Oligoflexales > Bog-1112 > CANIBL01. Next base: position 9,602 of record CANJLI010000005.1, on the reverse strand, counting down.
CGCGTTATGGTTGCCGCTCTATATGCGCTTGCGATTTATTACATTGAGCCTTTGTTTCCTGGATTTTCTTTGTCTATTACTCCATTCGAATACTCGGGTGCAGTTCTAGCTTTGATTCTTGTCCTGCGGGTGAATGCCGGGCACGACCGGTGGTGGGAGGCTCGAAAAATTTGGGGCGCAATTGTAAACCAAAGTCGCAATCTGGCTTTAGTGATTTATGGGTATGGCGAGCAAAGCGACGACATCAGGCAAACACTACTCAAGTGGATTGCAGCGTGGCCCCACGTCATGCGTGAATCTTTGCGTAACGAATTAAAGTTGCAAGAAGTCAGTGCATTGCTAGGAGAGGAAGAAGCTGAAAAAATTAGAAAATCGGAAAATATGTCAATGTATGTGGCCCACAAAATCATATCGATGCTTCATTTACTAAGAATGAGTGGGATGGACCCATATGCATTTCAACGAGCTGAAACAGAGCGTTCTCAATTGATCGATGCAATTGGTGCGTGTGAGCGCATCCGCAATACGCGGATGCCACTCGTACTGGCAATTAAAACAAGGCGATTCATTTTACTATTTTTACTTCTCTTGCCATTCGCATTGGTTGATAGAACTGGATGGTTAACTCCACTAATTGTAGCTTTGGCGTCTTACCCGCTATTTTCTCTAGATGAGATAGGTGCAGAACTACAAAACCCATTTTCACCGCGAAACCTCAGCCATCTCCCATTGGACGTTATTTGTAAAACAATTTCAAATAACGTCCTGGGCCTTGCTAAGCTGTAGAGGAGAATTGCAGTGAGAGGCAAACTGGAAAAAAATGCTGTTTTTTCAACCGTTCTGCATAAGATCCGTCATGCCCAGGCCGCCTCTCGGCCGTATGGGCATCTCCCACGATCGAGGGGGATCCCCGACGCGCCCTTCAGGCGCTGGGGATGACGGATACAGATAGATTGCTCGAAAAATCAGTGTTCTTTTCCAGTTTGCCTCTGAAGTTTGTATGAAGTTTGTGTGACAATTATAGCGTATTTTTTGGGAGATATTGTCAAATTTAGTGGATGGCGATATCAGGCGGCAAGCTCCACTTTAAGAAGCTGTCTGAAGTCTCCAGAGGGTGTCCCCTGCATGCAAAGACTCCAACTGGAGACTTCAGACAGCTTCTAAATCAACTGTCCGTTTTTTGTGGGGAATCTCAGGTGTGCTGGCTGAAGCGGTGGGCAGAAGTGAGCCCTTGTTAATGAGACCTTAATTCTTTTTTAAGATCCCAGATGCGAATGGTATTATCATAAGAGCCTGAATAAAGTGTGCCCCCGTCCGGGCTTAGGGCCAGTTCCTTGACGGCGGCCCCGTGGCCGGAGAGGACTTTCAGCTCCTGCCCGGTTTTAAGATCCCAGATGCGAATGGTCCTATCATCAGAGCCTGAATAAAGTGTGCCCCCGTCCGGGCTTAGGGCCAGTGCAAAGACATCGCCCCCGTGGCCGGAGAGGACTTTCGTCGCCTGCCTGGTTTTAAGATCCCAGATGTGAATGGCCTTATCACGAGAGCCTGAATAAAGCGTGCTCCCGTCGGGGCTTAGGGCCAGTGCATAGACGGCGGACCAGTGGCTGGAGAGGACTTTCGGCGCCTGCCCGCTTTTAAGATCCCAGATGCGAATGCTCCCATCAATAGAGCCTGAATAAAGCGTGCTCCCGTGCGGGCTTAGGGCCAGTGCATTGACGCTCTCCCTGTGGCCGGCGAGGACTTTCGGCTCCTGCCCGGTTTTAAGATCCCAGATGCGAATGGTCTTATCACCAGAGCCTGAATAAAGTGTGCCCCCGTCCGGGCTTAGGGCCAGTGCAATGACGGCGTCCCAGTGGTCGGAGAGGACTTTCGTCGCCTGCCCGGTTTTAAGATCCCAGATGTGAATGGTATTATCACTAGAGCCTGAATAAAGTGTGCCCCCGTCCGGGCTTAGGACCGGTACATAGATTCCGTCCCCGTGGCCGGAGAGGACTTTCGTCGCCTGCCCGGTTTTAAGATCCCAGATGCGAATGGTATTATCACAAGAGGTTGAATAAAGTGTCCCCCCGTCCGGGCTTAGGGCCAGTGCACAGATGGTCGGCCCGTGGCCGGGCAAGTAGAAACCAAATTTTTCTATAAATCGGCTATTTGCACCTAAAATTTGAGCTGGTCCAAATCTACCTGTCTTTATAAGGCCAAAGAGATGCTCTTTATATAGAGTTAAATGCTTATCTTCGAGAAGTCTTTTCAAGGTAAATGTATCCACAACGGTAGGAAATATCCTTCGCCTTGCATCTTCAGTCGAAAGACGGTTCAATAAACCCACTGCTGCACTTAGAGGTAGGTCTTCTTCGCCTCTTCGCCTCTTCGCCTCTTCTATTAGCTTTTCAATATTTTCGTTATTTCTCAGAGTTGTATAAAGGAACCTATCTCCCTCTTGGGTGGCGCTCATCGGATAGAAGATAGCCGCGTCTTTAGATCGCTTATCTTCTCTCTCTGCAAACGGGTATTCTCCTAGTGTTTCAGCAGGAAGAGGTGCGATATAAAAATGCCCACTTTGAAAGTGCCAAACAAATCTACCTAAGTTAGCGACAGAGAAAATCAAGTCGCCAAGATGGTTCGCTAATTTTACTTCCGTTAAATTAAAATCCCCAAGTCCAGATTTCTTTCTAGCTTCTTCGATGAATCTAAAAGTGCTTTCCCAATCCTTTGCATCGTTCAGCTTAGGAAGAAGTCTTTTCAAGAGAGTTAGCATATTGTCAGCGCCAGCGTTTAATTCGTATTTATCCTTTACATAACGAACTTCTGGGTGGCCCACCGTGAGGTTAGACCAAGCATCTCTTGCGGCAACATTCTCTTGATCGGCTCTCGTTTTAAATTCTGTAAAAAAGGCGAGCAGCTCACTATCTGCGCCAAGTTCTTCAAGAACTTTCACATTGTACTCACCATTATGATCTAAAATAAGTTTTAGAAAATTACGTAAAGAGGTTTCCCCGCAATCGGCAAAAGCCCCAGCCTTGCTTTTAGAAGTTCCTTGAAGCTGAAGGGGCGGTGCTTCAGATCTTCTAGACAAAACCCAAAATAAATAGGCATCATAGTCCTTATCTATATCAGGAGGATTTGGGGCTCTGCCTACTTCAGCGGTAAATTTTTCTTCAAGCCAGGCCCTCCAGTCTTTAGGTATGTCTATCCCTTTTGGGTAAGTCTCTTGAAGGCCCTCATAGAAATATTTATAATCTTCGCGTGAGGGTGCCTTGTAATAAAGCAAGGTGCTCAGGACTCTGTAGGCTAGAGGATTATAAATGTTATTGACTTTTAAAGCTTTAAGAGCACTCCCTATATCACCTTTAGAGCCTTTTTCTTTAAATTGCCCGGATTTCATTTGCCCCATGAGCTCGCCAATCTCACGTGGAGTTGCATCCTTGGCGAAGTGATTGCGCGTAGATGGATCAAAAGTTCCCGTGCGATGAAAAAGAAGGAGGACGAGCTGACGAACAGGGTCCTCATACTCCGCTAGCTCGCCGTAATTTTCGAGAATTCCTTCTGCCCAAGGTATCCCGTTTAAGGGGTTAAGATCATCGTCCGTAGTGAGATTCAGGTTTTTCAGCTCTTCTTTAGGAATGAAAGCATGAAGGCTTGTGCTAAGGAGGAGAAATAAAAAGACAACGTAGGTTTGCATAATGAGAATGTCCTTTATCATGAAGTTTGTATGAGAGGCAAACTGGAAAAAAATGCTGTTTTTTCAACCGTTCTGCATAAGATCCGTCATGCCCAGGCCGCCTCTCGGCCGTATGGGCATCTCCCACGATCGAGGGGGATCCTCGACGCGCCCTTCAGGCGCTGGGGATGACGGATACAGATAGATTGCTCGAAAAATCAGTGTTCTTTTCCAGTTTGCCTCTGAAGTTTGTATGAAGTTCGTGTGAAGTTTGTATGAAAATTATAGGGTATTTTTCGGAGATATTGTCAAATTTAGTGGATGGCGATATCAGGCGGCAAGCTCCACTTTAAGAAGCGGTCTGAAGTCTCCAGAGGGGGCCTCAAGCCCGATCTCATCCCCAGAAGGAAGATGCTGAGTAGGGAAATTTATTTTCGATCTTCCGGATCCAGATATCCCTCAAGAGTTTTATCGTTTATCATTCTATAGGAGCCGATGAACTCCCGAGAACCCGGTCTAGTATATTTCCACGCAAAATAAGGAGACCCGTCTTCAGCTGCATATTTTTTCAAGCGTCCACCAACCCACTTAATCTTGTCAACATTCAATATAGACATAAAATCACTATAGCTTGGTAGAGGGAAATTGGTTGTGATTTCTTTGCTCATAGCAAAGAAATCAGCATCATCAGAATGCTTGGCAAGAAACGCTCCCACTTGCTGAGTAAGCTCCTTATACATCCCTTTGGCTTTTTGAGATATACCACTACGCATATATTTTGTAGCGAGGTCTTTCGTATTTATTGTATCGGTGAAGTTGGAAATAATATGCCTGTCAAAGCTTGAATACCTTGCAAGTTTATCCATGAGTTTTACCGTAGCATCAAGGAGCTCCCCCGAATTCATTTCCTCTACTTTCAATATGCGGTCCTTTTTATGGAATTCAACTGAATATTCTGAAACCTCACTATCACTAAAAGCTCTCTTGCCAATGTAGAAAACGGGACCTTCGGGGGTAATTATGTGTTTAACAAGTTTTATATGGATTCCAGTGTCTGGAACTTCTACGGGCCCTCCATAAAGAAACGACCCCATCAAGGAACTGCTCAATAGGACTAAATTTAAAATTTTCATTCTGCTCCCCCTTCCATTTAATTGTTGAAGCCTCATAGGTAAAAATGTCTTTTACCTAAAGAGCCCTGTTGTAGAATGATGAAACCCTCCTAATTGATGTTTTTTTACAGCAATGTCATTTCGGCTTTTTTATAGCTAAGGATGCTGCGTCGGGCTTCAAAGAGATTGCGGTAGGATTCGTAGCGGATCTTGAGTTTTTCAGAATCGGCGCGGATCTGCGCAAACTCTTCTAAAAAAGCGATGTAGACTTCATCGAGCTCGGCCATGCGTTTGATCTTGGCCTCTGAGCGCTGGCCATCGTCGTACTTTTCCATTGCCCTAGCTTTATAGGAGGACTTGAGGAGTTCCAGTCGGTCGCTTTTGCGTTTGACTTCCACATATTCCAATCCAATTCGATTGATACGATGCACGATCTCTTCCAGGCCTAGATTCGTGTGCTTTTCTATTTTTTCTGCGTTCTGGTCCACATCCCCTCACTTTTTGCCTCGACCCGACGGTGCGTTCGGGGTTGGAAATGTACCAAAAACCCAAGGAAATCGATACAAAATCCTCTTGTTTCCCGGCGTCGATACTGATTTGCGCATGTAGGCGTATAATAGAAGTATGGGAAAGAGGGGTACATGTCCAAAGTGAACATCTCGCTGACCATAAAACCTGCTGAATTTTTTAGAGAAAAAGTACAGGCCGCCCTTTCTCGGCAACGGCTCGCCATTAGCGAAGAGATGGAATTCTACCTTGTCACCCTATTGTGTGACTTCATTACACCTTCTAAAGTAGATACCATCCACGGGGAAATGGATCTCTTGGAGACTCCCTTGGCTCTCGTGCTCAAGACCGCCTTAGAATCCCCTTTCGAACACCAGTACAAACTATACAAGAGTATCGGAGATACGAGTCTCTATATGGCTGGGTATTTTCAAGATTCGTTTAACGAAAAAACAGTGAGTAGCAAATATTTTATGGACCTGGGTGCAAGTGCGTATCTCACTGCATCAACTCTATCCGAGAGAAAACCAGAGCTTTTACTTCCCGCTCGCATTTTTAAAAACTTGTCCGCTTCCTTTCCTGATTTTGTAGAAATCGTAGCCGACATTGCAGAAAAGTTAGAACAAGACACACAAGGTCTACTCGCGACTTACAGCCGATGGACAAAAAATCATTCGAAGCGGTTGGAAAAAACATTATTAGACTCTGGTTTCTTTCCGCAGATTGAGACAATTAAGGGCCGCCAATAGGGATGAGATCGGAAGAGATCGGTGACAGTTACCGAATTAGGGGAGCCGCTCCCCTAATTCGGTAACTGTCACCGATCTCTTCCTAATTCGGTAACTGTCACCGATCTCTTCAAGAAAAAAATAAAAAAATTTTATACGGCGCCGCCAGGTTGGTTGCATTGACATTTAAATTTCTATTTACTACACTACTAGCCGCTGTAGGAAACAGAAACAAAAAGCATTTTGCTTGGCACAGAGAGGCGCAATTTCCGATGAATGATTTTTTGGGTTACAATGATGTAGTTCGCAAGCTTCGGTATTTTTTTCAGAACATGAAGGGGTTTATTGAAGTCCCAGCTCAGTCTCGGTTGTCGATTCTAGCTGCTTGTGAAGATCCAAACACGATCACTCGTTTTGATTTTGATGGGATTGCTTATCCATTGCCACAAACTGGGCAAATGTGGTTAGAGGCTGATCTTTTGAAAAACCCCGGTATTCCCGGGGTTTTTTGTATCACAACGAGCTATCGAAACGAAGCGAATCCGATTCCGGGTCGCCACCAGAAAATTTTCCCCATGTTTGAATTCGAAGCTGCAGGCGGCATCGATGAATTGCGTAAAATTGAAGCCGAGTTGATGAACTTCTTGGGCTTTCGTGCGCCGATTACTCGCAATTATGAAGCACTGTGCGAAAAGTATGATGTTAAGGAGTTGAAGGCGGATCACGAACTGCGCATGCAACAAGAGTATGGCAATGTGATTAGCTTGGAATTTTTCCCACAGTCTACTCATCCATTCTGGAATATGAAGCAGAATGAAACAGGGACTTACAACAAAATCGATTTGATTATTTGTGGAATCGAAACCATCGGCTCTGCAGAGCGAGAAACCGATGCGGCTCGCATGCTACATAATTTCCACCACATTTCAAATGGGCAGTATGCCAAGTTGCTATTTGAAACCTTTGGCCAAGCACGCGTGATGGAAGAACTAGAAACGTACCTGGCTTTACCGATGTTCCCTCGCTTTGGCGCTGGCATTGGGATTACTCGTTTGGTTCGCGGGATGCAGATCGAAAATCTGTTGCCATCCCACCCTGAGCTTCAAGCCTCATTTGCGGCTGCACCTCATATTCCACTGGAAGAGATGCAGTGTGTTGCCTCTGTATGATGTGCACAAGACCTTTGAGGACAATGTAGCCCAAGGTCCATTTTTCGAAGGTACCATTCCCACTCGCCTGGGAGGGTTGCCTTCCTTTTCTTTCTTCGGTTTCCCTCTGCATTCCCCCATTGGAGTAGCTGCTTGCCCCCTCACCTTGAGTGGAGGCATTGCCTTATTATCTTCCATGGGTTTTGATATTTTTACCTACAAAACCATTTTGGCTCATCCTCGTACGATACTGCCTTTTCCCAATTTACATGTGATCGATGCAGATCCTACTTCTCTCACCCTTGCCAACTCCATTGGCATGGGGTGTGGAGATCCTGAATCTGTCGCTCGTGACATTGCAAAAGCAAAGCGAGCACTTTCGGTGGGACAGATCCTTATGGTCTCCGTGTATGGAGAGGGGGAGACCCTTTCCGAGACTATCTCTCTATTTTGTGAGGCCGCTTCCCTTGCCAAGGCAGCAGGGGCTGATATTGTGGAGGCCAATTTATCGTGTCCCAATGTGAAGGTTTCTGCCTTTGATTGTTTTGATATTACCCATGTTTCTACACTTGTGTCTGCCCTTGTGAAAAAAATGCGAGGAACTCCGGTTACCGTAAAACTGGGAGTGTGCCCTACAGCAGGGGTACTGAAAGAGATCCTCTGCAGCGTGGCGCGAGCCGGTGCCCAAGGCATTTGTGGAATTAACTCGATTAAACGACCGATCCTGCATCCTGCTGGAGATCCTGTTTTTGGTGCAGGTCGTGAATATGCCGGTGTGTCAGGTGCGGCCATTCGTCCCTTTGCTTTGGCTTTTGTACAAGAGGCCTATGATCTGATTCAGAAGGAAAAATTGGGTTTGAAACTTATAGCTACGGGCGGCGTTACGCAACCCGAGCATTTCCAAGAATTTCTTGACGCTGGCGCAGATATTGCTTTATCTGCCACGGGTGTGCTGTGGAACCCGTATTTGGCAACTGAATATCACCGAGAAAAATATGAACAAACAAGAAATTCTTCATCAGCTTCGAGAAATTAATGTGATCAAGCATGGAGATTTTATATTGAAGAGTGGGGTGTGCTCTTCAATATATATCGATTTACGTCCTCTGATCAGTTATCCAAAAATCCTACGCGCAGTCTCCCATTTGATGTGGGAAAAAATGCAGGGTCTTTCGTACGAGTTGATTTGTGGAATTCCATATACTGCCTTGCCTATGGCTACGTGTATTGCTGTGGATCACGACATTCCGATGTTGCTTGTGCGAAAAGAAGCAAAAGAATATGGAACGAAAAAACAGGTCGAAGGGGTTTTCTCTCCGGGACAAACCTGTGTGATTGTGGAAGATGTGGTGACCTCGGGCGGCAGTGTGCTTGGATCTACGAAAGTACTTCAGAAAGAAGGCCTGATCATTCGAGATGTGGTGTGTTTTATCGAGAGAGAGCAAGGGGGGCGAGAAAATTTGCAAGCCTGCAACTATAAACTTCATTCCATCTTTGCCTTAAGTGAGTTGACATGAAAAGAAGTGCCTATGGACAGCGAGCAGCAGAAGTTACCCATCCGGTTGCCAAAAAATTATTGCAATGCATGGAAGAGAAAAAAACCAATTTGGGTGTATCCGCTGATTTGACCTCTCAGAAAGAGATTGTCGAATTGATCCATGAGGTGGGCCCTCATATTTGCGTGCTCAAAACCCATGTGGATGTGATTGCGGATTTTACGCCCAGTTTCACGGTGGAGTTGCAAAAACTTGCGGAGAAATATCAATTTCTGATTTTCGAAGATCGGAAATTTGCAGATATTGGACAGATTGTGCAGCGGCAATACGAGGGTGGAGTGTACCGCATCTGCGAGTGGGCCGAGATTGTGAATGCACACATTTTACCTGGGCCTGGGATTATTGAGGGGCTCAAGCAAATTGGAATGAAGCACAACAGAGGGTTATTACTTATTGCACAAATGAGTTCTGCGGGGAATTTGTTAACCCCCGAATATACCCAACAGACGCTTGCGTATGCACAGCAGCATGCTGATTTTGTAATGGGTTTTATTGCACAGACGAAACTAACGAATGACCCTCGGTTTCTTCATCTTACCCCCGGGGTTCAGTTTGCTAATTCCCAAGATGATCTGGGACAGCAGTATGTCTCTGTCGAGAAGGCGCTGGTAGAGAATCAGACGGATGTGATTTTGGTTGGACGAGGGATTTATCTCGCTTCCTCTCCGAGAGAAGAAGCGAGACGCTATCAGGAATGTGGTTGGGGTTATTCGGTTTAATCTAAGGGTGTCCCCTGTCATCCCAAGGCTGCGTAACTGCCCCTGTCATCCCAAGGCTGCGTAACTGCCCCTGTCATCCCAAGGCTGCGTAACTGCCCCTGTCATCCCAAGGCTGCGTAACTGCCCCTGTCATCCCAAGGCTGCGTAACTGCCCCTGTCATCCCAAGGCTGCGT